>ONFA01000028.1 GCA_900316975.1 uncultured Prevotellaceae bacterium | reverse complement strand
TCTGTGTAATCTGTGGGGCGAAAGACACCCCGAAAGTCAAATCTATAATAATTAAAATTTATGGATAAAATTATTCTAATTATTCAAATTTGTTTCAGAAAAAGCAAGTTGAAGTCCTTTCGCTGGAGAGTTACACCATAAGACCGTCAAGCGATGCGACCGTAAAACCGGACGAGACGGAGCATGCGAAGGTCGAATTAACCAATTAACCGTTAACCTTGTTAACCATTGATGACGGAGCGGCAAGGGGAAAGATGGAGGTGGCGCACCGCTCATGGCAGGTGTGTGTATTGGCATACGATGGCTGCCTTTTGCCTTGACACTTCGTCATGGTAAAAAAATGAGGGGAAAATCAAAAAAAGTGACACAAAGATTTGACAGCGTTTGTTCTATGTCGTAACTTTGCAACGGAAATAGAAACTAACCTATCCGATAACAGCAAGATTGATGCACCACAGGGAAGATCGCATTGTTTTCCCTATTCCATTAAAATTCTAAAACATCAACTATATGAGAAAAGAAACCAAGACCATTCTTATGCGGACGATGATGCTGCTCGTCGGCATGATGACCTACGTTGCGGCATGGGCGCTAGCAGAGCACCCACATGTAGCATACTGCAAAGAGAACAAGACTCTCTATTTCGTTTATGGAGATGCCGATGTGATTTTCCCGTGGAATAGCGATGGAACAGCAAGGACGTACACCCCAGAAGGGAGTGGTGAGGTGCTGAAAATTGATGATTTTTGGAGTAATAAAGCTGCAATTCCATCAGAAGGCAAACCAACGTGGTCTTCTTCAGTTTTGAGCAAGGGAGTTGTCACCACCGTCGTATTTGAATCTTCATTTGCCAGCATGAGGCCTACAAGTTTGCATTCGTGGTTTATGGGATTCAATGATTTGAATACAATAAGGGGGAGTGAAAACTTGAATACCAGTGAGGTTACAACCATGTTTGGTATGTTTCAGAACTGCTCCAGCCTGACATCGCTTGACCTCAGTTTTTTCGATACACAAAATGTAGCGGACACGCGTCAAATGTTTTGGGGGTGTTCTAACCTTTCCAGCATCTACATTGGTCCCGGATGGGATATGTCGTCTGTGACACAATCGACTACGATGTTCAATCAATGCAGTTCCATTGTAGGACAAGACGGGACAACCTACAAAGATGAGTTTGCTTCAAAAGACAAAAGCCGTGCCCATGCGGGTTCTGGCGGATACCTGCGGCTCTACCCACCCTTCGGCATCTCTCGGGATTGCAACAGCATCGCTCTCGGTAAACGAGACGGAAGGATTTTTAACGTCACCCTCGATGATCGCACACTCTACACTGATGGCAATTGGAACACGCTCTGTCTGCCCTTCTCGTTGCCCACGTTGAGTGGTACACCATTGGAGGGCTTCAACATAAAGGAACTTGACACTGAGACGGTCTATGACGGACATGTGACGGGACTGGATGGTGCAACACTTTACCTGAACTTCAAGGATGCCACGGGTATTGAGGCTGGGCGACCATACATAGTGAAGAAACTTCAACTGAAGGACGATGCAGGGAGGCCCGTATGCACCGCCACAAGTGGAACGACTGGCAGCCTTTCGACTCAAAATTATCCCAACTTGGTAGATGAGGCTACAGGGGCAGGACATGTGTGGCGTACAGACATATCGGCAGGCAATCCATCCTTTTGCGAGTTTAATTCAGATACACCTGCGATTGTAACGGGCTACACACTGACCACGGGAAACCAGGCTACATCAGGTGACCCGATAGTGTGGACGCTGCAAGCAAAACGAAACGAAGACGACGCGTGGACAACCATCGATAGCCGCAACGTGACAAGTACCCCTGCTGATGCCCTGCCTGGTGGACGTACTGCTGGGAAAAGTTACACGGTGCAGAATCCTGGATTGTATAAATACTTCCGTTTCAAGGTGACGCAGACAGGTGGCAATTATATGTGTCTGTCGGAACTGACGCTGCAAGCCTACTTCCCCTCAGATGCTGTGGACATAGAGGAACCGACATTTGCGACTGTCACTATTGATGCATCAGCCCCACAGTCTGTCACCAGCCAAGACGGAAAGGTGACGTTCAAGGGGGTTTATGACTATCTTTTCATCAGTGGCGAGGACCGCAGCATCCTCTATCTCGGTAGCAGCAACACACTCTACTGGCCGTCCCGTGCAACTTATATATGGTCTTGCCGTGCCTACTTCCAACTGAGCGGCATCGATGATTCGAGCGAGGCTCCTTTCCGTCGTTTTGTGTTGAACTTCTTGGACGAGCAAAATGACGAGGACGAGACAACGAACATCATAGCGACGGAAGATGTGGAAAGTCGGATGCGTGATGGTGTCTGGTACACGCTCGACGGTCGCCGACTGAGCGGAAAGCCTACGGCACGTGGCATCTATGTGAACAATGGACGTAAGGTTGTCATCAAATAAGGAGAACTGAACGATGAAGAAAAACTATATGAAACCCCTTATGGAGGTGGTAAAGTTGCAGCACCAAGGCATCATCTGCACTAGTCCTGCGGGATTGAAGGGCATCAATACGAATCTCAGCGAAGCGGACAAATTCATCTTGGGTGGTAGTGACGAGGACTATCTGGGCGAAGGTCGATGAGCCTCCTTGAAAAAGTTAATATTGGCGATCACAACAGGGACGGACAGGTGTTCTATGAGGCGGCATAGTTCCTGTTTGCCTTTTCCTGAAAGGCTCCATGCAATAATGAAGCCTTTTTTTCGTTTTTAGAAATATGCAACGGAAGATTTTCCACATATTGATTTATATAGCGGTGCTGATGGTGTGTGCTTGTGCCAACGAAGGGGTTGCCTTCAAGAAGGCGGAGCAGAGTTATGCCATTGGCGAATACTATGCGGCTTCAATCAATTATAAGAAGTCGTATTCGCGCTGTACGCCGAAAGAGAAGGATAAACGGGCGGTCAGGGCTTTCATGATGGGGGAGTGCTACCGTCACATCGGTTACACGCAAAAGGCGATGGCGGCTTATACGAATGCCATCCGCTATAACATTCCAGACAGCATGGCTTATCTGCACTTGGGACGTCAGCAGTTGAAGGCAGGACAGTATAAGCAGGCAGCACAAAACTTTAATCAGTATCTGGAATTTGACCCCGGCAATGAGTTGGCACGTAGTGGATTGCTCTCCTGTGAGTTGGGTCCACAATGGAAGGCAAAGCCGAATCAGTATAAGATTAAGAAAGAGGCGGTGTTCAATTCTCGCCGTTCGGATTACAGCCCCATGTTGGTAGGCGACGATGCCGACCAACTGGTGCTCTCTTCCACCCGTAAGGAGGCTGCAGGCGATGATATATCAGGCATTACGGGCTTGAAGTTTGGCGACCTCTTCTTTTCCCGTAAGAATGAACAGGGTAAGTGGCAACCTGTGGATGTGATAGAAGGTGAAGTGAATACGGAATATGATGAAGGAGCCTCATGTTTGAGTCCTGACGGCAAGACGATGTACTTCACGCGTTGCAGCAGCGATCCCGACTATCCGCGCTATGCCGAAATCTGGCAGTCGCAACGTAGCGATGCCTCGTGGAGCAAGCCGACCAAGTGTGTGATTTCTCGCGACACGCTCACCTCCTTTGCCCATCCAGCGGTCAGTCCCGATGGTCAATGGCTCTACTTTGTCAGCGATGCACAGGGGGGTGAGGGTGGCTTGGACATTTGGCGCACACGCATCCTCAGCAGCGGATTTGGCGGCATGGAAAACCTCGGACGTCCCATCAACACGGCGGGCGACGAGATGTTTCCTTCGTTCCGTCCGAATGGCGACCTCTATTTCTCTTCCGACGGTCACCCAGGCATGGGAGGTCTGGACATCTTCATCGCCCACGAAGATTCCATTCGAGGCACCATCGTGGAGAATCAGCAATATCCGCTCAACTCTTCTGCTGATGACTTCGGCATGACTTTCGAAGGAGTGCATAACCGTGGCTACTTCAGTTCTTCGCGCAACGACGGCAAAGGTTGGGAACACATCTTCTCGTTCGAGTGTCCTGAAATCTTGCAGACAGTGACGGGATGGGTGTATGAGAAAGACGGCTACGAACTGCCAGAAGCCCTCGTCTATATGGTGGGCAATGATGGCACCAACTTGAAACTCTCTGTCAAGGGCGACGGCTCTTTCACACAAGTACTCAAGCCTGATGTGGATTATGTGCTGTTGGGCACCTGCAAGGGTTATCTGAATGTGAAAAACGAGATTCGTGTGGAAGATGCCGAGGAGAGTCATGAATATACGCTACAGTTCCCCTTGCCACCAATCAATGTGCCTGTGCTCATCGACAATATCTTCTATGAGTTTGACCGTGCCGACCTCACGCCCGAATCGACGGAGGCGTTGGACAAATTGGTGGAGATGATGAACGAGAATCCCAACATCACCATCGAACTCTCTGCCCATTGCGACTACCGAGGCAATGACGATTACAACCAGCGACTTTCTCAGCGACGTGCCGAGTCTGTTGTCCGCTATCTCATTCAGCATGGGGTGGCAAGGGATCGCCTCACTGCGGTGGGTTATGGTGAGTCTCGCCCGAAAATCATCACCAAGAAATTGGCTGAAACCCTCCTTGCCGGTGACCCCAAGGTGGAGGTGCACGAAACAGATACACTGACGGAAGCATACATCCTTGCCTTCAAGGATGAGGATGCTCAAGAAGTGCTCAATGCCCTCAACCGCCGCACTGAGTTCCGTGTGCTCCGCACTACTTATGGCACCACCCTCAACGAATACAAACCTGAGGAAGAGGAGAAGAAGGCGGCTGCCAAACGTAAGGAAGAAGCCGAGGAAGAGGAGAACTTCATCTTCTAAAGAAGTGGGGGATGTTAGAGAAGTTAGAGAAGTTAAAGCCGATACCTTGACACCAGTATAACATTTGGCTCTAACTCCTCTAACTCCTTTAACTCCTCTAACTCCTCAATTACCTCCTTTACCTCCAAAGAAGTTGATTGATACTATTCGTTGCTGGACGCTTCGGTGTTCTCATTCTCCTCTCCGATGAATTGATATTCAAACTTATCACTCTTTGCAGATGGGAATTGAGAACGTGGGTCAACTTCTGGACGGTTCTTCAAGTGGTTGATGATACGGTTGTAGGCATCCATCGCACTGAGGGCTTTGAGACGCACACGGAAAGGTGTGTCCACATATTTGCACTTGCCTGTTTCAGGGATGGTGAGCACACGCTTGAACGTGAGGGCTGCTTCCCACCAACCAACTTTCTCTTCGTTGAGTGCATCAAGAATCGTCTTCTTGCGTTCTGCCATGGTGGTGATGCGCTCTGCCTTCTGTTCCTTGCGCATTGCCTCCTCTTCTTTGAACTGCTCCAAGTTCTCTGCTTCTGTCTTCAGGAAGAGCACATAGTTGGAGTAACTCACCTTCAGACGGAACGGGTAGAGGTTGGATGAGTTCAAGAATGTGGTGATGCGGCTTGCAGCATTGCTCTCCACCTTGATTTCAGGTATCGAACGGAGAAAGTCAATGGCTTCTTCCACGGACTTTGCCAAACATTCGTGATCGAAATATCTAACGTATAAATTCATTTGTGTTGTTTTGCTTTGTTTCAGTGTGCAAAGATACGAAAATAAAGTGAAAAGTGAAGAGTGAAAAGTGAAAAATCTATTTTACCTGCCATCCGAATGGGGGATACTTAGATTTTTCACTTTTCATTTTTCACTTTTCACTCTTCCTGATTCTCCATTCAGCAGGATAGAGGTTGTTTGCCCTGTTGCCGATGTTCTTGGCAAAACCGAGAGGATGTCCTTGATAGGTGATGAGCACATAGCCTTTGGGTGTGTTGGCTGGCAGTTGCAATGCTTCTGTGCGGAGATAGGTGATGGCTTGCTGTTCATCTACTTCTGCAATCGGGAAGACTTCTTGGTTGAGGCAGTTGCTCATGGCAAGGCTTTGGCTGGGTTGCAGGTTCTTTCCTTTCACAGAGGCGAGTTCGATGCCTGCATGCACTACTTTCAGGTTGCGTTGGACTTGTTCATAGAGAGCATGATGCAAGGTGGGAATGGCACGAAACAAGTCTCCTTCTTCGAGGATGACAAAGTCTTCGTTTTCCAATAGCCACCTTTTCAGTTCTTGGGGTATCTTAGGGGTGACTTTTCCCTTCTTTCCCTCTTTCAATTTCTTGTGCCGCCCGTTGCCTGTTGGCTGTTGTCTGTCGTCTGTCGTCGTCTTCCGCAATACGCTGACGAAGAAGCCTTCGCCTTTCACCCGATGGGGGTAGAAGTGGGTGTTCTTCTCTGTCAATCCCCATTCTGGCAGGGGATGGCATGAGAGCACTTCGGCTCCTAATGTCTTGGCAATCCACTCCACGTTTTCTTCGTCTTCGAGGAGGTTGTAGGTGCAGGTGCTGTAGATGAAGATGCCGTCCTCCTTCAGCGTGTGCCAGATGTCACGCACGATGTCGCGCTGCCGTCGCCAACAGGTATCTACATTGGCAAGGCTCCATTCACCGATGCTGGCAGGGTCTTTGCGGAACATTCCCTCGCCCGAGCAGGGGGCATCGCAGATGATGAGGTCGAAGACATCACTAAATGCTCCGAAATCTTCGGCATAGTTGTTGGTTACAATGCAGTAGGGATTGCCCCATTTGATGAGGTTTTCAGCGAGGATATTTGCTCTTTGCCTGACCACTTCGTTGGCAATGAGCATCGAACCTTCAGGCAACTCGGACAATGCTAACGTGGATTTCCCGCCTGGGGCTGCACACAAATCGAGTGCCACAACAGGCTCATTCACATATTGTTTCAGTATATGCGACAAGAACATGGAGGATGCCTCCTGCACATAGTAGCATCCGGCATGGAAAAGTGGGTCGAAAGTGAACGACGGGCGTTCTTCGAGGAAGAAACCCTCGCGGCACCAGGGAACAGGGGAAAGTTGAAAGTGGAAAGATGAGGGTTGAGCGTTTTTCCGGAGATTGATGCGGATGCTGGTGGGTGCAGGCAAAGCAAGTGCCTCGGCAAGTCTTTCGTATTCTTCCTTGCCGATGTACTCGGTCATCATTCGTTGGAAATCAATGGGTAATGTCATGGTTTTTCGTGAATTCTGATTATGAAAAATCAGGTTTCAAGTTTTTTTCTTTCAGATCTCTTAGTAATTAATTTTTATTTTAACTTACGATTACCGTAAGAGTTGTTTAAAATAGTGTCGAGCCGTGCGCAATGAAGCGTTTCCTTAGTTGCTTTTTGTTTGACGTTCATTAAATTCCCTTTGTAGTTCATTGGAAAATTTCCAATGTTCAAAATTTGCATCGTCGAGTAATTTCTCAATAATCGGATTATATTGTGTTTTCTTCTTGTATTTCTTTTCTAACCATTTGTCGTATCTGTTCAAAACTTTAACATTTTTCCATATGTAGTATTCGAATACAACGAGAAGGAAAAGAAAACAAGTGGATAGTGTTGTACAAATATATGAACTTTCCTTAAAAATCTCATAAGAGATTGTAGATATAAGGGCATATATGAATACTGCGACAACAGAAACAAAAAGTTGTAAAACAGGTCCCCATTCATCAAATTTCTTTCTCTTTTCTTCCCACTGGAGTCTGTCTTTATTCATTTGATATATATAATCTTTTACTTCTGAGAGTGTAAGCCCATATTTTTCAAGATTACATTTATGGATCCACAATTTATCATCACTTGTGGAAAAATAATCAAATTTCTGATATTCATTCATAAAGTGACGGTTTTGAATAGTATCTCATTATACTTTTTTCCTTGTATTATCAATAAAACTTTATCGTTTAAACGGTAACTTCTCTTCCTACAAATTCCGTTGATTGATAAGGTTCACCACCACTTTCACCATCACGTCCTTCTCTTCCGTTCGACTCTCCGCTATCATCAGGGTTAAGGCCACAAGAGTATTATCAGCCAGACGTTTTGAGCCATCTTCACGATAGAGGATTCCGTTGTTGTTGAGGAACCAAAGGAACAATGTGGCTGCTATGCGTTTGTTGCCATCGCTAAACGAGTGATTTTTAGTGACAAGATACAAGAGCATGGCAGCCTTCTCTTCTACGCTGGGATAGAGTTCTTCGCCTCCAAACGTCTGATAGATTTGCCCTATACTGCTCTTGAAAGAGTCGTCCTTTTCGTTGCCAAAAAGTGTAGAACCTCCAAACTTGGTTCGTAAACCATTTATGGCCTCTATGGCGTTCTCGTAAGTGGCATGGAAAGGCTCTTTCTTTGTGGTTTTGTCGATGACAAGCCGTTCATAATCATAGTTGTCGAGGGTGTCGAGGGCATAGGTGTAATCTGTCACCACCTCAAACAAGGCATTGGTTTCGTCGTTGGAAATTAGGAATTGGTTTTGAATCGTGCGTCCAAGTATCCCCACCAACTGGCGAAGTTCACCGATTTGTTCCTTGCGGATGCGCTTGTTGAGGGCATAACCTTTGACAAGATAGTCTTTTAAGACCTTATTCGCCCATTGACGGAATTTCACCCCACGCTTTGAATTCACTCGATAACCTACAGAGATAATCATGTCTAAGTTGAAAAACGGAACAGTACGTTTTACCGTTCGCTTGCCTTCCATTTGAACTTGTGCAATTTCTGCACAGGTTGAATCTCGGTCTAATTCCTCAGCCTTGTATATATTGTTGATGTGGCGAACGATAGACGTTCGGTCTGTCTGGAACAGTTCTGACATCTGAGCCTGAGTCAGCCATACTGTCTCATTATCCAGACGGACATCAATCTGTGTCTGTCCATCTTCTGACTGATAAATGACAATTTTATTATCGTTCAAGAATTGTTCACTCTTTGCTTTTTTCTCCAAGTTCACAAACGCATACCGATATGCGTGTTTTTCATCCGTCTCGTGCTCCTCTCTGGAGGTCTCCACCCATTCGCTTTCGTCAATCTCAGGAAAGAATGTGTCGGCTTTTTGGGGGGTGTCGTAGATGTAGGTGAGGCAGAGACGGTCGGCCTTAGGCAGAGCCTCGCGATAGACCGATGCACCACCGATGATATAGACATCGCCCGTGCATGATGCAAGTGCCTCGTCGAGGGTGGGGTAGAGGTCGCAACCGGGGAAGTCTTCGGCTTTTCCCTTGCGTGACAACACAATGTTTCTACGGTTGGGCAATGCGCCCTTGGGCAGACTCTCAAACGTGCGTCTGCCCATGATGATGGTGTTGCCTGTGGTGAGTGCCTTGAAGCGTTTCAGGTCGTTGGGCAACCAATATATCAGTTTGTTCTCAGAACCGATGGCTCGGTTCTCTGCTATGGCTACAATAATGGATATCACCTTTTTTATTTACAATTTGATAATTTACAATGTACAATTTATTTTTCAATTTGACTATTTTGCAATTTCTTTCTTGCCGTGTCGTTTAGTGCCCCTTGAGGGGCAGAAATCTAACAAATCTGCCCAAATCTAACAAATTTCAATAACAGATTTGAACGATTTGTAAAGATTTGTGGGATTTCTCGCCGTAGGCGACTGCTTTTCAGTTTTCGTTGAATAGTTACATGGGCGCAAGGCAAATCCTTAAATCGCTGAATGGCCCAATAAATTGTACCTTGTAAATAGTCAAATTGTACATATTTATACGCTTACTGTGGCTTTGATGTGTGGATGTGGATCGTAGTCGGTCAGCGTAAAGTCCTCGTATTGGAAGTCGAAGATGCTCTTCACATTCGGATTGATGTGCATCTTGGGCAGTGGGCGAGGCTCACGGGTGAGTTGAAGTTTAGCTTGCTCGATGTGGTCAAGGTAGAGATGCGTGTCACCTGTTGTATAGACGAAATCGCCTGGTTGCAAGTCGCATACTTGTGCCACCATCATGGTCAACAATGCATAGGAGGCAATGTTGAACGGAACACCGAGGAAGGTGTCTGCACTGCGCTGATAGAGTTGGCAACTTAGTTTGCCGTCTGCCACGTAGAACTGGAAGAGGATGTGGCAGGGAGGCAGGTTCATGTTGCCCAAGTCTGCCACATTCCATGCCGACACAATCAGTCGGCGTGAGTTGGGATTGTTCTTGATTTGCTCAATCACCTCGCTGATTTGGTCTATATGCCCACCGTTATAGTCGGGCCAGCTGCGCCACTGATAACCGTAGATATGTCCGAGGTTACCGTCTTCGTCCGCCCATTCATTCCAGATGCGCACACCACGATCTTGCAGCCACTTTGCATTCGTGTTGCCCTGCAAGAACCACAGTAGTTCGTAGATGATAGATTTTAGATGCAACTTCTTCGTGGTCAGCAGTGGAAAGCCCTCCTGCAAATTGAATCGCATCTGATTACCAAACACCGAAATGGTGCCTGTGCCTGTTCTGTCGCCCTTCTGCACTCCTTCTTTCAGGATGCGGTCGAGCAAGTCAAGATATGGTTTCATGATGTAGTCTTTTTGATTTCCTTTGCAAAGATAGTACAAATTGGGCGAAGAAAAAAATAAACAGTTTGTTATTTTCAGTCGAAAAGTTGTCCGTCACCGTTGCGGTCGAGCGTGTGTGCCAGTTTGTCAATGTTGAGGCTGCGGGCAGAGGCATCGACAATGTCTTTATAGACGCCACCTTTCTGGTAGAGTTCATCGGGATTGCCAGACTGTTCCACGCGTCCATCGCGGAGGGCGTAAATCATATCGGAGTCAATGATTTGACTGATGCTGTGGCTGATGATGATGACGGTGCGGTCGCGCTTGATGGCATCGATGCTTGCTTTGATCTGTTCGGTGGCAACAGCATCGAGGCTGGCGGTGGGCTCGTCGAGGAAAATGATGGGGGGATTCTTGAGGAACATGCGGGCAATGGCGATGCGTTGCTGCTGTCCGCCGCTGAGGGCTGTCGCCTTGCTCTGCATGCCTTTGGGCAGTTTCATCACTTGGTCGTAGATGTATGCTTTTTGAGCGGCTTCGATGACTTCAGCGTCGGTGGCTTCGGGCTTGCCATAACGAATGTTTTCCTCGATGGTGCCTTCGAAGATATGGTTCTTCTGAAGGACGAGACCGATATGGTCGCGAAGGAACAGGGTGTCGTAGTCGCGCAGGTCAACGCCATCGAGGAGGATTTGTCCGCAATCAGGTTCGTAAAACTTGTCTAACAGATTGACAATGGTGGATTTGCCTGCTCCTGAAAGACCGACGAATGCAGTGATGCAACCACTCTCGATGTTCATGTTGATGTTGTGGAGTGCTTTGGTGCCGTTGGGATAGGTGAAATCCACGCCGCGAATCTCGAAGTTACCCTTCACCTCGGCGGGGCGGTAGGTGCCAGACGGCTCGGTTTCTCCTTTGGCATCGAGGATGTCGAAGAAGCCTTCGGCATAGATGAGGGCATCGTTGAGGGAATCGAAGATGCGTTGCAGTTGGGTGATGGGAGCGGTGACGTTGGCGAAAAGCATGACGTGGTACATGATTTTACCGATTGTCATCCCTGGATACTCGATGAGCACAAGATAGGCAGTGAGGATGATGATGAGCACGGTGCCAACCTGCTGCACGAGGCTTTTCATACCGTCGAAGTAGAAGGAGGTCTTGCGCACTTTCATCTGGTTGTCAGTGAACTGCGTCTGGATGTCCCACTGCTTCTGGCTCTCAATGTTCTCGCGGTTGAAGGATTTGATGACGTTCATGCTCTCGATGATACCGACGATGCCGTTGCTCTTCATCTCGCGGAACATTCGCATGTTGGCTCGCCATCCTTTCAGCCGATGGGCTTGGGCAATGGTGATCCAGATATAGATGGGCACGATGAAGAGGGCGGTGAGGCCCACATAGATGTTGGCGGCGAACATGAGGATGAGGGCAAGAAGGGCACTGGTGAAGAGGGGCAAGAGGTCGATGAATACACTCTGTACGGTGACAGAAAGACTGCCTACGCCTTGGTCGATGCGGGTCTGCAACTTGCCTGTCTCGTTGCCTGAACGGGAGAAGAATGCCATGCGGTAGTTGAGAATGCGGTCAACCACGGCTTGGGAGAGGTCTTTGCTGACGAAGATGCGCATGCGCTCGCCATAGTAGTTTTGGGCATAGCGGATGATGGCTGCAAGCACTTCCTTGCCGAGCAGGATGATGGAGATGACGGTGAGGATATGGGCAGCCTTGCTCCATTCGAATCCTTCAGGAACAATGAGGGCATTGATGGCATCGACGGTGCGGTCGAGCACAACGGCATTGACCTGTGCGATGAGTGAACCAATGAGGGTGAGTGCCAAAGTGGCTACCACCAGCCATTTGTAGGGGCGAACATAAGGCGCAATCTTGCGCATGAGGGTGATGAGATTCATCGGCGTGTTTCTTGATGAGAGGGTTTGTATTTGTCTTTGCAAAGTTACAAAAAAGAGCGACCCACATGGCGTGAGTCGCTCTTTTTTCTATTATAAATGATTTATTTTTCTTGCTGTTTGTTAGCCGAATACATAATCTTGAGGGCATAAGCCTTACGCAACACCTGTTTTACGTCGGTGATGATACCCATAGGGGTGTGGTGGTCTGCCTTGATGGAGACTGTGTAGAATGGCTTGTCTGCTTCAGCCAATTCACCACGCTCTTCCATCACGAAGTCGTAAACTTGGGGTGCCTCGAGGATTCTGTCGTTCAACTGAATACGGTGTGATGAACCATATTGTCCCTTCAGAGCATCGGTTGGCTGACCAATGTAGATGAAGGATGTACTGGACTTACGAGCCAATTTCTCAAGTTGAGTACCGACTGGCTTCTCAAACTTCACCTGAAGCGTCACTTCACGCATGGTGGTAACCATCATGAAGAAGAACAGGATGGTGAAGATCAAGTCAGGGAGAGATGAGGTGTTCATCTCTGGCATTTCTCTGCCTCCGCCTTTGTTAAATCTGCTCATTATTGTTGTCCTCCATATTTCTTTGGTTCTGCCTCAGATATCTTCTGTGGATAGACATCGCGTACAATCTTCTGTTGGTCAGCATCCAACTGGTCATATTTATAACCAAATTCCTGTTTGGAGAATTCGTCACGAATCTCGTTGTATGCCGATACCAAAGCGTCCTGCACGGCGAAATAGACTCCGTAGTCAGTACCGCGGTCTGTCTGAACAGAGATGACGTGGTTTTCCGTCACCATGAAAGTCTTACCCAGTTCTTTCACTTTGTGAGGCTTGAGTTCAGGCAGGTTGGGTTTGTTGTCCTCGTTCTTGATAAACTCTTTCGCTCTCTCCTTCACGTCAGCAAGCGTTGCATAGTCATCGCCGATGAGGAGGTAGTTGTCCTTGTTGATACGAATGTTCAGGATGTTACGTTCCTTCACTTTGATTTCGTTGTTCAATTGGTCATCCTCAGGTGGTTTAGGCAGTGAACGTGCCAAACCCTGGTCGGTGTCCATTGACGTTGTGACAAGGAAGAAGATGAGCAACATGAATGAGATGTCGGCTGTAGAACTGGTGTTCAGTCCTGGCATTTTTCTTTTCTTTCCCATATTATTTGCTCTGAGTTAAAGGTTTACTTCTTACTGGTAATCATGCTGTAGGCAGTTACAACGACTGTCACAATCGTCAAAACGAGGATGGCAATCATTGATGTGTCTGTCAAAATGATGTCGGAAGGAATGTTCCAGTCTTTACCATTGATGAGCAGCACTTCGTCTTTGTTGGCAAAACCTACGATGAGACCTGCAACAACACCAATGATAAGGGTTCCCCATGCAATGAGACCAGCCTTGCTTGCCATGCCTTTGTCTTCGTGCTTAGACTTGTTGGAGCCATTCACAAAGCCATAAATCACAGCACCTACAGTGATGATGATGGTGGCAAAGATGAGGATGTAAGTCCAGATGAGCAGGAGGTCTGTCATTTGTGGATTTACTTGTTTGATATTCTCCTCATAAGGCGTGTTGTAGCCTACGAGCAGGAAGAGCGCCATGACCACGAGTGAGATGCCGATAAGGCTCCACAGCACGATCTTGGAGATTTTCTCCACTTTATCCTGTGCGCTTATTACTTGTACTTTATCCATTTTGTTTCTCCTTAATTAAATAGTTAGTGACTAATTTGAAGAGATTAAGATTTGTCTCGGATACATTGCTCCGAAGTTCTTAATTACTTCTTGTTGTTGTACTTGGCAACGATGTCAAGGAGAGAAATGGTAGAGTCTTCCATCTTAGCGGTGAGACCTTCGATTTCAGCGAGGATGTAGTTGTAGAAAATCTGAAGAATAAGGGCTGTTGGAGAGATGTCACCTGCAGCCTGGATGTCATCGAATGCCTGCACCATACCAATCACAGTTCCCAAGAATCCGAGAGATGGAGCCATACCGATGAAAAGGGTGATCCAAGAGCAACCGCTTTCAAGTTTAGAAGCCTGCACTGCACCGTAAGCAACGACTGACTTCTCCACTGCGTCAGCGCCATCATCCATACGCATGAGACCCTGATAGAAGATAGAAGCGATAGGGCCACGAGTGTCGCGTGCGATAGCCTTTGCACCTTCGAGATCGTTCTTGTTGATAAGTGCGTTCTCAACGTCCTCAATGAGTTTCACTGTGTTCACCTTAGAGAGTGCGAGGTAGATGATACGCTCGATACAGAAAGCAAGACCGATGATCAGGGCGATGGCTACGAGTGCCATGAAGCCTGCAGAACCTTCAATGAACTTAGTCTTGATGTCCTTGTACATACCGGTCTCAACTGGCTCTGATTCAACAGGCTCTTCGTCAACGACTGGAGCGGCTGCAGTGTCAACAGCAGCAGAATCAACCTGCTCAGTGGCTGCTGCAGAGTCTGCGCTTTCGTCCTGAGCTGAAACGGTTTGTGTCATACCAAATGTAAACACACCCATCAATGCAATGATTGCAAAAATTTTTTTCATTGTCTTGAAAATTTTAAGATTAATAACTTATTTAATTTTGTTTTGTTATTCTATCATGCGTTGGAGGATTGGAATCGATTGTTGTTATTCCTTATTCCTCTCTTCTTCCTTGCGGAGAGACGGGGATTCTTGCTGCGCAAGCGCTTCGCGTTAACGCCCTCCCCTGGTTCTCATCCCCTTTCTTCCTTGCGGAGAGACGGGGATTCTTGCTGCGCAAGCGCTTCGCGATAACGAACCCCCTTGGTTCTCATCCCCTTTCTTCCTTGCGGAGAGACGGGGATTCTTGCTGCGCAAGCGCTTCGCGATAACGAACCCCTTTGGTTCTCATCCCCTTTCTTCCTTGCGGAGAGACGGGGATTCGAACCCCGGATACGCTTTTGACGTATACACGCTTTCCAGGCGTGCCTCTTCAGCCACTCGAGCATCTCTCCTTTTATGTTCTCCTTTTTGTGGCGTTTGCAAGGTGATAACACCTCACATTTGGGCATTTTTTTCCGTTGGAACGGATTGCTAACCCATAATTCGGGACAAAAATAATGATTTTTTTCTTATCAATAATTGTAAAAAGGTGGAAACTTTTAAATTTTATCGAAAAAAGTCAGTTTTTTGAAAACTTTGAGCGTATTTTTAGTGGTTTGAAGCACAATCTCGTCAAAATTGGTGCCATAAATCTCTGCGAGTTTCTCGGCTACATATTTGACGTATGCACTTTCGTTTCTTTTGCCTCGATTGGGGGCGGGGGCCATGTAGGGAGAATCCGTTTCGAGCACAATCCTTGATAAAGGGATGGCGTTTTTGATGACATCCTTCAAGGTGGATTTCTTGAAGGTGAGAACTCCTCCGATGCCCAGCATGAAATTGGGAAATGTGAGCAGGTCGAGGGCTTCTGCTTCGGTGCCTGTGAAACAATGGAACACACCATAGAGGTTGCTGTTGCGATGTCGTTCCATCACTTCCATGAGTTCTTTGTGGGCATTGCGTGAATGAATCATAAGGGGAAGGTCGTATTGCTCTGCCCATTGCACTTGGCGCTCGAAGACTTCCAACTGTTCTTTTTTGTGGGTGGCATCCCAGTAAAGGTCAAGCCCTACTTCTCCGATGGCAATGATGGGGGAGGAGGTAATGTCATTGGAGTTGGAATATGCAGTGAGGAGTTGCTCCAGTTGGTCAAGGGCTTGGTGGTAGTCTTCGTCCATGATGTTCTCAGGGTGGAGTCCTATCATGGGGAAGAGATAGTGGGGGTGGGCTTGGCATACTTCAAACAGGTGGGGGGTGTCCTTCAGACAAATGCCGGGGATAAAGATTTTTTCCACTCCTGCCTCCTTTGCCCGTTGTATGACGTCTTCAATGTCTTCGGCAAATTCTGGTCCATCAATATGTGCATGGGTGTCTATCATCCTTTCTTAATATTTTCTGCCAAGCAGGCGGTTGGCGAATGCACGAAGTTCTGCTTTCTTGGCTTCATCCACTTTCACCTTGTCGAGGCTTTGGAGCGACAGGGCGAACAATTCTTCGATTTTCTGTTGGGCAAGTTTGTCGATGCCCAATATATTATATATATGTGTAACTGCTTCGACTTTTTCTGCTGAGTCAAACTCTTGGGTGTTCATCCATCTGTCTAATTCTGCCTTTTGTTCTTGGTTGGCACGCTGGTAAGCATTGATGAGCATGAAGGTCTTTTTGTTATCCACGATGTCGCCTCCGAGTTTCTTTTGGAACTTAGTTGGGTCGCCATACACGTCGAGCAGGTCGTCTTGCAGTTGGTAGGCTAACCCCATCTTTTCTCCAAATTTGTAGAGATTCTCCACGTCTTCCTGGTCACCACCGCCCAACATGGCTCCGATTTTCAGTGCGTAACCCAAGAGCAGGGAGGTCTTCATGCGAATCATCTCCATGTATTCTGCTTCGGTCACATCGTTGCGGGTTTCGAAATCGATGTCGTATTGCTGTCCCTCACACACACCCAGGGTTGCCTCGATGAAGGCTGTCCATGCGGCATCGTTCTTCATGCCCTTGTTGAAAAGTTCGTATGCCATGATGAGCATGGTGTCACCAGAGAGGATGGCTGTGTTGTCGTTCCACTTTTTATGTACGGTCGGGTTGCCGCGTCGCATGTCGCTCTTGTCCATTAGGTCATCGTGCAGCAGGGTGAAATTGTGGTAGGTCTCCAAAGCCAGCGCGTTATTGATGATGGCATCGACATCGTCGCGGTAGAGGTTATACCCCATGAGCATAAGCAAGGGACGGATGCGTTTGCCGCCAATGGACAGGATGTAGCGTATGGGGTCGTAGAGCTTTTTCGGTTCAGTGTTGTACTGAATGTCCTCTATGGCGGTGTTGATCTTTTGTATGAGTTCTGTTATCGTGTGCATATGGATATATAATGTGTGAAACTTATTGTTCATAGGTTATAAATAATGATTCATTACCTATGGAACGACTTCCCGACTGTGTGCATCGTGAAAGGTTTGTAAAAAAATGCCGCACAGCAGATGTGTGTGCGGCATGTTTGTTGTTCCATCATCGTCGTAAGCGATGGAGATAAAATGCTAATTTATTGCAAACGGAATGTGACAGGGAGAGTGAAGCGTACACGTACAGCCTTACCACGTTGTTTGCCAGGAACCCACTTGGGCATTGCCTGTACTACGCGCATGGCCTCCTTGTCGAGGGATGGGTCTGCACCACGAATGACTTTGGGGTCAACGATGGAACCGTCCTTGTTCACGACAAATTGAACCATCACACGACCTTGGATTCCGTTCTCCTGAGCCATTGGTGGGTACTTCAGGTTTTTCTGAAGCCACTTCATCAACTCATTGTCACCACCAGGGAAGGATGGGTTCTGTTCCACCACTTCGAAAATTTCGGTTTCGTCACCTTCTTCCTGTATGGGACCAGGAGCAGCCATTACAGGACCTGACACGTGAGCAACTGGACCGGATACTGCCTCGTGGGTGTCCTCTGAGGTTTCGATCTTCTCTTCCTCGATGTCAGTGTTGTTATCGACGATGTCGAGGATTTCAGCTACTGCCGGAGTCTCTGCTGGTGGAGGTGGCGCTGCGGTGAAGATAGGCTGAGTGATAGGAACCACTTCCTCCTCAGATACATACGCTACTGTTGAGTAAACAACGTCTGTTTCTTCATACGTTCGAGTGGTGTACTCGAAGCATGCAAACATGGCAGCAAGGGCTACAATGTAGCCAATGAGCAGTCCGGTGCTTTTTGTGCCCTCGAGGTCTGCTTTTTTAGATTTCTTTACTTCCATAGATTATATTTATTTTTTAGTTATCTCTACGTTTTGACACACTGATAAGCCGCCTTTGGGCAGCCCTCTCGTTCAGTTCCGAGGCAAAAGTAATACTTTTTTTTCGTTCATCAGCTACAATTGACATTTTTTTTGATAAAAGAATGTTTTTTTTTTGTTTTTAATGTCAGTTCTGCTCCGAATTTGTAATACTTCTGATATAAATGTCTTGCTGTGGGAACGGAATCTCAATGTGGTTGTCGTTGAGCACTTGATAGATTTTTTCTTTGGCTTGTGCTGTGAAAGAAATGCGTTGATCAACGAGTACCCAAACTACAAGTAGCAAGTCGACGCTGCTGGCACCAAAGTCGGAGAATGCGACCAATATGGGGTGCTTCTGTGTGACGATATCTCTGCCATCGGGTGTTTTCTTGCAGATGCTTTTGATGCCTTCCACAATCAAGCGTCTCACTTCTTCCACGTTGGTGCCGTAGGACACTCCGAATGGGATGGCAATGCGTTCATACTGATGGTTGCGGGTCAGGTTTTTGAAGTTCTTGCTGAAGAGGTCGGAGTTGAGAATGGCTACCACGCTACCGTCCAGGGTTGTGATTTGTGTACTCTGGTAGGTGATGCTCTCTACTTTTCCAATCATGCCGTCACATTCGATGTAATCGCCTACACGCACACGTCCCGACATGAGGGAAATGCCGTAGAAGAAGTTTTCCAAGAGGCTCTTAGAGGCGAAGCCCATACCCGTTGACAAACCGCCCGTCACGATGGCAATCCCTGTCCCTGGCACGTGGAGCATTAAGAAGACTGCGATGATGTAGATGCCCCAAATCAACAAAGCGATGATGTTACGTGCAAGCGTGGCATTGAAGTCCTTGTTTTTATGTTTTCTGCGATAGCGGAACCAAGAGGAACGGACTAAATAGTTAATGTATTTGAAAATGAAGAACAAGGCAGCCACGAGACAGAACTTGGAAATAGATGCAGTGAAGAGTCTGTCAACATGAATCTCTCGGATGAACCAAGTGATACACAACTGGCGGAGGTCAAATATCGCCGCTGCCATGTAAACGCTGATGATGATAGAGAAGACAGCACAGACAGGAATGAAGGCTCTGTTGACAAAGTCGTACACCCAAGTCTGGTCAACGAAGTCACCTCTCTTCATTTTGTAACGAATCTCATCTTCTTTGACAGCATCTCCGTATGCCCTCTTGATGCGTCGGCAGAGGGGTCCATTTTCATACATCTCCATGAGGTCATAGCAGCAGGTGATAGTGGCGATGGCGGCAAGTTGGAATGTCCACCAAACGATGATCTGGACGCCCATAAGCGTGAAACCCACCCATGAAAGGATGCACGATGCCAGCATGACGAAAAGGGATATGGAGCAGTAGATGGCATCGCTTGTCGGTATATTCTTCCAGCATTGCTTTAGCGAGATAATCTGCCAAATGGTGAATGCAAGAAGAACTGGCGGAAAGGTGATGTTGACCAATGTGTTGGGAATCAGGATAATTCGGAAACAGATGACAATCATCGATATGAGGATGAAAGGCGCATAAACTTTGGCTCCATCCTTGATTTCTTCCCCCTTCAGGCGAATGATTAGTGACACGTAGATGGCTTCTATCAGCCAAGCCATTTCAATCATGAGGTCTGTAGCCATCAGCATCAGGCTGTGGTGAATGATGGTGCGGACAATCATGACAGCAACGGCAAAAAGGAACACGGCAAGTGCAATGATGAGCGTGCCACGTTTCTGCTTGAACCTTTCGGTGCGGAAACGTTTGGGAACCAGCCAGCGGAGAATCACATTGCTGAGAATGGCTCCTCCAAGGATGTAGATGAGCATGAAGATGCTGGCAAACAAGACGATGCCGCCTCTCCACTCAGACCTGTATTCTTTGAATTGCCCATTGCGCCCACGCTCTTCCAATGGTTTATACTTGGTGTTGAAGTCGTCCTTTATCCGTTCCCATTGACGAGGAATGGCGGAAAGAATCCGAAGATAATTGGTGCCGGGATTGATGAAGATGCTCTGTTGTAAATCTGTGTATTTTTCCTGGGCAAAGTTGTTCAGCCTATCTATGCGGAGAAACAAGTCTGTGTAGTGCTTGTTTTCTTTCTCCAGCCTTCTTAGGATGACTCTCATATTCTCCCGTAGTGTTTCAGCGTATTCGATGCACATGGCACGGTCTTTGATGCCTTGGGCATCCAGCATGAAAGTACTGCTCTCTTCTGTTTCGGAGGTCGCTCTGCTCGTGCTGTCAGCCTTGTTTTGTTCATCGTCTGCGTTGTCGGCATCGAGCATGGCTGGCGGTATTTGTTTCAGAGAGTAAATCAGACTATCGTAGTTGGCAATCTCGAACTCAATGTTCTGTTTTATCTGGTCGAAAGGGATGGTGCTCTTTTGAAACTCACGATACAAGGAGGTTGCCTCTTGGCAAGCATACGCCATGTCGAAGGTGAAATCCTGTCCTTGCGAATAAAGGATAAGACTTGTCGTTTCGCAGCGTTTGGAGATGGCAACGAGTCGTTCGTGTTGCGCTTTACTGCGTTCTTCCATCTGCTTCATTCTGGCTTTCTGCCTTGTCCACTTGTTGTATAGTTCGAGACGCAGAACGTGCAGGGTATGTCCCAAGTCCTTCTCTTTTAGCACTGCTTGGCTTTGTAGTGCTACGGACAGGAGGAGTATCAGTGTAATAAGAATCTTTTTCACGATGATGCTTGTTTTTTATGGGAGTGGTATTGTGTGAGGTTTATGGGTTTTGTGTAAGACTGATGTATTGTGCCTGGTTGCAAGTCTTTCGGAAGTGCTATTCTACATCCATGAAGTTTTTGGCGCGTGAGATGAAAGATTTCCCGATTTTCATGCTTCTCTTGCCATCGTTGGCACCCTCTTCCAGTGCTTCTTCCATGATGTCGTCCTCTGTCACTGCATCGGGAGCCGCTTCTTCTTGGTCTTCCTCCATGAACATCTCTATGTTCTTTCGTACATTGCGCGTGGTGCCGACCATCCATCCTTTGACACCTCCATTTCGTCGGAAGGCTTCATAGCGGCGTCTCCTCTTGATGCGCGAGAGTTTCATGCCACGTTTGCATCGTTTCGTCCACGCAACAATGGCTTTGCCTCCTTGCACGATGAGTCTGCCGAGTTTTTTGATGGTAGGACGTAGGTGAATAATGCCTTGAATTGTCGCTTTGACAGCAATGACGATACCCTTGGCTGTGGCTTTCGTCGCCACTTTAATGCCGCGCCATGTGGCTTGTGCTCCGATGGATATGCCATGAATGGTGGCTTTCCCTGCAATGACGCACCATCTCCCAAAAGTTTGGGCTGCCATTTTGAGCCATGCCTTGGTCTTGGCAACCTTCTCTTGAGTGTTGTTGTCGTGCCACCATTCGTTCAGACGTTTACAGCCTGTCTCTGTAGCCTGCATGCACCACAAGACACCCTTTAAGAATCGCTTAAAGAGCCAGACAAGGAATCTCCATATCAGCACGATAATCAGTCGGAGGAGTTCACGCATCAATTGCGATGCACTTTTCCCCGTGGATTCTTCGTGTTCATTTTGTCTATCTTCTTCAATCATATTGTGGTGCTTAAATCTATAGCGGAATGATTTTAGTGCGAAGGTAGCACAAAAAAATCATTTATCGGCATTTTGTTTTATTAAAGTTTTTAAATCGCTCAAATAATGTTCAATCTCCCATGAAAAGTATGATGGCAATCAAAATGAAAAGTACACCTGTTATGCCATTAAGCCATTGTTGGAAGTGCTCAAATCCGTGACTTAGTTTTGCCGCTTTATCGACGGCTTTGTGCATAAGCCAGGCAATGACAACGACTGGGATGCTGGCTGACAGCCCGAATGTGAGCGGAATCATGGCTCCGACTTGACTAGAAATGCTTAGGGGAATCATCATGCCAAAATAGAAAATGGCACTTTCGGGACAGAAGGCAAGAGCAAGTGTCATGCCCAAGACCAATGAACCGAAGGGACCATTCCGCTTAATGATTTTTCCGCTGTTGTGGCAATTGTCTCCATGATGATGGCGGCGAAAGGCTCTGTATAGTAGATAGAGCCCGAAGGCAATCAATACGTAAGGAACTGCCACCTCTGACTGCGAGAGCACGTTCTGCAAACCTGCCACATTGCTGCCGCCACCTATCAAGCACATGGTTATCCATCCCAATAATGTGTAGGTGATGGTTCTGCCTAATGCATAACTGATGCCGTCAGCCAACTTCTTTCCGTTGCGGTATTCATACGCCAAGGCGGAGATGCTGATGGCAAGTTGACAAGGGTTGAGTGCAACGAGCACACCAAGCACAAATGCAGCCAACAGAGGAAAATCTGCTGACTGCAAGAAGGTGTGAAGTATGTCGTTGATGTTTAACTGCATAGGAGTAAAATAATCACTTGCGCTGTAATGATGCGCAGGAACATGGACAGAGGATAGACTGTTGAATATCCAACGGTTGGTATTCCGTTGTTTGCGTTGGATGTACTAAACGCCAATGCTGGTGGGTCAGTGGTGGCTCCACTCATGATACCCATGAGTAGGAAATAGTTCATCTGCCACTTAATGCGGGCAAAGATACCCATGGCAAGTAGCGGTATGACGGTGATGAGGAAACCAATCCACACATAATGGACACCTCCGTTGATGACGGTATCGACAAAGTTGCCACCAGCCTTGATGCCGACACTGGCAAGGAAGAGCACCAGCCCAATGTCTCGAATCATCAACGAGGCCGAGTTGGTCGTGTATGCAACCAGCTTGAGTTTATAGCCGAAACGACCTAACATGATGGCGATAATGAGCGGGCCTCCTGCCAAACCCAACTTGACGGGCATTGACATGCCTGGGATGTTGATGGGTAGCATACCAAAAATGATGCCGACAAGAATTCCGAGGAATAGGGTGAGCAGATTGGGCTTGTCCAATTGCTGCTTCTTGTCACCGATTCGGTTGGCAAAGCGGTCAACAGCATCTTCGGGACCTACAACGGTGAGAATGTCACCTACTTGCAGAATCAGACTGGGGCTGGCAAAGAGCTCGATGCCTGAACGGTAGAGACGGGTGACGTTCACGCCATACATGGAACTTGCATGCAGACTTCCCAACGTTTTTCCATTGATGTTATCTTTTGTGACGGTGTGCTTTCTGGATGCCATTGGTACATCTTGCTCATCCCATTCGACCGCCACTTCTGGACCAATGAAGGCCACAATGGCTGCGGCATCTTCTTCAGCACAGACAATGTAGAGTTTGTCATCGACATTCAACAGCGTCTCTTTGTTTGGAACGACAACATGGCCGTTGTGGAGCATTCGTGAACAAACAAAGTCGCGTCCAATGAATCCCCTCACTTGCAGAATAGTCTTGTCGGCAATGGCGGGATTGAACACCTTGACAGTCATCAGATGAGGCTTGACAGCCTCCCGATTATTCCTTTTGTTGAAATGCTCCTCTTCTTTCTGAAAATTGACTTTGAAGATGATGCGGATGAGGATAATGCTGCTAATGATGCCCACTACGGCAAGGGGATAGGCACAGGCATAACCATTCGCAATTACGGGCACACCTCCTTGGAATGGGTGAATCTGGTTGATTTGCTCGAGGGCAGCATTGGCAGCACCAAGACCCGGAGTGTTGGTGACTGCACCACACAAGGTGCCGACCATCATGGGCAGATTATCGACTGCTGGGATAACATTGCGGAAACCATAATAGATGGCTAACATCACGGCAATGTTCAACAACACAATTCCGGCAGCAACGCCATTCGCTTTCAATCCTCCTTGCTTCAGCGATGTAAAGAAGGACGGACCGACCTGAAGTCCGATGCTGAAAACGAACAGGATGAGCCCAAAGTCTTGAATAAAATTGATGACAGCGGTGTTTTCCTCAATTCCGCCACGCATCAGCAAGTCACCAGCCAGAATACCCACAAAGAGTATCCATGTTACGCCCAATGTTACTCCTTTTACTTTTATCTTATTGCCAAGGAATACGCCCATAGAGATGACCATGGCATACAATATGACCGTATGCGCTACACCACCACCAGTCGTGAAGAGTTCGATTAGCCAATCCATATCAATCGTTGTACAATTGTTCTTTTGTTAAGTGTTTCGCCCAATATGCAGGCTGATTCGGGATGCAAATTTACGGCTTTTTTTCGGCTTTCACGTTCTTCACGTTGAAATTTTCCACATATTCTTGATGGAAATCGGTGTTTTGGGCTTTAATGATTAGATTTTCGAATGTGAAGTTGCTAAGGCGGTATTGGTCTTGTTTCTGTTTCACATTGAAAAAAACATCGCAATCGAATGTGATATTTCGCATGGTAATGTAGTTGCTGTATGACATCGGAATGGTTTCTCGTCCCTTCAAATCATAGAATTGTGTCCATGGGGCAACCAACAGAAAATTCTTTCCAGTTCCTTCTATGTCCTCCACCCTTATATGTTCATACAACTGTGGTGTGTCGGGGCGCATCTTTAGCCATAGCAAATTGTTCGCTTCCGTCACTTTGATACGACGTAGTATGATATTGTGGTTATAGACAGATTCGCTTCCTAATGTCAAGCACCCATGACAAAAACCATATTCGCAATCTTCAATAAGGATGTTTTCATTGCCACCATTTCCTATCATCTCCGGAAACTGATTGATGTCAATACCGCTGTAGGATGTCCGCCAGTAGTCTGCATAAGGGCCTTTGCCTCCCTTGATGGCAATGGCATCGTCGTTGACACTCATGTAGCAATCTTTGACCAATACGTTTTTCACCACATCAAGGTCTATGGCATCGGTGCTGGGCGCTTTTACTGGCTTTGCAGGAGAATAGATGTGTAAACGCAGTAACTTGACGTTCTCACAATTATAGATGTGTGTAGTCCAAAAAGCGGAATTTTGCAATTTCACCCCGTCTATCTGTACATTTTTGCAGTTGCTGACATACACTAATCTGGGGCGTTGCTCGTCCTTGTTTGTGCATTGCGGATTCCAACTCCTTCGTTCCCAAAAATGTTTCCAGAAAGTGAGTCCGTTTCCGTCAATGGTTCCCTTTCCCGAAATGGTGAAGCCATCTAACCCGTCAACATTGATTAATGCTGAATAATATAGGCAGGTTTCGCCTTCGATACGTGTTTGTACGATAGGGTAGTCGCTTGGGTCATTGCTGCCCATTAAGGTCGCTCCGTCATAAAGGTGCAGATGTACTCCTTGCCTGAAAAACAGTGCTCCGGTCATATAGGTGCCTTCTGGAATGATAATAACACCACCCCCTTCTCTTGACACACGGTCAATAAGGGCTTGCATTTCAGATGTGTGAAGTTTTCCGTCATTCACCACGCCATAATCTGTCACGCGATATGCTTTCCCTAATGTTTGGATGTCAACGGGACGGTTTTGCCCGAACCAATCATTGATTTCCATGCCATCAGGCCATTTGTCAATCGTCTTTTTTGCGAAAGATGGCATGCACATGAGTGCGCATGCCATCAATGATAGAAGTGTAATTTTCATGTTATTTGAAAATGATTTTCTTCACTTGACCATTACTGTATTTAACAATGTTAATGCCTTTCTGAAGAGTGTCCAACGAGATGCCTTCTGTTGTATAGATGCCAGCAATGGTGCCCTCCCCGTCAAATGCGTTGTCATTGACCGTGATCGTGCTGATTCCTGTCTCGATTGCTTTCTGCTGATAGGCAGCCAGTTCGTCCTCGCTGAGGATAATCCATTGTTGGGTTGTAGCATCGTCGCTGTAATTGAATGGTTCTTGCGAGATGCTTCCATATCCTCTACGTTTGGAAAAAGAGGCGGCACTCATTGACTGGGAACCGGAGCTCTCCCAAGTGAACCAGTATCCATGTGTCTTGTTCTTTTTTCCATCTATTTCGATGGTTACATCCGTGCGGTCTGGCATCAATTGAAATTTCTCAGTGCTGCTTGGATTTGTCGTAACAACTCTTACGCATAGATTGCCCGTGGTGGGGTGGGTGAGGTATTTGCCTGTAGAAGCGTTCTTGAACGAATATAAACTGTTTTGTGGATCATATTCCATGTACCATGCGGCAGAATTGCTGATGACTTCACCTGTCAATAAAGGTCTCCATGCAATATCAGTGCTGGCACGCTGGTAGAGCAGACCTTCCCCCAAACCTCCTTCTGAATCCTTGTTCATCAGGTAATATTTTTTCAAGGGGTGATAAATGTAACTGTAGCAAGGTGTTCCGGTTTTATTATTCCATGTAGCATTCAGTCCATCCTCGTGCATCGCCTCCACAAACATGGCATTGGCACGATAGAGCAATTGTGTGTTGTTATCCTCGTTAGCACCATTGATGCCATAGTCGATGAGTTTGTTGGTGCGTCCATTGGTGTTTTGTGCCCAACCATGTGTGCCGTCACCTACGACTTGTACTTCTTTGGAGTTTTCCATGAATTGTACAAAGTCGTTTGCACGGCGACCTTTCCACGCCCAATCATGTACATCCGTATTGTCCCAACTGCCTATGGCATCAAACCCCCAAGCTATTTTTCGTGTGCCAACACCTACACCATGTGCAAATTCATGCTGAACAGTCCCTGTACGTTGATAGGCTTCGGCTTGACTAATGTTCATCTCTCCACCGTATTTGCATTCTGCTGTTCCACTTCCAGCTCCTGCTCCCCATACATAATGACCTGACAGATTGAACTTTTTGATGGCAGTGCATTCGTTGTAGTTCACAATGCCATTATTGATGGCTTGGACAATACGTGCATTTTGAGCATCGTCACCCTCATATCCGTAAGTCCAAGTGCAGGATGCTTTGGGTAGTGTCGCAATATATTTGGACTCGCCGTAAGCGACAACATTGTCTTTGGTGATGACGTAGGGACGAATCCAGTAGAATGTTTCAGGAGTGAGAGGCTCAATCACGTAAATCGAACCTTCGTGGCTATAGGCGTAAGTTGACACACTATCCATTACCGTGGGTTCGGGGTTGCTTTTTGAGAAGCAGTATCCCCGTTCCTTGATGGTGGCTCCATTGGTCGTAACCGTAAATCGTCCCAATGCGAACACTCCACCGATGGCTATGTAGTCATTCCCTTTCACTGATGGAGTGGCTCCGCTGGCATTGGCATACAGTTCGGCAAGTGCGGCACGCTCTTCTTCATATAGTCGTGCATCTTCAAGTGCAGCACTCTCGCTGGCATTCCCGTTGCGATAAAGGCGGAAATTGTCGCAACAGCAATAATTGCCGGTAGCATTGGTGAGTCTGAAACCAATCGTGATATTTCCATGCAGATGAGTGAAGTCAACCGAATATTCACCAGGCGTTGTGATGGCTGTGGTGTTATCTCCTGCAAAAACAACAGCTCCACTTTGTGCAGCAGTAGGACTGTCTTGCTGAATGTTTTGCGCTAATACCTTCAGTGTATATTGGCCTTGTGGCAGATTTTTCAATTCTTGGGTGATGGAGGCAGAGCCGACGCCGTTCCCTTTGTTTGTCCACTTTTCTACATACACACCGCCATGTTTTGCAAACGAAGCATTATTTTGCATCTGTATCCCTGAAACATTCCAGTATGTGAGATAGTTGATTTCAAAATCAGGGTTCTTGATGTATTGTTCAGTGACATCGGTTTGGCCCTTTATGGTTGGCACAATACCTGCGATAAAAGCGATTGTTGATAAAAACTGTTTCATATAGTGATAGTCTTCTTGCCGTGAATTTATAATTCTATTGCACTCTCCAACGCCAATGTCATCATATCAGTAAAGGAGTTTTGCCGCTCTTTAGCAGTCAGTTCCACATGGCTGACAAATGAATCGCTGATGGTTAACAAGCATGCTGCCCGTTTTCCTAATATGTTGGCATTGTGGAAGAGCGCAAAACTTTCCATCTCGACGCAGTCACTCCCTGTCCGCTCAGCAATGTCCTGCCACGTACCTTGTGAGGGGTCTGAATAGAAGACGTCACTGGATTGTACGATACTCATCTTTAAATTAATACCCAATTCTTTTGCTTTCTTTTGGATGACTTCATTCAGTTCCACACTGGGCTTGATGCTTTTTTCTGTCATGCCACCTTGCACTTTCGCAAAGGAAGAATCACTCACAGCACGTTCTGCCAATGTCACATCCATTACATTCAACCAGTTGCGGTAACTACCGGCAGAACCAACTCGAATGATGTTCTCCACACCATAGAACTTGAACAACTCGTAAGAGTAGATGCCAATGCTGGGCATGCCCATGCCGCTTGCCATGACAGATACGGGAACTCCTTTGTATATTCCTGTGTAGCCAAGCATATTACGTACCGATGTGACCAACTGGGAATCCTTCAGAAATGTTTCTGCGATGAACTTTGCTCGCAATGGGTCACCAGGCATGAGAACTGTCTTGGCGAATGCACCTTCTTGTGCTGATATGTGTGGTGTTGCCATAATTCTTTATTATTTTTTAATGAGTATTTTGATAGACTTTCCGTTTGCCTTGATCACGTAGATGCCAGGAGAAAGCGTTGCGTCTGGAGCCAAAGGGGTTCCTGTCGTAGTGTAAACCTCAAAATGTTTCGCCCCATCCACATAGATGTGCCCATTAACAACGCGTGGGGTGAATGAACCTGTCATTGGGGCCGCGGATATTGCTTCAATGGCTGTAGGCACAGAACCGCCTTCCTTGTATGGGGCAAGTGCCACCCATCCGACTTGGTCGCGGTACGCCTCTTCTGAGGTATCCTTCGATATGGTATTGTTGCCAATAGTCAAATCGCGGTCAACGATGCGTTTGATCTTGAATCCTGTAGTCCATGTAATGTCGTCCTCCTTTTTCGTCACATTGGTGCGCCGCAACATGCACACTGCAGAATAATTGTTTGTTTGCAGGGCTGTCAGAAGTGTGGGCCGGTAGAGGTTTAATTGCTCCATCTTTGTGGAGTTGCTGACTTCGTCAAACAAGGGTGCGTACATAGTATTGGACTGCGCAACTATACCATAGATGTCTTCGTCTTCCCCCTTGCCTGCAGCAATGATGAGTTGGTTCTCTTCGTCCATGAATCCGATGCCGGGAGTGATGGCGAAATAACAAACGGTTTGGGCGCGTGAGATTTTTGCACCTGTAGCTTCTTCTGGATAAATGATACACTTGAATCCTGTGTTGGTGATGTCGAACACTCTTGTACAATAAACCATGCTCGAAACCGTTGGCTTACGAATTTCTGTCAAAATGATAGGGGTCACTCCCTCTGGGAATGGTTGCTGGAATGTCACCTCTGTGACCTCTGTCCAATTGTTGCTCTTTGCTGTTTGGGAAGTGAAAGCCCCGACTTCACAATCAAGGTCGCCATATTTGAAGTTTCCCGCAGGATGCACCAAAAAAGGCATTTCTTCATTGGAGTCAATCCTGCCGGTATTGTCCCTCCAGGGGAGAATCTGGCAGGAGAAATAGTCTTTAGAGTATTTGTTTGCAATATAGTTTCCGGCACGGAAGGAGGTGTTCTTATTTGTCATTGACCCCATGAACATGCAGATGTCTGTGGCATTCTCCACATCAAGGGACGTGGTGAAGTTAATGTCGTTTCCTTCAGTGGATGACAGGGTGACTGTGCCGTATTGATATTTTTCTGTGCCTTGTGCCGGAGCCACATCAATCGTCACCTCGTTCGTTTCCAGTGTGACGTTATCATGCGAAGTGGCTCGGACACGGTAAATATAAGCACCTGGTTCCTCAATGGCTGCCATGAAAGAATACGATGCACTGTTTTTTGAACTTTGGTCTTGAGGCGTGATGTTGCCAATCGTGGAGAATCGGCTTGCACCAGGCTTCTTGCATTGCACGGAAATGCTGCTCATTACATCCCAGTTTGGATCAGACCATGAGAGCGTAACTGTTCCCTTTTTCTTATCGTATGCAGAAGCGAGTTTGCCCAATGCCTCCAGACGTGTGTTGGTGGGAATATATTGTGCAGAGGCATTGTAGCCTTGGCCGACATCCATCGTCGCATAGTACTTGCCGAGTTCTGTCAGTGCCCCGTTATTATAGATGCGTGCTTTACTTTCGCTATTCCAATAGGCATAACGCTCCACGCGGTCGTTAGCATTGAGGGCGTTGAGGATTTCCTTCGTGCGCTCCAAGATACGTTCGTCAGTCACACCATTGGCAAATGCTCCATTGCGATTCCATGAAGCGCCCCAGATCCATTCTGAAATCCAAATCGGTCGGCCATTGCCGTAATTGTTGCTGTAGTTCTTCAGGTTGTCTTCACCGAAGCCTGTGTCCCAATAACAATGCAAGTCAAGGACGTCACATCGCCAACCACGCGCATCAATAGAGTCAATAAATGCCTTGAGGTGTCCCATTGATCCATCGTGGGAAGATTCTGATAACAGTCGCATGCCAGTGCGCATGGCTTCTTGCCAGTTCGCCAATACGGCATTCACATCACAAGGCTCTTCATCGGCTGAATTTCCAGGTTCGTTGTTTCCCTTGATGTGACATGCGAAATCCATGGTGCCCAACCATGCATATCTAGGCCAACTTTCCTTGTAGTGGTGTGGAATGTATTCGCAGTCAGGCCGATAGTCAAGTCCCTGAGGATCTGGCCACATGCGATAGCACCACGAAAGGTTCATTCCCTCTATAGCGCCTTTGTCGTTGCTGTCTCCAATACCTGCTTTGTGAGCATTGAACCACTTGAAGATTCTGTAGGAGGAGATTCTCTGGTCCAGAATGCTTGGCAATGTGTTTATTTCAAGGTCTTCCTGGTCTGCAATGAAGCAACGGCTATATCCCCAACCACTTGTACCGATGGCAAAGGTGACCATATAGCCACGCTTGAGTTTGAACGAACGTATTTGGTTGTTGAGTAGGTCGTCAGAGAGTGTTTTCATGTAGCCTCCAGAGTGTCCTTCGCTGTAGTTGCTACATGACTCTCCAGTGAAATTCTTCCCAGTGTAGCATGTCAATGGCTGGATGTCTTTTCCGTAAGGGAACACGATAGTGCCGCGACCGTACATCTTCACTTGGCAGTTAGTGCCGTCAACAGCATTTTCACCATTGATGTAAATGTTTTTCATCCAACCGCCCAATACCTTGCTGGGCTTGATGTTGGCGATGATGAGCACAGCGTGGTCAGTATCCTGAATGTCCACGCTTCCAGCTCTGGTGAACGGGGTGGTGCCGGTCACGATGTAATCTACGTCGGTGGTCAGTTCCACTCTGTCAGTCACTTGCTCCACCGTCGTCTTGGTGTTGGTGGCGTTGGCCATGAGTCCGAGACTCAATAGTAAAGCAATAGTTAGTTGTCTGATTGTCATGGTTTTTTATTGTTTTAATTCATTGTTCATAATTCACAATGCATAATTCATAATTCCAACTGTCAACTCTCAACTCACCTCGCCGTATAGAAGTCTGTGATTCGCTGAATGGCTCGTGTACAAACAGGACAGAAATCTTTCACTTCATTAATCTTCATGCGGCACTCTTGAGCAGGGCGATAGCAGCCTTTGCTCTGATAGCCGGCTCCTTCAAATACACCCACCACTTGGGTGGCTTTGTTGAGGGCGGCCATGGCCTTGGCGTCGTTCTTTTCTATCTTCTTGAAGTCTGGCACTTTGGGGTCGAGTGGGGTGGGGATGGGTTGCTTCTTGGGTATCATGTCCTCCCACTTTGAGCCAAAGTCCTTCAGCGTGGTGATGTTAGGTTCCCACGGCTCGGTGTCGGCCGGATACCACTCTGAGTCCATGTCGTCGTAGGCATACTCGTCGGCCAGACCGGCATAGCTGTGTCCAAACTCGTGCACAAACACCTCCTTGAAGGTGGGGTGGTCGCTGGTGGAGAAGGTCACCTGGTTGTAGATGCCTCCTCCTCCGTATGTGTCAGAGTTGACCAGCACCATGATGTGCTCAAAGGGAACGCCTGAAAGCAAATCGTAGATGCGGTGCATGTCTTGTGACATGAGGTAGCGGTCAGTGTAGAACGTGTCGTAGTGACTGCCTGCAGGGGTGGTGTGCCAGATGCCAAGGTGAGGCACGGTCGGACCTGCTTCACGTGAAGGAGCGGCTACAGCCACCACGTTGAATCGGTTTTTCAAAGATTTGAAAGGCTCACGCTCAAACAAGGCATCCACAGCACGTTGGCTGTCGTGGTAGAACTTGCCCATTTGGGCTTCTGTGTATCCTTCTGCCACAATGGCAAGGTCAATGCATCCTGTGATGTCAACTCCACTGAAGGGGTCATATTCAGAAGCGGTATAGTTGCGTCCTTTTCCACTGCGTGGTTCATTGGCGGCAGAGGGACGGGACGGGGTGTCTTTCTGTGCATTGGAGGGTTTCCACACATAGTAAAAAGGGATGCCATTATTGCCAATCTTGCGAATGAGGATGTCCTTGGGATCCACCGTGTGGGTCATCTCGGCTGTCACGGCTTGATGGTTGTTTGTCAAGGTAACGGTCACGTCAATGGATTTCTTCGGGAAAGGTACGTTGTAGGAGGTCTCAAAAGCCTTGTCAACTCGCTTGGCTTCATCGTATTGCAGCCACTCTTGGAACAGGGTGGAGAAGGTGCTTACATATATCACTTGTTGCGTAGCATGGTCTCTGACCGTCACTTGACCGTTTCCGTTCAGGAACTTCTCTGCCAAACGGCTTTTGCGACCAGCCCACTTTTCCTGTCTTTTCAACTCTTGTAGATAGATGTGCTGTTCTTTCGCATTGCCTGCAAAGATGTAATCAAGGCGCAATGTGGCATCTTCAAAATATTGGTCAAAGGATTGTGCATGCAACAGATGCACACAACAAAAAGTTAGTAAAATTATCAAGTATTGCTTCATAGGTTAGCCCTTTCAGGGTGTAGTTCGGGTACAAAGGTAAGTAAAAAAAATGATGTGAAAGAAAATCTTGGAAAAATTCTTCCACATCATTTATAATTTATAACATTTCCTTTGATAAAGTCATTGCATTTTGTCTTGCAGAAATTGTCCAGTATAACTGTAAGCACACTTTGCCACCTCTTCAGGTGTGCCTGTCACCACCACATTACCGCCTGCCTGTCCGCCTTCGGGGCCGAGGTCGATGATGTGGTCGGCACACTTGATGATGTCCATGTTGTGTTCGATGATGATGAGGGTGTGGCCACGGGCAATCAGGGCATTGAAGGCATCGAGGAGTTTCTGGATGTCGTGGAAATGGAGTCCCGTGGTCGGTTCGTCAAAGATGAACATCGTGGGAGTGCTCCGTTCTTGAGCCAGATACGAAGCCAGTTTAATGCGTTGGTTTTCACCGCCAGACAGGGTGGAGGATGTTTGACCCAGTTTGATGTATCCTAATCCCACATCTTGCAGGGGCTTCATCTTCTCCACAATCTTTTCCTGCTTATGCTTGGTGAAGAACTCAATTGCTTGATTGATGGTCATTTCCATGATGTCGTAGGCATTCACTCCCTGATACTTCACTTCTAAGATGTCGCTCTTGAAACGCTTGCCGTGACAGGCTTCACATTCCAGCGTCAAGTCGTTCATGAACTGCATCTCCACCGTCACCGTTCCCTCACCCTTGCACTCTTCGCATCGACCTCCTTCTGTGTTGAAAGAGAAGTAGGCAGGCGTGTAACCCATCTGCTTCGCCAACTGTTGATTGGCAAGGAGTTTACGTATCTCGTCCCAAGCCCCGATGTAGGTGACAGGGTTGGAGCGTGAAGAGGTGCCGATGGGGTTCTGATTGACGAAATCCACATGCTTGATGAGGCTCATGTCACCTTCCAGTTTCGAGAAAAGCCCTGGTTTGTCAGCACTTTCGTTTAGGTGCCGCTTCATGGCGAGGTAGAGGATGTCCCTTACCAACGATGATTTTCCGCTGCCCGACACACCTGTCACGCACGTCATCACGTTCAATGGAAACTTCACGTCGATGCCCTTCAAGTTGTTGGCACGGGCATTCTTCACCATGATGTAGTTGTTCCATGGCCGACGGCTTTCGGGGATGGCGATGGTCTCGCATCCCGTTAGGTAGTCAAGCGTGTGCGATTGCACATCTTTCATCTGTTTCGGGTCAGGGTTGGGAGGACCTGCATACATGATTTGTCCACCCAGTCGTCCCGCGTCAGGTCCGATGTCGATAATGTAGTCGGCAGCCCGCATGATTTCCTCGTCATGCTCCACCACGATGACCGTATTGCCCAGTTGCTGCAATTGCCTGAGCACATGGATGAGCCGTTGGGTGTCGCGCGAATGCAGACCGATGCTGGGTTCGTCCAGTATGTACATGCTGCCCACCAGCGAGGAACCGAGGCTTGTGGCAAGGTTGATGCGCTGGCTTTCGCCTCCAGAGAGTGAATTGCTCAATCGGGATAAAGTCAGGTAACTGAGACCTACATCCACCAAAAACTGGAGTCGGCTCTTGATTTCCACCAATAACCGCTTTGCAATCTTGGCTTCTTGCGATGTCACCTTCAAGGTGCGGAAGAACTCGTGCAATTCATCAATTGACAATTCGCACAGGTCGGTGATGCTCTTGCCGCCCACCTTCACATACTCCGCCTCCTTCTTCAGTCGCCGTCCGTGGCAAGTGGGGCAGACGGTTTTCCCTCTATAACGAGCCAGCATCACACGGTATTGAATTTTATACTGATTCTCTCGCAACATGCGGAAAAACTCGTCAATGCAGATGGAGTGGTTGCCCCATTCGTTTTCCTCATACACGCCATGCCACAGCACCTCTTTCTGCCGCTCGGTCAGTTGGCTATAAGGCGTGAAGACAGGAAAGTTTTCGTACTTTTCAGCCCTCCTCACGAACTCCTTCTTCCATTCCGACATTTTCTCTCCCTTCCAGCAAGCCACACAACCATCATAAACCGACAGTTCGGGGTCGGGAATGACCAGACTTTCGTCTATGCCGATAATTCTGCCATACCCCTCACACTCAGGGCAGGCACCCACAGGAGAGTTGAACGAAAAAAGTTGGTCAGTCGGTTCTTCAAACTCGATGCCGTCGGCCTCAAACTTCAGCGAGAACGCCTTCACATCCCCGTTCTCAAACTTCAGCACACACTGTCCATCGCCTTCATAGAGTGCGGTATTGGCAGAATCGACCAGACGGTTGATGGTCGCCTTCTCATTCGCCACTTTGAGGCGGTCAATCACAAGGAAGACCCCCTCTGCCTTACAGGCATCTCCCCCTCTATGGGGAGACTGTTCGGGGTGTTGGTCATCAAGTTTTTGGGCAGTTTTTTGGTTAGGATTTTGGTGCAAGCCGGATGGCTCTTCTCCCCATAGAGGGGGAGATGCCTGTAAGGCAGAGGGGGTCTGCATCACATCCGTAATCCTCATCACCTCTCCATCCACCTCCACACGCTGAAAGCCACTCTTATAATCCACATCCAACTGCTCAGCCAAAGTCCTTCCGTTTCTCACCATCAGCGGAGTCATCACCATCAGTTTCATTCCCTCCTCATGCGCCAGCATGCACTCAATGATGTCATCCGTTGTGTTCTTCTTCACCTCCTGGCCGCTCACAGGTGAAAAGGTTCGTCCTATCCTCGCATAAAGCATACGCAGATAGTCGTAAATCTCCGTGCTTGTACCTACCGTTGAGCGCGGATTCCTACTGCTCACCTTCTGCTCGATGGCAATGGCAGGTGAGATGCCTTCGATGAAGTCACATTCAGGCTTCTTCAAGCGTCCCAAGAATTGTCGTGCATACGTCGAAAGGCTCTCGACATACCGCCTCTGCCCTTCGGCATAGAGCGTGTCAAATGCCAGTGACGACTTGCCACTGCCACTCACTCCTGTGATGACCACAAACTGGTTATGTGGTATCTTCACGTCTATGTTCTTCAGGTTGTTCACCCTCGCGCCTCTCACACTGATAAAATCTTTCAGTTCGGCGCGTTTTAGTTCAATCTTTCCCATATTCAAAAGGCAAAGTTACGGAAAAACGAGAGAAATACAAAAGGAAAACTTGTTTTTCTTTTCATTTCCGAATGCCAATAACTTTGGTGATGGCAAAGTTACGAAAAAACTAAATACTAAAAGTAAAAATGTATTTTTGATGACAAAAACGAAGGGCGAACCTATACTTTTACTTTTTTGTTTTTAGTTTTTCACTGAGAATCCGTACCTTTGACGCGATTATGGTAAAGTCACTAAAATTCATCCTGCTGATAGCACTCGTCTTATGCGGGTGCGCTGAACACCATGAGGTGGTGGTGCTGACCGGACAGGAGGCATTTCGAGAAGGTGACCTTGTCCTGCGGTGTGGCTCTGGAGCTGAAAGCCGTGTGGTGACAGAGGCGAGCAGTTCTATCTATTCTCACATCGGTATCCTCCATTATGATACGCTTACGGCTCAATGGAAAGTCGTCCATGCTGTTCCGGGGGAGGCTGAGAAGGGACAATCGGAGTGGTTGAAAGAAGAATCTATCAGTGATTTCTATGCTGCCGACAGAGCCATTCGTGGCGCATGGATGAGGGTGGACTGTTCTGACAGCATGGCAGCCGAAGCAACCCGCTACGCCTTGCGGAAAGTGGAGGAGCGAGTAGAGTTTGATAACGACTATCTCTTGTCAGACACTCTCCAAATCTACTGCACCGAACTTGTCTGGCAAGCCTACCTTCATCAGGGAATCGACCTCAGTGAGGGACATCGTCATGAGGTGCCGAGCCTTTTCAGTCAGGATGGTGAGTGCATCTTCCCTTGCGACATCGAAAATAGTTCAAAGATTATATATGTTAAACCCTTTAAAACTCAACAACAATGAAAAAAGTTCTTTCCATTCTGAGCCTTGCGCTTGTAGTCTTGACTTTTGTGTCATGCTCTAAAAATTCTCCTGAAGGTGTGATACAGCAGTATGTGGCAGACATCCAAGCTGGACAATATGAGGATGCCATTGACCTCTTCTATTTCAAGAAGTCACCCACGGATAGTCAAAAGCAACAGTATGCAACCATGCTTCGCGACAAGTTGGGTAAGGAACTCGACAAGAAAGGTGGCATTTCTGGCGTGGAAATCACAAACGTGGAGATGGCAGAAGATGGCAACTCTGCAAATGTTGACTATACGTTGAAATATGTTGATGGCTCAGCCAAGAGCGAAAAGGTCAAGGTGCTCAAGGTTGATGGCACGTGGAAGATGGATGCAGGAAAGTGATTCCTTGTGCCAAAACTTACATCCGCTGGTAGCAGAAATAGTGCTTGCGGATTTTCTTGGTGGCAAGCGATGTGCTCAGCATGTCGCTTGCTTCTGTCAGGTCGCGTGTGGTGCCGTCGTTGAAGCGGATTTCAATCTGGTCATCGTCCACGCTATACATGTCTTTGCCCACTTCAATGCTGGAAATGAGGTAGTTGGCATCGTCTGTTGACACATGATAGTGTTCCGCCAACTCTTGCAGTTTCTGCTGTTTGCGTTCTTCGCTGACAGGTTCGTCACTCATCTCCACCTTGAAGATGTTGCGGTTGATGAAGTCGCGGCTGAGCAGGGAGAGGATGGGGTCAGGATGGTTGCACCACACTTTCATGGCCGACCAGATGTCGTTGTCGTCGAGGGTGAGGTAGTTCTGCAGGCATTCGGGCTGGCTGAAGAAGGTCTGGCGGTCGATGTCGTTGTAGAGGAAGAAGCGGAGGGCTGGGGAGGCGAATAGAGTTGACAGTTGACTGTTGACAGTTGAGAGTTGGCTGCCGCTTTGTGAATTGTCCACATGGCAACTGTCAACTGTCAACTTTCCACTGTCAACTGGAAGGAGTTGACTGTTGAGAGTTGAGAGTTCTTGCTTCGCCAGTTGCTTGGCCCGTTTCAGTGCGTTGATCATCACGTGCTCGGCAGCCACGGAGGTCTTGTGCAGATACACCTGCCAGTACATGAGGCGGCGGCTGACGAGGTAGTTCTCGATGGAGTAGATGCCCTTCTTATCGACCACGAGTTGGTCGTCCACCATGTCGAGCATGTCGATGATGCGTGAGGAGCCGATGTTGGCTTCGTTCACGCCTGTGAAGAAGGCATCGCGCTTCAGGTAGTCGAGCCTGTCCATGTCGAGTTGTGAGGAGATGAGTTGGTGGAGGAAGCGTTTGGGGTATTCGTCCTTGAAAATCTTGATGGCGAGAGAGAGTTGTCCGCGAAACTCGTCATTCATCTGTTCCATCACCATCAACGAGATGTCCTCATGACTCACACCGCTGATGAGGGTGTGTTCCAATACATGACTGAACGGCCCGTGCCCGATGTCGTGCAAGAGGATGGCTGCCTGCACCGCTTCTGCCTCGCTGTCGAAAATGAAGTGCCCTTTCTGTTGCAGGGAAAAGATAGCCTTTCCCATCAGGTGGAAAGCACCCAACGAATGCTGAAAACGGGTGTGTTGAGCCCCTGGATAAACGATGTTGGCACCTCCCAACTGCTTGATGCGGCTGAGACGGTAGAAGGCGGGATGGCGCACGATGTCGAGCAACAAACCGCGTGGCACGCGGATGAACCCGAACACAGGGTCGTTGATGATTTTAGCGGATTGCATGGGACATGGATTTTTTTAACAACGAGGATTTTTTACAACGGATTACACGGATTATACGGATTTCATGTGAGATGTTTGGGGAATATCGGATGGCATGTTAAATCCGTTTAATCCGTACAATCCGTTGTTGAGAAAATTAATGAAGTAGTACCTTCATCTGTTCTGCCACTTTTCGTGCTTCCTCGCCAGCCACTTCGGCAAACCGTTCGGTCTTGTCGGCATAGATGATGGCACGTGAGGAGTTGACGAGCAGGCCGCAATCCTTGGTCATGCCGTACTTGCACACTTCTTCGAGGCTGCCACCTTGTGCGCCGATGCCAGGCACGAGCAGGAAGTGGTCGGGAACCACCTTGCGGATGTCTGCGAACATCTTGCCCTGTGTGGCACCTACCACATACATCATGTTGTCCTTGTTGCCCCATTCCTGGCTCTTCTTCAGCACCTTCTCGAAGAGACGCTCTTTGGGAGTTGACAGTTGACAGTTGACAGTTGACAGTTGGCTGCCGCTTTGTGAATTGTCCGCATGGCAACTGTCAACTGTCAACTCTCCACTATCAATTGGAAGCAGTTGGAAGTCGTGGCTGCCCTTGTTGGAAGTGAGTGCCAAGAGGATGACCCACTTACCCTCATACTGGAGGAATGGTGTCACGCTGTCCTCGCCCATGTAGGGAGCAACGGTGAGGGCATCGAGGTTGATTTCCTCGAAGAAGGTGCGGGCATACATTGCACTGGTGTTGCCGATGTCGCCGCGCTTGGCATCGGCGATGATGAAGTGCTGGGGATAGTTCTCGTTGAGGTACTGGATGGTCTTCTCAAACGAAATCCATCCCTTCACGCCCATGCTCTCATAGAAAGCGAGGTTGGGCTTGTAAGCCACACAATAGGGTGCGGTGGCATCAATAATTGCCTTGTTGAAGGCAAAGATGGGGTCTTCCTCCTTCAGCAGGTGTTCAGGAATCTTCTTGATGTCGGTGTCGAGACCTACACACAGGAAGGTCTTCTTCGTGAAAATCTGGTTGATGAGTTCTTTGCGTGTCATATATTCTTGATGTTTTAGTTATTTCTTTTGTAGGACGAAACCCGTGACGTCAACCATGATGCTCTCGACCTTGTTCGTGCGAGAGTCGTTCAATGGGCTGATGCTGAAATGGGTCACCATGTATATATTGTGATTCGATGCACAAGGCAATGGGAAAGGCGCTGGCATAGAGTGTTTGTGAGCACGGAGTGTGTCGAGATTGACGAAGACGGTGTCAAGGGCTTCGCCTCTGAATTCAGCGACTAACTGAACGATGTTCTGGTTGGAAGGAACTGTGACAGTCGGCGTGTAAACCCTGAATATCTTTTCGTATCCCTCTGATATGTCGATGGCAAAGTCCTCACAGCCGTTGCCGATATAGTAATTTTCTAAGATTGTTGATTGAGACGGTGTGTCGCTGAGGAAGTCGTAGTAGAAGTAAACCTCTGTGGTGTCCTTCACGTAGGCATCCGTGTAGTGGCTTCCGAAATATTCCCTCATGTATCTCATCTTGTCGTTCAGCTCGACAGCCTCCTCCTTGGTCAGGATGTGGAGGAGATGCTTGTATTGCCGTTCGTTGAGCGGGAACTTCCTTACTCTTATCATGTCTGTGCTATACAGCATCTTCCTAATCTTGCTGTCCATGCAGTTGCGCGTGATGCTGAAATAGTTGATAGGGAAAGCCGATGTGAGCAGGAAGATGAGGGCGAAGGAAATGGTGATCCAGTTGATGCGTCGTGCCTTGGTCTGGAAGAGCGTGATGCAGACGAAGTAGAACCACAGGTTGAGGGTGATGAGGTAGAGGCGACTGATGGTGACGCCGTAGTCGCTGAAACGGCGGATGATGCCGACCGTCATGAGCAGCAGCAGTGGCAGTATTGCCACAGGCAGATAGCGGGCGATGAAGTTGTCCGTGTTCTTGTTCTGCAACTTGCGGACAGGATAAAGTCCAAACTCAATGAGGATGAGTCCCACCATTGACACCACGACCAACATCGACACCTTGCCGTTGGGCAGTTCCCAACGAATGAGAATGAGGGTGGCATAGATGTATAGGACGATGATGTACAACCCCTCTAACCCCAGGAACAGATAGCGTATGACGGCATTGAGGAAGTTGGAATCGAGGGGTTTCCTGTCGAACTTCTGCTCTCCCTGAGGAATGCGTCCGAGGAAAAGGAGCGTAGGCAGAAGCATGCCTATCAGCGTCTCTGCAATGAGCATCCATTTATACCCAAGGTCGATGTTGAAAAGGAAGTTGAAGGATGTGAGCAGCAACACGAAGCCGCCAGACAGCACGTTGCCAATGAAATAGCAAATGATGGAGTTGAGGATAAGCCTCTTGGTGAAGTTCCACGAAGCGATGTTGTCTCTCTCCTTGAAGAACGAGAGGAAGAACAGCGAAAGCCATAGGGAGAGAATGGTGGCAGCGTGCGCCACGTAGAGTTCCCAGTTGGTTTGTCTCTCATCGCCTGTGGTGTGGTAAATATAGAAGGCATCAGCCAGCAACAGGAGGTGTGCCACGATGTTGACAATCAGCACCGTCCGTTGTTTCCGCCCGTCCTCTGCCCACAGACGCAAAGTGAGCGACAGCAGATACCCCACCGACAAATAGTAGACGATCGTGCCATTTGCTTGTCCGCTGAGCGTCTTCTCCTCATCAATAATAAGGAAGATGAGGAATAGCGTCAAAGCCGTGATGAAAGCAACGGCAACGGGAAAACGCTTGATGCAATTCTGCAAAGCATTGATGATGGCTTCTGGGGCACTGGATAGCTTCATGATAGTTGACAGTTAATAGTTGATAGTTGACAGTTGATAGTTGACAGTTGACAGCTGGTCACCTTCTGTCCGCATGGTAACTGTCAACTGTCAATTTTCAACTGTCAACTGCTTAAAGTTCTGCTTCCTTCAACCGCTCCGCATTCTCTGCCACGATGAGGTGGTCGATGCAGTCTTGGATGTTGCCGTCCATGAAGGCGGCGAGGTTGTAGATGGTGTAGTTGATGCGGTGGTCGGTGATGCGGCCTTGCGGATAGTTGTAGGTGCGGATTTTGGCAGAGCGGTCGCCGGTGGAGACGAGGGTCTTGCGGCGCGAGGCAATGTCGTCGATGTACTTTTGATGCTCACGGTCGTAGATGTAGGTGCGCAATCGGGCAAGGGCACGTTCCTTGTTCTTTGGCTGGTCGCGGGTTTCCGTACACTCCACAAGGATTTCCTCCTTCTCGCCCGTGTTGGGGTTGGTCCACATATAGCGGGCACGCACACCCGACTCCACCTTGTTCACGTTCTGACCGCCAGCACCCGAGGAGCGGAAGGTGTCCCACTTGATTTCACCCTCGTTAATCTGCACGTCGAAGGGTTCGGCTTCGGGCAATACGGCCACGGTGGCTGCTGAAGTATGCACACGACCCTGCGTTTCCGTCACAGGCACACGCTGCACACGATGCACCCCCGACTCATACTTCATGGTGCCATACACGTTCTCGCCTGTCACACTACAGATGATTTCCTTGTAACCACCCACGGCACCCTCGGAGAAGGAGGACACAGTGAGGTGCCAGCCCTTCATTTCGCAGTATTTCGAGTACATGCGGAACAAGTCGCCCGCAAAGAGAGCCGCCTCGTCGCCACCCGTTCCGCCACGGATTTCCAGTGTCACGTTCTTGCTGTCCTCTGGGTCGGCAGGGATGAGCAGGAGTTTGATTTCCTCCTCCAGTTCTGGGATGCGCTTCTCGTTGGTGGCGATTTCCTCGCGCGCCATCTCTTTCATCTCGGGGTCATCCTCCAAAGCGAGCAGTTCCTTCGCCTCCTCCAGTCCCTTGGTGGCATTGATGTATTCCTGTCGGGCCTTCATGATGTCCTCCAGGTTCTTGTATTCCTTCGTCAACTGCACATACCGCTTTTGGTCGGCAATCACGTTCGGGTCGGTGATGAGGGTCGAAACCTCCTCAAACCGAGGCACCAACCCCTCCAATTTCTCCAATAATGTATTTTCTGTTGCCATATTGTTGTCCGTTTTGAGTGCAAAGTTACGAAAATATAGGCGAGAAGGCTTCTTCCTTACGGATTTTTTTGTACTTTTGCAAAAAGTTAGCGATGAAGTGTGACGGATTTCAAGAAAAAATAACCAAAACCCAAGAATATATGAATTGCAAGAAAACTCTTCTCATGGCCTGTTGTGCCCTCTTTGCGGCAGCAGTCCATGCACAAGTGACTATTGACATCGACACCCAGCAGCGCGGACCGAAGGTGAGTCCCATGCTCTACGGCATCTTCTACGAGGACATCAACCACGCTGCCGACGGTGGCATCTATGCAGAATTGATACGCAACCGCTCCTTCGAGGACGGCCCACGCTATGGCGCACCAGCCGACATGCAAGGTTGGACGACACTTGCAGCATCCCCCTCACGGCTGGCGGCAAGGCTCATACAGCCTTCAAAAAAGACGCCTTTGCTCAACAACGTGCAGCACAATGCCCTTGAACTTGACATCAAGGCTTCGTCATCTGTTCCTGTACTGCTGGTGAACGAGGGCTATTGGGGCATCAATGCCGTGCAGGGACGCAGTTACCGGCTGACCTTCTGGGCCAAGACGCTGAAATATAAGGGAAGCGTGAAGGCCGCCCTCTGCTCGCAGGACGGCTCACAGACCTATGCCGAGACGGTGGTGGGCGGATTCCCTTCAGCCAAGGCAAAAGGCTGGACGAAGTACGAAGCCACGTTCACAGCCAACGACAACGACCCGAAAGCACAGTTCGCCCTGATTTTCGACGGCGTGGGACAGGTGCAACTTGATATGGTGAGCCTTTTCCCGCCGACGTTCAAGAACCGTGAGAACGGCATGCGTCCCGATTTGGCCAACATGTTGTGGCAGATGCACCCGAAGTTCATGCGCTTCCCCGGAGGCTGCTTTGTGGAGGGGCAGGAGAGTCCCGACAACGCTTTCCGCTGGGAACGCACCATCGGGCCGATAGAAGAGCGTGAGGGACACTGGAACGTGAACTGGGGCTACCGCACCTCTGACGGGCTGGGCTATCACGAATATCTGCAGTTGGCAGAGGACTTGGGCGCCAAGCCGCTCTATGTGGTCAACGTGGGTCTGTGGCATGGCGGCATGACACCCTACGATAGCATCCAGCCCTGGATTGACGAGTGCATGAATGCCATCGAATATGCCAACGGTCCCGTCACATCCAAATATGGTGCCATGCGCGCCAAGAATGGGCATCCCGAACCTTTCGGACTGGAATATCTGGAGGTGGGCAACGAAAACAACCAGCCCGACCCTCGCCAGCAGAGCGACCACTACTACGAGCGCTATGAGCAGTTCTACAAAGCCATCCGTGCCAAATACCCCAACATGAAAATCATCGGCAACGTGGTGGCATGGGGCGACGACAATCCGAAATGGAACAGCAAGTTGCCCGTAGATTTGCTTGACGAACACTACTACCGCTCCCCAGACTGGTTTGCCGCAGCATTCCACAAATATGACACCTACGACCGTCAAGGCCCGAAGGTATATGTGGGCGAGTATGCCGTGACAAATGGCTACGGAAATCTGGGCAACATGAACGCCGCCCTGGGAGAGGCAGTCTATATGATGGGCATGGAGAACAACTCCGACGTGGTGGAACTGGCATCCTACGCACCCATCTTCGTGAATGAAAACGATGCCCGCTGGCGCCCCGACATGATACGCTTCAGCAGCAGCCGCGTCATGGGCACACCCAGTTACTACGTGCAGCAACTCATGCCACAGCACTTAGGCACCCAGGTGCTGAAAGTCACTCAGACCGACCCCTACAAAGACAAAGTCAGCAAGCCGCTGACACCCAAGCAGAGTCGTGTAGGCTATGCCACATGGGGCACGAAATCCTCCTTTACCCACCTGGACCCCCTGCCCAAAAGCGGACAGCCAGAATACATGACCGGGCAATGGAATGTGAATGCCGACGGCATCCTCTCGCAGACCGGCAACCGCGAACAGTGCATGGCCCTGTGCAAGAGCGTCATCGACAGCGACCACTACACCGTGAAGTGCCGTGCCCGCAAAGACAGCGGTGCCGAGGG
>ONFA01000070.1 GCA_900316975.1 uncultured Prevotellaceae bacterium | reverse complement strand
TCAGTTGTGACGTTACATCTTCCACGCATGAGCCGCCACAGAAATAAACGCTCATCAGCGAACGGACTATCTCGCTGAACTGATATCCGATGATACTGCTGCATCTCTGACCCAGTGTTGAGTCGATAACGGGTGAAAGTATGGAGTCAAATTTCTCCATGATTGAAAAAATTCCTCCAACAGGTGTGAGTTTCTCAGATTTTATTTGTACCTTTGCCATGCCTTGTTACGATTTTCGCTTGTTTTCTAATTGCAACACTAAGATAAGTGAAAAATCTGACACGGCAAAATCCTGAGCAACTTTTTGTTGCTCAGGAACTTATAAATAAATTCAAATCAAAGTGTTGCGGAATTAAGGATTAATATGAAGAAATGTTTTTTGCTTTTCCTGTTGGGTGCGGTCTGTTTGGTAAACGGCAATGCTCAGAATGATGCAGAAAGTACTGGAATTGAAATTGTAACATTGAAATTGTAACCAAGTTGGATAAGCCCTCAATCCCATTCAATGAGGATGATTTGTGCGGGTATCTGCTGGTCTATTTCAAGGATCAGGACCAGTCTGCCTATATGGCAATAAGCAACGACGGTTATACCTTTACAGACATTAATAATGGAAAGCCTGTGTTCTTAGGCTATGAACTGGCCGAACAGAAGGGTGTACGCGATCCCCACATAACTCGAGGGCCGGATGGCGCTTTTTATCTGGCCATGACTGATCTGCACATATTCGGTCAGCGAGCCGGTTACCGAGATACAGAATTTGAGCGTCCGGCCGAGAAATACGGATGGGGTAACAACCGCGCTCTTGTCCTTATGAAATCATACGACCTCATACATTGGACTCATTCAGATTTCCGTGTTGACAAAGCCTTTCCGGAACTTGGAGATATTGACTGCTCATGGGCACCGGAGACGGTATATGACCCGGTGGAAAAGAAAATGATGATTTACTTTACCATCAGGTACAACAACAGGGAATGCCATCTCTATTACTCATATCCCAACGATGATTTTACAAAGCTGGAGACAACTCCTGTAAGAATAACTGACATAGGTGGACTTGACGGAGATATCACAAAGGTAGGAGACAAATACCATCTGTTCTATGTCTCTGGAGCCAAGGTGCTCCATTCAGTTTCAGACAGGATAAACTCAGGTTATCCTATAGAAACAGGACGCATTGATCCCGAGAAGGTTTCGACCGAGGCTCCGAATGTCTTCAAGCGGCTTGGCACCGACAAGTATGTGCTTATGTACGATGTCTATGGTGCCCGTCCAAGCAATATGGGATTCAGCGAGACAACAGATTTTGTGAACTATGAAAATCTGGGGCACTTTAACGAGGGCGTTATGAAGACTACAAATTTCACCAGTCCAAAGCACGGAGCCGTCACATACCTTACAAAGAAAGAGTTGGAGTCAATCAAACAGCATTGGAACATAGAACCACTTTCCAAATAGTATGTAGAACACTTGCAACTATTTGAAAATTAATCTATTCGCTTTAATATTTGGCACACGAAGGCTAGTTTTTCCGGCACTCATGTGCATATTTTTTTCCCGGAGAAATCAGCAAAACCTCAATAAAGATAAAAGAATATTGCTGTCCGGTAAAACTTTTATGATTTGATAAATTTAGGGCTGGTACTCACATGAAGTATCAGCCCTTTTGGTTATCTTTGCTTTCACCACAAAACCAAATCATAACCATGAGCAAAGATAGTCATTTTACCGGACAGCCGGTGTATAGTCAGGTGTTAAAGTTGCTTGATCGTGAGAAAATCCTGCGCGATGGTCTTCACTTCAGGAATGAGGAATGAGATGTTTAGTGAGAAATGAGGAATGTAGTGTTTCTTCGTCATCATGTCATTTGTAGTTTTCATTTGTTTTCGGTGGCAAAGGTACGACAATTGATGCACCTGAACAACAAAAGCGGGTGGAAAACTCTTTTTCATCCGCTTTTGCTTTATTATCAGTTAATTACCCTCCCATTTTCCACCCATTTTCCACCTTCTGCCTATGGAAAACTAACCTTTTTCAAGGCTCGTATGTGAGGGAAAGAACAACCTGCGATGGGTGTCAAAGGGTTTTGAGAGAGTCCTTGACGTATGTGAGGTGGCTGCGCGACACGGGGATGTAGGTGTGGCAATGTCGGATGAGCAACTGCATAGTGCCAGCCTTGGAGACGATTTGCTCCACCTGTCTGAGATTGACCAGAAAGGCACGGTGGCAGCGCACAATCGTGGGATAAGTCTCCAATTCCTTTTCCATCTGTTTGGAGGTGGCACGAAGCGTATCGGCATGTATCTGTCCCTCCTGCAGATGATACACTTTCACATAGTTGCCCACGGCCTCGATGTAGAGAAGATGGGGAAGCAGAAAGGTGGAGGTCTCGTTGGTCGTACCTGTGAGGGTGACGGCGGATGGTAGAGAATGGTTGTGAAGTTGAGAGTTTGGGGTTGAGAGTTGGAGGCCATCAGGGGTAGGGTTCAGGTCTGAACTCGATTGTTGAAGCCGTTGCAGTTGTTCATTCATCATTCTTGTTTCTTCCAGTTCGGCTGCCAGATAACGGCTGCGGAACTTGAAACGCCAGTACAGCCCGATGGCGAACGAACAGAAGGCGATGATGAGGAGAGTCTCCAGATAGTTGCTCACCGAAATCAGATTTTCTTCTGTAAGTTTGCTCAGCACAAAATGGCGATAGAGGCATATCATCAGGGCAACAAGAGGGGTGTTGATGCACTGGAACCAGAGGTTGCGCCGGATGATGTAGTTGACGCCCTGTTCTGTGGAGCGTGGCATTCTGACCAGATACTTCAGTATGCCTTCCGTCACGATGCAACTCGCCAAGCCCATCGCAAATATGGCCAGCAGATGGGCGCAATGCTCCCATTGCCACACTTCAAATCCGAAGGGCTTGAAGATGGCAAGGGCAAGCATCGTGAAGGCGCAACTGATGGTGCGGATGTTGATGATTTCTTTTTGTCCTTGTGTCATACGGCTGGCAAAGGTAAGAAAGAATTAGGAAATTTTTATGTCATTCGTCACAAATTCCTGCCGAATATCCCAAAAATTTGCAAGTGGGTTCATGATAGCAGTACCTTTGCACTCGAAAAAGTCAATGCAATGTTTCACTTAAAAAAATCAGTATGATGAATTTATTGACAATCACCGCCGCTGTAGTTATGTCGATGTGAGCACTTACGAACATCGTGACGCCGAGTGGGTGCAGACCTCCCATTTGCTTTCGCCTGTGGCGGATAGTACGGCTTCATGAGTTGATCAGGGAAAAAGGCGGAGTGATGGCAATAATCACTCTCCTTATACGTTAATAGTATTGAATACTAAACTTCAAGGGAGTGAAACTCCTAAATCCAAACTGTTTATTAAAAAAGAAAATGAGAAGATTGTTTTTGGGTGCCGCTTTCACGATGCTGCTATTTCCTGTCGTGGCGGTGGCACAGACCAATGAGGCTGTCCAGACTATTCGAGGACAGGTGTGTGATGTGGCTTCGGGCGAGCCAATGATAGGCGTGAAGATTACGGTTGAGAACGGTACATCGATAGTTGCAGTCTCTGACGAAGAGGGCAACTTTGTCGTGAACAATGTACCCGTAGGAAGGCACTCTGTCCGTGCCACCTATATTGGTTACGAACCTGTGCTGCTAAAGGAACAAATGGTGACCTCTGGCAAAGAACTGGTGCTCACATTGAGAATGCGTGAAAATATCGCAGAACTTGGTGAGGTGGTGGTGACGCCACGTGTGAATAAGCAGTTGCCGCTCAACGAGATGGCTCAAGTGGGTGCTCGTATGTTCAGTGTAGAAGAAGCCAGCCGCTATGCTGGCGGCATGGCAGATCCTGCCCGCACGGCATCGATGTTTGCAGGTGTGGCTACGGGTGGAGCCACCAATGGTATCTCCATTCATGGCAACTCGCCCCAGATGTTGCAGTGGCGTGTGGAAGGTGTAGAGGTGAACAATCCCAACCACTTCGCCGAGATCGTGGAGGCAGGAGGAGGTATCTTTACTTCGCTCAACGGAACTGTGCTGGCCAATAGCGACTTCCTGACTGGTGCCATGCCTGCCGAGTTTGGCAATGCCCTCTCTGGAGCCTTCGACATGAAGATGCGTGTGGGTAACAATATCAGGTATGAGCATGCTGTGCAGGTGGGTACGTTAGGTGTGGATTTTGCCTCGGAAGGACCTTTGGGCAAGAATTCTAAAGCCTCATATCTGGTTAATTACAGATACAGTTTTCTTGAGATTGCCAAGAAACTCCATGCCATCAATATGGACAATGAGACGCTCGACTATCAGGACTTGAGTTTCAAACTGAACATGCCCACCAGAAAGGCTGGCACGTTTGCCGTGTGGTTCACTGGTCTTATCGACACCTACGAGAATAAAGTGCCAGATGTGTCGGAGTGGGAGACCCTGTGGGACTCCAACGACTCATGGTCACGCCAACGTAGTTGTGCTTTCGGACTAAATCACACCTATCGCTTCAAGACGGGCGGTACACTACGCACCAATGTGGCTTTTACGGGTGCTTACAGAAAACTGACCACAAACGACTATAATGAGCAGATGAAGCGTATGCCTAACATGGCAGGGCATGGCTCCCAGTGGAATGTCATTGCCGGTACCCATCATCAGCATAAGTTTTCGTCGCGCTACACCATGCAGAATGGTATTGAACACCAGTATCTTAATTTCCACACATGGCTGGATTATATCAAAGAAGTGGGAGGTCCCCTGTATCGTGTCTATGAATCAAAGGGCAATACTGGTCTCACCCGTTTCTACACCAATCATAAGGTGTCGTTGAGCAACCGATTTTCTGCTGTGGCAGGTCTCAACGTGATGTGGTTTCATCTCAATAACCAGTGCTTGGTGGAGCCTCGTGTCAGCATACAGTACAAGACATCCCCCTCGAGCACCCTTTCGTTGGCATATGCACTCAACAGCCGTAAGGAGAGTACTGACACTTATTTCGTGACGATGACAGGTCGCAATCCCAACAGAGACCTCGGTCTCACCCGTTCTCATCACATCTCGGCATCGTTTGCCCAACGTCTGGGCGAGAATGCCATGCTGAAAATAGAGCCTTATTGGCAGTGGCTCTTCGATGTGCCAGTGGAGAACGGTACTACCTATTCCATTTTGAACCACAGCCTGTTCTATCAAGACAGGGCACTGGTGAACGAGGGCGTGGGCCGCAATTACGGCATTGACTTGACGCTGGAACGTTATCTGAAGGATGGGTTTTACGGCATGCTTACAGCCACACTCTTCAAGTCGGAATATCGTGATGCACAGGGGGAGTGGCATCATTCTCGCCACGACAGAGGCTGGATTACGAACATCCTTGGTGGTAAGGAATGGATGGTGGGAAAAGCCCGCAAGAACATGTTAGGACTCAACGGAAGGCTCACCCTGATGGGAGGTGACCGCTACACACCGATGGTCGCGGGTACTACCTACGAGGATGTAGCCACACGTCCCGACAAGAGTATTCCGCAGGATGGAGCAAACCCCTATAACAAACAATTGAAAATGAACGTGGGTTATGCTTTCTCCGTGAAATACACCATCAACAAAAAACATACCTCTCACCACTTCATCCTCGAATACTTGCAGATGCGCTCGTTCCACGGACAGACATTCGACATCCACACCCACGAACTGGTCAACAAATACACCTCACTCACCTTTCCCAACATCGCATATAGAGTGGAGTTCTGAAGAGTGAAGACAAATTATTTTCATATTTGGAGAATAATACAAAACACGTTAAATTTGTATCGTCAAACAAATAAAAATAACAATGATGGAACAGAAATTTTGTCAAAGTTGCGGCATGCCGCTTACAGCAGATGTGCTCGGCACTAATGCTGATGGAAGTAAAAACGAAGAGTATTGTATCTACTGCTACAAGGATGGTGCCTTCACGGGCGACTTCACGATGGAGGAGATGGCTGAGTATTGTGCACAGTTTGTGGATGATTTCAACAGGCATGCTGGTCAGAGTCTCAGCCGTGAGGAGTACAAGGCCATGCTTTTGCAGTATTATCCCAATCTCAAGCGTTGGCAACTGCCAGCCGATCAACTTCCCCATGCCACATCGCCCCTGAAGAAGGAACTCATTGACGAGGTCAATGCCCTCCACATATCTGGTATGCCGCAGATAGACAATCTCTTCGTACTGCAAGGCTCGTTTATCAATGTGGAGTATCACATCAACGGCAACTGTGTCAGACTTCTCGACGACAATGCCACCTATTGGGGCACACAGGTGGAGAAGGGCGATGGGCGCTACTTTGGCATCGCTGGTGATGAGCATTGCCTGCTTGTGAGCGAATATGGAAAAGATGGCGCAGATGCAGAGGTGGTTGTGTTTAAGAAAATGAGGTGCTACGCTAAATGAGAAATGATAAATAAACAATGAGAAAGAAAGTGTATGTGTTTCTCCTGCTGAGCGTGATGGTGGCAGGATGCAGCATGAGACCTGAGAGATTGGACGATTTAGCCTCAGAGTATGTGACCATCGACGACAGCGTCAGCATACACTACAAAACATGGGGCAAAGGTAAAAAGACCATTTGCTTTGTTCATGGCTTTGGCTGTGACATAAACACGTGGAAAGAGCAGTTTGAGTCTTTTCGTGACGACGAGGGACTGCGGTTGGTGTTCATCGACCTGCCAGGCTATGGAAAGAGTGACAAACCGCATGTTGACTACACGCTCGGATTTTATGCACGCGCCATCGATGAAGTGCTGAATGCCAACAATGTGACAGACGTTGTATTCGTAGGGCATAGTCTGGGCACACCCGTATGCCGACAAACTATCATGACAACAGCTCATCAGGGAGCACTGGTGGATGTCGATGGCGTTTATTGTTTCTACGATGGCACGGAAACACCAGAATATGTGGAGGCTGTTCATCAGTTTGGTCATGCCTTCGATGGTGTGGATTGCAGCGATGTCATCAAGGGATTCGTATCTTCGTTGGCAGGCAAAGACACGCCGCAGGAGGTGACAGATTATGCCATGAGTGTGATGCCTCAAACCCCGCAGCATGTAGCGTCAAGCACCATGCAGCATCTGATAGAGAAGAAATGGTGGAGTAACCATCCCATCACTCAGCCTGTAATGGTCATCTGCACCCAGAACAGTGGACTCGCCCCCGACAATCGGCAGAAGATGGAGCGCCTGTATCCAAACCTCCAATACACCGAACTGACCACCTGCGGACACTTTATCCACATGGAACAACCTGAAATGTTCAATGATCAACTGAAGGCTTTCATCTATCAGAAAGAATTGTGATATTGTGCCCCATCGACAGTCCTCTCGTGGATGAAATGAATGTCTGTCCTAAACTTGCAACTGAGATGGGAAATAGTGAAGAGGTAAAGGGTGATTTGAAAAATATGAAAAAATCAATAATTCAACTTTCGCAAGTTTTAGTTTATTGGAGTTAAAGGAGTTAAAAGGAGTTATCGCTCCGCTCAGGAGTTAAAAGCCGATACTCTGCCAGCAGCATG
>ONFA01000020.1 GCA_900316975.1 uncultured Prevotellaceae bacterium | reverse complement strand
GCATGAACAGTGGTGAGATTGCCATTGTGAAGATTGGCGGGAAGAGCGTGAAAGTGGTGGTGAAATAAACCTCAAAACACGTAACCCTTTGACCTACAAACACGGGCACTCAGCACGAAATGGCACGCGCTGAGTGCTCGTAATATTATGCGCACCGTGCGTGAAATGTGAGGCGCACCGTGCCGACATTCGGCGGAGCCAAATGTTCAAAAAGTTTGCCGACATTCGACGAAACCAAATGTTCAAAAGTGTGCCGACATTCGGCGAAGCCAAATGTTTGAAAAAGGGTAGTGTGCCTTTAAGAAAAAACAAGCCCGCCACCATGATGGTAGCGGGCTTGGAAGTATGTCAGTCTGTGAATGCTTATTTCTTTGGGAAGATGATCTGGTAGTTGCCGCTTAGGTGCATGAAGGCAAAGAGGCGGAGCAGACCGTCATAGTAAGCATCGAAGTAGCCGTCCTCGAATGGCTCGTGCTTGGCGTTCCAGAGGGCATCGACAAATTCCTTGCTCTTGTCGTGGCTGCACATCATGGATGCTGCTGCTGTGGTGGCAACAAGACCGATGGAATGGCGCAATTTGCGGAAACCGCCTGCACCCAATATCTCGTTCTCTTCTGGCAAGGTACCATCAGTGCGGTACTGGTCAACGAAGTCGTTTACGCCCTGAGAATAGAAGAAGTTCTGAATCTTCTCGCCATACTGCTGCTGCCATTCGCGGTCAGCGCAACTCCACTCATAGTCGAGGGTGATGTTCATAGGCACACGCCATGAGTCGTAACGGAAGTTGTTGCTGCTGTTGCGACGACCTCCCCAACCTTGCATCTCACTGCCATCGAACTGGCACATGTCGGGATTGAGACCCGTCTTCTCGTTGATGGCTTTGTGGAGGAACTCACGTGACTTGGCTGCGCACTCATTCCAATAGTCGGCACGACCGTCGTCTGCCCACTTTGCCCATACTTCATAGAAGGCTGGGATATGATAGGATGGGTCGGTGTAAGTCTGACCGCCACCATCGGGCGTGAAGGTGATGAGTTTGGAATCAGGGTTGATCAGGAACATTCTCTGCTTCTGTGGAGCGGCATTCTGCTGTTGCTGACCGCCACCGAAGCCTCCAAAACCGAAACCTCCCCGAGGGGCTTCATATTCTTTGGGCATGGTGCAGTTGAGGATGCGCTGTGCCTCTGCCTTGTAGTTGATGCCCGTGTCGTCGCCCCAACGGTTGGAAGCAAAAATCAGTGCCGTGATGAAGTAGAGTTCACCGTCGGACGCGGCACCTGGAGAGTTCTGAGTGCCGTCTGTGCGGCAACTCCATGCAAAGTAGCCCTCACGGATGCCATCTTGGTGCTGCATGTATTTCTTGCTCCAACGCCACAGGCGGTCGAAGATGTCTTTCTTGTCAAACTGCACGGCAATCATCAAGCCGTATGACATACCTTCGGTACGTGCATCGTGGTTCTTGATATCTGATACATAGGCCATCGAGTCGCCCACTTCAAAATAGACTTTGTTGGGGCCGTAAAAGCAATCGTTGAACACCTCCTGTAATTTGGCATCTACATCCTTTTTGGAGTAGCCCATTTCAACGAATAGGTTACGGTACTTTTTTGTCTCAAATGCTCCCTTTTTCCATGGGGATGCAGCAAACGCCGCCTGTCCTGCCATCAGCAAGCATGCTGCCAGCATGACTTTCGTCAATGATTTCATCATGTTGTTAAGTTTGGGTTAGAATAATACAAAATTTGCAAATTTATAATAAATGACTACAAAATTCCACTCATAGTTTAAATTGACTTCACAATTATTCTTGATGTGTTAAAAACAAGAAGAAAAATTATGTTTTATTTGGTTAATAACTTATAAAAAGTGTAAATTTGCCGTTACAATCAACTTATATATTACTAAACTACCATTTTACCAACAATCTACATTTAACAGATGTTATGAATTCATCTAAAATTAAACTTTGGGCAATCGCTCTTTTTGTGATTTCAGCCTTGCAGATTGCAGTCGTGAGTTGTTCCGACGACCCTGGGGTGGAAAACTATTACACACAATCCAGAGAATATGCTGCCGACTACTTGAAGAATCGGGAGCAATATTCTGAATACCTGAAAATTCTGGATCGCGCAAGAGGAGAGTACAATCTCCGTCTTGTTGACATGCTGGGCACATACGGCTCTTACACCGTCTTTGCACCGACCAATGAGGCTGTGGAGAAGTACCTGGCGGGACGCGGGCTTTCATCAGTGGAGGAGCTTTCAGTGGAAGACTGCGACACCATCGCTCTGAACTCCATCATTGAAGCGGCATACTTCACGACAGACATCAACGAGGGTCCTTATCCCAAGTCCAACATGCTGGAGCACATCCTCAGCGTCAAGTCCTATCAGGAATGGGATGCACAGAAGCAGGATTCAGTCTTGACACTCTATATCAATCAGGACTCGCAAGTGATTCATGCCGACGACTCCGTGTCAAATGGGGTGGTGCATACGGTGAGCACTGTGGTAGGTTCACCTAACGACCTAATTGGTGCTGTCATCCTGAAAGACGCAAACTGCACACTCTATGCCAAGGCTTTCCAAATGACGGGCATCATGGACACTTTGCAAGACCATTATGTGGACCCCACTTATGGATGGGCAAGCGACAAGGACCGCATCGACTCTTGCACATGGACCAACGACAAGATGTTGCTGATTACAGCCGATGGCAATGAGTATGACAACGTGGCATACCCTGCTAAGCGTTACTTCAACTATACCGTATTCTTGTGCCCGGACTCTATCTTGAAAGAAAAATATGGCATCGAGACGATGGACGATCTGCGCGCCAAAGCTCATGAACTCTACGACCCCGTCTTTCCTGAAGATGCTGGCATCACTGACGAGACAGACCGCCGCAATGCACTCAACCGATTCATATCCTACCATGTGATTGACCGCTATGGCGACTACTACAGTTTGACATGCATGAACAACGACCAGCTGCAGTACGAATTCAATCGTATGAAGTATGACATCTGCGACTGGTATGGCACTCTGATGCCACATTCCATGATGAAACTTTCTTTCCCTTCAGGCACTCAACCGGGTTTGTATGTCAATCGCCGGGGTGTCCGCCACCATGCAGACGAGCGCGGAGGCTATTACCGTGGTGCGAAAGTGGCAAGACCCAATGAATATACAGGAATCAACACTGCGCTGAACGGAATCTTCCATTACATCGACGATATCGTGGCATACGACCGCAATATGCAGGAAGTCGTCATGAACGACTGTATCCGTATGGACTGCACCACGTTGTCGCCTGACTTCATGACCAAACTCACTGATGGTGAGGTAGCACGCGGACACGGAAATGGCGACAACAAAGTATCCCGGCGGCTCGAACAATACGTCGGCAGCCAACAATCCTGGGCGTAATGTCGGTTTCAAGCCTGGTTATGCACGCAACTTCCAGATGAGCCCCCAAACCCACATGCACGTGCGCTGCCGTTCACTCTGGTATGGATGCTACGAAGCTGACGAGGTGCTCTTCAAGGGACGTTACGACTTCACGTTGACCCTGCCACCTGTACCAGCAGGAACTTATGAGATTCGCATGTTCACGAATGCGGGTTACTCAACACGAGGCATCATTCAAGTCTATATCGACGGCGAACCTCAAGGCATTCCATTCGATATGCGTAAAAACGGAAAAGAACTTTTCGGCTGGACATCCGACAGCGACTTGGGCGATGACGATGCCATTGCTGCATTCGACAAATCTATCCATAATCTTGGTTGGATGAAGGGTCCAAAGTGCTATCACCCACAACCACGAACCAGTTTCGATGCATCTTCGAGCAACCTCCGCAACGGTGACGCTAACGGACGACAAATCCGAAAGATTTTCGGAACCTTCACCACCGACGGCAAGACAGACCATTATCTGCGCATCCAGCAGAAGATGGAGTCGGACAACAACGAACTTCCATTCGACTTCATTGAACTTTGTCCAAGTTCCGTCTATAACAACGAATATTTCCCAGAACCAGTCTGGTAAATCAACACCTATTCAAATTTCAGCCTCCCTCATGTCACACCAATAGGACAAGAGGGAGGCTGACTTGTTTCTCTCAAACTTTCACAACAAAACTAATTGTCATAACACAAGGTTCGGATGTTTTTCAACAACGAATTTCACTAATTATTCCATGCGGCGAGAAGAAGCGTTGCACGAAGCACCTTCGGTGCGACGAATGACACGAATGAGACTTCCTCGGCAAGCCTATTTCCACGAATATTAATATGTGTCAGGATTCGCTATGCTGCCGTTTTTTAGGAAACTAATTATTCAAATTTGTTTCACGATAAAATTCATTGTATTTCAGTGTAAGACAAATAGACGAGAGAGAATAGCAATATCAGACTAATCATCACAAGAAAGGTGGGCAGTTACGGATTGCAACTGCCCACCTGAATGATTGTATTGTCATTAGCCTCCGAAATTGTCGAAGCGAATCATGTCGTCTTCTACACCGAGAGAGTGGAGAAGGTCGAGCACGGTCTTTGCCATCATTGGAGGACCGCAAAGATAATACTCACAATCTTCTGGATTCTCATGCTGCTTGAGATAGGTGTCACCCATCACTGGAGCAACGAATCCTGGAGTGTATGCAATTCCTGCTTCGTCTGCCTTCGGATCTGGACGGTCGAGGGCAAGGTGGAAGTGGAAGTTGGGAAACTCCTTGTCGAGAGCGAGGAAGTCGTCGAGGAATGGAATCTCCTCCAACGCGCGTGCGCCATAGAAGTAGTGCATCTCGCGCTGACGGTCTTCAGGAGCAATGCCGTTGCCCTTGAGCATGTGCATGATTTGTGCACGGAGCGGAGCCATACCGGCACCACCACCGACCCAAATCATCTCACGGCCAGTGCCGTACTGCGGACGGAACTCTCCGTAAGGACCTGACATAATAACCTTGTCGCCAGGCTTCAGAGAGAAGATGTAAGATGATGCGATACCTGGGTTCACATCCATGAAGCCAGGGCCTTGGTCCTTCGGCTTGAACGGAGGTGTGGCAATGCGGACGTTGAGCGTGATGATGTCGCCCTCGTCGGGATAGTTCGCCATGGAGTAGGCACGGATGGTCGGAGTTTCATTGACGCACTTGAGCGGGAAGAGTCCGAACTTCTCCCATGCAGGAAGGTAGGTGTCGCCAATGAGGCTCTTGTCGATGTCCTTGTCGTAGTCGATGAAGAATGCAGGAATCTTGATTTGTGCATAGGAACCTGGCTCGAAGTCCATGTGTTCACCAGGAGGCAGAGCCACTTTGTACTCCTTGATGAAGGTTGCCACGTTGCGGTTGCCAATCACGGTGCATTCCCATTCCTTGACACCCATCACTGAATCTGGCACCTTGATGGAGAGGTCGCCCTTCACCTTACACTGGCAGCCGAGACGGTAGCCTTCCTTGATTTGTTTGCGTGTGAAGTGTCCTTTCTCTGAGTCGAGAATCTCACCGCCACCAGATACTACCTGGCACTTGCACTGTCCGCAAGAGCCCTTACCGCCACAGGCTCCTTTCCGTTGATGGTAATGGTCACATTACCGCTGGGAGAAAGGTACTTCTTAGCAACGAGGAGGATGATGACGAGCACAAGCACAATCACCAAAAACACTCCTATACTATATAATATAAATGTCATATCCATAATTGCTATGTCCTTTCTTTTTTAGATTTTGAGACCAGAGAAACACATGAATGCCATTGCCATCAAGCCTACGGTGATGAATGTGATGCCGAGACCCTGAAGGGGCTTGGGCACATCAGAGTAAGCCATTTTCTCACGAATAGCAGCAAGACCCACAATAGCGAGTGTCCAACCGATACCTGAACCAAGTGCATAAGCAATGCAGTCACCTACACCAGAGATGGCTTGAGTGGATGTGGCCGGGTCGAGTTGGATGCGCTGCTGCATGAAGAGCGATGCACCCATGATGGCACAGTTCACAGCAATCAGTGGCAAGAAGATACCAAGTGCGGCATAGAGAGAAGGGGAGAAGCGCTCCACAATCATCTCGACCAACTGCACGATACCTGCAATGACTGCGATGAAAAGGATGAATGCCAGGAAGGTGAGGTCAACGCCTTCGGCTAATGCACCGTTGGCGAGTACCTTCGTCTGAAGCAAGTAATCGACGGGAACTGTAATGAGGAGCACGAAAGTGACCGCAATACCTAGTCCGAACGATGTCTTGACTGTCTTGGATACGGCGAGATAAGAACACATACCCAAGAAGAAAGCGAAAATCATGTTGTCCACAAAGATAGAGCGGACGAACAAACTAATGAAATGTTCCATAATTCTTTTCTTTTAATTGTTGAGGTATGTTACTTATGACTCTAAATCTTTATTGTACGCGCGATGTGCCCAGATGACACATGCCACGATGATGAGTGCCATGGCTGGCATGGTCATCATACCGTTGTTCATGTAAAGACCACCATTTTCAACGTAAGCGCTGTCAGGAATAATCTGGAAGCCAAACAGCGTGCCGAAACCGAGGATTTCACGGATGAAACCAACGATGACAAGCACGATGGCATAGCCGAGACCATTACCGATTCCATCGAGGAAACTCTCCCATGGACCGTTTTGCATGGCAAATGCCTCAAGACGTCCCATCAGAATACAGTTGGTAATGATCAGTCCGACATAGACACTCAGTTGAACGCTCACATCATAGACGTATGCCTTGAGGATGTTGCTCACAATCGTAACGAGTGCAGCCACAACCACCAACTGCACGATGATGCGGATGCGGTTAGGGATGGTCTTGCGGATCAGGGAAATAATCACGTTTGAGAATGCTGTGATGACAGTCACAGAGAGTCCCATCACGATGGCTGGCTTCAACTGTGAAGTGACAGCGAGTGCCGAGCAAATGCCGAGGACCTGAACTGCGATTGGGTTGTTCAAGTTGAGCGGACCCATGAAGACTTCGCCATTCTCTTTAGAAAATAAACTCATATTCTTTGTCCTCCTTAATTTTTGAATGTTTCAATCGCACCCTGATTGTCTGCAAGGCACTTTTGAATCATGTCGTTAACACCATTTGAAGTAAGGGTGGCACCTGTCACAGCATCTACGTAGTTGTCTGCTGACAGCGTGGCTGGAGCCTTGCCCTGCTTATAGACACCAAGAACAACCTTGCCGTCCTGATAAATCTTCTTGCCTTTGAACTCATCCTGGAACCACTGCTCCTTGATGCGGGCACCCAAGCCGGCTGTTTCAGATTCGTGGTTGAAGAATGTGCCATATACGGTCTCACCGTCTTTGTTGATGGAAATCCATCCCCAGAGTGGTCCCCAAAGTCCAGCACCCTTCACGGCAACGATGAGTTTTTCCTCACCATCCACATTGGCTGTGAGGGTAGGGCTGTCGAGTTCACCGCTGGTGATGACCTCGCTGTACTTAGCTTCCGCCTCAGCATCGGCGAGGTCGCGGATGTTCAGAGAAGAAAGAATCTGCTTTTTTGTGTCAAGTGCCACATTAGCGTCCTGCTTGGGTTTCAGTGCCGAAGCAACGAAAGCAAGGAGGAATGCTACGATGATGACCATGACAGATGCATAAATAATGGTATATGCATTACCGTTTGTGTTCAGTTTTGCCATTTTCAGTGTCCTCCTTTACTTTTTGGCACGCTTAGCGCGCTTGTTGATATTAGCCTGTACGAAGAAGTAGTCAATCAGCGGAGCAAACAGGTTCATCAGCAGGATCGCGAGCATCATACCCTCAGGGAAACCAGGGTTGAGCACACGAATGATGATAGCCATAGCACCGATGAGGAAACCAAAGATCCACTTGCCGCCTTCTGTGCGAGGGCTGGTCACAGGATCTGTTGCCATGAACACGGCACCGAAACAGAAACCGCCGACAGTGAGTTGCTCCCACCATTCGAAGTTCTGTGCACCGTCATAGCGAAGGAAGTATGCCATCAATGCACCACCTGCAAAAGTGGAAAGGATAATTTTCCAACTGGCGATGTTTGCCCAAATAAGGATGACTGCACCAATCAGGATGGCGATGACGGAAGTTTCACCGATGGAACCGGGGATTGTACCGATAATTGTGTCCATTGGAGAAGCGGTGACTGGCTCACCTGCTGCCAACTGACCAAGTGGAGTGGCTGCAGAAACGGCATCAACAGCAGGAGCACCGTTGATACAATCGATGTAGTTGCCATTCACCCATACCTTATCACCTGACATCATGGATGGATAGGCAAAGAAAAGGAAGGCGCGAGTGACGAGGGCTGGGTTGAAGATGTTCATACCCGTGCCACCAAACACTTCCTTGGCAAAAATAACGGCAAATGCGGTTGCAACTGCAATAATCCAAAGTGGACAGTTCACAGGAACAATGAGCGGAATGAGGATACCTGTCACGAAGAAACCTTCATGAACCTCTTCCTTCTTCCACTGAGCCACAGCAATCTCAATGCCAAGACCGACTGCGTAACTCACCACAATCTTGGGGAGCATCACAGCAAGACCATACAGGAAATTGCCCCATACATCAGCACAGGGACAAGCATCGGGCGTGCAACCACCGGTCACAAGAGCGTGCTGATAGCCAATGTTATACATTCCGAAGAGTATAGCAGGAATCAGCGCAATTACCACAAAGAAAATAGAACGCTTAGAGTCGATGGCGTCGTGAATCTGAGCGCCACGCACCTTTGCAGTCTCGTTTGGTACAAAGAAGAAAGTCTCCGCTGCATCAAAGAGAGAGCCGAAAGCGCTGAGCTTACCTCCTTCAGAGAAGGTAGGCTTTAAGTTGTCAAGAATTTTCTTAAGTCCCATATTGCTTATTCGTTTTCTTTACGCAGCATGTCGAGACCCTCTCGAACAATGCGCTGAAGTTCAACTTTAGAACTATCGACGAACTCTGCCACAGCAAAGTCCTCTGGCGCCACCTCATAGATGCCAAGTGCTTCCATGCGGTCGATGTCACCGGCGATGATAGCCTTCACCAACTGCTCTGGGTAGATGTCCATAGGGAAGACGGACTCGTATTCGCCGCTGAAAATCATGTGGCGGTGTCCGCCTTTCACACGTGCGTCAAGCACATACTCCTTATTTTTCGGCAGCAACCAAGAGAAGTAGGAACGGCTGACAGAGAAATTCTTGAAACGAGGTGCAATCCAACCGAAGAGTTCGTTGGCCTCGTCGCCCTCAGGAATAGCAGTCACCTCAGTGGAATGCGCAAGAAGGAATGCTTCTTCGCTTGTCTGCATACCTGTGAGCGGGTTACCGTCGATGAGACGAACCTTCTGTTCCGTCTTCACATTACCACTCACAATGTCGCCGATCTTAGCGCCAACAAGTACCTGCTTGTATTGAGGTTCCTTGATTTCAGAACCAGCCACAGCGATGGTGCGAGTCAGATTCACCTTGCCTTCGTTGAAAAGTCTGCCGATGAAAACGACTTCTTCTGCACCAATGGTCCAAACCACCTCTCCCTTGTTCACAGGATCCACGTGATTGATTTGAACACCCACGTTACCTGCTGGACATTTGCCGCTAAACACGGTTATTTCCGCATCCTTTGTGTTGGCAAGCGCACTGCCGGGCTTAACACCCAGATGAACCTTAGCCAACTTGGCAAGTGCAGAGATACCAGTCTGGAAATCTGCTTCATTACCTTTCATCACAACGTCGATGTCTGCAGCGAGCGGCATGTCTGCAATAGCAGACACGAAAATGCCTTTAGGCGTATCGTTGGGGTCGGCAACGACAGCATAAGGGCGCTGGAGGAAGAAACCGAAAAGTCCACTTTCGAGAAGAGCCTCTTTCACTTGCTCTCCAGTCAGCGACTTCACGTCCTTCTTCCCAAAGTCCACGTACGCTTGCTGCGTAGCGGCCTCCACCTGAACGCTCAGAACTTTACGACGGTCGCCTCTCTCCACGAGTTTGACCACACCCGCTACAGGAGAGACGAATTTTACTTCTGGATGCATCTTGTTGACAAACAATGCATCACCAGCCTTCACCTCATCCCCTTCTTTAACCACGACTTTCGGCTTCATGCCCCAAAATGCATCAGGAACAAGTCCATAGACTTTCGATGCAGGCGCAGCAGAAACCTGAGCAGCAGCCTTACCTTTGAGGTTGATGTTCAAGCCTTTCGTAATTTTAATTACATTCGCCATAATTTGTTAATATTAACTATAAATTGTTTTCTCTCTTACAGTATTGGACTCCCTCCATTCATGACAAAGGTCGTCTGTCTCCATTCTTTTTACGCTTACCTATGTAAAAAAAGACCAACAGGAACTCCGTTGATTCTAAAAACGGCACAAAGGTAGCACTTTTTAATGGATTGCCGAAATTTCCGAAGACATATTTAATAAAAAAGATAAAAAAACAACTCTGCCAAGAACAGAGCCACCATTATGAAATCAAAGGAGCGTCACTCGTAGTCAACATACCATTTACAAAGCAAGGAATCATTGATGCACTCTTCATAAAGGATTGGGGAAACAGCCCTACAGTAATTTAACTTTTTTTCACTCTTCCATGGAGAGATAATAAGTTGACCGATGAAATCGTTTTATTAACATAGTTATCAACAGTTTTAGTTCATTAAGTGTTAATAACTTTCATGTCTTGTGTTTGTTATTGTCAAATATTCTTTCTAAATTTGCAAGCCGATAAAGTGAGAAAGCGCCGTTCAAGAACGGATAACACATTTTCTCCTAAACCAATAAAATGCCAGAACAAAGATCCACATCTACAACTCGCAGAAAGACCTTCCGTAGTAGTGAGCAAGACCCACTTGCACAGTTAGGTAGATTACAGCCTCAAGCCGTAGAGTTTGAGAAAGCTGTGATTGGTGCTTGTATCATAGAACAGGATGCTTTTGGCACGGTGTCAGACTTTCTGAAGCCTCAATCCTTCTATGAGTCTAAGCACCAAGTCATCTTCCAGGCTATCCAATCATTGGCAGCGGCAAATTCGCCCATTGATGTGCTGACGGTGGTTGAGCAGTTGCAAAAAAATGGAGAACTGGAAAATGCGGGTGGGGCAGCCTACATCGCAGAACTCTCACGTTCCATGCTGTCTGCTGCCCATTTGGAGTATCATGCACGCGTGGTGGCACAAAAGGCATTGGCACGTGATCTCATATCTTATACCAGCCATATTCAAAAGCAGGCATTTGACGAGACACAAGACGTTGAACAACTGATGCAGGAAGCGGAAGGACAATTGTTCGAACTGTCTAAATCAAATCTAAAGAAAGATTTCACACAAATTGACCCTGTCATCAACGAAGCATACGACTTGCTGAGAAAGGCAGCGGCTCGAACTGACGGACTTTCAGGCTTGGCATCTGGCTTTGACAAGTTAGACGCCATGACTTCTGGGTGGCAAAATTCTGACCTTATCATCATTGCAGCACGTCCTGCAATGGGAAAGACAGCCTTTGTCTTGTCAATGGCACGTAACATGGCAGTGGACCGTCAAGTACCCATCGCCATGTTCTCACTCGAAATGTCCAATGTGCAATTGGTAAACCGCCTATTGGTGAATGTTTGTGAGATTTCAGGTGAGAAAATCAAAAGCGGACAATTGGCAAAATATGAATGGTCACAACTCGATTTCAAAATAGGAAGCCTCTATGGTGCCCCTTTCTATGTGGACGACACTCCTTCGCTCTCTGTTTTTGAACTGCGCACAAAGGCTCGCCGATTGGTACGTGATTACGGCGTGAAGATGATTATTATTGACTACCTCCAGTTAATGAATGCCTCAGGTATGTCCTATGGTTCCCGACAAGAGGAGGTTTCCACCATTTCCCGTTCTCTCAAGGGATTGGCAAAGGAACTCAACATCCCCATCATCGCGCTTTCACAGTTAAACCGTTCAGTTGAGCAACGTACCACCAACAATCCTGACAGTCCGGACAGTAAACGACCTCAACTGAGTGACCTTCGCGAATCAGGTGCCATAGAGCAGGATGCTGACATGGTATGCTTCATTCACCGACCTGAGTATTATAAAATATACAAAGATGCACATGGTAACGACACCAAGGGCATCGCTGAAATCATCATCGCAAAACACCGTAACGGTGCTGTGGGTGACGTTCGTCTGCGTTTCCGCAGTGAGTTCGCCCGATTCTTAAATTTGGAAGATGATATTCCTCCCATGCCAAATGACGATGGAACCATCAAGCCCAGCCCTTCAAAACTCAACACAGAAGGCGTAACACAAGATGACGACCCATTCGATGGAATCGACATGTCTTCCATGCCAGAAGGCGCTCCTTTTTAATGTAGTGTAGAACATATCGACACGAGATATATGCAAGAATGAAATGAAACAAGCAATTTGTAATGATTGAATGAAACCAATTTAATTTTCAGATGATTATGCCTTCATTCGCGAGAACTCAAGGCATACATTCAACACGAAATGGTTGCGTGAGCAACGTATCCGTTGTTTGAATGATACATTTTTTCTCACTTTATCAATTAGAAGGCGTGGATACTCCGTGACCAAGTTCTGGCAGGAGTATCCACTTTATTTTTTCCCGATTTCATCGAGATATTTTGGCTCATCAGCATATTCCTTTGTTTACCTTTTTCGAGCATTTGGCTTCGCCGAATGTCGGCAAACTTTTTGAACATTTGGCTCCACCGAATGTCGGCAAACTTTTCAAACATTTGGTGCCATTATCGGGAAATCTATAAGTTGCTCGTACGCTGAAATAAGGTCGGCACGGTGCGTGAAATATTACACGCTGAAAGAATGAAATATTACACGCTGTAAGGGTGAAATGTGATGCGCTGAAAGGCTGGTTTTACATACCATTTTTGCCCTTAATAATTCGCCATGCGTGATTGAAATGTAATCGTGATTATGTTAAATAGTAAAAGGGAGATTATTTTAGCAGGCACCCACTCTTTCTATTTTACACACAAATTCCCCTAATTATTGATGAAATTACAATATACGGAAAGGAATATCGTTATTTGTAATGAATGAGACGGCACAATATATATAAATATATAGGCGCAACGTGCATGTTGTGGATATTGAGTGTGGCTATGGGTCATGCTCAAACTGTTGTGATTAAAGGCAAAGTTGTTGATGACCAGAAATCAGCGCTGGAATTGGCTCAGGTTCGTGTGGAAGGCACCGGATGCGGTACTGTGTGTAATTTGAAGGGAGAATTTCGTTTTTCTTGTGAAAGCGCAGATTCCATGGTTGTCGTCTTTTCCATGTTGGGTTATGAAACTCGGAAACGAGTGTTGCAGAATCCAGTGGATTCGGTGACACTCAATGTGATGTTGCCTTCATTGGGATATGAATTGGGAGAAGTTCAAGTGACAGATATACGCCGCCAGACAAGTACGATGACAGACGTGAACATGCAGGATATGAAGCACATGGGAAATGCTTCGGGTGGCGGTGTGGAAAGGCTCATCACGAGTCAGGCAGGCGTTTCGACCCATAATGAGTTGTCCTCACAATACAATGTGCGAGGTGGTTCGTTTGATGAAAACTCCGTGTATATCAACGGAATAGAAGTTTACCGTCCTCTACTGATTCGTAGCGGACAGCAAGAGGGATTGAGCATTATCAATCCTGACATAGTGGAACGGATCGGGTTCTCCGCAGGCGGTTTCGAGGCACGTTATGGAGAGAAAATGTCGAGTGTGCTGGACATCACATATAAGAAGGTGAAAGGCTTAGAAGCCAGCGTAAGTGCCAGTCTTTTAGGTGCCAGCGGCTATCTTGGGTTTGGCACAGAAAAGTTCTCGATGACCCATGCCGTACGTTACAAGACCATGAAGAACTTGTTGGGTACGCTGCAAACAAAGGGAGAATATGACCCACGTGACTTTGATTACCAGACTTATATGAGTTGGAGTCCGAATCAACGATGGACCATCGATTTGATGGGTGTCATTTCGACCAACAACTACGATTTCACGCCAAGCGACCGAACGACGAAATTTGGCACCAGCGAGGATTTGAAAGAGTTCAAAGTGTATTTTGATGGTAGCGAACAAGACAAGTTCTATACCTATTTCGGTGCCTTCTCAGCCACCCATAACTTCAACAAGATGAACTCCTTGACCTTTAATTGGTCGGGATTCAAGACGAAGGAACGAGAGACCTATGACATCAACGGAGAATATTGGTTGAACAACGATGGCGACGACGAGAGTTTAGGCATCGGCACCTATCATGAGCACGCTCGAAACCGCCTGAACGCCAGCATGGTGAATGTCGGCATCACGGGACAGAATCGCTTCAGCAGCCATTGGTTGCGATATGGTGCCTTGATGAAGATGGAAAAAGTGGACGAGACGATGCGTGAATGGGAGATGAGAGATTCGGCAGGCTATTCCCTCCCCCACTCTCCCGAACGCTTAGACCTCATCTATAATATGGTTTCTGTAAATAGTGAAAAATCAAATCATTATGAACTCTATTTTCAAGACACATGGAGAAAAGATGTGGCAGAAGGAAGTTTGGTGTTGAACTATGGTGCGCGACTGACTCACTGGGATTGGAGCAAAGAGACACTTTTCTCGCCACGCGCCACAGTGGCTTTCACGCCAGCCAACAACGATAATCTCACCTACCGCTTCTCCACAGGTGTGTATTACCAGACACCTTTCTATAAAGAAATGCGTGACACCACGAAGGTGAACAACAACACGATGGCATTTCTGCGCACCGATATCAAGTCACAACGAAGCATCCACTTCGTGTTGGGTATGGAATACAAATTCAGAGTGAACCAACGCCCCTTCAAGTTCACAGCAGAAGCATATTACAAGGCGCTCAGCAACCTTGTCCCTTACAACATTGACAATGTGCGAGTTGTCTATTATGGTGGAAACATCTCAAAAGGTTATGCGGCAGGTCTCGACCTAAAGATTTACGGTGAGTTTGTGCCAGGCACAGATTCATGGTTGAGTGTGGGCATCATGAAGACGGAAGAGAAAATCGGAGGCAGCCATTATGTGCCACGTCCGACCGACCAGCGATTGAACTGCGCCATCTTCTTCAGCGACTACTTCCCTAGCACAGACCGTTGGAAGATGACTTTGCAGGGACATTATGCAGGCGGACTTCCCTTCGGCCCCCCCCACTCCGGACGCGAAAAGCAAGTGTTCCGTATGTCCAGTTATCGCCGTGTTGACTTAGGCATCAGTTACCGACTGCTGAAGAACGAAGACCGGCACATCCACACAGGGATTGGGCGAGCTTTCAAGAACATTTGGCTGGGTGTGGATGCTTTCAACATTCTCGACATTGCGAACGTGAACAGTTACTATTGGGTCACAGACATTACAAATCATCAATACGCGGTGCCAAATTACCTGACCGGACGTCAAATAAATGCACGATTGTTGTTTGAGTTTTAAGAATAATGTGTAACTTTGCATTCTGTTAAGAAAAGCAACTGAAAATGGCAGGATATTTAGTGGAAGACCAGCGAAAGGTCACAACACACAGATTGATTCAGATGAAAGCAGAAGGTAAGAAGATTGCAATGCTTACATCTTACGATTACACAACAGCAAGCATCACCGATGCTGCCGGAATTGATGTCATCCTCGTGGGCGACTCCGCCAGCAACGTGATGGCAGGAAACTGGACAACTCTCCCAATCACACTCGACCAGATGATATACCATGCCAAGAGCGTGGTGCGTGGCGTGAAGCGTGCACTCGTCGTGTGCGACATGCCTTTTGGCACCTACCAGGTGAACGAGACAGAGGCTGTGACCAATGCCGTGCGCATCATGAAGGAGACTCATTGCGACGCGCTGAAGTTGGAAGGCGGTGTGGAGATCATTCCCGCAGTGCGGAAAATCCTCGATGCCGGCATTCCCATCTGCGGACACCTTGGCCTCACGCCCCAGGCCATCAACAAGTTTGGCACCTACACTGTGCGTGCTAAGGAAGAAGCAGAAGCCAACAAACTCATCAGCGATGCACATGCGCTGGAAGAGGCTGGTTGTTTTGCCGTTGTGCTGGAGAAGATTCCCGCCAAGTTGGCAGCACAAGTCACCAGCGAACTGAAGATTCCCGTCATCGGCATCGGAGCAGGTGGCGCATGCGACGGACAAGTGCTCGTCATTGCCGACATGCTGGGCATGACACGCGGATTCTCACCCAAGTTCCTACGCCGCTATGCCGACCTCAACACCATCATGACCGATGCCATCGGACACTATGTGGAAGACGTGAAGGAAGGCAACTTCCCCAACGAGAACGAGCAATACTAAGAGAGAGGGCATTATTACGAGATAACGATATAACGTCATCACGACATTACAATAATAATAAACAATAACCCCAAAACAACTAAACAACAAACAACTATGACAATCAATGAGTACAACTTTGCCGGCAAAAAGGCAATCGTGCGCGTAGATTTCAACGTGCCAATCCAGAACGGAGTCATCACTGACGACACCCGCATCCGTGGTGCAGTCCCAACCCTCAAACTCATCCTTGAGAAAGGTGGCGCCCTCATCATCATGTCCCACATGGGCAAGCCAAAGGGTAAGGTGAAGCCAGAACTTTCTCTCAAGCAGATTGTTCCTGCTGTGAGCAAGGCACTCGGTGTTCCCGTACAGTTTGCCGATGACTGCCAGAAGGCAGACGAACAGGCAGCAGCCCTGAAGCCAGGTGAAGTGCTCCTTCTCGAAAACCTCCGCTACTATCCCGAAGAGGAAGGCAAGCCAGTAGGCATCGACAAGGAAGACCCTGCTTACGACGAGGCAAAGAAAGCCATGAAGGCAAGCCAGAAGGAGTTCGCCAAGAAACTCGCTTCTTATGCTGACTGCTGGGTGATGGATGCCTTCGGTACCGCTCACCGCAAGCACGCTTCCACCGCTGTTATCGCCGACTACTTCGACAAGAAGGACGTGATGCTCGGTCTCCTCATGGAGAAGGAAGTGCAGGCTGTTGACAACGTGCTCAACAACATCAAGCGTCCATTCGTAGCCATCATGGGTGGTTCAAAGGTATCCACAAAGATTGGCATCATCGAGAACCTCCTCGGCAAGGTTGATAAGCTCATCCTCTGCGGTGGCATGACCTACACCTTCATGAAGGCACACGGTGGCAATATCGGCAACTCAATCGTAGAGTTGGACAAACTCGATGTCGCTCTCGGCGTTGAGAAGATGGCAAAGGAGAACGGCGTTGAACTCGTTCTCGGTGAAGACTCTGTATGCTGCACAGGCTACGACTTCTCCACATTCTCTGTAAAACCCGGTGCAGAAATCAAGACATTCCCATCAAACGCTATCGAAGATGGTTGGGATGGTCTCGACATCGGTCCCAAGAGCCGCGAGAAGTTCACCAAGGCTATCGAAGGTGCCAAGACTATCCTTTGGAACGGTCCTGCCGGCTGTTTCGAGTGCGAAGACTTCACCGCAGGTTCTCGTGCCGTTGGTGAGGCTGTAGCCAAAGCTACTCAGGAAGGTGCTTTCTCACTCATCGGTGGTGGCGACTCTGTGGCATGCGTCAACAAGTTCGGTCTTGCCGACAAGGTGTCCTACATCTCCACTGGTGGTGGTGCCCTTCTCGAGGCTATCGAGGGTAAGGTGCTTCCAGGCATCGCAGCCGTAAAGGGTGAGTAATCCCCCACTCCTATAGTGGAGACATACGACTCCACCCAAAAAGAAAAGAGCGACAATGGATTTCATTGCCGCTCTTTTTCTTTTGCCAGAACTTCAATTCTTTTCCGATTTCACCGACATTTTTCATTTATTTCATCTTCGTCATGCTGAACGTTGCTGTGTAAGTCGTTCCGTCCTCGTGCATACACAATGCCGTCCATTTCATCACGCCATCCTTGATGCTTTCAATCTCCCACCAGGTGGACGACACCATTGGGGGAAGGGCTTTATCAAGAAGATTAACTTCTACCCGAGCGGCAAGTCCAAGCAAATGCAGAAGGACTTGTCGGTGGGTGGTGCTGCCGAGGCGTTGGACGTGACTACGTAAGGTTTGACACCTTCACAGGAAGACTGGAAGAGGGGTACGATGGGGGTCGCCCCCCTCTCTTTTGTCAGCTTTCAAACAACACTTTCGCAAGTTTTTTGGTCAATAATTTGGTTTCACTCTCAATTATCCGTAAATTTGCAAGTTGTTAGAATAACATGGCAGAAATTATTGCAAGATGCGTAAACTGATTGAGATATTCATGTGGCTGATGGTTGTGGGACTGTGTGGTTCATGCAACCAGACGAACGGGACGGTGAACGAAGAGGATTCCACTGCTATCAAACTGGGGGTGCTTCCGACCATGGAGTGCCTACCCTTCTATTATGCCGATTCCATCGGCCTGTTTGATTCGTTGGGTGTGAATGTCCATTTGGTAACGTTCGATGCTGCGATGGATGCCGACACTGCTTTTGTGAATGGCAACATTGACGGCATCGTGACAGACTTGGTGAAGGCTTGCATCTGGCAGGGGCAGGGCGACACGGCAAAGGTGGCGATGGTGGGTGAACTGCGCATGTGGCTCATTACGGCACCTAAAGCGCGACTGCTGAAAGCGGAGAGCCTGAGAGAGAAGATCATCGGCATCACGCGCCACTCGGCGGTGGATTACTTTGCTGACAAAATTCTGGAGTCGGTGAAGTTGCAGAGCATTGATCTCAACAAGCCACAAATCAACAATATACGGCTTCGTGGGCTGATGGTTGACCAAGACCAGATGGATGGTGCCATCCTGCCCGAACCTTATGCCAGCGAAGCGGTGGCGAGAGGTGCCAAGAGGCTGAACGGAACGGAGGAGATGAAGGTGGCGAACCTCATGTGCGTACTCTTCAATGACTCCATCCACCGAGCCAGAAAGCGTGAAATCGAGAACATCAGGAGTGTGTATGACCAGGCTGTTGCGGCACTGAATGCCGACACGCTTTCGAATGTGCTGGAGTACATTCCGAAGGAACATCGGACGGCGATGCCTGACACGCTCTTCCGCTATTCGCCCCTCCATGTCAGCATGGAGTATGCCGACTCGATGATGACTGATGTGAAGAAATGGGCGAAAGGGAGAAATCTCGTGGGGAATTGACTCCATTCCTTTAACTTCAAGAAACAAAAATGGACTACATTGACCTACGTAGCAAACTCAGGGAGGGAAACCTTGCCGACACCTTTCCACTGATTCGTCAGAAGGTGGCGGAGATGGGGAATTGGGAATTGTCAGAAGAGACGGAGAATCTCTGGACGACCTACCGACAGATGTTGCAGTTCATGCTGCAAGGGATGAATGATGCCCAAAGCACACGCATCCGTGCCAACATCTGCCAACAACTCTCTTTTGTGGCAAGCCGTCTGGAACGCTTGGAACGCATCAAGAACCACCCTGAAGAGAAGTATGTCAGCACCCGGAAGGAACTGAAGAACATCGCTTCCTTCGAGAATATTGTCAATCATCTCGAATCTTTGTCGCAAGAAATCAATGAGGTTGCTGCTGACGAATTGCTGCGCGACACGGTTCGTCAGTATCGTATGGACAGTCTCAAAGAACAGCACGAAACAGCCATGCTGCACCTGTTCAACTGGACATGGACGTGCGAGGTGTGGCAAAGCACCGACACGGAGCAAGCCAATCGCATCATTTTCTCGGACAGCATCAGTGTCAACGACAAGGCGGTCTTCATCACCGCCGTCACCCTGTCGCTTTTTGAGTTCATGGACACCGCGAAGGTGCTCTTCCTCCTGGATTGCTACTTGGTGGAAGACGACATCGTGTCGCAACGTGCATTGGTGGGCTTCCTGCTTGTTTTCCACCTCTTTTTCCCGAGTATCAAGGACAGTCAGGATTTGAGAGACCGATTGCGCATCTATAGCGACGATGCCACTTTCGTGCATGACCTCTATGCCACCATGATGCAACTGCAAATGAGTTGCACCACCGACAGCGTGACCTCCCGAATGCGCAACGACATCATGCCTGCGCTGATGAAAGGTGTGATGAGGAGGAAAAAGCCTGAGCAGACGAATATAAACCCCGATGACTTCGCCAAGAACGGCGAGAATCCCGAATGGATGAACGATGAGAAGATGAACAAGAAGATGCACGAAATGGCTGAGATGCAACTTGATGGCGCCGATGTCTATTTCGCTTCCTTCTCCACGTTGAAGGGCTATTCGTTCTTCCATCAGATGCCCCATTGGTTCTACCCTTTCTCGCTGGACGACAATCACGCTCCCGAACTCAAGAACTTTGCAAACGGGCAAGTGAACAAGATCATCCGTCTCATCCTGAATGGAAGTCCTTTCTGCAACAGTGACAAATACTCACTCTGCTTCACATTCTCCAGCCTCGGCAGTACGGCAGGAAATGCCATCGAAACACAAATCAGCAGCCAAATCCCCGATGGAATGGACATGGACGAACTGGCTGAGAGTGCCGAACTGCAGAAACCGAAAAGGGCGGACATCCGTCGGCACTATGTGTTCGACCTCTACCGCTTCTACCATCTCTACCCCTACAAACAGCAATTCACCAATCCGTTCGCCCTGCTGAAAGAGCACCCCATCACTCCGTTCAGCAACCCATGGTTGGAGGAACTCTTGACAACCGACAAGGAGGGAATGGCACAATATGCCGATTTCCTGATGCGGAAAGAATTCTATCAGGCTGCATTGGACATCTTCACCACACTTGCCGACAATGAGTTCGACGAAGCCTTGGCAAGCATCTGGCAAAAAATCGGTTTCTGCCATCAGAAACTGAACCACACCGAAGAGACCATCCACGCCTACACCGTTGCCAACAGCATCAAGCCCAACTCCAAGTGGACACTCAGCCACCTTGCCTCGCTGTGCTACTCTACGGGCAGGATGGAAGATGCCGCCAAGTATTACCAAGAACTGCTGGAAATCAACCCTGAGAGTCTGAAATACCTGATGAATGCGGCACAATCGCTCATGCAATGCAACGAACACGAAGCCGCACTCCCGCTATTGTACAAGGCATCGTTCCTCGACGAGGAATCGACATTGGTAAAACTCCTCTTGGCATGGTGTCTCATCGTGTGCGGCAAAAAGGATGACGCCATGAAATTCATTTTCGAACTACAAAGGGTGGAAACAGCCAGCGAGGACGCTAACATCCTCATGGGCATCGTACTGCTCCTTGACGGAAAAGTCAAAGAAGCCTATCAGCAACTTCGCCCCATCGTCAGCGAGAAGAACATGGCAGACTTGCGTCAGAAACTCGACACGCTTCATCATCGCAAGTTGATAGAGCGCACCACCCTCACCCTTTTCATCGACGCACTGATGCTCAACATTGACTAACACACGGAAACGCCATGCAAAACAGCACCTTATATCTACAACGTCTTCGCCAACTTCTTCAGATGGAATACGACTCGGAGAAAGAGGAATTTCGTGTGCAGTCGGAAAAGATGGGCATCAAGCGTAAGATTCATCGTGGCATCTGCTGGTATCCTGTCGAGGCAGGACGCAGTTACTACAACTCGCTGAACCAATTCGTCGTTGAAATCGTGAAAAAAGACCACGAAGAGGACGAGGAGGACATTGAGCATTTGTTTGAGTATGGAAAGCCTGTGCAGTTCTTTTCCTTCCAGGCACAATACCTCAACGATGACATTAAGAACAAGTCAGACATTCAATACTACCCCTTTTCATCGACAGTTTCATACGTAGATGGCGACCGAATGGTGGTCACGCTACCCTCTTCGCAAGCACTTATCGACTTGCAGAATGCGACGAATCTTGGCTTGCAACTTTACTTTGATGAAACTTCGTATAAGACTATGTTTCATGCACTTGACGATGCTATCAATGCAAAGAACAATCGTTTGGCAGACTTGAAGGACATCTTTGCAGGACAACTGAAACCAGAGAAGCGCACCTTCACTCCCATCACATTCCCATGGCTGAACAAGACACAGGAACAGGCGGTGAACGAAGTGTTGTGGGCAAAGGATGTGGAAGTGGTGCATGGACCTCCCGGAACGGGAAAGACAACCACACTGGTTGAAGCCATCTACGAGACGCTGCATCGTGAAACACAGGTGCTCGTGTGCGCTCAAAGCAACATGGCGGTCGATTGGATTAGCGAAAAACTCGTGGATCATGGTGTGCCCGTTCTTCGCATTGGCAACCCCTCGCGAGTGAACGACAAGATGCTCTCTTTCACCTACGAACGCAAATTCGAGAGTCATCCCGACTATCCTGAACTGTGGAGCATCCGCAAGACCATCCGGCAAATCAAGGAGAACCGCAAGCGTGGCGACAACGTGCATCAGAAGATAGCACGTCTGCGCGACCGTGCCAGCGAGATTGAAATGGCCATCAACGCCCAACTTTTTGACGAGGCACGTGTGGTGGCTTGCACCTTGGTAGGCTCTGCCAACAAACTCTTGGTGCGGCACAAATTTTCCACCCTATTTATTGACGAAGCAGCACAAGCCCTTGAGCCTGCATGTTGGATTGCCATTAGGCGTGCGTCGCGTGTCATCTTGGCGGGTGACCACCAACAACTTCCACCCACCATCAAGTGTTACGAAGCGATGAAACAGGGGCTTGGAAAGACACTCATGGAACGCATTGTGGAAAACCAACCCGATGCCGTCACGTTGCTCAAAGTGCAATACCGCATGAATGATGACATCATGAAGTTCTCCTCCGACTGGTTCTATCAGGGCGAAGTGGAGTCGGACGAAAGCGTGAAGCATCGTTCCGTGCTCGACTTTGAACATTCCATTCAATGGATAGACGGCAAAGAGTTGACCCTCCCCTCACCCTCCCTACAGGGAGGGGGTGAAATCTCTGCCAATGAACAAACTAACGAGCAAGGAAACTGCTCCCTCCCTATAAGGAGGGCGGGGAGTGGGTCTTCTGAATTTGATTTCACCGAACAATTCATCGGTGAAAATCATGGACGCATCAACAAGGCGGAAGCAGAACTGGTGCTCTCCACACTCAAGAATTACATAGACAAAATCGGGAAAGAGCGTTTCCTTGCCGAACGGCTCGATGTGGGCATCATCTCCCCTTATAAGGTGCAAACGCAATATCTCCGTCAACAAATCCGCAAGCGTGAGGAGTTCCGTCCTTTCCGACAGGTCATCAGCGTTAACACCGTCGATGGTTTTCAGGGACAAGAACGCGACATCATCCTCATCAGCCTTGTGCGCAGCAACGACAACGGGCAGATTGGTTTTCTCTCCGACCTCCGCCGCATGAATGTAGCCATGACCCGTGCCCGCATGAAACTCATCATCTTTGGCGACAAAGCCACCCTTCAGCATCATGCTTTCTATCGGAAACTCATCCAGTATGTGGAAAGGTTGAAGGGAGAATGAATACCACTCTCCAACTTTTTTCAGAGAAAGCGTACCCCTCGGCTACGAAGTGCCGTACCCCTCGACTACGGCAAGGTGTACCCCTCGGCTACACTCTTATGGCACAATAAAAAAAGGAACCTTGGATGGATTCCTTTTTGTGGTTCTTTGTAGCGCCTACGAGAATCGAACTCGTGTTCCATGCGTGAGAGGCATGTGTCCTAGCCGCTAGACGAAAGCGCCCTGGTTGCCCTGTTAAGGGCTAATGATTCCGAAGTTTTTGTAGCGCCTACGAGAATCGAACTCGTGTTCCATGCGTGAGAGGCATGTGTCCTAGCCGCTAGACGAAAGCGCCATCAGAAACAAAGGTGGCGGAAGGAGGGGGATTCGAACCCCCGGTACGGTAACCCGTACGTCAGTTTAGCAAACTGGTGGTTTCAGCCACTCACCCATCCTTCCGGAACCGTGTGTTCTGAATTGCTCCGACAAAGTGCATTTCTCCTTTGCTAAAGGTACTCCCTTGTCTTTTGCGAGTGCAAAGGTAGTGCAAATTTTCCGTTCCGACAAATATTTTTGAGGAAAAAATCGTACCTTTGCGGAAAATTTGTGCTTCACATTATTATAATAAGAGAAATATGCATACAAAACAAGAGAAGATGGAAGCGTTCGGGCGTTTGCTCGACGTGATGGACGACCTCCGCGAGAAGTGCCCGTGGGACAGGAAGCAGACGAATGAGTCGCTGCGTCCCAACACGATAGAGGAAACTTACGAACTCTGCGATGCCCTCATGAAGGAGGACAACCTCAACATCTGCAAGGAACTCGGCGATGTGCTCCTGCATATCGTTTTCTACTCGAAGATTGGCGAGGAGAAAGGGGCGTTCGATGTGGCTGACGTGTGCCATAAACTGTGCGACAAACTCATCTTCCGTCACCCCCATGTGTATGGCGATGCAGTGGCAAATACGGCTGGCGAAGTGGTGCAGACATGGGAACAAATCAAGACGAAGGAGAAGGATGGCAACAAGACCGTCCTCTCTGGCGTGCCCGATGCACTCCCCTCTCTCATCAAGGCATACCGCATTCAAGACAAAGCTCGTAATGTGGGCTTTGATTGGGAAGAACGGCGCGATGTGTGGAAGAAGGTGAAGGAGGAAATCACTGAGTTTGAAGCAGAAGTGGAGACACTTTACAATAATGCGGAGACCGATGAAGCCAAAGCAGCCGCCAAGCAACACGCCACCGAAGAGTTTGGCGATGTGATGTTCAGCCTGATCAACGCTGCCCGACTCTATAAAATCAATCCCGACAATGCACTCGAACACACCAACCAGAAGTTCATCCACCGCTTCAACTATGTGGAAGCAAAGGCCAAAGAAAAAGGTCAGGACTTGAAAGACCTGACCTTGGAACAAATGGATGCTTGGTGGAACGAAGCAAAGACAGCGGAGTGAAAAATACTCGACGTCAAGTCATTCGAAGTATTTAGGTCTTCTTTGACGTGCCTCTTCCAGGCTCACCATGCCGGACTTCTCATCTGACTGTTCAGAGCGGAGTTCGGCATATTTCTTGTCCAGTTCATCGGTCAGTTCGGCTCTTGTGGCAGGGTTGAGCAGACGCGCACTGGCAATCACGTTCTGCGAGGCATCTTTCATCCAGAGGACAGGGCCATGATAGACAGGAGCAATCTTCAAGGCAGTGTGGAGTTCGCTGGTCGTCGCACCGCCAATCATGATGGGGATGTTGGCACCTCGTTCTTCGAGCGCACGAGCCACATTCACCATCTCCTCCAACGAGGGAGTGATAAGACCTGAAAGCCCGATGATATCAACTTTTTCCTCGATGGCTTTATCCACAATCGTCTCGGTTGGCACCATCACGCCGAGGTCGATGATTTCGTAGTTGTTGCAGGCAAGGATGACGCTCACGATGTTCTTGCCGATGTCGTGCACATCGCCCTTCACGGTCGCCAACAGCACTTTTCCTGCCTTTTGTGCCCCTTCTGAACGGCTGGCTTCAATCAGCGGTTGCAGAATGCTCACGGCTTTTTTCATCGTTCGTGCCGTCTTCACCACTTGGGGAAGGAACATCTTGCCGCTGCCGAAAAGTTCACCCACCGTATTCATCGCATCCATCAGCGGACCCTCGATAATCTTCACGGGATTGTCATACAGTTCCGCTGCCTCGTCCAAATCGGCTTCCAGATAGTCCCCCACTCCTTTGATGAGAGCATGCTTCAACCGTTCTTCCACCGTGCCGTTTCGCCAATCGTCAGCAGAACTTTTTGGTATAACTCCACCATTTTTAAGTGCCTCCTTTTCAGCATCTTTTTCCTCCTTAATTCGAGCAGCAATTTCAATCAGTCTCTCTGTAGCATCGGGGGTGCGATTGAGCAGCACATCATCAATGGCAGTCAGCACATCGTCGGGGATGTCGCTGTAGAGCACCTGTGTGGCAGGATTGACAATGCCCATGTCCTGACCCACCGCAATGGTGTGGTAAAGGAAAACCGCATGCATCGCCTCACGAATGTAGTTGTTGCCCCGGAAGGAGAAAGAAAGGTTGCTGATACCACCCGAAACATGCGCACCCGGCAGGTTCTTGCGAATCCACTCGGTGGCACGGATAAAGTCGAGGGCATAGTTGTTGTGTTCCTCCATACCCGTCGCCACCGCCAACACATTAGGGTCGAAAATGATGTCGAGCGGATTGAAACCCACCTCGTCCACCAGAAGATGGTAGGCACGTTCACAGATTTCTATCTTTCTTTCATAGGTAGTCGCCTGTCCTTGTTCGTCAAACGCCATCACCACCGTTGCAGCACCCAACCGTTTGATTTCCCGTGCTTTCTCGAGAAACTTTTCCACCCCTTCTTTCAGTGAAATGCTGTTGACGATGCTCTTGCCCTGCACACACTTCAAACCCGCCTTGATGACCTCCCAATCGCTGGAGTCAATCATCACAGGCACTTTGGATATGTCGGGGTCACTCATCAAGAGATTGAGGAATGTCACCATCTCTTTCTTCGCATCCAGCAATCCGTCATCCATGTTGATGTCGATGACAAGTGCCCCATCCTCCACCTGCTTTCTGGCGATGGAAAGGGCTTCTTCGTAGTTCTTTTCGTTGATGAGACGGAGGAACTTGCGCGAGCCAGCCACATTGCAGCGTTCACCCACATTCACAAAACGACGTTCAGGCGTGAGTTCCAGCAATTCAAGACCGCTCAACCACATGTTCTTCGGCTTTTCCACTGGCACATGCGGCTTTTTCCCCTCCACAAGGGCAGGATACCGTTCAATGAACTTCTCTGTCGTTCCACAGCAGCCGCCCAAGATGTTGACCAGTCCCTCCTCCACATATTCCTTCACCTGCTCCGCCATCATGTCGGGTGTCTGGTCATAAAGTCCCAACGAGTTGGGAAGTCCCGCATTCGGGTGGGCAGAAATATAGTAAGGTGCCTTTTCAGCCAATAACTTCAGGAAAGGTTTCAGTTGGCGCGCACCAAACGAGCAGTTCAATCCGATGGAGAAGATGTCGGCATGCTGCACACTCGCCAAGAAAGCCTCCAATGTCTGTCCCGAAAGTGTGCGTCCAGCCGTGTCACTCACCGTGATGGAAAGCATCAACGGAAGACGCTTCCCTGTCGATTCCATCGCCTTTTCTGCCGCATAGATGGCAGCCTTGGCATTGAGCGAATCAAAGATGGTTTCGATGAGCAAGGCATCCACGCCCCCCTCGATGAGGGCTTCCATCTGCTCCACGTAGGCATCCACCAATTCGTCGTAAGTGAGGCTACGCAAAGCAGGATTGTTCACATCGGGCGAGATGCTCAGCGTCTTGTTCGTGGGACCCACATCGCCCAGCACAAAACGCGGTTTCATCGGTGTTTTCTGTGTGTATTCATCCGCCAACTGACGGGCAATCTTCGCACCAGCCAAATTCATCTCACGGCAATACCCCTCCACGTTGTAATCAGCCATCGACACCCTTTGCGAAGAGAAGGTGCAAGTGGTGATGAGGTCGGCTCCTGCCTCCAGATACTTCCGGTGAATGTCGGCAATCACGTCGGGACGGGTCAGACAGAGGATGTCATTGTTGCCCTTCATCAGCCCCGGCACATCCTTGAACCGTTCACCTCTGAAGTCCTCCTCCTGCAATCCGTACCGCTGAATCATGGTGCCCATTGCACCGTCCAGAATCAGAATTTTGTGTTTGATGATATTGATCATAAAGTGAATAGTGAAAAGTGAAAAGTGAAAAATCTATTTTACCTGCCATCCAGTTGGCTATTCATCAGCAAAAGTAACTTAGATTATTCACTATTCACTTTTCGTTTTTAACTTAAACATATTTTTTCTTTGCCCTGTCCATTTCCCTTCTGTCCTCTTTCTCCTTCAACGTCTGTCGCTTGTCATACTCCTTCTTGCCTCGCGCCAATGCGATGACCAGTTTAGCCAAGCCCTTCTCGTTGATGAAGAGACGGACAGGCACGATGGTGAAACCCGGAGCCTTCGTGTCCTCCTGCAAGTTGCGGATTTCCTTGCGGTTCAAGAGCAGTTTCCGTTCCCTGCGCTCCACATGGTTGTTGTAGGAACCTTCGGAATAAAGAGCCACATACATGTTCTTCACCCAAATCTCCCCATTATTGATATAGCAATAGGTATCTACCAGACTCGCCTTGCCAGCACGGATGCTCTTGATTTCCGTACCCGTCAAGACGATACCAGCCGTGAAAGTGTCGATGAATTCGTAGTCAAACGACGCCCTCTTGTTCTTGATGTTCACCTGTTGCGGTTTCGTTATCTTTGTTTTTGCCATAAAAAACTAAAAATTAAAAGTTAAAAACTAAAAGTATAAGTTACCAGTTATGCGGATAGTTCCTCATTAGCAAAAGTAACTCAGATTTTTCACTATTCACTTTTCGTTTTTAACTTACACATACTTATCCAAATTCTCCACCATCATCTTCGCCACCGCTGGGGTCACCTCCTCCTGATGTTCGTCCAAGAAGTCATCGCCCAACTCGTTCAGTTCCTCCAACTGCTCATACAGTGCCATGAACTCCTCATCGCTCATGTCCTGCGAGAGTTCCTCCTGATGCTTGTGATACTCCTTTTTCACCTCATACAACAACTTCGAGAACTTTTTCATCACATCCGATGTTGCCTTCTCGCCGCACGGTCTCCCCATAGAGGGGGAGATGTCCGCAGGACAGAGAGGGTCTTCTTCTTTTTCTTTCCCCCACTCCTTCTTCACCACCATCGGAAACGGTCCTTCCAGCACATACGGCGCATATCCGTTCAGAATCAACTGAATGAAACCGCCCTCCATCACCTCGTCCAGCACATAGCGGTAACACAACACCGCATGCTGTTCCTCACTCAGCATATCCATGTTGTCGGCAGTCAGTCCGCCACCAATCGCCGCCAGATACCCATCCGTCACCCATTCGATGAACTCGATGCCATCCAGCGTCTCATACTTTTCCCGTGCCTCTTGCTTGTCTAAATGTACCATTCTGTTGCTTTTAGGGTGCAAAGATAGTGAAAATTCGGGGTAAATTTAGAACAGTAAGTAAAAACTTCTCATTTACTCAAAAAAATTTACCCCGAATTTTCACTATCTTTGCAAAACACACTCAAGAAGGTCAAAGTGTTGTTTGGTTGAGGGGTTGTTTGTAAAGTTTAGAGTTTAAGGTTTAGAGAGGGCTGACGCGATGTGCGCACTCGCCGCATGGTCCTTAAACCTTAAACTCTAAACCTTAAACTTTACAAAGTTATGGGTCTTCTAACTCACTTCTTCCGTCCTCGATACACAAAACTGCCGATGGCTACGAGAAAGATGAGGAAAGTGACAACATAAGCCCAAATATTCGTGACACGGGAGGTGGCGCTGATGGTGTAGTCGCCAGGAATGAGCCGTTCGCCCGTAAGCGGATAATAGATGATGCCATTCTTGAGGAGTCCTGTACCAGGATTCACTACCGTGCCAGGCATTTCAAGCGTGTAAGTTACAGAAAGCCAGAAGATGTTGAGTTGGTCGGAAAGTTCCTCTGACATACCCATCCCAAGCGGCGTTTCATCATCGAAGAATGGTGCGTAAGCATTGGAATGGAAGAACTTCTCAAACTCTTCAGTCACCTCCACCGCAGGCAACTGCGCCTGTCCGTCTTTTAGGAGATATTTTGCCAACGAATCGTGTAGTGCCACGAACTGTTCTTTGTTCACAGGAGGATTCTGAATAGAGTCATAGTGTTCCACCATGTAGTCAAAGCACATCTTGAATAGATTGTCATTCATCCATTGTGAAACAAATGGTTCCATTTTACTGATTTTCTCCGATGCCTCCGACCCGTTAAGTCCTTCGAGCAGGTTGGGTTGTCCTGTGAACCAGAACCTGACGATGTCTTTGTCTGCATAGTTTGTGGCTGGAAGTTTGAAGGTGTCTGCCACTGTGCTGAAGGTTTCAGTATAGGTGTATTCCGTGTAGAACCAGCGGAAATGCTTTTCCAGATCCGCATTCGATTTCAGGCGTTCGCCATTCAGTTGCAGAGGGGTGTATTGGCACATCTCCTTCACATCCTTAAACTCGCGGTATTCAAGTGTGGTAGTTACAGTATCGTTGTCGCCAATGTCGGTGTGAGAACCCATAAAGCCCTCCATGTTGACACATTCCGGAACGGGAGCCAACGGGGCAGACGTGCTGTCCTTGCCCCACAGGGAATCTCTTTCTTCTTGCGGCATCACATGGCGATAAATGACTTCGCGCTTACAAGTACCGTCTTCGTGAATAACGGTGTGCAATCTGACGTCCTGCTTTTCACAGGAGAAGAAAAGTGCCACTGATGCCAAGAGCATCCAATATGAACTAATTGTAGTTTTCATACATCATCATTTTTAATTGTGTGTAACTAATAGGTTTTGGTTGACTTGCCTCCAAGTAGCGTGTGTACATGTTCTCGAGCGTGCTGCTTCGTGGAAAGTCTGTTGTATAGGCATGGGCACGTGGTGCCTCAGTCTTCACGGGTTGGTTGACATAGATGAACAGTCCTATGAGCAGGATGGCTGCCACGGATGTGATGGTGCGCAGCACCCTTAGCATCAGGTGAGGCTTAGCACTCCCTTGTTCCTCCCTTCTTTCCCCCTGTTCTTCTCTGTCGGGCAGGTTTGCCATGATGCTTTCCAGCATTTCATCGGGATTATCCAATTCTGGCTGCTGTCCTTTCAACCTGTCGAGTATGTCATCTATCTGTGTCATATCCTAATTGTTTTAATCGTTCTCGTATGGTTTGCCGAGCCACATACAGGTTGCTCTTCACCTGTTTGGCATCCAAGCCTGTTATTTCTTCCACTTCTGGCGATGAGAGTCCTTCCAGATGGCAGAGCGTGAACACCATCCTTTGCTTCTCCCCCAACCCTTCTGCCAACATTCTCACGATCGACACCCACTCCCTGTTTTCCAATGCCCTGTGCGTATCAGTATCGGAAGCATACCGTCGGAACACCAACTCGTCGTCTGGCATGGGAACCACATGTTTCATGCGTTTCAACCTGTCCAGACACAGGCGTGTGGCTATCGTATAGATCCATGTGGCAAAGTTCTTCTGGGTGTCATACTCTCCCATTCGCTGCCACACACGGATGAAGGTCTCCTGCACCATGTCCTTCGCCTCTTCCTCGTCGCACAGCAGTTTCAGCGTCAACGAAAACACCATCCGCTGATATGCCAGCACCACCCCACGAAAAGCAGTCTTCTCGCCTCGTTGGCACCTTACTATGATATCTTCGTCTATCTGAACCATTTTGTCGAATTTTTATCCATTATACGACTGGAAACCGAAAAAGTCAAATGGAGACCTCGCAAAATTAGTGTTTTTCTTTCAAAACTTGTTTCCGAATTGGATATTTTGCAGTTAATCCCTTCAAAAATTGGAACGATGCAGAAAATGTGCTACATTTGTAATCACTTTTACTACACTAAAAACCAAAAAGCAATGAAAAAGACTACGTACATTTGGGCTATGGGGCTGGCACTCCCCTTGCTGTTGGGCAGTTGCAACAGCAAGAATACTGCCGGAAATGGTGGCGAAGAGGATTCGACGGCTGTGGCTGTCGTGAATGACACGGAAACGGACGAGGAGTTTTCAGCAGAGCAGCAACTCCTCGAAAAGAGTTGGAAGCATCTTGGCGAATGGGCATCGCAACCGCTGACGGTGAAAGCCAAGGGCGAAAAGGTGAACATCCACGATTTTGCTCAGGCGTTCTGTCAGGAGTATTCCTCGTTTGAGCCTTGTGCAAAGATGCTGTCCTACTTGAAAGACCCTGAGAATTTTGATGGAGGAGAAAAGAACTTCTATGTGCATGATGTTCAAAAGAATGGCTACATCCAGTGCAACTGGGAATGGGAGTTTTCCAATGCCGTGACCCTCTGCTACTGGAACCGCAAGAACGGGCACCAACTGGTGGGTGTGACTGCGGAGCGTGGTTTTGAGAACGACGATGACTCGAAGTATCAGTATATGTTTTATGACTATGACAAGGCTACGGGCATGATGACTCCCGACAAGGAGGTGGTGAAGGTGTTTGACGATTTTGCCGCCCAATATAGTTCCATGTATGCATACTTGCCTCAAGAGGGCAAGGACTGCTATGTGTGCACATGGAGCAATGACGACGACGACTCCTTCAAGGATTATCATGCTGTGTGGAACGGCATGAGTTTCACTTTTTCGCCGGCAGAGGAGTGAGTTTTTTGTAAACCTTAAACTTTACAAAAACTTTACAAAAGATGGTTTTCGGCGATGTAGCGCCAGAGGGGGGCTACCATGAGGGATTGCTTCATCTCGTCACGGCGGAGAAGGTCGATGAGTTCCTGAAGGGTGAAGAGATGGACGGTGATTTCCTCGGTTTCATCGAGGTGCTGGGAGGACACTTTCTCCACTCCCTTCGCAATGAAGGTGTGGTTGAGGTTGTTCATGGAGGTGGGATTGGCTGACAGGGCTGTGAGTTCTGTCCATTCGCCTCCTGCATAACCTGTCTCTTCGAGGAGTTCGCGCTTGGCTGCATCGAGGGGTGTGGCATCTTTTGCATCCATGGTGCCTGCACAGAGTTCGTACTCGACGATGCCGAGTGCATGGCGGTATTGGCGCACGAGGAGGTATTTGCCTTCGGTGGTGATGGCTATGATGTTGACCCATGTGGGGTATTCGAGCACATAGTATTCGGGCACCAGTTTTCCGTCGGGCATGCGGAGCACATCACGGCGTGCTGTGAGCCATGGACGCTGAATGAGATACTTGGAACTGACGGTCTCCCAGGGTTTGATGTCTTTCTGTTTGTCCATAATTTTCGTAACACTTATGATAAATATAGGGGAGAAAGAACTCTGCTTTCTCCCCTATTCGTTGAGCCTCTTGTCGGATTGGATATCCGAAAAAACCTGCCGATGGCAGGCTTTCAAGGCTTTCATCTTTTCGCTGTCAATTGAAAGTGAACTTTCATTGCCATCTCAGATGAAATTCTTGAGCCTCTTGTCGGATTGGATATCCGAAAAACCTGCCGATGGCAGGCTTTCAAGGCTTTCATCTTTCGCTGTCAATTGAAAGTGAACTTTCATTGCCATCTCAGATGAAATTCTTGAGCCTCTTGTCGGATTCGAACCAACGACCCCGAGATTACAAATCACGTGCTCTGGCCAACTGAGCTAAAGAGGCGGGTGGGTAAGCTGACTACATCGCGCCGCTACAACCAAGTACCCTTGCTGCGGTCAAGCCCTGGGGGATTCCGAGGGAGCTGGCCGTATAGGACTTACCCATGTTTTGTTTTGAGCAATGCTCGAAACCGCTTACGCTCCGAAAAACACGAATGCGATTCGGTTCTTCACTCGCTCATTCTCGGTTTTGCGGGTGCAAAGGTAGGGAGTTTTGGCGAATTGACAAAACTTTTTAAGTGAAAAGTGAAGAGCGGAAAGTAAAAAATTATCATGATAGTCTCTTTTTAACCCTAACTTTAACCCTAACTTTAACTTCTCTCCCCTCAACAGGGGAGTCGGAGGGGTCTTTAACACTTTTTTGTGTGCTTCGCACAGTCTCGGAAGGTAAATGCGGAATAAATTCGGAGTAAATTTGAACCAGTAAATAAAAACTTCTCATTTACTCGAATAAAATTTACTCCGAATTTACTCCGCATTTACCTTCCGAGATAGTGCCAATGCACGCACTCAACCCTCAACTTTAATTATCAATTATCACTTACTTTTCGTGACGTTGGCTTCGCCGAAGTTACTCACGTTCGGAAAAACTTAAATAAATTTTGTTTTTCCCTCACTTATTCGTAACTTTGCACCCATTATGGAAGAAATCATCCTCAATTTGACTAACGGAGCACTCGACAACCTGAATTACGGTTGGGTCATTTTGTTTATGGCCATCGAGAGTTCGTTCATTCCTTTTCCATCAGAAGTGGTGATGATTCCTGCGGCTTACATGGCGGCAGAGACGGGCGAGATGTCTTACCCGATGATTATCTTGTGTGGCACGTTGGGTGCCTTGATTGGTGCATTGGTCAACTACGGCCTTGCCTACTCTCTGGGGCGTCCGATTGTGTATGCGTTTGCCAACAGCCGCATCGGTCACATGTGCCTGATTGATGCGGAGAAGGTGGAGAAGGCTGAGCAGTATTTCGACAAGCGGGGTGCCATCTCCACGCTGATTGGCAGAATGATTCCTGCCATTCGCCAACTCATCAGCATCCCTGCGGGTTTGGCTAAGATGAACCTGCTGTCGTTCTGCCTCTACACCTGTCTGGGTGCAGGACTTTGGAACAGCATCCTCGTGGGCATTGGTGCGGCTTTTCACTCGACCATGCCGAAGCAGGAACTCATCGACATCATCGCACACTACTCCCACATCATCGGCATTGCTGCCATCATCATCGTCGTGGCGATTGTCACATACCTTATATATAAAGGGGTTAAAAAGTGAGTGCGAGCAAACCGAAAGGCAAATTGTACATTGTACATTGTAAAATTGTAAATGAAAAGATATGTTTGAAAATTTGAGCGAGAGACTGGAACGGTCTTTCAAGATACTGAAGGGTGAAGGCAAAATCACCGAAATCAACGTGGCGGAAACGCTGAAGGATGTGCGTAAGGCACTTCTCGAAGCCGACGTGAACTATAAGGTGGCTAAGACGTTTACCGACACGGTGAAGCAGAAGGCGCTGGGTCAGAATGTGCTGACTGCGGTGAAGCCTGGCCAGATGATGGTCAAGATTGTGCACGACGAGTTGGCAGAACTCATGGGCGGAAAAGCCACTGAACTGAATCTGACGGGTCGCCCCACGGTGATTCTGATGGCTGGTTTGAACGGTGCCGGTAAGACAACCATGTCGGGCAAATTGGCACTGCGCTTGAAGACTCAGAACCACAAGAAGCCGCTCTTGGCTGCCTGCGACACGTTCCGTCCTGCGGCTATGGAGCAGTTGCGCGTGTTGGCTGAACAGGTGGAGGTGCCTTGCTATTTGGAGGAAGGTGCCACCGACCCGATTGCTGTGGCGAAAAACGCCATACAGGAAGCGCGCATGAAAGGCTACGACGTGGTGATTGTCGATACCGCCGGTCGTCAGTCGATTGACGAGGAACTGATGTTGCAGATTGAGCAGATCAAGGCGGCAGTCACTCCACATGAGACCCTGCTGGTGGTGGACGCCATGACGGGTCAGGATGCTGTCAACACTGCCAAGACGTTCAACGAGAGGTTGGAGATTGATGGTGTCATCCTCACGAAACTGGATGGCGACACTCGTGGCGGTGCAGCCCTTTCCATCCGCACAGTAGTCGATAAGCCCATCAAGTTTGTGGGTACGGGCGAGAAGATGGAGGCACTTGATGTGTTCCACCCCGAACGCATGGCTGACCGCATTCTCGGCATGGGCGACATCGTGTCGTTTGTGGAACGTGCTCAACAGCAGTTTGACGAGGAAGAGGCCAAACGGTTGGAGAAGAAGATTGCGAAGAACAAGTTCGACTATAACGATTTCCTCGGCCAAATCAACCAAATCAAGAAGATGGGCAACATCAAGGATTTGGCTTCGATGATTCCGGGTGTGGGCAAGGCACTGAAGGATGTGGATATTGACGACAATGCCTTCAAGTCGGTGGAAGCGATGATTGGTTCAATGACACCTTATGAAAGGGAACATCCCGAGTGCATCAACATGTCGCGCAAACAGCGCATTGCGAAGGGTGCAGGTGTCTCGATTGACGAGGTGAACCGCATCACGAAGCAGTTTGAACAGATGCGCAAGATGATGCGCCAGATGACCAGTCCGAAGATGGCTCAGGCAATGGCGCAGATGCAACGAATGAAAGGATTTAGGAAATAAAAGACCCCTCCGACTCCCCTGTTGAGGGGAGAGAAGTTAGGGTTAAGGGTAGAGTTTCAACTTTACAAAAAATAATATGCAACTGATAGACGGAAAAGCAACAGCAGCAGCCATCAAGGCTGAGATTGCGGAAGAAGTGAAGAAAATTGTGGATGCTGGAGGTAAGCGTCCCCATCTTGCTGCCATCCTCGTTGGACATGACGGAGGTAGTGAGACTTACGTGAAGAACAAGGTGCTGGCATGTGAGGCTTGCGGATTCACCTCTACCCTGCTCCGCTTTGAGGACGACATCACGGAAGAGTTTCTTCTGAAACAGGTGGAGAAACTGAACAACGATGCCGATGTGGATGGTTTCATCGTGCAACTTCCTCTGCCTAAACATATTTCTGAGCAGAAAATTATCGAAGCCATCGACTACCGCAAGGATGTGGACGGCTTTCACCCCATCAACGTGGGACGCATGGCGATTGGTCTTCCCTGCTATGTGTCAGCCACTCCGCTGGGTATCATCACGCTGCTGAAGCGATACAACATTGAGACAAGTGGCAAGAAATGTGTCATCCTTGGCCGTTCCAACATCGTCGGCAAGCCGATGGCTCAACTGATGATGCAGAAGCAGTATGGCGATGCCACGGTGACGGTTTGCCACAGCCGTTCGAAGACACTGAAGGAGGAATGCCAGCAGGCAGACATCATTATCGCTGCCATCGGTAAGCCCAACTTCGTGACTGCCGACATGGTGAAGGAAGGTGCTGTCATTGTCGATGTGGGTACCACTCGTGTACCGGATGCGACTCGCAAATCGGGTTTCCGTCTGAACGGTGACGTGGATTTCGAGAACGTCGCTCCTAAATGTTCTTTCATCACACCTGTTCCCGGCGGTGTAGGTCCTATGACTATCTGCTCGCTGATGAAGAACACGCTCAGCGCAGGTCGCAAGGAGTTTTACAAATAAGTGTAGAGGGAAGAGGGTTGAGTGCGTGCCGTTGGCACTATCTCGGAATGTAAATTCGGAGTAAATTTTATTTGAGTAAATGAGAAGTTTTTATTTACTGGTCCAAATTTACTCCGAATTTACTCCGAATTTACTCCGAATTTCTTCACTCATTATTGATTCTTATAGGTGTTCAGGCGAACAAGTTCGGAGTTCCTTCCGAGACTGTGCGAAGCACACAAAAAAGTGTTAAGCCCCCTCCAACTCCCCTGTTGAGGGGAGAGAAGTTAAAGTTAGGGTTAAAGTTAAGGTTAGAAAAAGACTGGCAAAATAAATTTTCACTCTTCACTCATCATTTTTTACTCAAAAAGTTTTGCCAATCCAAAAATAACTCCTACCTTTGCACTCGCAAAAGGGAAATGACCCCTACATGGTGGATGTAGTTCAGTTGGTTAGAGCGTCAGATTGTGGTTCTGAATGTCGTGGGTTCGAGTCCCACCCTCCACCCTCCAAAAAAGAAAGTGCTCAGCAGTTATGCTGGGCATTTTTTGTTTATAGAAACGCTGATTTTAACTGAAAGAGAAAATTTCGGTTGAAATCATGGAATTGTACTTTATAAATTCGTATCTTTGCAAAATATAATATCATCTTTAATCATAAAAACTAACCCATATCTTTACAGAACTATGATGAGAACTTGGAAGTATTTCTTCGGGACAATGCTGATGGCTTGTGTTCCGTTTGCAGCAAACGCACAATTCTTTATGTTTGGAGGCGGGAACCGAGTGAACATGGACAGCCTTCGTCAAATTGCGGCTGCCGATTATGCGGACATGCTGGCTAAAGTGGGTGTGGGCACTCCTCGTGAAGGTCGTCAACCCAACAATCAGGATGAAAGCAAGCATCCTAACTATGACGAATTGACGGCAAATCCCTACCCTTTCTATCCAGACCCACTGGTGACTGAAAGTGGCAAGAAGGTCACGAATGCCAAGATGTGGTATAAGGTGCGCCGTCCTGAAATTGTGAAACTTTTTGAGGACAATGTATATGGACGTATTCCGACCAATGTGCCCAACGTGAAATGGGAGGTCACGAATGAGGAGAAGAAGGATTTTGCAGGAACGCCTGTGGTGGTACGCTATCTGAAAGGTGTGGTGGACAACTCCATCTGTCCATCCATAAAGGTTGAGATTCAAGCCAATGTGGTATATCCCGACAATGGCAAAAGAAACCTGCCCGTCGTCGTGGAGTTCGGATTTGGAGGAGGTGACCCCACTCGCACTCGTGCTGGTTCTGTGTCATGGCAGCAGATGGTGGTTGAACGCGGTTGGGCTGCCGCCACCATCAATCCTTCATCCATTCAGGCAGATAGCGGTTCTGGTCTCACCAACGGCATCATAGGTCTGTGCAACAAGGGCGAACATCGTCAACCCACCGATTGGGGAGCACTCCGCGCATGGGGTTGGGGATTGTCACGTCTGATTGACTATTTTGAATCTGACGCCACTTTCGATGCCACCAAGTGTGCCATTGAAGGTGTGTCGCGCTATGGCAAGGCTTCGCTTGTTGCCATGGCATTCGAGGAACGCATTGCAGCGGGATTCATTGCCTCGTCAGGCAAGGCTGGTGCAGCAGGATGGCGTCGTGACTGCGGTGAAAGCATCGGAAACATTGTTTCGAATGAGGAATACCATTGGGTATGCGGAAACTTGATCAAATATGGTACAGACCCGCTGACGGAAAATGACATTCCTGTTGATCAGCACGAACTCATCGCCCTCTGTGCTCCCCGCGCATGCTTTATCTCCACTGGAAGTTGGAACGGTGACAAATGGCAGGATGTGGTGGGTTCGTTCATCTCGGCTTCAAAGGCATCGCCCGTGTATGAATTGCTCGGCTATCAAGGTGTCGGTACAGACCTCTTTCCTGGTATGGACAATGGTTTGATGGAAGGTCGCCTCGCCTATCGTCAGCACCATGGCGGTCATGAAGCAGGACCCAACTGGCCTTTCTTCCTGGACTTCTTTGAACGTGAGGTGGTCAAGAAGTGAAGAAGGAGTCCCATCGTGGATGCTTGAAAAGAGGAGGAAAAGTAAGGTCTTATTCTGAAAAAAGGTGAGCATATAAGCCTTTTTATGAGGAATTTGAGTTTTTTATTTGTTTAGTAACAACAAAATCTGTATCTTTGGCAAAATTTTGTACAACTAAAAAACACATCAAACCATGCTTACACAAGAAGATAAGGCCTTTCTCGCGAAGAAAGGCATTTCGGAGGAGAAACTGAATGCACAGTTAGAATGTTTCAAAACAGGGTTCCCTTGGCTGAAATTGGCTGGGGCTGCCTCACCTGGCAATGGCATCACCATTCCAACAGAGGCAGAGAAAAAAGACTATCTCTCTGCTTGGGATGCCTATCTGGACGGTTCGGGCAAAGTGCTGAAATTTGTGCCTGCATCAGGCGCAGCAAGCCGCATGTTCAAGAATCTTTTTGAGTTTCTCGACAACGAAGAGAAGACAGAGTTTATCCAGAAGTTTGAGGCAAACCTTGACAAGTTTGCGTTCATTGATGATTTGAAGGCTGCCATCAACAAGAACGGTGGCGACGGAAGTGTGAAGACTGCCATTGCTACATTGCTGGGTGAGGAAGGTCTTTCGTATGGCAAGTTGCCAAAAGGTCTTTTGAAGTTCCACAAATATGAGGACGGTGCACGTACACCCGTGGAAGAGCATCTGGTGGAAGGTGCGCTCTATGCAGGCGGCAAGAACGGACAGGTGAATGTGCATTTCACAGTCAGTCCTGAACACCGACCATTGTTTGAGGCTTTGGTGGCAAAGGTTGCTCCTAAATATGAGAAGAAGTTTGGCGTGAAGTATTCGGTGAGTTTCTCAGAACAGAAGGCAAGCACGGATACGGTGGCTGCAAATCCTGACAACACGCCATTCCGTGGAAAAGACGGAAAGATTCTTTTCCGTCCAGGTGGGCACGGTGCGTTGATTGAGAACCTGAATGATTTGGATGCCGATGTCATCTTCATCAAGAATATCGACAATGTGGTGCCAGACCGTCTGAAAGGCGAAACTGTAGAGTATAAGAAACTGATTGCAGGTGTGCTGGTAAGCAAGCAGAAGAAAGCGTTTCAATATTTGGAACTGCTGGAGAGCGGAAAATACACTCATGCACAGTTGGAAGAGATTATCCGCTTCCTACGCGATGAACTCTCCTGCCGTAACCCTGAACTGAAAGACTTGGAGGATGCAGAACTTGCCATCTATCTGAAGAAGAAACTGAACCGTCCTATGCGTGTGTGTGGTATGGTGAAGAATGTGGGTGAGCCTGGCGGTGGTCCTTTCTTGGCATACAATCAGGATGGCACCATCAGTTTGCAGATTTTGGAGAGCAGCCAGATTGACAAGAACAATACAGAATATTTGCAGATGTTCCAGAACGGCACTCACTTCAACCCTGTTGACCTTGTGTGTGCAGTGAAGGACTACAAAGGCAACAAGTTTGACCTCACAAAGTATGTGGATCATCAAACAGGCTTCATCTCCAGCAAGAGCAAAGACGGAAAGGAACTGAAGGCGCTTGAACTGCCAGGATTGTGGAATGGCGCAATGAGTGACTGGAACACGATTTTCGTGGAGGTGTCGCTCGGCACGTTCAACCCTGTGAAGACAGTGAACGACCTACTACGTCCACAACATCAATAACTAACAAACAATCAAAAATGAATTCATGAATCATTCGTAGTTAATTTGTGATGATTTATGTTTAAATAGAAACACGATTATCCGTCAATTAACCACGAATTATTCATGAATTATAATGGTATGACGATTATTCAGAAGTATTTCACAAATCTGACAGGGCTTCAGGTTGAACAATTTGCTCAACTTGAGGCTCTCTATAATGACTGGAACGCTAAAATCAATGTGATTTCGCGTAAGGACATTCAAAATCTGTACGAGCATCATGTGCTGCATTCGTTGGGAATTGCCAAGGTGGTGAACTTCAGGGATGAAACCACCGTGATGGATCTTGGCACAGGAGGTGGATTTCCGGGAATACCTTTAGCAATACTCTTTCCTCATGTGCAATTCCATCTGGTGGACAGCGTCGGCAAGAAAGTGAAAGTGGCAAATGAGGTGGCAACGGCTATCGGATTGAAAAACGTAAAGTTCAGTCATGCAAGAGCGGAAGAAATCAAGGAACAATATGATTTTGTGGTGACCCGTGCAGTGATGCCGATGGTGGACCTTGTGAAGGTGGCACGAAAGAACATCAAGAAAGAGCAACACAATGCTGTACCGAATGGCATCATAGCCTTAAAGGGAGGAGAACTGAACGGTGAAATTGCTTCGATGAAGAATATCGCCACCGTATGGGAACTGAGCGATTTCTTCGATGAGGAGTATTTCAAGACGAAAAAGGTGGTGCATGTCACCATCGTCAATAGGAAATGACTATGACAATCAAGAGATTTGAGGTAAATGCGCTTAGTGAGAACTGCTATGTGGTGAGCGATGAAACAAAGGAATGTGTCATCATCGATTGCGGCTGTTCGGACGAGTATGAATGGGCTGACATCAAGAAATATCTTGCGACGAACGACTTGCAAGTGAAGCATCTGCTGAACACGCATCTGCACTTTGACCATGTGTGGGGCAATACTTTTGTGTATAGAGACTTAGGGTTACGTCCTGAAGCCAATTACGAAGACCTCCACATCTATGAGCACATGGATGAGCAGATTCGCTCCGTCGTGGGTGTTGGCATCCCCCATCCTCCCCTGCCCCCTCTTGGTACTTCCCTGCTCGATGGCAGCGAGGTCAAGTTCGGCAACATCACATTCAGAGTAATGACCACTCCTGGACATTCACGTGGCTGCATCTGCTTTTACTCAGAAAAAGACCACGTTCTTTTCTCTGGTGACACCCTCTTCTGCGGCAGTTGTGGACGCACAGACCTTGAAGGCGGCAGTCACGAAGCCATCATGCAGAGTCTCCTCCGTCTCGCCACCCTACCCGACGATACAAAGGTCTATAGCGGACATGGACCTGCAACGACCATTGGTAGGGAAAAGCAGTATAATCCCTACATGCGGTGTTAAAGACTACTTGAAATCTCCTATTTTTCGTTAAAACTGACAAAAAGTCATTGTTGTGTGGAAAATAATCGCTAATTTTGTCACGATTTTATTCAGGCATGAACTACTAAAATTGTTCGAAAGAGAGAGATTATGGATGAAAAGACAATACAACAAGTGAAGCAGCGGTACAGCATCGTAGGCAACTACGAAGGGCTGAATCGCAGTATTGACATCGCCATTCAGGTTGCGCCGACAGAATTGCCTGTACTGATCTACGGTGAAAGCGGTGTTGGTAAGGAAATCTTGCCAAGAGTAATACATGATAACTCAACACGTAAGCATAATAAATATTTTGCCATCAACTGTGGCGCACTGCCGGAAGGAACCATTGATTCTGAACTCTTTGGTCATAAAAAGGGGTCGTTCACGGGCGCTCTCGATGACAGAGAAGGTTATTTTGGCGTGGCAAACAATGGCACCCTATTCCTTGACGAAGTGGGAGAATTGCCTTTAGCCACTCAAGCAAGACTGCTTCGTGTGTTGGAAACGGGCGAATATATTCGTGTAGGCGAAAGCGAGGTGAGGAAGACCAATGTGAGAATTGTGGCTGCCACTAACGTGAATATGCAGAAGGCCATTCGTGAAGGAAAATTTCGCGAAGATTTGTACTATCGTCTGAATACTATTCCCATTGCAATGCCGCCGCTTCGTGAGAGAGGTCGGGACATTGAATTGTTGTTCAGAAAATTTGCCTACGACATATCGGAGAAATACCATATCGAGCCTGTTAGGTTGACGGAAGACGCGCGCGTACTATTATTAAAATATAAGTGGCCTGGCAATATCCGGCAATTACGCAATTTGGTGGAGCAAATCAGCATCATCAGTAAAGAAAGGGAAATCACTCCTGACATCTTGAAGAGTTACGGGGTGACAGATGACTCGCTGGGTGAGACTGGACTTGTGCTGCACGGGGCCAATCGTGACACGCACGCTCCAGAAGGGCACAGTTATGAGAAGGAACGCGACATGCTCTTCCAGTTGTTGTCCAGCATCGGCAAGGAAGTAAAAGATTTGAAAGAGTTGGTGCACAGCAATTTAGGAACCATGCAGAGTGTACCACAGAACCACTACGGCTTGTACAACGAGGAAACTGAAGAGCTGGAATCCCCCGTTACGTATGGTAATCCATCTGTCATTCAGCAACCACAACCCTACATCGTAAACAAGCAACGATATCAGCCACAAGGGGATATTCCATATTCGAGTCATAACATACAAAAAGTTGACATTGAGACAATAGAGGACCCCCCTATGTCTAACAAGGAACTGATGAAGAAGAATATCATCGAATCGCTGAAACGCAATAAGGGTAATAGAAAGAAAACAGCCATGGAACTTGATATATCAGAACGTACCCTGTACAGAAAAATCAAGGATTACGGGTTAGACATGTGAGCAGAACGAAGAGAGACGATTTTGAAATGAGAAGAAACCTCTACATATTAAATTGCTACCTGTGGTGTGTGGTTATGCTGACTGCTTGTACCATTAGTTACAAATTCACAGGAACCAGCATCGACTACACCAAAACAAAGACCATTAGCCTTGACAAGTTCCCCATCCGTGCCAATTACGTGTGGAGTCCAATGGAATCGATGTTTTACAACACGCTAAGTGATGTCTATGCACAGAAAACAAAACTGAAAGTGTTGAAAAGAGACGGTGACTTACAATTGGCTGGTGAAATCGTTGAGTATAGCCAAACAAACAAAAGTGTGGGCTCTGATGGCTTCTCTACTCAGGTGCAGTTGAAGATTGTAGTAAACGTGAGATTCACCAACACGAAAAAACATGATGAAGACTTCGAACAGCGATTTAGTGCAACGGCAGAGTATGATTCATCAAAACAATTGGCTGCAGTACAGGAAGAACTCGTTCAGGAGATGATAGACGACATTGTTGACCAAATATTTAATGCAACCGTAGCAAATTGGTAAACAAGAAAAAGAAACAATCTACTTAAATAAAATGATTCAACTTTCGCAAGTTTTAGTTTATTGGAGTTAAAGGAGTTAAAAGGAGTTATCGCTCCGCTCAGGAGTTAAAAGCCGATACTCTGCCAGCAGC
>ONFA01000049.1:5964-21472 GCA_900316975.1 uncultured Prevotellaceae bacterium | reverse complement strand
GCTCAATCTGTGGTTAAAAATTAAAATCTCCGCTCAATCCGCTCAATCGTTCCGCAGGAACTTGTTTATATAAAAACATACCCCTTTGGGATGATTAAGAAGATTCAGCAGATTTATAGGATTTATCCAAATCCGCACACAGGGTTTTACTGGTGAACCAATTTTGACCATAAATTTTAATACATATAGACATTAGTGGTCAAAATTATTCGGATTGCACGGATTATACGGATTTTTCGTCGCAAGAGGCGACGATGGCCGGATGCAGAACAATCCGAATGGCAGGAGCCGCCGAGGCTCAAAAATCCGTGTAATCCGTGCAATCCGTTGTGGAAAAACACTTCCGTTAAAAAGAATCATTCGTGTTCAAAAAATAATTCGTCGTCGAAAGAAGCGCCATTCCTTTCTACCACATCCTGTGTACCACATACCTCAGCGGATACACATGCAGGATGTCCGCCTTAGCCACCGTCTGTGCATGAGGCGAATATTCAGGATTCTCCGACAGCACGAGGATGTTCTCAGCCCGTCGTCCTTCGTTAAAGATGCGCTTGAACATACACTGTCCATCCTTAGTGACAATCAAGTAGATATGCTTATCGTCAGCATCTTGCAGGTCGATGCTGCTGCCGATGAGACAGTAGTCGCCGCTGTGGATGCTCGGCTCCATCGAGATGCCCTCGGCAGTGAGGGCAGCGATAGCATCCGACCCCGGCACATGGATGAACTCCGTCGCATACTCAGGATGCTCAAACTGCTCCACCACGCCGCACGAGGCACGGCACTCGTCGTAGAGCGGCACCAGGTCCTCGCGCGAGAAGCGGATGACGTTGGCATCGTCCGTCAGCATGTCCGCCCTCTTCGAGGCAGGCGCCACGCTGTAGCGCACCGAGTTGCCCATCAGCCACTCGCGGCTCACCTGCGGAAACGTGTCCAGAATCGCCTCCCTGCCGTTAGCAGTGATGCTGTTGCGGTGCATCCATGTGGCAATGTTCGAACGGGGCACACCGATGAGTTGGGCAAACACCTGTTGGCTGCCGCCCGAAAACTTCTCCATCAACGCTGTCAGTTTTTCCTTGTCAGTCATAATCTCTACGTTTTTTTGATTATTGTATTTATAAGAGTTAGCTCTCCTCCTTCCTCCCTCCTTCCTCCTTTCCTCCTTCCCTTTCCCCTCCCTGCGTCCAGCGGTTTCCCGCTGGTCCCTCCCTCCTTCCTTTTCTCCTTCCCCTCCCTGCGTCCAGCGGTTTTCCCGCTGGTCTCTCCTCCCTCCTTCCTTTCCTCCCTTTCCCCTCCCTGCGTCCAGCGGTTTCCCCGCTGGTCTCCTCCCTCAAACATTTTCCCAAAAACATTTGGCTGTTTCATTTGAAACCGCTAACTTTGCATCGCATTTGAGATAAACGCACCGCAAAGTTACGGTTTATCAGTCAAATAACAAAGAAAAACAAAAGAAAAATGATGTTTCAAACGAAAAAAGCAACATGAATACTTATTGCAAATCCTACCGAAGCCCCTATGTGGCAAACGTCACGGCACTCTTCGATGCCGTCCTCCAGTCACAGTTGAGTCACACCGCCATCCACCTCTACCTCATGCTCGTCGCCACCATGAACCGCCAGTGCTGGCCCGACACCATCGAGATGAGCGACCGCGTCATGGCTGGGCAAGTGGGCATGACGACCCGCACCCTGGCAGCCGCACGCCACGACCTCATCGAGGCGGGCATCCTCGTCTGCCACACAGCCGGAGCCGGCTGCAACACCCACTGCGTCTATCAGTTGCGGCAGCGCGATGCCAGAATGCCGCACGCCATGATGCAAAAGAGCATCGCTCAACCGACAGCCCCTTTAAATAGAACCCCACACGCTTTAAAGACAGAAAACCAAGACAAAGAAAAAGAAGAGAAGAAGAAAAGCCTCGCTCTCCACGAAAGGGGAGGGGAGAAAGAACTCACGCCCGACGAAGTGGCACCCTTCCTCATGGGACGCACCGAGTGGGTCGCCACCTTCTGCCGCAACAACGGCATCACCCCCGACCAACTCCGCCACCGCATCGGCGAGTTTGTGCGCCACCTCCAGAACACCGCCACCGTCAGCAAGGAGCCCAACGACGCCCTGCGCCACTTCGCACTCTGGTATGAGCGCATCGAACTCTTCCGATACCTCCGCAACCGCCAGCAGGAAGAAGCGGCACAGCAGCGACTTGCCAACGAGGAAGAAGCACGCCAGGCTGCCCTGCGCCACAAGGAGGAACTGGAGCGCGAGAGCCGCGAGAACTTCCGCAAGACACTTGCCGAAGCACGGCGACGGGCGGCAGAAGGAGACCCCTTCAGCATCAAATGGCTGGAAGAAAACAAAGAACTGCTCGACGACGAAGAAAACAACTAACCCCACCAACCCCAACACACATGGAAACCTACGACTACGACATGGACATTGTGGCGATGAGCAAGCAGGAACTGGCACAGATGTACGCTCCCGACCTCACGCCCCATGCGGCTGTCAACCGCCTGATGACATGGATACACCATCACCCCACACTCACCGAGGAACTCCAACGCACTGGCTACCGCAAGACCGCCCGCGTCTTCACGCCACGGCAAGTCCACCTCATCGTGGACTACCTCGGCGAACCCTGATGCAGCGAATACAGAACAACGAATGGCACTTTTCTAAAGCCCGCGTCATCGCGAAGCGCTTGCACAGCAAGAACCGGTAAAAGAACTCCCGAAACTTATGTTTATTTAAGTTTCGGAAGTGTTTTTCCACAACGGATTGCACGGATTATACGGATTTTTGAGCCTCGGCGGCTCCTGCCATTCGGATTGTTCTGATCCGGCCATCGTCGCTTCTTGCGACGAAAAATCCGTATAATCCGTGCAATCCGTTGTAAAAATATATCCGAAATTTGAGTTATGTTTATTATTTAAGTTTCGGGAGTTCCACACGCTTCATTTTCAACAACGAATAAAACGAATCATTCTAATTTACCATGCGGCGAGAAGATGTATTTTCCTAATGCCGCTTGCGGCATTGAAAAGAAAAATTCGTAAAATTAGGGAAATTCGTTGTTAAAAAAATCCGTGTAATCTGTGCAATCTGTGGTTTTTATGACTCCCGAAACTTATGTTTATCATTATTTGTTAACTCAACTTTCGCCAGTATGCGAAAACGATGATGTTCAGTCGCCTACGGCGAGAACCTTCAGCTCGTCGGAGTCAAATCATTCAGTACAAATCAAATAATTGAAGTTTCGGAAGTGTTTTCTTGCCCACAGATTGCACAGATGGACACAAATTCTTTCTCAGACAGATTTTTTCGGATTGCACAGATTGTTGGAGCCTCGATGGCTCCTGCCATGCGGGATGTTTTGTTCATCAGTCATCGCCGCTTGCGACGACAATAATCCGTGTAATTAGAGAGAACCTTTAGCTCGACGAAGTCAAATCTGTGTAAGAAAAAACGCATGACAAGACAGAACATCTGTGTCCATCTGTGCAATCTGTGGGGCGAAAAACACTCCCAAAAGTAAAAAAATATCCCCCTAAACGCATTTTTTTAAGTTTTTTTATCGTTATTTAAACTAAAAGCCTTACATTTGCACAATTATAACGTGCGTATGGCGCGTGATCGCATCCGTACATACCCCAATGAAAGTGTTAGTTGATATAATCCAAAAGGTATTTACAACACACATCCTATCCACAGGAAAGAAGACAAATAGACAGAAAACAAATTAATATCAAACCAAATATGAAGAATACAATGAAAATTAAGAGTTTACTTTCATTCTTCGTTCCGGCAGCGATGATGTCGCTTGCCGTGGCTGGCTGTAGCGACTACGACAACGGCTACTCCGAACAGGCTATCAAGTTTGCGCAGGACTTCCGCAAGACCTTCGGCGACATCGACCCCGAGCAGGACTGGAACCTCGCAGAACGACAGTTCGTCACCGTGTCCACTCAGACCGAGTCGGAAGTGAAAATCTACGCCAAGGTAGATGACGCCTACGCCATCGTGGGTGACTACGAAGGCATCAAGGGCACCCGCACCCTCGGCTACGACGTGGTGGAGGGCACCACCGAAATCATCGTCTCCGACGGCAAGGAGGGCATCAAGACCACTGCTAACGGAGTCGTCGTCTTCGGACAGGGCACACGTGGAACGGCTTGGGAAGGCACCACTGAGGGTGTGACCGTCACCAAACTGACCGGCACCACCGAAATCAATGGAGTGACCTACCACGGCTCGAAGAGTCCCACTGATGCAGAGATTAAGAACGTGCTGACAAAGGTGCCAGAGTACCAATACAACATCAGTAATGGCGGTATCTATTCAGACTTCCACTACACCTCCACCGGTTCGTTCATCATCTATCCCTACTACTGGAACACCTCCTCCATCAACACCGTCGGCATCTACTATACCGACAAGAATGGCAAATACCACGAAGTGGACATCTACACCGCCGATGGAGAAGTGGAGTATGAGGAGACATATTCACAAACTGCAACCAAACGTCCCAACGACTGGGGCATCAAACTCAATGGCAGCAGCAACTGGGAGACGGTTCCCAATGGCAATTTCCACATGAACGACTGGTCAACAGAAACCGATGCATCAGGCCTGAGAACTCCTTTCATTGAGTACTGGAAGGGCGCAGGTAACCCACTGGGCACAGCCCAAATCGAGCAGACTATCAATGCCAAAACATTCGAACCCGGAAAACATTACCTCGTGATGATTGAGGCTCGCTTGATGAACGAGAGTGGTGATATCGACGAGACTGGAAGCGTCACCTTCTATGCCAACGACGCCAACATCGTCATGACCAGCGATGCTTTCAACTCACACGACACCTATAACGGCCACTCGGAAATCTATTCCGATATGGACGGCACCAAGCGCATGTGGGTGAGATGTACACCTGACAGCAATGGCAAAATCAAAGTGGGATTCAACTTGCAGAACATCCAGTCCAACTGGTTCGCCTTCAACAACCTGAAGGTGTTCAACGCAGAGCATTTCGACGCAGACTACCTGACAGGGAAGAAAGACAACTTCTATTCGAGTGTTGACCGTGGACAGGGCATCAGAGTGGATATACCAGAGGGTGTCACCTTCGGCATGTATGTGAAGAAGACCGACACAAAGTATGGCACCAAAGCCTGGACACTCTATTCCGAGAAGCAAAAGAACAAAGATGCCGGCTACAATTTTGACGAAAACAAATTCTGCTACGCCTCCACCTTCTACATGGGCGACCAGATGTTCATCGGACTCGAAGACTGGCCAAACGGCGACTGCGACCTCAACGACTTCGTGCTCGCATTCGACGGATGCAAGCCCATCATCATCAACGAAGACCCCAAGACCTCCACATGGCTTGTGGCTTGCGAGGACTTGGGCGTCTCGTTCGACATTGACTACAACGACGTGGTGTTCTCGGTTGAACACATCAGCGGTAAGACGAAGGCAAAACTCACACCACTCGCAGCAGGTGGTACACTGGCAAGTTACATCTACTTCCAGGATCCATTTGACAGCAACAGAGACAAGTGCTTTGGCGAAATCCACCAACTCTTCGGCGCTACAAAGGTAAACAGCGGAGAATATGAAATCATCAATGCCAATTCTCGTTATGAGAAGACTGCTTCACCAATTGAGTTTGACGTGGATAAGAATTGGACGATGGCATACTACACCACAGGTGATGGAAGTGGTAGCAAATACACAAGAAATGGCAAAGACGTGAACATGGGCGGCTTCGAAATCCGCACACTCACATCGGGCAGCGATGCACCTTTCACACTCGACATCAACAGCAGTGCTTTCTCTGGCGCATCTAAGATTCAGGCATCAGTGCGCGAAGAGGGCGAGAATGTGCCTTACATCCTCTGCATCCCATACCCCTACACACGCTACAACTATCCAGAGGCAGGCAAGAAGACCGACTATGTGTGGGCATGGCCTGTGGAGTATATGACCATCTGTGATGAGAACGGTGATGGTCCATACCCCGACTTCAGAGGTTGGGTGCAGAATCACAAAAATAACACCGACTGGTACAAGAACAAGAGCAACTCTTATTCATCTGCTACTGTGGAGGACTTGGCTCTCTCCACAAGCGATATGAGTGAGGAGGAAATCAATGGAAGCAACAATAACCAAAAGCAAGCATCTCCACTTGGCAACAAGGGGAACATGACCATTGCTAATGGTGCTACGCCTGACTTAGCAGGTAATCTGACCAATGCGAATGTCAGCACCGGTGCTATCACTTACTATATTGATAAATGGGCCGGAAGCAGCGAATGGCAAGAGTACAAGGGTGGCGGATTGTTTAATGCAGGCAACCGCAAGATTAAAGTGGTTCAGGCTGCAGACGAAAACTATGAAGAAGGAGTGACTGAGTTTACAGTGACGGTGCAAGCTTAAATAATGGTGATAGTTCTCAGACATATACTGTGTCAGGAACAGTGCAAACAGCAGAATTTGAAATTGAGAGTTCAAATGGCAAGTACAATGTGAAGTATAATGGAAATACCATACTCACGGGTATCAATGAATTAACTGTCAAAGCTACATCGACGGGCAACTTCTGGCTTCGTTCAGGCGATTATCAAGGCTATAGCAGCCAACAATATGGAAACGCTTGGTCTGGCTCCATTACATTGAGCAGCAGCGATCTTGCCACAGCTGCGGAGCATAGTCCTTTGGTGGCGACCAACAATGGATATGGAGATATAACTTCCTTGATCTTGGAGGGGAAATGACAATAACTCAGACAAAATCCTTGGCATTTTCGCCAGGGATTTTGTATATATAGATGTTCCACTTTTCTCACACAGATTGAGAAGATGATTAAGATTATTTTAAAACATATCCCTTTGGGATGATTGAGCGGATTGAGCGGATTTGTCGATTTCTTTGTGTGCTTCGCACAGTCCATGAAAGTAAATGCGGGGTAAATACGGAGTAAATTTTGACCAGTAAATAAAAGCATAAAATTTACTCGACTCAATTTACTCCGTATTTACTCCGCATTTCTTCACTCATTATTGATTCTTATAGGTGTTCAGGCGAACAAGTTCGGAGTCCTTTCCGAGATAGTGCCAACGGCACGCAAGAACATATCCCTTCGGGATGATTGAACGGATTAAATCTTCCCAATCTTCCCATCGACCGCTTGCGGTCTAGTTTTTTTATTCAACTAATCCGCGTTGCGGATGATTAGAAGATTTGGAAGATTTTTAAGATTAAAAAAATCCGTTTAAGATTTAAAAAATCCGTTCAATCCCTTCAATCGTTCCGCAGGAACTTGTTGATAATAAAACATATCCCTTCGGGATGATTGAACGGATTGAGCGGATTTGTCGATTTCTTTGTGTGCTTCGCACAGTCCATAAAGGTAAGTTCGGAGTCCTTTCCGAGATAGTGCCAACGGCACGCATCACCACAATATGAATCAACAAGTTCCTGAGGAACGATTTCTTCACACCGCTCACGGTGTCCTTCCGTGCATTTCCGCGTGAAACCCAAGTAAAGCATTGTGTACAAATTGAAAAAATGAGGATAAGGTTGGGGTGGTGTGGCATGAAAAAGCCGGATTTTATGCAGTTTGTGCTTTGTATTGCATAAAATAGCGCATTTTTTATGCAGTTAATGTGGTGGAATGAATAAAAAGTAGTAATTTTGCCATCGAATCAATAGCAAATAATATGAAGACTATCATTTTGAATCAGCGCAAAGAGCGGGACGAGTTGATGTCACGCACATATTTGACACGGCATAACAGCCAAGATATGGATTTGTTGCTAAGTAGTCATCTTATAAAGTTGATAACGGGTCCTCGACGAGTAGGGAAGTCCACGCAAGCATTATTGATGTTGCGAAACAAGAATTTTGCCTATTTGAATTTTGATAGTCAATCATTGTTGGATGCGTGGGACGCAGACCTTGTCATCCGTATGTTAGATGATGTTTATCCTGGTTATGAGTATCTTCTGCTTGACGAGGTGCAGAATCTTGATGCTTGGGATATGTGGGTTAGTGAACTCTATAGAATGGGTAAGAATCTCATCATCACAGGCAGTAATGCAAGGATGCTTAGTAGCGAGATGGCTACGGTGTTGACAGGTAAGTATCTTCAGGTGAAGATGCTGCCGTTCAGCCTTGAAGAGTTTTTCGACTGGAACAAACTGGATATTCATGCATTGCAGTCTGAACAGAAGACAGAAGCATCTTTCTTGACCGATGACTATTTGAGAAATGGCGGCTATCCAGAGGTGGTGGCATCGCGCCAACTGACGCGTAGTTATCTCGACACGTTGTTTGATTCTATTATCTGGAAAGATGTTGCGAAACGACATAATATCCGTAATATAGCAGATTTGAACAATCTTGCCATGTATCTGCTTCCCAACTTCTGCAATCTCGTTAGTGCCAACGACTTGACAGAAGAGTTGGGATTCTCCAGTGCCAACACGACAAAAAAGTACATGGATTATTTACAAGAACCATACCTGTTCTATTACTTGGCACGTTATAACAATAAACTTAAACTGATGTGGAAGGCTCCACGAAAAGTGTATGTCGTTGACAATGGCTTTGTGGCTTCCAAGGCTTTCAATTTGAGTGAAAACCTTGGAAGGTTGTTGGAGAATCAAGTGTTTATCGAACTTCTGCGTAAGGGGTACGACATAGAGAAGTCAATGTTCTATTATCATTCCCGCAATGATAAGGAAGTGGATTTTGTGCTCCGAAAAGGAACGCAGATTGAACGACTTGTGCAGGTGTGCTATGATTTGAGTAGTCCAAAGACAGAAAGACGTGAGGTGGATAGCATTGTGGAATGTGCAGGAGAATTGAAATGCAGTAATCTTGTCATAGTGACATATAATGATAAACGTACAATAGAGAAAGATGGTTACTGTATCCATGTGGTGCCCATATTGGAGTTCTAGGCGGCTGAACATACCGTTCGCAATGATGAAACGGATTGAACAGATTAAATCTTTCTAATCTTCCCATCGACCGCTTGCGGTATAGTTTTTGTTCAACTAATCCGCGTTGCGGATGATTAGAAGATTTGGAAGATTTTTAAGATTAAAAAAATCCGTTCAATCCCTTCAATCGTTCCGCAGGAACTTGTTGATTAAAAAACATACCGCTTCGCGATGATGAAACGGATTGAGCGGATTTTTTCGATTTCTTTGTGTGCTTCGCACAGTCCATGAAAGTAAATGCGGGGTAAATACGAAGTAAATTTTGACCAGTAAATAAAAGCATAAAATTTACTCGACTCAATTTACTCCGTATTTCCTTTCCGAGATAGTGCCAACGGCACGCAAGAACATATTCCTTCGGGATGATTGAACAGATTAAATCTTCCCAATCTCCCCAATCTTCCCATCGACCGCTTGCGGTCTAGTTTTTTATCCATCTAATCCGCGTTGCGGATGATTAGAAGATTTGGAAGATGATTAAGATTAAAAGATTCTGTGATTATCTGTGCCATCTGTGGGATGATGTATGCCCAATCTGTCATTTAGAGGTTCTTTTCACCTAAAAAGTTCGTCTTTTTTTACTTTTCCTGCATTTTTTGTGTGATTTTCTTGCAGTTGTCGTATGAATCTGCTATCTTTGTACATTAAATGTACGCGCATATACACGCGAGGTGGCAGAAAAATGCTGCCAGATTAGCTTATTTTTGAGACAAATTAAATTAACCAAATCGATATGAAAACTCAAAAAACACTTTCATTCATGATGCCGCTGGCAGTGGCAGCAATGGTTCTTGTGGGCTGTAGTGACTATGACAACGGCTACACCGAGAAGGAGATGAAGTTCAATGCAGACTTCAGCCGTCAGTTCGGCTCGTTCGACGAGACGCAGGACTGGAACTTGGCTGAGCGTGCGGCAGTGACCGTGACCACCTCCGAACTGAAGGACATCAATGTCTATACGGAGAAGGAAGGTTCGTTCGTGCAGGTCGGAGCGTTCAAGAATGTGACGGGTACGAAGAAGTTGGAGTTTGAGGTGATTGAGGACATGACGAACCTTGTGGTGAGCGACGGCGACGTGGCTCTCCGTGCCGTGACAGGCGGAACGGTCAATTTCGACGACATGACCTCTGTGGGTGGCGAGGTGTTGGGCACTCGTGGCGGCGAGTATGTGGACCGCAACCTGTGGTCAAGAAATTATGTGGTGCCCGCCAATATCACCGACGCTGAACGTGAGGCTGTGGTGGCTGAGTTCAGCAAACAGCACTATGGCGCCTACAACGAGGTGCTGGTGCCTTGGACAGAACTGTTCGTGCAGCAGGTGTATAAGGGTGAGGCAAAGTATTATGATGCCTTCAACCAGAAGACTGGCGTGGCAAGCGACAAGATGAACCACCTGCTGATTTGGGACAGTTCGGCTTCTACAGGCACGTTCGACGGAGGCTACATCCACATCAACGACTTCAACAACGGCGACCAGCAGACAGTGGCATACGACGACAACGACACGGAGCATCAGCACCCTATCATCGGTCTGACCCTCATGCGTGGCATTGACCCGACGGGTTGTCCCACCGAGGATGTGACCATCGAAGGTGTGACGAAACACTGGGTGAAGCAGTTTGAATATCATAACGCACAGAGCAGCGAATACCAACCTACATACATCATGAAGCGTGTGACCTGGACGGAGGACGGCGTGACGAAGTCGGGTCTCTACCTCGGTTTCGACTTCTACGCTCAGAAGCGTGCTGACCAGCCTGCCGACAAGAACATGGACGTGGAGCGCGACTGGATTTTCAACGACTGGATCATCAAGATTTCGCAGAGCATCAATTCAGTGGTGCCGGTGAGCGAACTGCAGAACGCAACTCCTGCTGCCTGGATTTTGGCAGGTGAGGACCTCGGCGGCGGTTTCGACATCGACTACAATGACGTGGTGGTGAAGGTGGAGCGTCTGGCTGGCGAGAATAAGGTGCATGTCACTCCGTTGGCTGCCGGCGGTACACTCGCATCCTACCTCTTCTTCGGGCAGACCTGCATCGGTGAGATTCACCAGTTGCTCGATGCCAGCCCTGCACGCAGTGGCAGTTATCAGCCCATCAACCTCAGCGGTGACCTGCATGTGCCTACCCAGAAAGTGGAAGTGACCGTGGATAAGGATTGGGGTCTGACCCAAGACATCAGCAAGGCGAACAACATGGGTGGTTTCACCATCCGCGTGTTGCCTGCAGGCACAGAACCGATGGCAAAGGTGCTCAACTATAACGACCCGGCCTTCGACAAGGCGACCACCGTGAAGGCTCCTCAGCAGGGAGAGGCACCTTATATCATCTGTGTGCCATACGCTTACAAACTCACGAACTATCCTGAACCAGGACTGTCGGAGGCCACCGTGTGGGGATGGCCAGGCGAGCTCATCAACATTGCCTCTGTCTATGAGGAATTTGAGGATTGGGCGCGTGATAAGGCTGCCAAGAAGGATTGGTACTCCAAGCCAAGTGCACAGGGTTTCGTTTCCACGAAGAAGTTCACTCGCATAAGATTCGGTGAGCAGCCTGCCAAGATGACCGATTTCCAGATTCAGGAGACAGGCAATCCTAATGCCGACGTGACCTTCTACAACCTGGTTCCGAGCGTCTATCCAGAGGTGAAGCAGCCAGCGGCAACCCTTGCACTGAAGCAGGAAGGCGACATCTACGTGACCGTGGGCGAAACCATCGACCTCCTCAACTACGTCAACACGAACTATCCAGACAAGGTGTTCTGCGTATCGACCAGCGAGGGCGAACAAAAACCAGTGACAGGCTCCTTCACCAAGTTTAAGACGTTGCAGGCGAACCACCGCACCCTCATGCACATCAGAATTGCCACTCCTGGTGGTCTGCTCAATGTGGATGTTTATGTGAACAGCGGCACCAGCAGCGCAGACAGCAACAAGAAGGACAACAACATCACCCTCTACGACAATGGCACCCCTGTCTATAACATTCCTGACATCGCAGCGGGCGAGACCAAGACCTACACCATCATTTCGAACGGCTCAGGCAGTTATTCGGTAGTGGGAAGCGAGTACTTCACGGCTTCCGTCAGCGGCAACACGCTGACCATCACCGGTGTGAAGGCAGGTCAGGCTAACCTGATTCTCAACCAGGCTGCCGACGACACTTACCAGGCTGCAACCGGCACTTACTGGCTCACTGCAACAGGTGCCCAGCAGCAGGCAGGTGACGATAGTGACGACGAGGGCGACAAAGTGGATGACGGTGGAAATGGCACGCCAAGCGGAGGTGCTGTGCTATTAACCCCCAATAGCGGAACTAATATTGAATTAACTGTAACGAAAACGGGTGATCATTATAATATAAAGTATAAGGATGGAACCCCAATCATAACAGGCGCCTCTTCTGTTGTTGTTGAGTGGAAATATAATGGCAAAGAAACACCTAATTTGCGTGTACAGTCATGGGGTGATGCATTTGGTGGCGGTAATATAACAGTCACAGGGGATAGCTCTGTTACATTGGACAGTTCAGACTTGGATATATGTGTAAGTCACTATGGAGTTCTTGAACTTCAGATGGCTAATGCAAATGTGAAGTTCTATCTGAAGAAACAATAAATCTGTCTGTTTCAATAGTTTCATAATAAAAAAGCGAGGCGACCCCAACAAGGTCGCCTCGCTTTTTATCCAATAATTCCGCTCCATTTGTTGAATCGTTCCGCTGGAACTTGTCAAAATAACGCTGATTAGATACAAGGAAATCATCTTTCCCTCCGTTATTTTTGTTTTTTTCTCTGTTTTGTTTCTTTATTTGGAATTAATCCGTAACTTTGCAAAATAATAACCGTCATTATTATAATGCCCATTATTATTTTGAAGTTATGAAGTTCTATGACAGAGAGTCGGAGCAGCAGTTGCTCAGAGAGGTGTTAGCCCAAAGTAAGCGTGAGGCGCGTATGACCGTCATCATGGGTCGTAGGCGTATTGGTAAGACTGAGCTTTCGCAGAGATGTGGGGACGAGACCATTCTCTATTTTTTCGTTGGAAAGAAAGCGGAGTCTCTGTTGTGCAAGGACTTCATTGCCGAGATGACCCATAAGCTTGGAGTCCCTGTTTTGGGTCAGGTCAGCTCCTTTTCTGAGATTTTCAGGTTTGTTCTACAACTTTCAGAAACCAGACCATTTACATTGATTATCGATGAATTCCAAAACTTCCAGAAGATAAATCCAACGGTGTTCAGCGATATGCAGCGTGATTGGGATTTGTGGAAACGCAAAAGTCACCTGAACTTGATTGTCAGCGGTTCTGTATTTACGCTGATGAAGAAGATTTTCGAGGATTATGAAGAGCCGCTTTTCGGACGTGCCGATGAAAAGTTGACACTTCAGCCATTCAAGACTGATGTGATGAAGGAAATCCTCCATGATTTCAATCCCGACTACACCCCAGAGGACTTGCTGGCGTTGTTCAGCATTACGGGTGGTGTGGCTTGGTATGTCACCCTGTTGCTTGACCGTGGGAAGATTCGTAAGAACAAGATGCTGGCTGCGTTGACGGAAGAGAACTCTCCCTTCATCAATGAGGGGAAGAACATTCTGATAGAGGAGTTCGGTACGGACTATGTGATCTATTTTTCCATCCTGACCTGTATTGCCAGTGGCATGAAGACCAGTGCGGAAATCAAGAATGAACTGGGAATCGACAATATCAGCAGCTATTTATCACGTCTGGAGGACTACTATGGCTTAATCAGCAAACATCAGCCCATCTTTGCCAAGGAAAACAGCAAGAAAGTGCGATACGAATTGGATGATTGTTTCCTGATTATGTGGTTCCGCTTCTTCTTCAAGTATCAGGCACTGGTGGAGAATAAGGCTCTGAAAGCTCTCGGTGACATCATCAAGAGAGACTACAATGGCGTGTCGGGGTTGATGATGGAACGGTACTTTATCCGCAAGTTCCAAGAAGAAGGGAAATATATTGTCGGCAAATGGTGGGACAGAAAAGGATTTGATGAGATAGACCTCGTGGTGGTCGACCCTGTTGGCAAGGAAGCTTGGGTATATGAGCTGAAAAAAGACGAAAGTCGCTATCATGAGGCTTCCTTCAAGGAAAAAGTTGATACGATGGTAGCTCAGACTCCAGAATTGCGTAAGATGACCATTCACATTGGCTCACTCAGTAAGAACGATATGTAAAATGGCCACGCTCGTAGGTACTCACGTTCGGAAAAACTCAAATATATTTGGTTATTAACTCACTTAGTCGTACCTTTGCAAATGGTTTACAAGATTCGATATGTGGCTTGACATCCTATACATACTGATTGGGTTCGTCCTCCTCGTGAAGGGGGGCGACTTCTTGATTGACGGTGCGGTGGCGATAGCCCAACGTGCCAAGTTGAGTGCGATGGTGATTGGCATCACAGTGGTGGGCTTCGGCACGTCGATGCCCGAACTGCTGGTATCGACACAGGCAGCATGGGTCGGTTCGTCGGGACTTGCCATCGGAAATGTGGCAGGTTCGAACATCGCCAATGTCGCCCTCATCCTCGGAGTGACGGCACTGATTTGTCCCTTGCCTTCGCAACGCAAGATGATGAGGATTGACCTGCCTTTCATGCTGTTTGCCATGTTGCTGTTCATTGGTTTCTCCTTTACTGGTGCGATAGACCGGTGGATGGGCATCCTGATGGTGCTGTTGCTTGTGGGTTTCATCACATGGGAAGTGAGGGATTCGCGCAAGACGATGAAACAAGAGATGGAGGAAGAAGTGAAGCCCTCCATGCCCCTGTGGCGTGCCATCCTCTACGTGCTGGTGTCGCTGGCGGCGATGGTGTGGGGCGCTGACCTGCTGATTGATGGTTCCAGCGCCATTGCCATGGAACTGGGTGAATACTTCGGAGTGGGGAAGGAGGAGATGGAACGCATCATCGGTCTGACCGTGGTGGCTGTGGGCACGTCGTTGCCAGAGTTGTTTGCCTCGTTGATGGCGGCACGGAAAGGGGAGACCGACATGGCGGTGGGCAACATCATCGGCTCCGTGTCGTTCAACATCCTTTCGGTGGTGGGAGTGGCTGCTGCCATCACACCAATCCACGATGCGTGGAAGCCCTTCGCCATCGACTATGCGGTGATGCTGGGCTTGGGTCTGGTGCTGTGGCTCTTCTTGCAGACGCACCACAAGATTGTGCGCTACGAAGGTGCCATCCTGCTGACCATCTATTGCCTTTACATCGCCAGGACCTTGATGGTGTAGGGGAGGTAACTATTCAGCGAATCGCCCTCGGCGATGATCTTAAGAAATGAATTACAATAATTGGAATAATTTTATCCACAAATTATGAAAATTATAGACTCAAGTTTGACTTCAATGAACTAAAGTTTTTGAAATAAAGTTACTAAGTAGGTGAACAAAAATAGTTTATATGATGCGGCAAGCCGCATTTTTCTCGGACAATAATTTCCAATAATTTCCAAAAATTGGTTCCAATAATAATT
>ONFA01000049.1:0-5933 GCA_900316975.1 uncultured Prevotellaceae bacterium | reverse complement strand
AGTGAACTGAATTATTCCAATTATTCTAATTAGTTTCAAGAAAAAACAAGCCGCTTGCGGCGAAAAGAAGAGACATCATTGTATAAGATAATTTTGTGTAGTTACTATCTAACATACTCTAATACATTCCTATGAGACCTATAAGACCTATGAGGCTTGTGCACCCCTTGTGTCGTGTTGTTGTCTTTCGGGCAGTGGCATGCTTGTGCTTGTTTGCCAGTCTGCCCGTCTGTGCCCAGCACCAGATTGACTCGGTGTTTATCCTGGTCCATCTGCAGGACAACGGCGATGCCAAGGTGATGGAAAAACGTGTGTGCCAGGTGAGCGATCAGGGCACGGAGGGTTTCATCACGTTCAACAACATGGGCGACATCGAGGTGAAGGATCTGGAGGTCTTCGACGAGAACGGCGAAGACTACAAGGTGGAGGAAGTGTGGGATGTGAACCGCAGCCGTGAGGCGAAGACCCGCAAGTGTGGCTACCACCGCACCGACCAGGGCGTGGAACTCTGCTGGGGCATCGGCAGGGCAGGGAAGCGCAGTTACTACATCGGTTACACGCTCACCAACTTGGTCAAGTCCTACGACGACTATGACGGCTTTTGCCATTCGTTCTACGAGGCAGCCAACTCGCCCGCAGCCTTCGCCATGGTGAATGTCATCGTCGAGCAGGTGGACTCGCTTGCCCAGCAGGATGCACGCATCTGGACCTTCGGTTACGACGGTTGGAAAGGACGCCTCGGCAATTATGTGTGGGCACGGACAGAAGAAGATGCTCCCATGCGCAACGGCGATGCGGTCATCATGCTCGTGGAACTGAGGAAGGGGCTTCTGCATCCTGCCGTCAGCAAGGAGGGCACGTTCAAGGAACTGGTGAAGCGTCCAGCCCTCACCGATAGCGAATACGACATCGAGGTGGCGATGGGTGACACGCTGGAGAATGGTGCCTTGCGCAGTTCGCTGATGGGCGGTCAAGTGGGCACAGGGCATGAAAACAGGGGCGGAAATGTTTTGCTGATGACCAGCGAGGAAGACGGCGGCGGCTTCAGTTGGGAACTGATCGGCGGTTTCCTGCTGATTGTCGGACTCATCGGTTGGGCGGCTAAAGAACCCGTCAATGCCTTCGTCGCCGACAAGAAGCGGCAGAAGAAGCGGTTTGCCGCCCTGACCACGCTGATGGGCGGTAAGAAATGGAACGAACTGCCGTACTGGCGCGAACTGCCCATGCAGGGCAACCTGCTCGGTTCGAGTGCCGTGCTGGCTGCCGTGCAGCAGATTCTGACGGCATCGAAAAACAACCCCATCAATGGGGTGGAATTCAGTGTGCAGCACCTCTACGAGGCATTTATCCTCCGTATGTTCTACAAGGGCGGCATCACCCTCGACTATGACACCGACAAGCAGGGCAAGACCCGACAACTCTTCCGCATTCAAGAACCGGTGAAACCAGAGAAGGAACCGGAAAAGGACGTGATGGAGAACGCCACCATTGACGCTGTCCATGTACAGCATGGTGACCGAAAACGTGAGGTGGACAGGTTGTATATGGGTCTGTTGCACGACGACGGCATCCAGTACATGCTGCACGACTTGCTCTATCAGGCGGCAAACGCTGACCATCTCCTGCAACCCGATGAGTTGAAGGACTATGTGAAGAAGAATCTGGAAAACCTGCGTCCCATGGCGGACGCCCTCTATATGATGGCTGGGTGCCGCAAGGATGACGACGCCCTGAAAGCCGATGAGGTGCAGCAGGTGGTGGGCTTTGCGCATTACCTCAAGGACTTCTCGCTGGTGAGTGAACACCACATCGAGGAGGTGGGTCTCTGGAAGGAGTACCTCGTCTTCGCTTCCTTCTACGGCATTGCCGACCAAGTGCGCAAGGACATGAAGGCGGTGGCGCCCGACGCCACGAAACTCGACCAACTCATTCCGCCGCATCAGGTGATGGAGGACTTCCGCCCGATCACCACGGCACTCACCACTTCGCTCTACTCGGCACGGATGTACGAGACTGCCTATGAGCGTGAACAGCGCCGTTCCTACTCCAGCGGCAGTGGCAGCAGCAGTTCGCGCAGTTACTCCAGCAGCAGCGGCAGCAGCGGACACAGCAGTTACTCTGGCGGTGGCGGTCACTCTGGTGGCGGTGGCAGCGGATTCAGATAAGTTGACAGTTGACAATTGACAGTTAGGCTGACGCGATGCTTGCATCTCGCATGGCAAACTCCTAATACCTAACTCCTAATTCCTAACTCCTAACTCCTAACTAAAATAAAAGAACTATGGATATAGAAAGAATTGTAGAAGGACCGTTGAAGAACTGGTTGGTCGGTCTTCTGATTGTTCTTGGCGTGAGTGTGGCACTCTTCGTGTTCACCCCTGCACCGCCCGACTCGGTGGTGACGCTCGACGACACCGGCGACATCATCGCCACGGTTGCCGCGACTGCCTGCGGCATCCTTTGTTTCCCGGGATTTCTGTGCATCTTCATCAAGAAGTTGCGCTTTCCCATGGTCATCATCCTGTCGTTCGTGCTGCTGCTGTTCCTCGCGGCAGTGTGTCTCGACCATGCCTACAACCACCTGAACTATGCCCTCTCGAAGGACAAGAACCCAGTGGAACGCCTCTGTGTCATCACCCACCATGCCCACAACCAGACCACCAGGACAAACCAGACTCACCGTACGGGCAAGGACGTGTTCGGCAATGAGAATGAGTATGTGACTGAGCACACGGAGACGGCGGACACCTATGAGATGAAGTTCCGTTTCCTCGATGGCGGCGTGGCAGGTTCGGAGCACACCATCAGCCGCAGCGAACCCTATGCGTTCTACAACCGTGTGTATCAGGGCGACACCTGCATTGCCTACATCCTCACGGGTGCTTTGGGCAGAGACTATGTGGCAGACATGATCGTGAAGAAACGAGCACGGTGATTCAAACAAAAGAAATCGAACAAATCTGTAAATCGAAAAGATCCGTTCAATCCGTTTCATCGTTCCGCAGGAACTTGTTTATAAAAAACCTATTCCTTCTGGATGATGAACCCCGAATCAATCATTAAATGAACGTGAGTTCGGTGTAAGAATTGCGCCTTCGGCGGCTTGAAAAAAACAAGAAAAAACTAAAGAAAATAAGAAAAAATAAGAGAAAATAGAGAAAGTGAAATGTTTTTTCTTGTATTTTTTTTTCTTGTTTTTCTAAAGCCCGCAAAGCGGTAAAAGGACTTCCGAACCGTGAGTGCTCTTATACCGAACTGCCATTCGATTCCATTCGTTGCCGCTTGCGGCATTAGGAAAATACATCTTCTCGCCGCATGGTAAATTAGAATTATTCGCTTTATTCGTTGTTGAAAATAAAGTGTTTGGAACTTCCGAAACTTCAATCAAATAAATATATTCAAGTTTCGGTTGTTTTTCTAAAGCCCGCAAAGCGGTAAAAGGACTTCCGAACCGTGAGTGCTCTTATACCGAACTGGCGTTATTTAACGTGTATTCGGTGAAGACCACAAATAATCACGGATGGTTGGGATGAAACCATAAAGAAAAGGATTGACTTTGCAGATGATTCACATCATGCCGCTCGTCAATCCTTTTTTTTACCTTCTTCCACTTTGGTTGCACTCGACTGGTGACCGATGGCGAAGGCACCTAACCTAAAATCCTTTTTACTACTTTAGTGAGATTCTTAAAACCTATTGATAACCTAAATCTATTCAAAGGTGTTCCTATAACTTACTTTCTATCGGCTGGCATCCGCCGAGGTCAGCCGTTGTGCTTGTACCCTTATTATATATTAACCACTCTGTCTTTTAGTAACTTAGGAATCGAACTTGGCTATTACCGATTAGCCGTAAAAAATTCTCTGTTCTTATGAAAAGTTCCATTTGCTCTTGTATATATGTCATATAGCAGTTAATTTCATCGTTATGGGTTAACTCTGTCTTTTATTTGTCCACCTTAGGATATGATGAAGGATGGTGGACTTCCTTTTAATTTTTGACTCCCGTCCGTCAAGAGGTTATCACTAATCCCTTGAAGGCCCGGGAGTCTACCTATTTCCATTAAAAACTATTCCGATAAAATGTTGGACTTATCCACTGGGGATGTTATGAATTACTATTTACTACTGTTTTACAAAGATTTGGGCAAAATTTGGGAGTAAGCCCGTATCGAAATTTCTTTATTGTTTTTTTGGAACAATTACAGGTTTTTGTGTGTTCTTAGTATATGTTTAAGAGTTAATATGATTCGGATTGTTATCTTGAAGCGAGTACGTTACCGTTAGCCTCGCCCGAGAAACGATTGTCCTTCCAGTTACCGACGATCGACTTGCCGGTGGTTGTTGTGTAGGTTCCGTAGCCGTTACGCATGTCTTCCTTGAACTGACCTGTGTAGGTTGCGCCCGAAGCCCATACGAATGTGCCCTGACCTTCGATGTAGGAGTTGCAGAACTGACCTTCGTAAACGTTGCCGTTAGCATAAGTGTACTTGCCAAGACCTTCCTTCTCACCGTTCACCCACTGTCCTGCATACACGTCGCCGTTGTTGTGGTAGTAAGTACCGTAGCCGTTGCGCTGGTTGTTCTCGTAGTGACCTACGTACTTGTCGCCGTTGGCTGCTGTGAACACGCCTTCACCCACACGTACATCATCCACCCATTCGCCTTCGTATGTGTCACCATTGGCCCAAGTGAGTTTGCCGTGACCGTTACGCTTGCCGTTCTTCCACTCACCCTCGTAAGTGTTGCAGCGCTCAGCATAGAATGCACTGCCGAAGCCGTCCTGCTTGCCGTCCTTGAAGTCACCCTGGTAAACGTCGCCCTCTACCCATGAGTAACGTCCGTAGCCGTTGATCTGTCCATTCTCGAAGTTACCTTCGAAGCGGTCACCGTTCTTCCATTCATACACGCCCTTGCCGTGCATTTTACCGTCTTTCTTGCTACCGGTGTACTTACCTGCGTTGTTCAGGTCGGGATTTCTCTGAGCAGCGTTGTCCTGGCTCTGTGCCATGATGCTGTTGTAAGCACCGAATGACAAGAATGCTAAAACTGTTAAGATAAACTTCTTCATAACTTAGCCCTTTCTTTTTTAGTAGTGGTAGTTTGTTGAATCTATGTTAGTTTTTGTTTGTTTTGTTACTGAGTTGTCAACATTTTTTGTTTTTGACAATGCAAAGTTACCCGTTTTGTTTCCTACTTCCAAATAAAAAATACAAAAAATATCGATAAATTTTTAAAAAGTTGCATTTTAGACCATTATGATACACTATCTTTCCTATTTTGATAAATTGCGAGTGAATAAAAGCGGTGTTTTGTCGGAATTATTGGAAACATAGCAAGTCTATGTGCTGTAAAAGGCGTTCCTTGTCCTATTATATATATAATGTATGCGAAACGTGTCTGGAGTTTATGAGTAATTTAGGGTGCATAATGTTTCCATTACAGGGTTTGTGTAGGTCAAAATGTTTCCTTATATAGACCGTTTATGTTCACTCTTTGTTTGTATCTTGTTGAATATGAGCAGTTCGTCCAAACAGACATTCAAAAGGACTGGTGGAAGGACTTACGCTGATGCACAGGCATCGGGAAACAAGGCATACACCTGACAATTCCATACGTCGGCACGGTGCGCGTTACATTTCATCCTTCCAGCGCGAAATATTTCGTTCTTACAGCGCGTGTCATTTCGTGCTGGAAGACGAACGGAGGGGGTGATGAAATGGCTTGAACACGAATGACTTTTTTTTTCACATGAATTAGCCACGAACCTTCAGCTCGGCGTAGCCAATTTTTCATGAATTAACTCAAGTTTCGGATGTTTTTCACCACAGATTACACAGATTACACGGATTTTTTTTAACAACGAATTTCCCTAATTTTACGAATTTTTCTTTTCAATGCCGCAAGCGGCAACGAAGGAAAACGAATGCTGAG
>ONFA01000066.1 GCA_900316975.1 uncultured Prevotellaceae bacterium | reverse complement strand
GACGATATGAACAATGGTTTCGGATGGGACAGGCTCCCTAAATCATTTATGGCGGAGAACACGGTGTTCCTTCTTCTTACAGCACTTATCCGCAACTTCTACAGATTCATCATGGAGAGGCTTGACGTGACGAAGTTCGGGCTAAAGGTAACAAGTCGCATCAAGGCGTTTGTCTTCAGGTTTATTTCAGTACCAGCCAAGTGGATTAAGACATCAAGGCAGCATGTGCTGAATATATACACCTGTAACAACGCTTATGCTGAGGTTTTCCAGACCGACTTCGGATAACACCGACAACTTATGGTCATGATAGTGCGTATTGCCTCAAGTCGCATTGTGGGGTAAGGGGATTTTATGCCTCCTTGTGGCGATTTTCACCTCTTTGAGCCTCTTTTTCTGCGTAGCCTCTTTTTCTTTCAGTTCTATTTCATTTTTTGAGGGTGGTTGCGGATTTGAGGATTAGAATAATGGAAAAAAGAAAAAAGGTGAAAAGTGGATGTTCTATTATCTCACTTTTCACCTCTGGTAGTGTATCATTTCCGCTGTCAGCAGCAGTCATAGGTTCATTTCTGCATCTTCTGCTTTCGATAGTCTGAAGGCGGCATACCATATTCCTTCAGGAAGCATCGGGTGAAGTAAGAGCCAGTTGAGAATCCCACCAACATAGCCACCTCAGTCACAGGCTTAGTTGTGGAGCGCAACAGCTGTGCTGCACGCTTCAGCCTGAAATTGCGTATGAACTCGCTCGGTGTAAGTCCTGTCAGCGACTTGATTTTACGGTATGCAGTGATGTACGACATGCACAGGTCGGAACACAGTTGTTCCTGTCCATACTCGCTTTTGTCGATATTCTTGTCGAGCAATTCGATAATTTTTTTTACAAACAGGTTTTCGATGTCAGACGTGAACAAGGTGTTCACATCCGGGTTCTCCAGTTTCTGAAGCAGTTCCTGCCTATGCTCTCGCTGCAAGGTCTCCACCTTCCGAATCCTTCCTATGAGAATTTCCATTTCGAATGGCTTCGTAATGTAAAAGTCAGCCCCCGACTGATAGCCCTGCAGTTCGCTCTCCTGACCGGCCCTGGCTGTGAGCAGCAGCACACAAATGTGAGAAGTCTTCTCATTGCTTTTCAGTTTCCGGCACATCTCGAAGCCATCCATCATCGGCATCATCACGTCGCTCACCACCATATCCACCTGCTCAGCCTCTGCTATATCCAGTCCATCTTGACCGTTCATAGCCTGCAGAACATTGAACTCGGACGACAGTTCGTCGGCCACAAATTGACGGAACTCGTCGTTGTCATCCACCACGAGTACACAGAAGCGGTTGTTTTCCTTCTCCTCCTTCTTCTCACTCTTCCGACTCGCATTCTTGAATTCACCATTTTGCACTTGGGCTTTTTCCACACTATGTACATCCTTGTACTTACAAGGCAACATCACCGTAAAGACAGCCCCATTGCCGATTTCGCTGTCCACCTTCACCGCGCCTCCATGTAGCGCAACCATCTCACTCACCATATTCAGCCCGATGCCGCTGCCATTCGTGCCATCATTTAACTCAGACCCCACTTGATAATATCGGTCGAAAATGTGCTTCTGGTCCTCCTTCGAGATGCCGATTCCCGTGTCAGCCACTTCAATCATCACCATTCCGTTCGCCATTTTCTTCACTTTCACAGCCACATCGCCTCCTGCAGGAGTAAACTTGTGAGCATTACTCAGCAGGTTAAATAAAATATGGTGTACAATATTCTTGTCGAAATAGAAATTTAGCGGAGAAGGATTAGGTGTAAAATGCAGTGTCACCCCCTTCTTCTCATAGATAGGCCGGAAAGACTCACATGCCTGCGAAGCAAATTCATTCAGTTCTCCATAACGCAGGTTCAGTTTCATCTCGCCCATTTCCAGTTTACGGAACGAAAGCAAGTTGTTAATCATTTCCAGCAACTCCTTTGCATGGTTCAGTATTGCCTCCAGTTTCTGTTTCAGTTCCGATTGTTCAAGAGCATTAACGATGCTGTTGAGCGGTGTGATGATAAGGGTAAGCGGCGTGCGCAGCTCGTGACTCATGTTGGTGAAGAAGCGGAACTTCATGTCGGTCAGGCGCTGTTCCATTTCCTCAATGTTTTTTCGTTTCTGTCTCGTCAGGTAGTAGCGGACAGCCAGCACCAGCAATGCTGCTCCTGACAGTATATACAACATTATTGCCCACCATGTTTCCCACCATTCAGGTTCTTTCTCGATAGTCAGCACCACCTCTCCCTGACTCCATTGCCCCTGTTTGTTCGTAACTTTTACCTCAAGGTCAAATTTACCCTTACTCAGGTTCGTGAGGTGCAGGACATTCAGGCCAGTAGGCAAATACAGCCATTCTTCCTTTCCCTTGCCCAGCATTCGGTAGGCAAACGTTACCTTGTCGGCATTCAGATGGTCGAACGAGCTCAGATACAGCAGCAGGTGCTCCGTCTTGGCCGGCACCACCAAGTGCTTCTTCCCATAGCCCAGAAAGATACTTGTACTGTCCATGTGCACTTCAGTCACAACGGCATGCGCTTCCTCCGACTCCTGTTCCAAGGCATTCGACGAGAAGACCGTATATATTCCTCCCGAGCCGCAGAAACTAACCTCCTTGCCCTTTGCCTTCAGGTCTTGAAAATAGTCGGCTTTGATATTTGAGTCGCTGATATTAAACAACCTAAAAGTTTTGTTTTTAGGATTATATTCCTCCACATAGAGGCAGGTCAGCACCCACACGTGACCGTTGGCATCCACCTGCAGGCGTTTCACTACACCACCCATCCTGTCGCTCGTCACCGGTTTCTCTTTCAGTGTATGTGCCAGGAAGTCGTACGTTGCCACTTTACCTTCAGTCGACGACACCCATATGCTCTTGCCATTGGTGGCTATCTTGTCGTAAGGAACATCTTTCTCCAGCGTTTCCACCTGACCGTTGTCCGCCACTCGGGCAAACCCACAGTCAGTTCCCAGCAGATAAATGGCACCGTTATCCATCTGTATCAATCCATATACATGTCCCGTTCTGGTGGCCAGGCAGTGTGGCTGCTTCCCAGTCGAATCCACCTTGACAATGCCATCATCTAAGCCCAGTATCAGGTCGCCCTTGCTTGTCTCATACATGCAGTGGATGTAGCTCTCCATTTCTAATGTACGCTCCATCCTTATATCATTACCTTCCATCCAGGCTCTCCACAGGTTTCTTCCGTCTGCAATCCAAACGCCCTTCCCTTTGGCACTTCTCCCTAACATTTCAAAGGAGTAGAGCCATTTGTGTGGCTGGTCTAACTGCGCCGACTTCAACAGTCCGTCGGAAATACGGTAATACATCAGTCCCACACGACCCTGCATCAGCCAGTAGCCCTCATCGTCCTTCACTACAGCATCGGCAATGAGCGGAAAGTTGGTCTTGGCAGTCATCTGCTCAATGGAATGACGCTCCACCTTTTCTTCCTTCGGCATGATAATAAACGGATTGGGGGTGAAAGATGGAACCCACACATTGCCCAGCTTGTCAAGCGATGGCCTTTCCAGTAGTATGATACTGCGTTGGGGCAAAAATTTTGACGTGTCAAACCTACGCAGACTCTTGCCGTTGTCGGTTATCTCATAGCAGTAGAGATTGTCAAGTGCCGAAACCCACAGTTTGTTGTCTGACAGAGAGATGCCAAACACAAAGCCTCGTCCCGAATCATTCAATCCCTGCCCTCCGTTTCCGGGTATCGGCAGTGTGGCAGGCTGCTGTGTAATTTTGCCTTGGGTGGGATGGCTGTTTTTAGGAATTTCATAGCGAACAATCCCTCCATAGCGCGTGCCAATCCAGAAGCATTCATGTTGCTTGTCTTCCTCCATCTTTATCGGTGAGTATTCCAAATCCCAGTTGCACGCTTCAAAAGAATCTTTTCGCCGGTCATAAAAGCGCATCCCTCCTTCATTCATTGTCAGCCACAGCCTGCCTTTGCTGTCGCAATAGAGAGAAAGTTCTTTCGGCATTGTCCCGTTCATAGTGATGTCGTAGGTACGAATCAGATGCCGCTCGCGGCTCAAGTGGTAAACCACATTGCCAGCCGTCAGCCAATAAGAGTCATCGAGACTGTCCACCGCCAGCGAATTTATGTTCTTGTTTGTTGTGACCACCGAGTCCAGCCTTTCCATGCGATAGGTGTGCTTGTCGAACAGCCACGCTCCCGATGGTGTGCTGAAAAGAATCTCATGATGGCGAGTGAGGCACATCTGATTGATAAATAGGTCTATCCTGTTGAAATTGCTAAACTTGTCACCAACAAACGTGTTAATCTGATAGCCGTCGTCGCGCACCAAACCGCATTCAGTCGTTCCATACCAGATGTAGCCTTCTTCGTCCTGCAGGATAGTCCTCACCACAGGTCCTGGCAGACGGCTCAAATTGGGAAATGTGCGCATATTCTGAGCCACAACAGCCCCGTTCAGCATCAGCAGCAACCATAGCAGATGTGTTATTTTCAAAATGTTTATTCTTTTCATACATCTTTTTCTATTTGATTGTTTATTAATTTACGCGGATTCAACTAACAAGTGCAAATATACGAAATCTTTTCATAAAAGCACTCTCTTGGTGTTGGGAAATTGAGTTTTTCCCTTGGTCTTTGTTGATTTTATACATAATCTTAGTGATTTGTTGATGAACTGATGTTCGAAAGGAAGTATTCTTGGGTATGTATTGCCTGATGAGCCCATTTACATTCTCAATGTCACCCTTCTGCCATGATGAGTACGGATCGGCAAAATAGACCATTGTTTTCAAGTTTGTCTCCGTCCCGGCAAAATGGATCAAGACATCACGAAGGCATGTGTTGAACATTTATACTGGCAACCATGCTTACGGCAGGTTGTTCCAGGCAGGATTTAGCTAAAGCCTGCCCTTTCTGATTAAACTAGCGTATTACCTCAAGTCGCTTTGTGGGGTAAGGGTTTTGTGCCTGAGACGCTTATGCTGCACAAGAACATGTGCGACAAGATGATTGTTTCTCGCTTTGCAAACAAAAAACGCACTAAGTCCTATTAGTTGCGGATTTGAGGTTTAATATCTATATTATTAATAATGTTACAAAGTTAAACTTTTCACCTTATGCATTCTTTGCATAGACTTTCATTAATTTGACCATTTCTTTCAAAACGCTGAAAGTAAAAGAGTTTGATAATATTAGACAACACATTCGCATATTTAAATTATAACTTTGCAACGTTCTTTAGAAGAACATCGGTGATGTCAGAACACTCGGAATTGAATAACACATTTATTTTAGGGGTGTTCTATAAATTAGCTTGAGGCGACTTTGAGGCTATCATGCAGAAGAAGTCTCTTATGAATGAAGGAGCGATGCGGGCATCCACCAAAAACATATACCATTCTGACATAACCCTAATGTACGATATGGAATAAATATAAAATCAAATAATTGTTTAGCAATACTTAGTTAATTTTCTACATTAATGAAAATGATCATGAAAAAGTCATTTCTGACAGCATTGCTTCTCGCCCTTGTTGTGGGAGCCAATGCACAAGACCCATCCAAGTGGACGAAGGGTCAGGAGGTCACTGAGGAACTTCAGTGGACAGACTACAAGTGTGACAACAACGAAAGCGGTGGTTGGCAGACCAAAGGCGACAATGTTGACCTATGGGTGAGCCCTTGCTTTGAACTTTGGGCAAATAATGGCACTAACGAGGCTGGTACCGAGGTGTACCAGACATTCTTCCTGCCTGCTGGAACCTATGAGTTCCACGTGAACGGTTTCTACCGTCATACGGGCAGTGGGGGCAGTTCGCTTGACGAGATTGCCGCTGGCAAAATCGTGAAGGGCGCTGTTGTGTTCTGCGAGACTGGTGTGAACGAGGCTGGCGAGGCTGGTGCCGACACGAAGGAGTTCACCAAAAAGGTGGCTGACTACAACACCACATTGACCGATATGCGTCTTTTTGAACGCACTGAAGAGTGGTGGGACAATGGAGACGGTGAATGGAAGGATGGACAGGATGTGTCTTGGTTCTATCCACAATGCCAGGCTGGTTGTGTGCCCCGTTTCTTCGAACTCAACTTGTGCGATAACGTGCTCACGGTGGTGCAGGCCAAGGATGGTTATGTGCGCCTCGGTGTCCGCAAGTTGGTCACCAACGCCAACAACACGGTCGATTTCGCTAACTTCCGCGCCATCTACCTCGACGAGCCATCGGCTGGTGCCGAACTCATCCTTGCTCAGGCAGACTACGAGGAGGCTTATGAGGCTGTGAAGAAGGAGCAGGATAAGTATAGTGACTATGGCTCACTCAACATACTGTATGAGGATGCCGTCATGCTCATCAATAACGAATATGGGTCTTCCACCACTCCCGAGGCGTATAAGGAAGGTGTCCAAAAATTACAGGAGATAACCCAGACCTACGAGCAGGCACTTGTAAGTACCCTTAAACTCGAGAAACTCATCAAGTTGGCAGAGAGTGTGGCTAACAGCACTGCTTTTGTTGGCATCGATGCCTATAAGCAAGCGGTGGCTGATGCCAAAGCAATTCTTGCAGACAACGACCTCACCATTGTGCAGAATGTGGACGATTACCTCAATGCTTATGTCAATTTGCAGAAGGCTCGTGTTGACTATGCCATGAGTCAGGAAAAAGGTGAAAACGGTGCATGGGATTTCACTACGATGGTGGCATATCCTTTCTTTGTAGATATCGAGAGTAATCCTACTTGGAACGAGGAAGAGGGCATTTGGCAGTTCCCCGAAACTGTGACACGTGACAACGTGACAATCAATCAGGGCGAGTTCTGGTATGACACTGATGGTTCAGGCTGGCGTCACTACGGACTTGACGAGCATGCCAACATGTACTGCGCCAACCACTGGACGCAGAAGTGGGGCGACATGGCTCTGGTACAGGATATCGCCGGTCTCCCCAACGGCTACTACAGCATTGCCGGCATGGGAATGGGCGGCAACGGCTACCAACTCGAAGACATGTGGATTGAAATTTCCTCTGGCGACCAGAAACAGGCTTCTGCCCATGGCACCTGGAAGGCTGGCTTCTGGGAAGGCGGTTCTGTCTATGACTGGACAACCTTCACCACCGACATCATCGAAGTGAAAGACGGCAACGTGCACGTGGCTTTCCGGGACGATGGCGACAACCACCTCTCCTTCACGGGCATGCAACTCTTCTACTATGGCGCAACTCCCGACTTCACCGTCATGATCCAGCCCCTCATCAACGCCGTGCGTGAGCAGAAAGGCCTTCTCACCCTCGAAGGCGACGCAGCAGCCGTCGAGGCTATCCTTGCCAAGATTCCTGCCACACTCGCCACCATCGACGACTACTATGCAGCCAAAGACCTTGTGGCCGAGGCTCAGGACTACATCGACAACGCTTCTGACTACTTGGCAAGCCATGACCTCACAGCCCTCTACGCCACACTGGCCGACCAGTATGCCGACGACGAACAAATCGAAGCAGCCATCGAAGTGGCTATGACACAGTCGTTCGATATCTACGACGCACCTACGGCAACCTACAAGGACATTCAGGCCATGTATGCCGACTATGAAGCCTACGCACACTACTTCCAAGTGGTCAAGAACTATCAGGCAGCAGGTGCATCGGCTGACCTCACCGCTAAGGTGAATGAGCAGATGACGGCTCTCGCACAGGAAGAAGACGGCTATGCCGATGCTGAGCAGATGGCCGACAACGAGCGTGCCCTTGCTGCTATTGCCAACAAGGAGGCCTTCGCCAAACTCGACATCGCCCACGCTTCTGAGGCTAACCCCATCGATGTGACTTCTTTCATTCAGAACCCAAGTTTCACAGAGGGCGGCAAATACTGGATTGGCAATGCCGACATGGACGCATCTGTGGGAGCAGCACAGGCCTACAACATCACCTTTGACGTGAAGCAGACGCTCTACTCTATGCCCGCAGGCACTTACCTCCTCTGCATGAAGGGCCTCTATCGCGACGGCACCATCAAGGAAGCCACCGACCACGTGTGGGCAGGTGAGGGCTACACCCCCAACTTCCAATTCTACGCCAATGGTGTGACGGCTGACGTGGTGAGCATCGCCAACGACAACGCCATGTTTACCGAACGTACCTTTACTCAATACACTTATGAGTCCAAAGACCCCGACACAGAAGAGCCTGTGGTGCTGAAAGTGTGGGTGGAAGAAACTATAGAAGAGGTGGACGGAATCGAGACTCCTGTCACCAAATACTGGCGCGAGGCATATAATTCCGATGGAGTCCTCGAGAATATGGACGATGCAGCCAACGGTTGGGTGTTCGATGAGGCCTTCGATGCCGGCATTGAGACCATCTATTATCCTAACTCCACCCGTGGTGCCGCCCTCCGCTTCGCCAACGACGAGGGGGCTTACGAGAACACCCTCAAGGTGACCCTCACCGAAGACGGCGACCTCACCATCGGTGCCCGCAAACTCACAACAATCGAGGGTGACTGGTGTGCATTCGACAACTTCCGCCTCTACTACATCGGTGCTTATGACCCAACTGTTGACATCAATGACGTGACTGAAACTGCACAGAACAAGGCTGCAGGCATCTATGGACTCGACGGTATCAAGCGCCAGGCCCTCAAGCAGGGTATCAACATCGTCATTTCTGCAGACGGAAAGACAAAGATAGTTTATATAAAGTAACGTGAGTTCGATGAAAATTTATTAAAAATAATTGTTTAATTATTAGCACATTAGCGATATTTTTAGTAACTTTGTAGTGACCAAACCACAAGTATT
>ONFA01000016.1 GCA_900316975.1 uncultured Prevotellaceae bacterium | reverse complement strand
AGGTAAGTGAAAAATCTGACATGGCAAAATCCTGGGCAACTTTTTGTTGCTCAGGAACTTATAAAAATAGTTAAACTAAAGTGCTGCGGAATTAAGGTAAATAGCAAAATTGTAAATATATTTATGGATACATTAAACGATTTTTTTGCAGTGCTGTCAAGCGACACATGTCGAATCCTTGACCTTTTCCTGCGATTGATTATCAACACAGTGTTCACCATCATCATTGCCCGTGCCTTCTATTTCCCTAAAGCACGGCGTCGTGACTTCTTCTTCACTTACATCTTGGTGGGTTTCTGCATCTTTATGCTGATTCACCTGATGGGTGACGCGAAAATCAAGACGGGCATAGCAATGGGTTTGTTCGCCATCTTCTGCATCATGCGCTACCGTACTGAATCGGTGCCAATCCGCGAAATGACTTATTTGTTCCTCATCATCTCATTGGCAGCCATCAATGGTTTGGCATGGGCAGCCGACATCAGCCCGAAGCACCCAGAGTTTGCGGGACCTCTGATGACGAGCATGGGCGAACTGATTCTGACAGACCTCGTGTTTGTATTGGGTGTTTGGATTGCTGAAGCAAACAAGTTGGTGAAGAGCCTTTCGTCGAAATATATCAAATATGACAAGATTGACCTCATCAAGCCATCCATGCGCAAGGAACTCATAGAGGACTTGAAAGCGCGCACGGGTTTGGACATCACAAGTGTGTCTATCGGTTCCATCGACTTCCTGAAGGACATGGCACTCATCAAGATTTACTACAACACGGATGAAGAGGATGAGTCGGCACAAAAGATGCCCAAGGAATATGCATAACCAACCCACGTACTAGGCGACTTTCCATTCCAAACAGAAGACTTATGAAACTTAGATTTTTCACTTTTATCTTTTCACTTTTCACTTTCTTGGTGACCTTTGCCCAAAGCGATGACTTTGGCATGGACTTTACGGTAGGCGCAGAAAAAAAGATTCGCCCGGGCATGAGTTTCGGCATCGAAGGAGAAGCCCGCACTCAGGACAACACTCGAAAAATAGAGCGTTGGACGGTGGGAGGCGAGTTTGAGATGCGCCTGTTCAGGACCTCCAACAAGGCTTTTGAGCTGAAGGGCTCGGCAGGATGGAAATACATGTGGCTGAACAACTTGGCAGAAAACATTGCCAAATATGATGATGACGATGACTATAAAGGGTACAATGCACGTGACCGCTACTGGCGCAATCGCCATCGCACCAGCATCAGCCTCAATGCAGACTATGAACTGAGCAAGCGATGGAGTTTCTCACTGAAGGAAACGTTCCAATACACCCACTTCTGTAAGGCTTCGACTGATGTCAACAAATACCGCTATGAATACGATGCCGATGGCAACAGAGTGCTGGGACTTGACGAGTCGGAGGTGAAAGACTTCAAGTCAAAAGACCGCACAGTGCTTCGCTCCAGGCTGACCGTGAAATACAACATTCGCCATTGTCCCGTGAACCCCTATGCCTCGGTGGACTATGGCTGTGGACTCAACTACACGACCAACAAGTGGAAATACACCGCTGGTGCCGATATCAACCTGACCAAGAGCAAGCAGCACAAAATGGATGTTTTCTATCGTTACCAGACAGAGGATGACGACGATGAACCCAATGGACACTTGATCGGTGTAGGATATAAACTGAAATTCTGATTCTCAATCTATCAAATAATCACAAATATGAAACATGCAGGATTACTGATTTTAGTATGGGCACTTGGAATGACGGCTTTTGCCGATGATTTCAAGTTGTATTACGACTCGAATGCGAGCAGTGCCACGCAGGTGGAAACGGTGGACAATCTGAAAAAACTGACCTTCGAGAAAGGGAAAATGACGGTCGTGCGCAAAGATGGTACAAACACCGAAGTTGACCTGACCAACGTAAAGCGGCTCTTTTTCTCAATAGACGCCACTGCCATCGAAGAGGTGAAAGAAGAAAAAACAGAACAAAAGGGTGAAGTGTATGACCTGATGGGCAGGAAACTCAACTTCGACCTGAGCAAGGGACAGACTCTTCCCAAGGGACTCTATATTATTGACGGCAAAAAAGTATTGGTAAAATAAATCATGAAAAAGTTTTTCACACTCATAGCACTTTGTTTCAGCACATTGACCCTTTCGGCTCAGACCATCTACATCTGCAAGGATGGCGACTACACAACGAAGACTTTGACAGAGGGCTTGCAAATCAATCTGAACGACACACCAGACTCCATCACTTTCAGCAAACCCCAAATGGAGAAAGTGGTGACCATTGCCTATAGCGGCACCACTGCTACGGTGAAGATACCCTCATTCCTCAGCAGCGAAGTGACCTGCTCCAGCGGAACGAGTTCGAATGTGGTGCTGACCAACACGAACACGACTGACGAAATCACCTACAGGGTGTCGGGCAGCAGTTCTGCAGGTTCGCTCACCATCTCGAGCGACTACAAGATGACCGTGAACCTCAATGGCGTGGATTTGACCTCCACAAAAGGAGAGGCCATGCGCTTCAAATGTGGCAAGCGCATTGCATTGGTCATGGCAGACGGTTCTGTCAACTCTTTTACCGACACAGATGATGGAGGTGCCGCACAGTCAGCAGACGATTCCCACAAGGCTTGCATCTACACCAAGGGACACCTCGAAATCTCAGGTGCCGGCACCCTCAATGTGACAGGCAACTACAACCATGCCATCGCCACGAAAGAGTACCTGCAGGTGAAGAAGACCGTGACAGCCATCAATATCAAGAAAGCTGCCAACGATGCCATCCATGTGGGGCAGTTCTTCCAGATGAATGGTGGCACACTCAACATCGATGCCAACACCGTAGGCGATGGTGTGCAGGTGGAATACAAGACTGACGACAACGATGTGATCATCCCACTCACAGAAGACGAGGAGAACACCGGAAGCGTCATCATCAAGGGAGGCGCGTTCGCCATCACAATGGCAGGCAATGAGGACACAAAAGCCATCAAAGCCGACGGCGACATCACCATCAGTGGTGGCACGTTCGTCATCAATGCCAACAGCAATGGCTCACGTGGCATCCAGACCGATGGCGACCTGACCATCAGCGAAGACGACAACACCACCAACATCACCATCGCTGCAAATGGAGGCCTTTGCACTCAGGCAGAAGATGCTGAAGACCCGCACCGTTGCATGGGCATGAAGATTGACGGCGACCTCACGGTGAAAGGTGGCACCATCACGGTGACCAACAACGGCACGAAGGCAAGAGGCATCAAAGTGGACGGGACTTATACCAAGACAGGCGGCACCGTAGTTGCCAGCATCAAGAACTAATCCTGCTGTTCCATAAAAAGTGTACCCCTCGACTACGCATCATCGTAGTCGAGGGGTACGCTTTATCGTACCCGAGGGGTACGGTTTATTTGTCCGACTGCAAACGCTGCATCAGCGGAGTGATATCAAGCGACTTGCCAAAACTCTCCATGATGCGTTCACCCTCTGCCTGAGAGAGTTCTTCACCATCCTTGTAGTAGGTGCTTTCCATCTCATCCTTTTGGTAGTCATAACTCTGATTATCCTCGAAACAATAAACGGGCGCACTCTTGTCAAGTTTCGTGTATTCAGCATGGAAACAGCCCGTGCCGCATCCACCTGCAGAACCAACCACGTTGTTTTCGTGAAAAAGGAAGTGAGTCTTAAAATAAGTGGAAGCCACCATCTTGATAGCGCCATTTCTGATGGCGTAGATGGCTTGGTTCTCGTCATTGTCAGCAGAGAGCCACAACTCGGGGTCATCATCCTCATCGAAGTCATGGAGGGCAAACTTACTGAATGCTACTTTCTCGCCCAACTGGTAGGTGTCGTCGAACAACTTGCGCATCTGGTCCTCATTTTCTATTGTTGTGGATGCCCACTCAGGCTGCATACCATTCCACCTATAAGTCTTTTTGATGGTCATGCTCCAAGGCATAAGATACTCCGTCACCACTACATCCTTCCCTTTCTGGGGCAATCCGATGTGAACGAAATCCACGCTGGGGTCATTATAGGATGGCATGAACTGGACCAAGGGAACATCAAAGTCTGGGGTGAGAGAACCCTTGGCGGCATCGTAGTCGTAGAAAAGTGCAATGGGATGAGGTGTCAACCCATGATAACGTGTATAGACCACAGCAAAGAGTTTGTGACCATTTGAACGTTTCCACACACACGCCTCGATGTCCTCACCGTCGTCGCCCAACTCCGCAGCACTGACGTACCCATTGGGGCGATCAACCACGATGGCATAAGCATCCTCGTAGTTCTCATTGCTGACAGGATGTGCCAGCAGTTCGGTGGCAGGAACCGTGCGCCACGTTTTGTTGAATGCCGTGAGCAAAGTGAGAATATTACCATCCTTCACTCCCGTTATGGTCTTCTTCGCCCAACCAGCACGAATCTCGTCAATATCGTAGTTCTTCTGTGCAAAACTCCCCACACTCCAAAGAGGGAGAGCCAACGCGATGAGGGCAAAAAGCCTCACCCTTGTATTGTTCTTCTTGTTGATCATAAATTCCCGTTTTTTATCATTTTAAACTCTAAACCCTAAACTTTAACCCCTCAACTACTTCCCAAATTTGAAATAGTTCTTTCTCAAGGTGATGGGACCATCGTAAGAATAGTCGTGTCGGGGCAGTTTCAGCATGATGTGCCCCGTCAATTCGTCACCCTTCTCATTGAGTTTCAAATTCACATCAATGGCATCGTTGTCAGGACGTTGTCCGATGTGCAGTTCACCATCATAGACGCCACACAGGGGTTTCTCAAAAGAAGTGATGCGGTAGATGGTGCATTCGTCGGCATGCAGACCATCCTCGTCGAAGGAGAAGCCAAGCAACAGTTCGGGACCATCGTCACCGACCCATCCCCAGTCACCGACCAACTTGCGCGAGATCTCCACATCCTTCTTCACCTCTGTGATGAAAGTCTGAATCTCTTTCGCCTCATCGTAGATTTCCGGTTCAGCGTCAGGCCCTCCGTAACCGCCTTCCATATTGTTGAGGAAGTTATCCACATACCAGTCACCACGCTCGAAGACAAGTTTGAGTGTGACTTCATATTCGTTGTAGTTACTTACCAACACTGTGGCTGTAGCCGTTGTCGGCTGAATGTCGGTCACATCCAGGATGCTGTAACTCCAATCCTCATCACGGTCATTGCCCTGCATCCAGTGGTCTCTGTCCAGAAAAGTCATGCCGCTCAGATGGCTGAGTTCGGAAGCCTCCTTGTAGAGTTTCATGTAACGTTCAGAACATCCCTTGCTGTCGTCCTGCATCTTGTAGATGTCGTTCAAACGCTGGGTGATGTACTCCTTCGTATGTTTAGCATCGCTGACTTCCACCGCTTCGACGGCTGTCGAGTCCACATCCGAAGTGGCAGGCTTTCCCGTTTGGTTACAACTTCCTGCCAGCAGTAGAAGCAGAAAACTGAACACTGTGAAAACAGCATTTCTCATTGTTTGCAAAAAGTTTAGTTATTCGAGATTGTCATCCATTCTGGCGTCACGGCTTTGCCCTCGCCCATGCTCTTGATTTCGTCTTTAATCTTCTTTGCCTCAGCCTCCGTGATTTCCGTGTCGCGCAAATAGTATTCATGGTTCTCATACACTTGGAAATCGGTGAAGTCACACTCCACATGGCTGTCTTTCAGCACCACGTAATGATTGATGTAGGAGGGACCGCCAGCAGGATAGCCATTGCCAACCCATCCCTTGGCAACGGAAAGACGCTTACCTTCAGTCTCGGTGATAACCAACTGAGGTTCTTCCTCGTCGTCAAAACAGAAGAGGGCGCCATCCTCGTCATCCGCTGTGCGCACCCACACCTCATCCTTGCCATCCTCGTCAATGTCGATGAAGGCATACTTTGTCAAAGGATAGTGTATGTCATCGAGGTCTCCCTCCTCATACAACTCTTGAAACTGCGACCAATACTTCTCCACGTCCATCGTGGAAGAAACGCTTGGTGCTTCATTTTTCTCGCTGAGAATGGTGGGCGATAGAGAGTCAACTGCCAAAGAGTCGGCATTGTTCTCAGTCGGTTTGCTCGTTCCGTTACACCCCACCATCGCCATGAGCGGAAGGGTGAACATGATCCAATTAAAAATTTGCTTTTTCATCATATTCGGGATTTAAAAATTAGTGGTCAATTTCATTGCCTCATACAGATTGGCGGCCTTCTGCTTCGCATAGTCCTCGCTGAGGGTTACGCCCCACTCAGGATTCGCCTTCTCGTCCTTGTGAGCCAGTGAGCCATTCTTGTAATAGTAGTACCGGCCCTCGTTCGTTGTGTCGTCGCCATTCTCCTCATAGGTGTAGGCAAAAACCAGTTTGCCAGTGTCCTCGTCCAGCAAATACTCCTCATAGATTTTGCGTGCACCAGAGTTGTAGGAATCGCTCACGAAGTAGCATGTCTGTCCCAGTATCTCCCCCTCATCCGTCTCCATGGTGTTAAGGTAGTACTTCACATAGTGTTTGATGGGACCAGCCCCTGGAGCCATGTAGTACCATGTGGTCTCCATGTTGGTCACGGCAGGATACTCCTCCTGGTCGTTATACGCCATACGTTCTTTGGCTTCAGCATAAAGTTTTCGGATTTCAGCCACACGCTCTTTCGCCTTGGCTGAGGTCTGTGCCTGTGTGGCGACAGTAGCCAATAGGCAAAGGAAAAGAATGGATAACTTCTTCATTGTCATTTTGTCTTAGTAATTCGTGGGCAAAGGTAAACATTTTTAGTGGAACGTGACCAAGAAAAAATGGAAAATGTTTTTTCAAGTGTGTTTGGAATGTGAAAAATCTTAGTTTCCATCGCTCAGAGCATAAGTAATTTAGATTTTTCACTTTTCACTCTTCACTTTTCACTAAAAATCCGTACCTTTGTGCCAACAAATGAATGGATACACCATGTTTGGTCAGAAAAAGAATTCCTCCGTCAAGCGGTTGCTCGTCATGCGTTTCAGCGCGATGGGCGATGCTGCCATGACGGTGCCAGTGTTGTATGCCCTTGCCACCCAGCATCCAGACTTGCGTATCACCATGTTGACGCGCACACGTTTTGCACCCATGTTTGAGTGGTTGCCCTCCAATGTGCAGGTGAGGGGTATTGACTTTGATGAGCAGGATGGCATCGTCGGTCTGACAAAGATTTTCAACAAACTGAAGGAAGGGAGCTTCGATGCGGTGGCAGACCTTCATGATGTGCTCCGTTCCAAATACATCCGCACCTGCTTCTCCATGACTGGCACCAAGGTGGCGAAAGTGGAAAAAGGACGTAAAGAAAAGAAGGAACTGTTGGGTAACGGACAGACACACCCTGCTTTGACACGCATGACAGAACGCTATGCCAACGTGTTCCGTTCTCTGGGACTCAGCATTGACCTTTCACAACAAATCAAGATAGACTTGCGTCAAGAAGACTTTTCCCTGATAAGGAATCTTGTCGGCAGAAAGACGGAGGGAGAGAGGTGGGTCGGTGTAGCCCCTTTCGCTGCACACCAACAGAAAATATATCCGCAGGAGAAGATGCAGCAGGTGGTGAAGATGCTGGCAAGGGAAGGATACAAGGTGCTCCTTTTCGGTGCAGGAAAGAAAGAGGGCGACATCTTGAAGGCATGGGAAACTGTGGAACAAGAGAAAATGGGATGCATTATGAGCATTTGTGGGAAAATGGGAGGACTGAAAAACGAGATGCTGCTTATGTCGCAACTGGACTTGATGATTTCGATGGACTCCGCCAACATGCACATCGCCTCCATCTTCGGTGTCCCCGTGCTCTCCATCTGGGGGGCGACCCATCCGAAAGCAGGATTCTCAGGTTACGGCCAATCGCCCGACACGGAGCTGCAACTCGACCTCCCTTGCCGTCCCTGCTCTATCTATGGAAAGAAGCCCTGCAAATTGGGAGACATGAGATGTATGAACATCACTCCAGAAACCATCGTCAACAAGGCGATACAAATGATTCAGCAACATGCTTAAATACAAACTTCTGAAGGGGTGGCTATGGAGCATCAGCATCTGGCCCTTTCCCGTACTATATGCCATATCAGACTTCCTCTGTTTCTTCGTAAGCAAGTTCTACCGCACCAAGGTCGTGCGTGAGAACTTGAGAACGGCTTTTCCCGAGAAAACAGAGAAGGAACTCAAGGAGATTGAGAAGAAATTCTACCACCAACTTTGCGACAATTTTATTGAGGACATCAAGATGCTTTCCATGTCGAAAGAGGAAATGATGCGCCGCATGACCTTCAGCGGACTGGACGAGGCGAAGAAACGGCACGATGCAGGTCAGTCCCTGCATTTCCTTTATCTGAGCCATTTCGGCAATTGGGAGTGGATTTCATCCATCAACTATTACACCCAACCTTGGTGTACTTCTGGCCAGGTTTACCACCCCCTACGCAACGATGAGATGGACGAACTCTTCTGCCACTTACGCGGTCAATACGGAGGCGTCAACATCAAGATGAAGGAAACTTTCCGCCGCATTCTCCAACTGCGAAAAGAGGGCAAGAACTATGTCATCGGCTTCATCAGCGACCAGCAACCCAAATGGAGCAGCATTCACCACTTTGTACCATTCCTCAACCATGACACTGCCGTTTTCATCGGTGCCGAACACATTGCCCGCAAGGTCGATGCCTTCATGATGTATGGCCGCATGAGCCGTCCTAAGCGTGGATACTACCATCTGGAAATCATTCCCATGGAGGACCACCCTGCTTCCGTGCCTGAAAACACCTTGACCGACAGGTACTTCCAACTTCTGGAAGAGGACATCAGGAAACATCCCGAGATGTGGCTTTGGACCCATAAGCGCTGGAGCCGGACGAAGGAAGAATGGCTGAGAAGACAGAATGAGCTGGCAAACGAGGGAAAAACAGCAGAGTAAACTCAAAAATCACACACATATTATATAATATGGAGTAAAAAGACAAGTGCCGTCGCAAAGGCTTCTTCCACAGATAAAAGGGGGATTGTCGGTCAAACAGACCGCATTTTAGCAACAAAAATGAAAAAAACAATCCTTTTATTTTGTATTGTGTGATTTTTGTAGTACCTTTGCACCGAAAACGAAAGAGGGGACTGAAAAGTTCCCTCTTTTTAATGCATGACAGATATTTCACAATTGACAATATATGATTGACAAGAACAAAGTGAAGGAACTGGCTCTCGAATGGTTAGAGGGCAAGGAATATTTTTTAGTGGATGCTTCTGTGGACGAGCAGAACAAGATTACAGTGGAGATAGACCATAAGGATGGCGTGTGGATTGAAGACTGCTGCGAATTGAGCCGTTTCATTGAAGAACATTTCGACCGCGACGTGGAAGACTTCGAGTTGGAAGTAGGCTCTGCAGGCATCGGGCAGCCCTTTAAAGTGCTACAGCAATACATCAATTCCATTGGATATGATGTGGAATTGCTGACGGCTGACGGCAAGAAAATGGAAGGCTCTCTGAAGAGCGCTGACGAGCAAGGATTTGTGGTGACGGTGTTGGAAAAACAACATGTAGAAGGCAAGAAGCGTCCACAGATGGTCGAAGTTGACAAGTCCTTTGGCTTTGGAGACGTAAAGTGGGTGAAGGCTATTATTGATTTCAAATAGTAGTATCCCCTGCTCTATTCTTCGTCGTAGCAGGATGAAGAACATGTAAAAAGTAAAATCGTAAAAAGTAAATAAAATAATGGCTACTAAAAAAAATTCAGAACGTGTCAACTTGATTGATACATTTAAGGACTTCAAGGAGACTAAAAACATTGACAGAACCACGTTGGTGAGCGTAATTGAAGACAGTTTCCGCAGTGTGTTGCAGAAGACTTATGGCTCAGACGAGAACTTTGATGTCATCGTCAATCCAGACAAGGGAGACTTTGAAATCTATCGCAACCGTGTCGTTGTAGAGGATGGACAGGTGCAGAATGAGAACGCAGAAATCAGTTTGTCGGAAGCGCAACAGATTGACAAGGACTTCGAAGTCGGTGAAGAAGTGAGTGAGAAGGTGGAGTTTGCCAAGTTTGGTCGCCGTGCCATCCTTACATTGCGCCAAACGATGGCAAGCAAAATTCTTGACCTCGAACACGACAACCTCTATAACAAGTATGTAGATAAGGTTGGACAGATTGTCAGCGGTGAGGTGTATCAGGTTTGGAAACGCGAGATGTTGCTACTCGACGACGAGGGCAACGAACTTCTCTTACCCAAGAATGAACAAATCCCTGGCGACTTCTTCCGAAAGGGTGAAACGGCACGTGCCGTAGTGCTCCGTGTGGATAATCTGAACAACAACCCGAAGATTATCCTTTCACGCACCTCGCCCGATTTCTTGCGCCGCCTCTTGGAGCAAGAGGTTCCAGAGATCAACGATGGTCTTATCACAGTGCAACGCATTGCCCGCATTCCTGGTGAACGTGCAAAAATCGCTGTGGAAAGTTATAACGAGCGCATTGACCCAGTAGGTGCCTGTGTGGGTGTGAAAGGTAGCCGTATTCATGGCATTGTACGCGAACTTCACAACGAAAACATCGATGTTATCAACTACACCAACAACATCAAACTGTTCATCCAACGCGCACTTAGCCCCGCATCCGTTTCCTCCATCTCACTTGACGAGGAAAAGAAGAAGGCTGAAGTCTATTTGCAGCCAGACCAAGTGAGCCTTGCCATCGGAAAGAATGGTGACAACATCAAGTTGGCAAGTATGCTGACAGGCTACACCATTGACGTCTTCCGCGAACTGAATGGTGAAGAGCCCGACGAAGAGGATATCTATCTGGATGAGTTTAAGGATGAAATCGACCCCTGGATTATTGATGCCATCAAGGCATTAGGTCTGGAAACCGCCAAGAGCGTACTTGATGCACCTCGTGCAATGCTGGTTGAAAAAGCAGACCTTGAGGAAGACACTGTAGATGAGGTCCTCCGTATCTTGAAGGCTGAATTTGAAGAATAAAATCGTAAACCGTAAAATAGTAAATGAGTAGATGGCAGTAAGACTCAATAAAGCATTAAAGGAACTGAATGTAGGAATCAACACCGTGGCTGAATTCCTGCAGAAGAAGGGTATGGCATTACAAGATGCTACACCCAATGCAAAGATCACGGACGAGCAATATGCACTGCTCCAAAAGGAGTTCGGCGAGGACATGAAGCAGAACGCTGAAACGAAGCAGAAGATACAAAATCAGAAAGAGAAGGAACTCCAAGAGAAAAAGGAGCGCCAGCAAGCTGCTCGTGAAGAAAAAGTACGCCTTGAGAAAGAACGCATCGAAAAGGAAAAGGCTGCAAAGAAGCCTCAACTCAAAATCGTGGGCAATATCAACGATTTGAAGAAGGCTGAGCCCAAGCAGGAGAAGAAAGAGGAGCCTAAACCTAAAAACGAGGTAAAGGAGCCTGTTTCTGTACCCAAAGAGCCAGAGGTTGCTCCTGCCACACAAAAGGAAGAGACTGTAGCCCCAGTATCAACTGCCGCTGAAAACAAGGAAACACCTATCGGTTCTGTTCAGGAGCAGCCTCAGAAAGAGGAGCCCTCACCCAAGAAGAAGGGGAAGCTCTCACCTGCTGACCGCTTGGAACAAGACGAAAATGGAATCTATCATCTTGCCGCACCAGCCGAGGCCGGTGTACAATTCAAGCAGGTAGGTTTCATTGACCTCTCAAGTCTGAACAGCAAAACACGTCCAGACCGTAAGAGTAAGGCTGAACGCCGCAAGGAACGCCAGCAAGCCCAAAATGGCGACGCACAAGGACAAAACGCTCAAGGTGGCACCCAAAAGAAAAAGCGCAACCGTATCAACAGCAACAAGATCGACATTGATGCTGCTGCTAAACAAGGCAATGCCCAGAACCAACAGGGACAAGGCAAAAAACAAGGGAACAAGAGCAGTCAGAACAATGCTCAGCAGCCTAAGAATCAGCAAACTCAGCAACAGGTTCCAAGCAAGAAGAAGAACAAGAAAAAGCAACCTCCAAAACCTTTGGAACTGAGTGAAGAGGAAGTCGCAAAGCAAGTAAAAGAAACGTTGGCTCGTCTCACAGCCAAGCAAGAGAAGAAGGGCGTAAAGTACCGCAAGGATAAGCGGCATGCCATCCACGAGCGAATGGTAGAGGAGGAAATGGCCGAGAATGCTGAAAGCAAGGTATTGAAGATCACGGAGTTCGTAACTGCCAACGAACTTGCGACGATGATGGATATATCTGTCAATCAAGTCATTGCCACTTGTATGTCTATCGGAATGATGGTGAGCATCAACCAACGTCTGGATGCCGAAACCATCAATATCGTGGCTGAGGAGTTTGGTTTCACCACACAATACGTATCGGGCGAAGTGTCCAATGCTATTGAAGAAGAGAAAGACAAAGAGGAAGACCTCGAAAGACGTGCCCCCATCATCACAGTCATGGGACATGTTGACCATGGTAAGACATCACTTCTTGACTACATCCGCAACACCAATGTGATTGCCGGCGAGGCTGGTGGCATCACCCAGCACATCGGTGCTTACAAGGTGAAACTGAAGGATGGCCGCAAGATCACATTCCTCGACACCCCTGGCCACGAGGCGTTCACAGCCATGCGTGCCCGTGGTGCCCAAGTGACCGACATCGCCATCATCATCATTGCTGCCGATGACGACGTGATGCCCCAAACGAAAGAGGCTATTGCCCATGCACAGGCTGCGGGTGTACCAATGGTCTTTGCCATTAACAAGATTGATAAACCTGGGGCAAACCCCGACAAGATCAAGGAACAACTTTCAGCCATGAACCTGCTCGTCGAAGAATGGGGAGGTAAATATCAAAGCCAGGATATCAGTGCGAAGAAGGGCATTGGTGTAGAGGAACTGATGGACAAGGTGTTGCTCGAGGCTGAAATGCTTGATCTCAAGGCCAACCCCAATCGCAAGGCAACAGGTTCCATCATCGAGTCCACCCTTGACAAAGGACGTGGCTATGTGGCTACGGTGTTGGTACAGAATGGTACACTTCATCAAGGCGACATCGTTTTGGCAGGAACACACTATGGCCGTATCAAGGCAATGTTCAATGAACGCGGTCAGCGCATCGAACAGGCATTGCCCGCCGAACCAGCAGTAATTCTGGGCTTGAATGGTGCACCGACAGCAGGTGACACTTTCCATGTGATGGAAACAGAACAGGAAGCCCGCGAGATCTGCAACAAACGTGAGCAATTGAAACGAGAGCAAGGTCTCCGCACCCAAACCCGTCTGACACTTGACGAGTTGGGACGCCGCATCGCACTGGGCGACTTCAAGGAACTCAACCTGGTGGTGAAGGGCGACGTGGATGGTTCTATCGAAGCACTGTCCGACTCCCTCATCAAGCTTTCAACAGAGAAAATTCAGGTGAATGTCATCCACAAGGCTGTAGGTCAAATCAGTGAGAACGATGTGGAACTGGCCCATGCCTCCGAGAATGTCATCATCATCGGTTTCCAAGTGCGTCCATCAGCTGCCGCACGTCGTTTGGCAGAACAATACGGCGTGGACATTCGTCTATACTCCATCATCTATGATGCCATTGAAGAAGTGAAGGATGCCATGGAAGGCATGTTGGCTCCAACGCTGAAAGAGGAGGTTACGGCACAGGTGGATGTGCGTCAGGTATATCACATCACGAAGGTGGGAACCGTGGCTGGATGCTGGGTGACGGAAGGAAAGGTTCACCGCAGCGACAAGGTGCGTGTGGTGCGCGACGGTATTGTGGTGCATACAGGAGAAATCCTTGCCCTCAAACGTTTCAAGGATGACGTGAAGGAGGTTGGCCGCGACTTCGAATGCGGCATCTCGATTGTCAACTTTAACGACATTCGCGAAGGTGACGTGCTCGAAACTTATACGGAAGTAGAAGTGAAGACAAAACTTTGATATTTGATCATTGATTCAAGTTTTGCAAATGCTCTACTTCTTTGGAGTGAAAGGAGTTAGAGGAGTGAAAGCCAAATGTGAGGGTTTAGAGTTTAGGGCTGAGGGTATAGAGATGAGAGTCGCCCAGCGCATGGGCTGGCAGAGTATTGGCTTTTAACTCCTCAGCGGAGCGATAACTCCTATAACTTCTTTAACTCCAATAAAGTAAAACTTGCAAAGATTAAGTAATTAATAATTAGAATCCAGGTATGGATATACTCATCTATATTGTGCTGATTGCGGGTGCTGTCATTGGGTACAAACAAGGCGCATTCAAGCAGGTGGCTCACTTTCTGGGTGTGGCGGTTGGTTTGCTTATCGCCGCCACGCTCTATCATCAGTTTGGCGATTTCTTGGCAGATAAGACAGGCGCCAGCATTGGGTTCGGAAGACTCATCGCCTTCGTGCTCATAGTCATCGTTGTGCCCATTGCACTGGGATGGCTTGCCGCTTTCTTCACTGAGTTCTTCAAGAAACTAAAACTCAACTTCCTTAACCGCATTGTCGGAGCATTGGTCGGTGTAGTTTGTTATGCCTTGATGCTAAGCATAGCACTCAACATCTTCGATTTCATTGGCAGCAATGCAGGTTTTAAGCCACAGAAGTTGGGGGTGCGTTCTGAACTCTACTATCAGATGAAGCATGCCACGCAAGTTGTCATCCCTGACATCCTGTTGGTGACCGACCAAACGGAAATCGCCAACGGATGTGAGCCAAAATCGGGTCTGAAACCTGTGGTGGATAAGGCAAAGGAGAAAATCAACCCCACAAAGAAAAAGGAATGAGCGGACAAGGAAACGGACAGAGGAACGGGTCTGAGAAGAATGAGTTTGTACGTAGCATCGCGGAGAAGAAATACGAATTCGGCTTCACCACTGATGTACACACTGAAATTATAGAGAAGGGATTGAACGAGGATGTGGTGAGGCTCATCTCCGAGAAAAAGGGAGAGCCAGACTGGTTGTTGCAGTTCCGTTTGGAGGCCTATCGCTATTGGCTGACGCAACAACAGCCCACATGGGGGCATGTGCATTTGCCAGAAATAGACTATCAGGCCATCTCCTACTACGCTGACCCTACCGCCAAGAAGAAGAAAGGTCCCCAAAGCGTGGAGGAAATTGATCCTGAACTGATGAAGACTTTCGACAAGTTAGGCATCCCGCTTGAGGAGCGTCTTGCCCTTTCGGGTACAGCAGTCGATGCCGTGATGGACTCTGTGTCAGTGAAGACCACCTTCAAGGAGAAACTGTCGGAGAAAGGCATCATCTTCTGCTCTATCAGCGAAGCAGTGAAAAATCACCCCAACTTGGTGAAACAATATCTGGGCAGTGTGGTGCCTCCCAAAGACAACTATTTTGCAGCCTTGAACAGCGCTGTGTTCTCCGACGGGTCTTTTGTTTATATTCCCAAGAACACACGGTGTCCCATGGAACTCTCCACCTATTTCCGCATCAATGCAAGAAACACGGGACAGTTTGAACGGACCCTCATTGTGTGCGACGAAGGCTCGTATGTGTCATATCTGGAAGGATGTACGGCTCCGATGCGTGATGAGAACCAATTGCATGCCGCCATAGTCGAAATCGTCGTGATGGATCATGCAGAGGTGAAATACTCTACAGTTCAAAATTGGTATCCCGGCGATGCAGAAGGACGTGGAGGCGTGCTCAATCTTGTCACGAAACGGGGCGATTTGAGAGGTGTGAACAGCAAACTCTCGTGGACACAAGTGGAAACAGGTTCCGCCATCACATGGAAATACCCATCCTGTGTGCTGCGAGGCGACAACAGCCAAGCCGAGTTCTACAGTGTGGCTGTCACCAACCACCATCAGGAAGCCGACACTGGCACCAAGATGATTCATCTGGGCAGGAACACACGTTCCACCATCATCTCCAAAGGCATCTCGGCTGGCCAGTCGCAGAACTCCTACCGAGGACTCGTAAGAGTGGGCAAGCATGCAGACGGGGCACGCAACTACTCATCATGCGACTCGCTGCTGCTGGGCAGTCAGTGTGGGGCACACACCTTCCCTTATATGGACATCCACAACAACACCGCCACAGTGGAGCATGAAGCAACCACCTCCAAAATCAACGAGGAACAACTCTTCTACTGCAATCAGCGAGGCATTTCCACCGAAGAAGCCGTCGGACTCATTGTCAACGGCTATGCCAAAGAGGTCATCAACAAACTCCCCATGGAATTTGCAGTCGAAGCACAGAAACTCCTCTCAGTCTCACTTGAGGGGACTGTCGGATAAGGCTACACTAATGGAATTGAACATAACGGTAAATTGCACTTGACATCATGTTAGAAATAAAGAATCTTCACGCCAAAGTGGGCGACAAAGAAATACTCAAGGGAGTCAACCTGACCATTGGTGATGGCGAAATCCATGCACTCATGGGTACCAACGGTGCAGGCAAGTCCACCCTTTCGAATGTCATAGTGGGCAATCCTGCCTACGAGGTGACAGAGGGCAGCATTACCTTCAACGGGCAAAATCTGCTCACCATGAATACAGAGGAGCGTGCTCATGCGGGCATCTTCATGTCCTTTCAGGCACCCATCGAAATACCCGGAGTGAGTATGACCAATTTCATGCGTGCAGCAGTGAATGCCCGACGGGAGGCACAGGGCAAGGAACCCCTCAAATCGACAGAGTTTCTGAAAATCATGCGCGAAAAGCGCAAACTCGTTGAGATAGACCAGAAATTGATGAACCGTTCAGTGAACGAAGGATTCTCCGGCGGAGAACGCAAGCGCAACGAAATTTTCCAGATGGCAATGCTCGAGCCCACCTTCTGTATTCTCGACGAAACAGACTCTGGGCTCGATGTGGATGCCTTGCGCATAGTGGCAGAGGGATTCAACAAACTCCGCACAGACAAGACCTCAGCCATCGTCATCACCCACTACCAACGTTTGCTCGATTACATCTGTCCCGACTTTGTGCATGTGCTCATCGACGGACGCATCGTGAAGACAGGCACGGCAGAATTGGCTCAGCAAATTGAGGAACAAGGATTTGACTGGCTCAAGGAGGAAGAGGCATGAACGCTGAACAGCAATACATAGAATTCTATCACGCAGCAGCAGAGACCATCAAGTCACGCAGTTGCGCCGTGTTGAACGCCGTCCGAGATGACGCCTTCAACCAATTCCTGCACATGGGCTTTCCCACCCAGAAAGTGGAACACTACAAATACACTGATGTCTCCACAGCCTTCGCTCCTAACTACGGCATCACCCTCACCCCCCAACTCTCGACCCTCAACCCTCGACCCTCGACATACATCTATAATATTAAAGATGCACCCATCGACGTGACCCCCTACTATCATCGGGTGGCAAACCCCGCCGATGCCATCACAGCACTCAACACCGCGCTGGTGCATGAGGCATTGCTCATTCATGTGCCCAAAGGCGAACGAGCCGAGAACCCCATTCTCGTAGATCACTGGCTCAGGGGAACAGCAGCCACCATGATGAACCGCCGCATTCTCGTGGTCATGGAGAAAGATTCCGATGCCACCATCATCATCAACGACCACGCCGCTGACCGGCAACACTACCTCACCACACAAGTCATAGAGGTTTATTGCCACGACGGAGCCCGTCTCGACCTCTACGAAATAGAAGAGACCACACCGCTATGCAACCGATTCTCCAATGTTTACATCCACGAAGACCGCGACTGCACCGTCAAGCACAACAGCCTCACCCTCTTCAACGGACAGACCCGCAACCACTGCGAAGTCCGTCTGCACGGTGAACATTCCGAGGTGACACTAAACGGATGCGCCATAGGCAGCGGAAGTCAGCACATCGACAACAACACACTGATTCGTCATGAGACCTCACAGTGCACCTCCACCGAACTCTACAAATATGTGGTCGATGACCAATCAGTCGGAGCCTTTGCCGGCAAAATTTTGGTAGAGAAAGAAGCACAAAAGACCACCTCACAAGAAACCAACGCCAATCTCTGCGCCAGCAAAGAAGCCCGCATGTACACCCAACCCATGCTCGAAATCTATGCCGACGACGTGAAATGCGCCCACGGTTCCACAGTCGGTGTGATGGACGAGGCAGCCCTCTTCTATATGCGTCAACGTGGCATCCCCGAGCCCGAAGCACGCACCCTGCTGAAGAACGCCTTCATGGGACAAGTCATCGACCAAATCAAATACGAGCCACTGCGCCAGAAACTCTATGTCAAGGTAGAGAAACGCTTCCGTGGCGAACTTGACAAATGCGAAGACTGCCGTCTTTGCAAATAGGAACGACTCAACATTCACAAGAATGAAATAATTCAACTTTCGCAAGTTTTAGTTTATTGGAGTAAAAGGAGTTATAGGAGTTATCGCTCCGCTCAGGAGTTAAAAGCCGATACTCTGCCAGCCCATGCGCTGGGCGACTCTCATCTCTATACCCTCAGCCCTAAACTCTAAACCCTCACATTTGGCTTTCACTCCTTTCACTCCTCTAACTCCTTTAACTCCAAAGAAGTTGAGAACTTGCAAAACCGCTGTAGAAACAAGAAATGGAACTCATAGGAAAGCATACACCCACATCACCCTGCGTGGCAACGATAGGCACCTTCGATGGAGTCCATCAAGGCCATCAGTTCATGGTTCGGCAGGTAGTGAACCATGCACGTCAAAGAGGACTCGATGCGACGGTGGTCACCTTTCCCAACCATCCGATGCAAGTGCTCAAGAGCGATTTCCATCCCCAACTGCTCACGTTGGCAGAAGAAAAGACAGCCCTCCTGAAAAAGACCGAAATAGACAAAGTGGCACTCATCCCCTTCACCAACGAACTGGCACAAATGGACGCCTACAGCTTCATGCGCACCATCTTGAAAGAACAACTGCAAGTGGAAGTGCTGCTGGTCGGTCACGACAACCACTTCGGACACGACCACAAAAACTTCGAAGACTACCGACTTTACGGGAAAGACCTAGGCATCGAACTCATCAAATGCCAGGAACTGACCACATCCACCCAGACGCGCTTCTCCTCCACCGAAGCACGCCAGGCACTGCTCCAGGGAGACCTACAGACAGCCAACAGCATCTTAGGTTATCCATACCACATGCAAGGCAGAGTCGTGAAGGGATTCCAGAACGGCAGAAAAATAGGCTATCCCACAGCCAACCTCCAAGTGCATCCCCACAAACTCATACCCATGAACGGAGCCTATCTGGTGAGCTGTCAACTCTCAGCCCTCAACCCTAACTGTCAACTCTCAACTCTCAACTCTCAACTCTCAACTCCCACCCCTCCAACCCTCTTCGGCATGCTCAACATAGGCACACGCCCCACCCTGCATAACGGCAAGCAACGCAGCATTGAAGTACACATTTTCGACTTCGAGGGAAACCTCTACGGCACCTCGCTCCAAATAAGCCTGCTGCACCGTCTGCGCCAAGAACAAGAATTTGACACACTCAACGCCTTGAGGCTCCAACTTGCCCGAGACGAAAAAGACAGCCGTCAGTGGCTCACAACCCATCCCACCCTTGTCCCATGATTGAAATACTCAACACACTCGTTTCGCTCGACCTATTCAAAGAATTCTTTTGCTGTGACCTCGACAAATGCCATGGCCTCTGTTGTGTGGAAGGCGATGCCGGAGCCCCCGTCACCCCCGATGAAGTGGAGATGCTCGAAGAAGCCTACGAGAAGCTACACGAAGACTTGCCGCTTCAAGCACAGCAACAAATCGAAAAAGAAGGTGTTGTTTACCCAGACAAGGAGGGGGAACTCGTCACACAAATCATCAATGGGAAAGACTGTGTCTTTGCCAAGCATGAGGGTGCCTGTGCCCTTTGCGCCATTGATTCCGCCTATCGCAACGGCAAATTTCACTGGCAGAAACCCATATCCTGCGCTCTCTACCCCGTCCGTCTCTCCACCGTTGGCGGCATGACCGCAGTCAATGTACACAAGTGGGACGTCTGCCAACCCGCCCGTAAACTCGGAGCCGCCCTTCATCTTCCCGTCTATCAATTTCTCAAAGAACCTCTCATCCGACGTTTTGGACAAGCATGGTGGGACGAATGTGACATAGCCGCCAGAGAACTCAAGAATGCAGGCTATTTAGACTAAACAAGCCTCTTACCACACATAAAAGTGGGAAAAAATAACATTTTTTGAAAAAAAAAGTGTTGAAAATGTTTTTTTAGAAAAATTTATTATAAATTTGCAACTTGACTGATGGACTGAAGTTCTTCAGTTAAGGAATGGCCTTGTTAGGAAAAGACTTTAAAATAATAATCTAAGTCGCATAAAAGCGTATGATAACTATCCAAAATAATGACGGTGACAGACGGGTACTCCTGCTTGACAGCCCATTTGCGCTTGATGAGAGTCCCGACTTCCCTGAATATCTCTTTGACGTCGTTTTTATCGTTAACAATTCTGTCGAAGAGACCAAGACTATTTTAAATAGCATCAACCCTATCACTTCCACCAAGTGCTGTTACAAGCCACTCTTTGTAACCGCTTCCCTCAAAGGGAAAATGGGCAGTTACGATAATATTATCGATGGCTATTCCGACAACTGGAATGATATGGAGGTACTCACTACCACCGAAAACATCATTAACTACAACACGCTGATAGGTCTTGCTGCGACTGAAGACCCCATCATGTCTTCTAATCAGTTCTTCATTCGCTTGACCCGCTATCTCATCTCGCGCAAGAAGACAGTTCTCGAGCCCAAACTCGATGTCACAGCATCCACAGGCTATACCATTCCCGTGTTTGACCTCTTCTACCGATTGGGGCAATACGAACTGACCGATTTCTTTGTGTTCCTTCAGTCCATGACCGAGAAGGGACTTTTCCGGGCCACCAAGTTCGTCAACAAAGTCTTCCTTTGTCCCAACTGCCTCCACTCCCACCTGCTCTACATCAAGACTTGTCCAAAGTGCGGGCAGTCATCCGTGCAGACAGAAGAAGTCATCCACCACTTCCGTTGCGCCAACGTCACACCCGAGCACACCTACAACTTCGGTGGACAGTTGCGCTGCCCCAAGTGTCACAAGATTCTTCACCACATTGGCATGGACTATGACCGTCCGGCAATCATCTACACCTGCAACACTTGTGGCAACACCTTCATCGAACCCAAGACACAAACTCTTTGCACCAGTTGCAACGAACTTCACGATGTCGAAGAACTCATACCACAAGACTTCAATGTCTATGAAATCACATCCGAAGGAAAGCAATCCATCATTTCTCCAAACATCGGATTCACCATCTACACCGAGTTCTACGACAACTACATCGAATACAACCGATTCGTCAGCCGCATCCGACTCCTTGCCGAGCAGAAATTCTCTGGCAACATCGAAGGCGACCTGTTAGTCGGGAAAATATGGATACTCAACGAAAAAGACGAAACCATGCCAATCCGTCCCGAGGGTATCGAACTTGTCTGTCTCTACTTCCCCAACAACAAAGTATCGGCAGCCAACAACATCACCTATGTGGGTTCAGTCATTCGCGAGCACAAGGGTATTGACACCGAGGAGGAAATCATCAATTTCCAAGTTATGATGTCTGAAACGCTCCGAGCAGCGGCATCCATCCTCAAGCCCGGCGAGACCATCTGCTACAGTTACATGAAACTGCAAGGCAACCAATCCACCATCGACGACTTCATCAAAGAAATGGAATATATCTCTCCAACTCCCGACGACACGGCAAGCTGCAATGCGGAAGCAACGACTGCACCAGCTGCCGCCGATGAAATCGAAGATATGTAAAAGACAAGGAACACAACAATAAAAATAAAAAACATACCAATATGAACAACTACATCACACCTGGAATCGACGTGGACAGTCTGTCCGTCCTCGTTGTCGATGATGTTCCATTGAACATCCTTCTTATCAAGAAGATGCTCTCGCAGTACACTTTTGAGATTCGAACCGCCAATGGAGGTCAAGCCGCCCTCGATGCAATCGCACAAAAGAAGCCGAACCTCGTACTGCTCGACCTGATGATGCCTGGCATCGACGGGTTTGAAGTCATCCGCCGTCTCCGTGCAGCCGACGACACCAAGGACCTGCCCATCATTATCCTCTCCGCACTTAACTCTGAGCAAGACATCTCTAAGGGCTTTCAACTTGGTGCCAACGACTTTATCAACAAGCCTATCATCATGGAGAAACTGCTCAGCAGTGTCACTACACAAATCAATCTTCAGGCTGCCAAGCAGCAACTCAACAACTAAACTGAAGACTTCTATGACATAAAAAAGAAAGTGCTCACTTTCTTCAACCATATAAACGAGGAGGGTGTGTCAAAATACAGAGATTGTATAATAGACAACGGATTTCACGGATTAAACGGATTGAAGCCATGCTGATAGTCAGAGACTTACAAAACCCGTTTAATCCGTGAAATCCGTTTAATCCGTTGTGGTCAATTTGACACACCCTCATCATTTGTATCCGCTAATATCAGACACTCACGCCAACTGCTTCACCATCTCCTCGGCAGTCATCAGGCTCTGCTCACCTGTCATCATATTCTTCACATTCACCTTTCCCTCTGCCAATTCTGTCTCGCCCACAATCGCCACAAATGGGATGGCCTTCGCATTCGCATAACTCATCTGCTTCTTCATCTTTACCGAATCAGGATAAATCTCCACACTCACGCCCGCTGCTCTCAACTGCGCAGCCGCACCCATACAGAACTGCATCTCCTTCTCGCCAAAGTTCACAAACAGCACCTTCGTTGTCTCCACTGCCTCTTTCGGATAGAGATTCAGTTGGTTCAGTACATCAAAAATGCGGTCAGCACCAAACGAGAAGCCCACACCGCTCAATCCTGGCATACCAAAGATACCCGTCAGGTTGTCATAGCGGCCCCCCCCCGTGATGGAGCCAATCTCCACATCCAACGCTTTAACTTCGAAGATGGCACCTGTATAGTAGTTCAGACCTCTCGCCAGCGTCAAATCCAGTTCCACCTCATTCTTCAGTACACCAGCAGACACTTTCAACGTGTTCAAAATCCATTCAAGTTCCTCCACACCCTTCAGACCCGTCTCCGAATCTTTCAGCACCTCCTTCATCGTTGCCAACTTTTCCTCGTTCGTACCCCTCAGTTCGATGATAGGCTGCAACTTCTCAATCGCCTCAGCAGGCACACCAGCCCCTGCCAGTTCCGCATTCACGCCAGCCAGACCAATCTTGTCCAATTTGTCCATTGCCACCGTAATATCCACAATCTTATCAGCCTGACCTATCATCTCAGCAATGCCCGACAGGATTTTGCGGTTATTCACCTTGATGCACACCCGTGCGCCAAACTTTGTGAACACGGCATCAATCATTTGGATAATCTCCACCTCATACAGCAGCGAGTCACTGCCCACCACATCAGCATCACATTGGTAGAACTCCCTGTATCTGCCCTTCTGCGGACGGTCAGCCCTCCAGACAGGCTGAATCTGATAGCGTTTGAACGGCAATGCCAGTTCCTCTCTGTGCTGCACCACATAACGGGCAAACGGCACCGTCAAGTCATACCGCAGTCCCTTCTCGCAAAACTTTGCCGCCAATTTCAACGTACTCGTGTTAGCCACCTCATCTGCCGTCATGCCATGCAGGAAATCGCCCGAGTTCAGAATCTTAAACAGCAGTTTGTCGCCTTCCTCGCCATACTTGCCCATCAGTGTGGACAAGTTCTCCATAGCAGGAGTTTCAATCTGCTGAAAACCATACAAGGCAAACACCTCCTTGATGCTGTTGAAGATATAATTACGCTTCGCCATTTCCACAGGCGAAAAGTCACGCGTTCCCTTAGGTATGCTTGGTTTCTGTGCCATAAATCTACATCTCTTTTTGAATTTGGATGCAAAGTTACAATTAAGTGAGTACAATACAAAATGAAAGAAAGATTTTTTCATCTTTATGTCCGAACGAAGTAACTTCGACGGTAGCCAACGTTACGATGAAGTGAACGAGGAGCATATTTGAAGGAGTTTTGCATATTTAGGTTTTGTCTTACCGCAACAAGAGGCACTCTGTGCTTTTACCCTCTTCGCCCACCCCAAAACCGACGTGGGGCACGTCGATTGACCGATGTGGGGCACATCGGTTGACCGACATGGGGCACGTCGGTTTAGGGGGATAAAGCACATCGATTCAGGAGGGGGAGGAAGGATACCTTATCCGAGGGTATGAAATAGCCGTTAAAAAAGAACAACGAGAAGCCTCATTTACATGGGGCTTTCATTTTTTTCCGCCATTTCTCTTTCTAACTCATTTTTTTACACTATCTTTGCACAAAAACAAAGAAGAACCTATCTGTATGGAAGAACTAATACTGTTGCGCATCACTGGTGAGGACCGTCCTGGACTGACGGCAAGCATTATGGATATTTTGTCAAGATATGATGTGGATATTCAGGACATCGGGCAGGCAGACATCCACTCCACCCTATCTTTAGGCATCCTGATTCGTGTGGCTGAGGAGAAGTCGGGACATGTGATGAAGGAACTGCTCTTCAAGGCAAGCGAACTAGGCGTGAACATTGGTTTTGCACCTATCACGATGGATGAATATGAGGCATGGGTGGCAAGGCAGGGAAAGAACCGCTACATCCTGACGGTGCTGGGCAGACGACTCAGGGCAAGACAGATTGAGGCTGTGAGTCGATTGATTGCGGAACAGGGGCTGAACATCGATGGCATCAAGCGTCTGTCTGGACGTGCCAGCATTCAGCACCCCAAAGAGAAGACAAGAGCATGCATCCAGTTCTCCGTGCGTGGCACTCCGAAAGATAAGGAGGCTTTGCACGGAGCATTACTGAAGATGTCGAGCGAGTTGGAAATTGACGGTTCGTTCCAGACCGACAACATGTATCGACGGATGCGCCGACTCATCTGTTTCGACATGGACTCGACACTCATCCAGACGGAGGTGATTGACGAACTGGCACGGAGACACGGGGTGTATGACCAAGTGGCTGCCATCACGGCGAGTGCGATGCGGGGCGAGATTGACTTCAAGGAAAGTTTCACCCAGCGATGCAAATTACTCAAAGGACTGGATGTGAGCGTGATGCGTGACATTGCAGAGAACTTGCCTTTCACAGAAGGCGTGGACAGATTGATGTATGTACTGAAGAAGTATGGCTATAAGATTGCCATCCTGAGCGGCGGTTTCACATTCTTTGGCGAATACATCCAGAAGCGTTATGGCATCGACTACGTGTATGCCAACGAACTGGAGGTGGACGAGACGGGGCATCTGACAGGAAACTATGTGGGTGAGATTGTGGATGGCCACCGCAAGGCTGAACTGCTCAAGCTGATTGCCCAGGTGGAGAAGGTCGATTTGCAGCAGACCATTGCTGTGGGCGACGGGGCAAATGACTTGCCCATGCTCTCGCAAGCAGGGTTGGGCATCGCCTTCCATGCCAAGCCCCGTGTGGTGGCTAATGCCCAGCAGAGCATCAACACCATCGGGCTGGATGGCGTGCTGTACTTTTTGGGATTCAAAGACTCTTATCTGGACGAGAAGGCACAATAAACAGCCTAAACACCAGACCGTTTTCAGCAAAAAAACGCTTACAAGACTAATCCAATACAACCCAAAACAAATATGGAAAAAAGGATACTATCAGTTTTAGCCCTCAGTTTCTCACTATCAGTTTCCTTCGCACAAACAGGAGCAGACTATGCGAAAGCCGCACAAAAGGCTGATGTGGAGATCGTCTTTGATCTGTCATCTGAAGGCAAGGAATACAACGTGAACTGGGGTATGGACACCGCATGGGACTGGGATTTCAATGTGAACCGCGGCATTGCCCACATCGGCAAGGGAAACTTTGCCACAGGACGTGTGTCGTTCCAACCCAATGACCTCGTCACGGACAATGGCGACGGCACCTACACGTTGACTGAACGCCAACAGAAAAAACTGAAATGGCGCTGTGACCTCATCAAATTGACGGGAACGAAAGAGGTGAACCTGAACTGTGACCACGAGGCACTGTTCTGCCCCATTGATGAAAATGGCAACAAGAAAGATACTGAAGCACGAGACTACACGGGCAGGAAGAACTACCAAGGCAAACCCCAGGAATGGTACAAACTCATCAAAGCGAGTGTGCAGTATGTGCAGAGTCAGGGACTGAAGGTGGTAAGCGTTTCGCCCTTCAACGAACCTGACTACGTGTGGGAACAAGCCACAAGCGAGGAACAGGCACAGAAGGACTTTCTCGCCATTGCCAAACTCATCAGGGCTGACGACTTCTTCAAGGACATTCGCATTTGTGGCGGTAATACGCTCAACGATGACAGGGCTTTACCGTGGTATAACTATCTGAAAGACTATCTGGACGAGGGTAACACGCACCAGTTGGCAGGTTCGTTTGACAACTATGCCAACTTCTTCACCCGCGTGAAAAGGAACGGCAAAGTGGCTACTGCCGACGAGTTGCACAATGTGGGTGAAGCAATCGTGGGTGTCAACTACGGCATGAAGAACGGCATTTGGTGGGGCTTCGACTCGAAAGCACGTGGACAGTTCTGCCTCGACTCCAACGAAGGTGTGCGCCTCGGCTATGGAGAGAACCCGTCAGCGTGGACCTGTGGCGCAGTGTATCGCAACAACACGACAGGTGAGGTGCATGGCTACTTAGGTTCATCCGAGCGTCAAGCCAAAACCTCCACGTTCGCCTTTGTCAGCAAGGACAGAGATGTCTATTTCAATGGCGACGGACCTACAAGGAGATATGTGTTTGAAGTGCCTGGAGGCACAGGATACCAACAAGGACAAATCAATGCCGAGCGCATATTCGACATCACTTGGGGCGAGGACGTGGCACCTGGTGTGGTGAATGGCACCTATCTCATCGTGAATCAATACAGCGGGAAGGTACTCACCAGTGCCGGAACCTCGAAGGCTACGACCTCCAACCTGCTTGTCTCAAGTACATCCCAACAGTGGAAAGTAACCCCTGGCTACACCACTGGCGACATCTCCTATTGGTTCATCGACAATGTCACCACCGACAAGAACTCCCACCTGAACGTGCTCAACAATAATCTCAACGACGAAGCCAACGTCATCTGTTTCGACGCTGGCCACGATGCCAACGAGCAATGGTATCTGAAATATGCACAGGATGGCTACTATTACATCATCAGCCGACTCTCCAACAAGTACCTCTACTGCACCAATACCACCACATCGGGTGCTGAGGTACGTCTGAAAGAGGGTCCATCACCCAAGGCTCGTTCAAAGGCTGCTTTCCTTTGGCGCCTGCAACCCATTGACTCGAAAGTTGAGACCAGAGCCCCGGCTGCACCGACCGGTCTGGCCGTTGGGCAACTGGCTGAAGGCATGGAACTCTCATGGACCGCCCCTGCCGACAGCGACCCGCTCACCTACATCGTCCTTCGTGCCGACGCTCCGGAGACGGAGGGTGAGGAACCCGAATACAACACCATCGGACGCGGCATCGCTGCCACGTCTTTCACCGACAACTCTGCCGAGGCGGACAAGCACTACTTCTACAAGGTCAAGGCGGTTGACTATGCGGGCAACCGCTCTAAGGATTCCGAGGAAATCGTCACAGGCATCGATGCCCCGACTGCAGAAAGGGGCAAGCAGGCTATGACTGGCGGCATCTCCTACGACCTGAGCGGAAAGCCAGTCACTGGCACCACCAAAGGCATTCTCATTCAACACGGCAAGAAAATCTTCAACAAATAATTGAAACGGACGTTCTTACATATCATCGGACTGTTGTGCACCATCACCTGTTGTGCGCAACAGTTCGTGTTTACCTCCATCGACACGTCCGACGGACTCAGCGACAATTGTGTACTACACATCCTGCAACTGCATGACGGCAGAATGGCTGCAACCACGCCCCACAGTATTGACCTATGGGATGGGCACACCTGCCAAAGCATTGAGAAGGATAGCCTCTCTTCCCACCCGCTGACGGGGTATCGGGGTGCCTACCATGCCTATGCCGACCGACAGAACCGCCTGTGGGTGAAGGATTACAAGAAACTCTGGTGCTACGACTCACGTTTACGCCTCGTCACCGATTGCCTGCCTGACACAGCAGATGATGTGTATGTGGATGATGAAGGCGAGGTGTTCTTCATCCACCAAGACACGACCAACCTGCTGCTTGACCTCAAACGTATGGAGGGGAAGCTTTACCGTTTCTATGCCGACGGAACCGTGACCTGCCATCAAGATGGTCACCTACTCTATGCTGCCAAGGCGTCGCTCGACTCCACTGCCATCACCTCGCTCGTCATCACCGACACTCTGCGCGGACGCTTCTACCAACTCATCGACCAAAAACTTTGTCTCGAATTTGACATCCATACCCGCCGATGGACTGAAATCTTCCGCGCCAACCGTCTGCACACCATCTCGCAGACTGATGCCAACACCGCCTACATCGTGAGCCGCGACGGTATGTGGAGGATTGACCTCAACTCGCGCAAGGCGGAACAGGTAGGACAGGTGATGACTGAAGATGGCTCCTACATCTCGTCAAGCCGCCTCAACACCATCTACACCGACAGGGAAGGCTACGTGTGGATTGGTTCCTACGACCACGGATTGCTGAAGGGATGTCCCTCTGCACCCTCCGGCCTTGCCTCCTCCCTTTCGGTCGGAAGCATCTGGGCTGTCATCCTCATCGCAGTGTGCCTCATGACCATCCTCTGGTTCTGGCTCTATCAAAGAAGGAGGAACCTTAACCTTGACCTTAACCCTAACTGTCAATTGTCATCTGTCAACTGTCAACTCCCAACTGTCAACTGTCAACCCATCGACCACGAACTGATTGACCGTGCCACCTGCCTTGTGGAGCAAAATCTCGCCACTCCTAACTACACTGTAGAACGATTGGCGCAAGACCTCTGCATGGACCGCACGGGTCTCTACAAGAAAATGACTGCCATGCTCGGCAGGACACCCACTGCCTTCATGCGCAGCATCCGCGTTAATCATGCCGTTCAACTCATCCAGGGCTCTTCGCTCACCATGACGGAGGTGGCGGAGCGGTCTGGATTCAGTTCTGCCTCCTACATGGCGAAGTGTTTCCAGGAAGACCTCGGCAAGAACCCTTCTGATTTACGAGGAAATCAACAATAGTATCCTGTTGATTCAACGTGGCTGCTCACCAAAATCAACGAGATTATCCTGTTGAATCTTCCTCACCGTTCCCCCGAAAACGAACGAAAGGGCTAACTTTGCACCTGAAATATCTATTCACCAAAACTATACAATCATGAGAAAAGGACTCACATTTTTCATTTCAATCTTTCCATTCCTCTCTACTGCATTCACGGCTCACGCACAGACTGTGGAATTCTACACACCGCGCACCGTGCGCATTGTAAAGGACAACGGACAGAACGTCGAGAAGAAATCGCTCGTGGTCATCGCCTCGCCCGAACAGGTGAAGGTGAGCCAAACGAAACAAGGTGCAGCCACCGTCTATAAGTCGGCAGCGCTCACCGTGACTGTTGACAATGGCAAGGTGACCTTTGCTGACAGCAGGGGCAACCTTCTCACCCGTGAGGGCGACTGTGCCTTCACCCCCATCACGAAGGGTCCCGACACGGGTGCTTTCCGTGTGAAACAGACTTTCACCGTCGATGCCGACGAAGGCATCTATGGCATCGGGCTTCTCCAAAACGGCAAGATGAGCCAGCGAGGCGAAAACCGACGCATGGAACAGAGCAATCTCGAAGACTTTGCCCACTTCTACCAAACCATCAAGGGCTACGGCATCTTCTGGGACAACTATTCCCCCACTCATCTCGTCACCCCTACAGAAGGACAGGCTGGGAGCATCGAACTGGAGTCGGAAGTGGGCAAAATGGTCGATTATTACTTTATCTATGGTGGCGATGCCGATGGCGTGATTGCAGAGATGCGCCACCTTTCTGGAAGCGTGCCCATGTTCCCTCTCTGGACCTACGGTTTCCATCAGAGCCGCGAACGCTACAAATCGCAAAACGAACTGCTGGAGGTGGTACACAAGTATCGCGACCTGAAAGTACCTTTCGACGGCATCATTCAGGACTGGCAGTATTGGGGAAGCAACTACAACTGGAATGCCATGGAGTTCATCAACCCTGAGTTTGACCGTGCACAAGAAATGATTGATGAGGTGCACCGTCAGAATGCTCACATGAGCATTTCTATCTGGGCATCCTTCGGTCCCGAAACCAAGGCATTTAAAGAACTGAAAGAAAAGGGGCTCTTGCTCGACTTCCAGACATGGCCTCAAAGTGGACTTTCGCAGTGGCCTCCACGCATGGACTACCCGAGCGGTGTGCGCTGCTACGACGTCTATAGCAAGGAAGCCCGCGACATCTACTGGAAGAACCTCACTCGACTGCACAAGATGGGCATTGATGCTTGGTGGATGGACTCGACCGACCCCGACCAAATGAACCTCACCGAAGAGCAGCGCGACCAGCCTACAGCAATGGGCAGTTACCGCAGTGTGCGCAACGCTTTCCCGCTCATGACAGTGGGCGGTGTATATGACAGCCAGCGCGCTGTCGATGACACCAAGCGCGTCTTCATCCTTACCCGCTCCTATTTCGCAGGACAGCAACGCTATGGCGCCAACACTTGGAGCGGCGACATCGGTTCCTCGTGGGACAGTTTCCGCAAACAAGTGCCTATCTGCCTCAACTACACCCTCACCGCCAATCCTAACGTGAATGCCGACATCGGTGGCTTCTTTGCTGGTTCCTATAGCACACAAGGCCACAACTCTGCCACCCGCAATCCACAATATCAGGAACTCTATGTGCGTTGGATGCAGTTCGGTGCTTTCACCCCCATGATGCGCAGCCACGGTGCAGATGTATATCGCGAACTCTATTACTTCGGCAAGCAGGGTGAACCCGTCTATGATGCACTGGTCGATGCAGTGAAACTCCGCTACCGTTTCCTACCTTACATCTATAGCCAGTCCTGGCAGGTGACAAAGAACAACGACTCCTTCATGCGGGCGCTCTTCATGGACTTCAAGGCTGACAAGCAGACTTGGAACAACAACCGCCAATACTTGTTTGGCCATAACGTGCTCGTCTGCCCAGTCATTGACCCACTCTACACACAGGAGAAGATTGTCAAGACCGACCCAATGTCGGGATGGGACAAGCAGAACCTGAAACGCGAAACCTACGCTCCCGTTGACTGGACTGCCCCCAAGACCTTCAGCGTCTATCTGCCCGCAGGTGCTCAGTGGTACGACTACTGGACCAACACTCGGCTCGATGGCGGACAAACCGTTTCAGCCGCTGCACCTCTCAGCCATGCCCCACTCTACATCAAGGCTGGTTCCATCCTTCCACTCGGTCCTGATGTGCAGTATGCCAATGAAAACAAATTTGACAACCTTGAACTTGTGGTCTATCCTGGTGCTGACGCCACTTTCACCCTCTACGAAGACGAAGGCGACAACTACAACTACGAGAAGGGACAGTATAGCACGATTCAACTTACATGGAATGACCGTAACAAGACCCTCACCATTGGCAAGCGCAACGGATCCTTCCCTGGTATGCTCCAGTCACGCACCTTCCGTGTGAAAATCATCGGCGGCACCGAAAAGACCATCACCTACATTGGCAAGAGCCTGAACGTAAGGTAATCCACACGTTTTCTCCCAAAAGGGGAATCTGACAGAAGAGCGGTTTTGTTCACACTATAGAGCAGAACCGCTCTTATATTTTGCGGCAAGTAGAAACTAAATCCCCCAAAACTCCTAACTCCTAACTTTCCCCAAAAAAACTCCTAACTCCTAACTCCTAACTCCTAACTTTTTACTACCTTTGCAGTCGATTTACAATATCTATATAATTATGTATAAGGTTCTCAAAGCTATCAGCGACACGCTCAGTGGTAAGGCAAGTCTTTTTGTCATCCTCACCGCTGTGGTTACATTCTTTTTTCCCATACTCTTTGAATGGGTAAAAGGCAACACGCAGACTGTCATCCTCGGCATCATCATGTTGACCATGGGATTGACACTGACTCCCGAAGACTTCAAATTGCTGGCAAAACGTCCGATGGACATTTTCATCGGCGCAATGGCTCAATTCACCATCATGCCATTGGTGGCCTTCGCCCTCTCGTGGCTGTTCAGTCAAGTTCCCGCTTTCGCACCATACAGCACGGCTATGGCGATAGGCATCATCTTAGTGGGATGTTGTCCAGGTGGTGTGTCAAGCAACATCATGTCGTTTCTCTGCAAGGGAGATGTCGCCTATTCAGTGGGCATGACATGTGCATCGACACTCCTTGCACCGGTGCTCACCCCGTTGTTGGTGCTCTGGTTGGCTGGTGAGCGAGTGGACGTGGATGCATGGGGCATGTTCCAACAGATTCTCATTGTCACCATTATCCCGATAGCCATCGGATACTTTCTTAACTTGTGGCTGGGACACAAGGACGTATTCAAAAAGATTCAAGGCTGCATGCCAGGTGTATCGGTAACCAGCCTTGCCTGTATCGTAGGAGGCGTCATCACGACTGTACACGACCCGTTGGTGGAGAACGGCATTGTACTCTTCCTCCTCACCTTCTGCATGGTGTTCTGCCACAACACCATCGGATACATTCTTGGCTACTCTGTGGGCAAGTTGTTCCACTTCTCCGTGGCGAAGAAGCGTACACTCTCCATCGAGGTTGGCATGCAGAATGCGGGTCTGGGCACCAACCTTGCCATGACCTTCTTTGTGGCAACAAACCCAATGGCTGTGGTGCCTTGTGCCATCTCGTGTGCATGGCACAGCATCAGCGGAACAATTCTGGCGAACATCTTTGCCAACCGAGACAAAAAGTAAAAGGGTAAATGGCAAAATCGTAAATTGTAAATAGTCAAATTGTAATTATACTTATGGTACTAAACTACATTTGGATTGCATTCTTCCTGTTGGCAGCCGTATGCGCCATCATTCAGTGTTTCATTGGCAATACGGGTGTCTTTGCTGATATCGTGGGCTCCACCTTCGAAAATGCCAAGACTGCCTTCGAAATCTCCATCGGACTGACTGGTGTCCTCTCCCTCTGGATGGGCATTATGAAAATTGGCGAGAAAGGAGGCATGGTCAATCTGCTCTCAAAAGCACTCAGTCCACTCTTCACACGCCTCTTTCCCAGTATTCCCAAGGGGCATCCAGCCACCGGGCATATCTTCATGAATATCGCAGCAAACATGCTGGGACTGGACAACGCAGCCACACCTCTCGGTCTGAAGGCAATGGAAAGCATGCAGGAACTGAATGAACAGCAAAATGCAGCCTTTGCTAAGAAGAAGGGACTCTCGGAAGCACAACTCGCCAAACTCAATGAAACGGCATCCAACCCCATGATTATGTTTCTGGTACTCAACACGTCAGGACTGACCATCATTCCCGTTTCCATCATGGTGTATCGTGCCCAATTAGGAGCAGCGCAACCCACCGATGTGTTTGTACCCATCCTCCTTGCCACTTTCGTTGCCACACTGGCAGGCATCATCATCGTAAGCCTCTACCAGCGAATCAATCTTTTCCATCCCATTCTGCTCGGCATTCTTGGTGGCATGTGCTTCTTGGTGGCTGCCATGATTTGGGGCTTCTCCCAAATGGAGAAAGAGACAATGGACCTCGTCAGCACCCTTATTGCCAACATCATCCTCTTTGGCATCATGCTCCTCTTCATCATAGCGGGTATGGTAAAGAAAGTCAATGTCTATGAGGCTTTCATTGAAGGAGCCAAGGATGGTTTCACCACTGCCATCAGAGTCATTCCCTACCTTGTCGCCATCCTCGTTGCCATCGGTGTGTTCCGCGCCAGCGGAGGTATGGACATTCTCATTGGTGGCATCAACTGGCTTGTCGAACTCTGCGGTGGCAACACCGACTTCGTGTCAGCCCTGCCTACAGCACTAATGAAACCGCTCTCCGGTTCGGGGGCAAGAGGCATGATGGTTGACACGATGACCACTTATGGAGCCGACTCCTTTGCAGGTCGTCTTGCCTGCATCTTCCAAGGCTCTACTGATACGACATTTTACATCCTTGCCGTCTATTTTGGCTCTGTCGGCATTCGCCACACACGCCATGCCGTAACCTGTGGACTCCTTGCCGACTTGGCAGGTATCCTTGCCGCCATTGCCATTGCCTACTTCTTCTTTGCATAGGAAGTAAGAGGACTGAGGGAATCGGAAAGAGTATAAAAAAGAAGGAGGATGTCTCAAAACATCCTCCTTACTTGTTCTATGCCTTCGACCAAGGCATCCACTTCCTCAGTGGTATTGTAGAGTGCGAACGATGCCCGCACCGTGCCTTCAATGCCTAACCGCCTCATCAGTGGCTCTGCACAATGATGCCCCGTCCGCACGGCAATGCCTAAATGGTCTAACAGTGTGCCCATGTCGAGATGGTGGATGTTACCCACCAAGAAACTGATGACGGCATCGTGCTCATTTGCCTTACCGAAAATCTGCATGCCCTCAATCTCACCCAAGCGTTTCAGTGCATAGCGTGTCAATGCCTGTTCGTGCGTCTCAATGTTCTCCATGCCCAATGCCGACACATACTCCAACGCTTTTGCCAGTCCATGCGTCGCCACATAATCAGGAGTCCCAGCCTCAAACTTGTAAGGCAATTGATTGTAAGTCGTCCGCTCCCACGTCACCTTCTGAATCATCTCACCACCACCTTGATAGGGTGGCAACTGCTCCAGCCACGTTTCCTTTCCGTAGAGCACCCCCACACCCGTGGGACCATAGACCTTATGCCCCGAAAAGGCAAAGAAATCGCAATCCAAATCTTGCACATCCACAACCATATGAGGGGCTGACTGTGCCCCATCAACCAGTACGGGCACTCCCCACTTATGCGCCATCTTCACTACCTCCTTCACAGGATTTACCGTACCTAACACATTACTCACCTGAGTGCAGCACACAATGCGTGTCCGTTCATTGAGCATCCCTTCTAACGCATCCAACTGCAACTCGCCTTCATCACTCATCGGTATCACCCGCAACTGTGCACCCTTCCGCTCACACATCATCTGCCAAGGCACGATGTTGGAATGATGCTCCATGACACTCACCAGCACCTCGTCGCCTGCATGCACCATCGCCTCGCCAAACGAGAACGCCAACAGATTGATGCTCTCCGTTGTACCACGCGTGAAGACTATCTCGCTCATGCTCCGTGCATGGATGAACTGTCTGACAGCCTCGCGGCTCGCTTCATGTAAGTCCGTTGCCTGCTGTGACAGAAAATGCACGCCACGGTGGACATTAGCATTCACGTTGTAATACTCGTCCACCATCGCCTCCACCACCTGACGGGGTTTCTGTGTCGTTGCACCATTGTCAAGATAGACCAACGGCTTACCGTATATTTCGCGCGAAAGGATGGGAAAATCCTCACGCACCAGTTTCACATCATACATATTCTTTCGATTTTTGAGTGCAAAGGTAGGGAATTTAAGTGAAAAGTGAAGAGTGAAAAGTGAAAAATCCAAGTTTCTTCTTTCGACAAGGAACAATCCAGATGTGAGGCATCCCTTGATCATTCATCCCCATCCTCTAAATTCTCTAAACCCCAAACTCTATACTCTAGACCTATTCCTGGGATGATGCTCCAAGATTTCCTCACGCAAATGAGAGGTATCGATGTGGGTGTAGATTTGAGTGGTGGCGATAGACTCATGCCCCAGCATGGCTTGGATGGCACGGAGATTGGCACCACCTTCGAGCAAAGAGGTGGCAAAAGAATGACGGAAAGTGTGTGGCGAAACTGTCTTTTGAATGCCTGCTTTTGCTACAAGTTCCTTAATCATAAGGAACACCATCACCCGAGTGAGAGGTTTCTTACGGCGATAACTGACAAACACATAATCTTGATATTCAAGAGGGATAGACAATGTATTGCGACTTTTGAAATAGAGCCTCAACTCATGGATGGCTTTCTCGGAGATGGGAACCAACCGTTGCTTAGAACCTTTGCCTTCCACCTTGATGAACTGCTCATCAAGAAAAAGGTTACTGAGTTTCAGGTTGACCAATTCGGACACTCGGAGTCCGCAACTGAACAAAGTCTCAATGACGGCCTTGTTGCGGTGGCCTTCAAGCTGGCTGAGATCAATGACGGCCTCAATCGCATCAATCTCTTCCACCGAGAGCACATCAGGCAGATGCTGGGGTTTCTTGGGAAATTCGAGCAATTCGGTGGGATTGACTTCGAGCACGTCACTGAGCACCAGAAAATGGTAGAAACTCCTCACACCTGACAGTATGCGCGAGAGAGATACAGGATGGATACCCACATCCATCATGAGAGCCGAAAAATGATGCACGTCCTCCAACTCAATCGACAAGAAATCTTTGCCTTCATCTTTCAGAAAACGCAAGAACTTGTCGAGGTCGCGCATATAAGCATCAATTGTATTAGGCGAACTTCCCTTTTCCAGTTTCAGGTATTGATAATATCGGCGAATCAATCGCTGTTGCTGCTTTTCTTCCATAGATGCAAAGGTAGGAAAAATCAATGAGGAATGAGGAATGAGGAATGAGGAATTGTTACTTTTTCGACGAAAAAACTCTCTGAATTGCAAATAATTCCTAATTCCTAATTCCTAATTCCTAATTCTTCACTACCTTTGCACACAAATAAACATTTCAACATGAAAAAGTTTCTATCACTTTTAGTTTTTAGTTTATCTGTTTTAACCTCCTTTGCCCAAACGGAGCACAACTTTTCTGTGGCAAAGAACCTCGACACCTTCAACAGCATTTACCGTCAACTCGATATCTTCTATGTAGATTCATTAGAGGCTGACAAAGTCATCAGGGTGGGCATTGATGCCATGCTGGAGGAACTGGATCCCTACACCGTCTATTATCCCGAGGAAGGCATGGACGAACTGAAGATGATGACAACAGGCAAGTATGGTGGCATCGGCTCCATCATCCACATGCGGAAAGACTCTACCGTCATCATCTCCGAGCCTTATCCCGACATGCCCGCTGCTGAAGTGGGGTTGCAAGTGGGCGATGTGCTGTTGAAAATCGACGACACTGACTTGAAAGGTAAAAACACCTCAGAGGTAAGCGAGATGCTGCGCGGAGAACCTGGCACGACATTCATGCTGAGAATACAACGCCCTGGCGAGAAAAAGACACGCGATTACAAGGTGACACGGCGCAGCATCAAGAAAACAGCAGTTCCATACATAGGGCTCATCGGTGATGCAGGCTATATCAGTCTGACGGAGTTCACCGAGGGATGTGCTAAAGAGGTGAGAAAATCGGTTATCAACCTGAAAGAAAAGGGTGCCAAGAGCATCATTCTCGACTTGCGCAACAATGGCGGAGGATTGCTGAATGAAGCCATCGACATGGTTAACCTCTTCACTCCCAAGAACCTGAAAATTGTGGAAACCAAAGGCAAGATGGTGGCTGCCAACTACTCCTACACAACCCATAACGACCCACTTGACCTTGAGATTCCACTTGCCATTCTGGTCGATGGTAGTACGGCGAGCGCATCCGAAATCGTTTCTGGAGCACTTCAAGACCTCGACCGCGCTGTGGTGGTGGGCACTGAGACATTCGGAAAAGGATTGGTACAGAGTTCACATGAACTACCCTACAATGGCAGCCTGAAACTGACTACCGCCAAATATTACATCCCTTCGGGACGATGCATCCAAAAAATCGATTACAAGAAACTCCGTCAAGATGCTGAAACCTATCGTGCCACGGGTAAACGCCCTGAGAAGACTGACAACACGAAGACCATCTTCCATACGGCAGGTGGACGCGAAGTGACCGAAGGCAGTGGCATCAAGCCCGATGTGACGGTAAAGCACGACAGCATCTCACCAGTAGTCTATTACCCCCTCGCCGTAGGACCCACCATGGAGGCTCTAAGTACACTGGCGACCCAATCCACCCTGTTAGTCAGCCTCTACAACGACGATGCACTGACCGATTGGGGAACGAAGTATTTCCAGAGCCATCCCAGCATTTCAGCAGTGAAAGACCTGACCATCACCGACAAAGACTATGCAGACTTCAAGCAGATGGTGAAAGACAGCAACTTCAAATATGACCGCACCAGCGAGAAACGTCTGGAGGAACTGAAAAAGATTGCCAAACTCGAAGGTTATTATGAGGATGCCAAGGAAGAGTTTGAGGCACTGGAGAAGAAGTTTGCCCATAACCTTGACCGCGAGATGGATCGCCGCAAAGAGGACATCTGCCGACTCATGTCGCAGGAAGTCATCAAACGCTATCACTATCAGGCGGGCAAAGTGGAAGATGCCATCAGAGACGATGAAGACATCAAGGCTGCCCTGCGAGTGCTCCACGATGAAAGCGAATACAAAAAAATACTGAATAAATGAGAAACAAAGCCACACGACTGAACCGTTACATGATGTTCGGCACGCTCCTGCTCGGCATTCTCGTACTGGGATGCGTGTTTGCATTCCTCTATCTGGCATATAACTCCCCTACCCTCGGAGGACAACAAAAGGAAATGCCTCAAACAAATACATCCGACAGCCTCATCCTCTTAGTTAATGATTCAACACTGCTGAAAGAAAACTAAGATGAAGACGATACTCCTATTTTTAGTTTTCTTATTCTCATTTCTCACCTCCTACGCACAGTGTCCCACCGAGAACACTGCTTTCAAGGCAGGCGAGAACCTTACCTACGACCTCTATTTTAATTGGAAGTTCATTTGGGTAAAATGCGGTGCCGCACACTACACCATGAAGTCAGCCACCTACAAAGGACAGCCTGCCTTACGCAACGACCTGCTCTTCACCAGCAACAAACGGTGCGACGCAGTCTTCACCATGCGCGACACCCTCATCTCCTACATCACCCCCCAACTCGTGCCCCTCTACTTCCGCAAAGGCTCACTTGAAGGCAAGCACTACACCGTTGATGAAGTGTGGTACACCTACCCCAAAGGAAAGAGCCATGTCAAGCAGCACTTCCTCAACCGAGATGGCGAGTGGTCAGAACATCATCATGAGTCCTCTGACTGCAACTACGACATGCTCTCCATCCTCTCCCTTGCCCGCAACTGGAGCATCGCCGCCACAGGAAAGAATGCATCTGGGTCTCCCTCCCCATTACGGGGAAAGGTTGGTGAGAGGGTCTTTTTCCCCATGGCGACTGGCAAGAAGGTGGAGACCCAGACCCTTGTCTATCGTGGAAAGAAAGATTGGAAAGCCAACGACAAAAAGACCTACCACTGCCTTGTTTTCTCCCTCCTTGACTACGAAGAGAAAAAGAAGGACAAAGAACTCCTCCGCTTCTACGTTACCGATGACTCTCGTCACATGCCTGTCCGCATTGACTTTTATCTCAAATTCGGCACTGCCAAAGCCTATCTGGCAAAAAGCAATTAGGGGAGGATTTATTTGCTGCAAGAAAATCTTCCATTCATGTGGGACAAAGGGTGGAAGATTGAAATCAAGTTAAAAGGGTGGGTGCAATTGTCAAATAAAAATAAAATAGTTGCGGCAAATGCTGGGTTTGACTACCTTTGTGGCATCTTTTTTCAATGTCTGCCACAATGAAGGTCTTTCATTCACATTTTCCATTTACGGTCATTTGTCTGTTGCACATGGCGACTTTGGGGGCTACTCCATTGCCGCAAGCCCAGCCTGTACACATTGAGATAAGGCATGGGTATGGGGCAAGCAGATTGATGTACTTCTGGTTGACCGACCTTTACACGAAAGAAGAAAGGAAGGTGAAATCAGAGTTTATAGGGGGTGACACGGAGGTTCTGGATTTCGAGTTGTACCATCCTTTGTATGCTGAGATTATCCCAAGTGGAAATCAGAAAATACCATTCTATGTGGAACCAGGTGACAGCATCATCATCCAAGTGGGAAAGAATGGAAAGGGAGTATCGTATAGACGAAAGGACGGAAAGCCCATGAAATACACTAACCTGCTCCTGCATGATGTGTCCAACCGTACATTTTACACACAAGAGGATTTCATGGAGGACAAGCAGCAGACCCTCTTCCCGGATTTCGTTAACAAGGTGACACGAAAAATGGCGGTTGCATTGGATAGTGTGGAACATATGGCTGACCGATATGGCTTCTCTGTCGAAGAAAGGAATCTGGCACGATGCAATGTGCAAATGCAGTTCGGACTCTGGATTTTCGAGTATGAACCATACAAGGCTTCGGAACTGACGGCTTATGCAAACCAACACGAGGCAGGGTGGCAAAGCACTCCCCAACAAGACAGGGAGATGGAGGCAATTCAAGACTTCCGTAACTATAGATTTATGCGTGGCATGCCAACGAATGACAGTACGGTTTTCGCATCGAAGTTCTTCCCTGCCTTCATACAGAGTTACGAACACGCACAAGTGCTAAATTATGACCAATATCTGTATGTCGGCATGACAAATGCAGATTCACTCCGCATGGACTCTGCTTTTGTTGCGAAAGACCTTGCCATCACTCAAAACGGTCACGCCTCCCTCTTCATGGAAGTGGCACTGCAACGCCGGCATACCCAACAACCCGTGAATGATGGCAGTGTCAAATTGAAGGAGGTGCAGGTGATAGGATTCAATTGGGAAAAGTTCTACCAAAGATTCGGCAAAGAGGAATATAACCCTCATGATGCAGTACAGAAGGCATGGGCAAACGATGTGAACCTGAAAGGAATCCTCTCGTCCCTCATCAACCGAAAAAAGATTCGGAGTTATAAACGTGCCAAGAAAATCATTGAAAAATTGGGTGCGGATGACGCTGAACGGGAAGCACTGATGAAAGCATACAAAGAAAGCCATCCGGATCTCTCCGAATGACTTTCTTTTAGTATTCAATCTTTCTCTCCGCGACACCGATGTCCGTTCGCGTTCCGCTTCGGCCACGTTCCTTGCCTCCCAGAACGCTACTACCATCCCCCGCTTATTCGAAAAAGACACTCAGTCTTTTTCTCTAAGCGTCATACTCCTGCCAAGACTTGATTTGCAGGTCTTGCATGCCCAACTGGCAGAAGGCTTCGATAAAGGCAGAAGCAAGACGGGCATTGGTGATGAGTGGAATGTTATGGTCAATGGCACCACGACGAATGCGGTAACCGTTGGTGAGTTCACGCTTTGAGTGATTCTTCGGAATGTTGACGATAAGGTCAAACTTATGGTCAGCAATCATCTTCATCACGTTGGGCTTGTCACTGCCTTCTTCGTCAGGCCATGCCACAGCAGTTGCCTTCACGTTGTTGTCGTTGAGGAACTTGGCAGTGCCTTCGCTGGCGCAGATGGTGTAGCCGTTCTTCACAAGTGCACGGGCTGCATCGAGCATCGCCACCTTCTCCTTCGTGCCGCCCGACGAAATCATAATCGCCTTGTCCTTGGAAGGAATCTTGTAGCCTGTGGCAATCATGGAGTTGAGCAGGGCTTCTTCGTAGGTGTCGCCCATACAGCCCACCTCACCTGTACTGCTCATATCGACGCCCAAGACAGGGTCGGCATTTTGCAGACGGGCAAAAGAGAACTGGCTGGCTTTCACACCCATGCGGTCGATGTCGAACTCGCTCTTGTTGGGAGTGGTGAAAGGTGCATCGAGCATAATGCGTGTGGCTGTATCGATGAAGTTGCACTTGAGCACCTTGCTGACAAATGGGAAAGAACGTGAGGCACGGAGGTTGCACTCGATGACCTTCACATCGCGACCCTTTGCCAGATACTGGATGTTGAAAGGACCAGAGATGTTGAGTTCCTTGGCAATGGCACGGCTGATCTTCTTAATCTGACGAATGGTGGCGAAACTGATTTGCTGAGCAGGGAACACCATCGTGGCGTCGCCTGAGTGTACGCCGGCAAACTCGACGTGCTCGGAGATGGCGTATTCGACCACTTCGCCGTTCTGTGCCACAGCATCGAACTCGACTTCGTTAGTTTCCTGCATGAACTGCGAGATGACCACAGGATATTCCTTGCTGACCTCGCTGGCCATCTGGAGGAAACGTTCCAGTTCTTCGTAATCGTAGCAGACGTTCATGGCTGCACCAGAAAGCACGTAAGAAGGACGCACGAGCACGGGGAAGCCCACACGTTCCACAAATGCCTTCACGTCATCCATGCTCGTCAGTGCGCTCCATTCAGGCTGGTCGATGCCGAGTTGATCGAGCATGGCTGAGAACTTGTTACGGTTCTCGGCACGGTCGATGCTGATGGGCGAGGTGCCAAGGATAGGCACACTCTGGCGATAGAGTTTCATCGCCAAGTTATTAGGAATCTGACCACCCACGGAAACAATGACGCCGCGAGGATTTTCGAGGTCAATCACGTCAAGCACACGCTCGAAGGAGAGTTCATCGAAGTAGAGGCGGTCGCACATATCGTAGTCGGTCGATACAGTCTCAGGGTTGTAGTTAATCATGATGCTCTTGTAGCCGAGCTTGCGGGCGGTGGTGATGGCATTGACCGAACACCAGTCGAACTCGACGGAGGAACCGATGCGGTAAGCGCCCGAACCGAGCACCACGACAGACTTCTCATGCGCATAGTAGTTGACATCATAGCCCTCCACGGCATAAGTCATGTAGAGGTAGTTGGTCAGGTCAGGGTGTTCGCTTGCCACTGTTGGGATGCGCTTCACGGCTGGCAGGATGCCGAGTTTCTTGCGGTAAGCACGAACGGCGAGGTTTTCCTTCTCCATGTTGCCAGCAGCATCTTTGAGGACGAAGCGGGCAATCTGGAAGTCGGAGAAACCGTATATTTTAGCCTGACGGAGCACATCGGCAGGGATGTCCTCGATGGCGTTGTAGCCTTCCAACTTATGTTTGTAGTCAACGATATTCTTGAGTTTTTCGATGAACCAAGGGTCAATCTTGGTAAGTTCGTAGATGCGGTCGATGGTGTAGCCTTCCTCCAGAGCCTGAGCAATGGCAAAGATGCGGAGATCAGTCGGGTTCGCCAGTTCGTCGTCAAGGTTGTCGAACTTGGTGTGGTCGTTGCCCACAAAACCGTGCATGCCCTGACCAATCATGCGGAGTCCCTTCTGGATGAGTTCTTCGAAGGTGCGACCGATGGACATGATTTCACCCACCGACTTCATGCTGGAACCAATCTTGCGGCTCACACCCACAAACTTGGTCAAGTCCCAACGAGGAATCTTGCAGATGAGGTAGTCGAGTGAAGGAGCCACGTATGCCGAGTTCGTTGTACCCATCTCACCAATCTGGTCGAGGGTGTAGCCCAATGCAATCTTAGCAGCAACGAAAGCAAGCGGATAGCCTGTAGCCTTCGATGCCAAAGCCGAAGAACGAGAGAGACGGGCATTGATTTCGATGATGCGGTAATCGTTGGTCTCTGCATTGAAGGCATACTGGATGTTACACTCACCCACAATGTTGAGGTGGCGCACACACTTCACAGCGAGGTCTTGCAACATCTTCACCTGCTCGTCGGAGAGGGAACAGGTAGGAGCCACCACGATAGACTCGCCCGTGTGGATGCCCAGTGGGTCGAAGTTCTCCATCGAAGCCACCGTGAAGCAATGGTCGTTGGCATCGCGAATGACCTCAAACTCTATCTCTTTCCAACCCTTGAGGCTTTCCTCTACCAGCACTTGGGGAGCGAAAGTGAAGGCTGACTCTGCAATTTCCTTAAAGGTAGCCTCGTCAGGACACACGCCAGAACCGAGACCGCCCAGCGCGTATGCCGAACGAATCATGATGGGGTAGCCAATCTTGCGGGCGGTAGCGATAGCCTCGTCCATCGTTTCGCAAGCATGGCTCACAGGCACCTTCAGGTTGGCCTTGCCCATCTCCTTCACGAAGAGGTCACGGTCCTCGGTGTTCATGATAGCCTCCACACTGGTGCCCAGCACCTCCACGCCATACTCCTTCAGGATGCCCTTCTGGAACAGCTCGGTGCCGCAGTTCAGGGCTGTCTGACCGCCGAATGCCAGCAGGATGCCGTCGGGACGCTCCTTCTTGATGATTTCGGTCACAAAAAAGGTATTGACGGGCAGGAAATAAACCTTATCCGCAATACCTTCACTCGTTTGAATAGTTGCCACGTTCGGATTGACGAGCACCGAGCGGATGCCCTCTTCCCGAAGAGCCTTCAGAGCCTGACTACCCGAATAGTCGAACTCACCTGCCTGTCCAATCTTCAGGGCACCAGAACCCAAGACAAGCACCTTCTTCAACTGTTTCTTCATGCTAAAATGAACCTTATTTATATATGATTTTCCAATTTCGGGTGCAAAGGTAGTAAAAAAAAGCGATTTTGACTATTTACTATTGACAATTTGTTTGATAATTTATAAAAATCTGTAACTTTGCACCATTGTTTTAATAATAATGACACCATCATGAAAAGTTTTATCACCATCTTCCTGTTCTTGCTTAGTATCATCGCAAGAGCACAAAGCGCCGACGCACTCTACGAGGCTGGCAAAAAACTCTACGACGAGAAGAAATACACTGAAGCGGTAAAGAAACTGACGCCCGCAGCACAGAAAGGTCACAAGAAGGCGCAGTACCGTCTCGGGCGCTGCTACGACAAGGGATATGGGGTGACCGAAGATAATCAGAAAGCCTATCAGTGGTATCTGAAAGGTGCCCAGCAAGGGCATGGCAAGTCTCAATACCAATTGGCGAAGTGCTACATGAAAGGTAAGGGAGTTGCCAAAGACACCGCCAAGGCAAAGGCATGGATACTCAAGGCCGTGAAGAACGACAAGGCCAAGGAGAAACTGGAAGAAGATGTTGCCGAAGGCGACAAAACCGCAATTGCACTCAAAAAATTAATTCAGTGAAGTTTCGGATGCTTTCTTCAACAACGAATATTTCGAATATGACGAATTTATACAATGCACAATGCACCTAAGGTGCAACGAATAAAAACGAATGCTGAGTGTAGCCATTCGATTCCATTCGTTGCCGCTTGCGGCATTAGGGAAATACATCTTCTCGCCGCATGGTAAATTAGAATGATTCGTTTTATTCGTTGTTGAAAATGAAGCGTTTGGAACATCCGA
>ONFA01000017.1 GCA_900316975.1 uncultured Prevotellaceae bacterium | reverse complement strand
CAAGGGTGCAACGAATAAAAACGAATGCTGAGTGTAGCCATTCGATTCCATTCGTTGCCGCTTGCGGCATTAGGAAAATACATCTTCTCGCCGCATGGTCAATTAGAATTATTCGCTTTATTCGTTGTTGAAAATGAAGCGTTTGGAACATCCGAAAGTTAAATAAAAAAAAACAAGAACGATATGAAACGCTTATTCATTTTGCTGCTCATTGCTTGCAGCGCCATTACAACAGCCAGTGCCGATCCAACGGCTGCTGCACCCCAGAGGAAGCCTGAGAACGTCATCAGGATCATGAACACGTTGATCGATAGGTTCGGAGCGAAAGAGCGACAAATCTATTCTGTGAACAGAAACCCCATTACGGGTACCATCGAATCGAGCCTCAGAGCCGTCACCTTCTATTGTGACGCACCCGGTTCTTATATCCCACAAGTGGTCGATTGTTTCACCAAAGACGAGCCGCTGTCCTATCAGTTCATGCATCTGACGAACTCCAACGAACAGAAGGTCATCGTGGATGTGCTCACCAACAACGGCCAGAACAACACACAGGTCCATGTGCGCTCGAGCAAAGATGAGGAGTTGTGGTTTATGTGTATCAAAAACCCAGAGAATCCGCAGTTGCGTGATGTTTATGCCATCTCATGGAAATATGTTGAGAACAGGAAGGTCGCTTCAGGTTCAGTCTATATGATCACCTCGCTGCGCCCCGACCTTTATCAGAAGAACATGTCGAGCGCAGGTCTCTTAAGCGAAAACCAGAACACATTCACCATCGACGGCCGGGTGGGTTATGACCTGAAGGACTCCCTCTATGTGGTCTATATGGCTGATACAGCCGAGGAGCTTGACAAGGTAGGAGACAACGACTATGTAGCTACGATGCCTGTGGTGAACAAACGCTTCAGCTTCAGCGTGCAACTCGACAAGCCCAAGGTGGGTCGTATCCGTACTGTGATGCCTGACGGTTCCCTCTGCGAGTTGTGGACTAACCTCGACTTTGTGCCCGGCGAGACCTATCGCATCACCACTCACAATGGTTACTACGATGAGGATCGCGACTATGAGCAGCGTGTAGGTCGTTACTCTGGTAAGAGCCTGCTGAACGGCCTACAGAGACGGGGCATTGACGACCAAACGTTTACGGTGGTAGATGAGGTGCCGGAGGAATTCCGTACTGCCGAAAACAATGTGAACCAAGGCGGAATCAGCACATTAAGCGTATCACAAAATGCAGTGCTTGTCGCGATGGCAGAACTGGTTAAGCTGCACATAGACAAGGTCAAGAATTCCTACCAAATGATGGGTGCGGCAATGAAAGACAATTTTAGGTCAAGAGAGAGGGTTCAGCTGATTTTCAAGCAGATATTACAGCAAAATAAAGAACTGGACAAGCAATATCAGGAATTCATCAAATATATAAGATATACAGGTGCATTCAGCAGCCGTGAATGGTCAGATATGTACAAGGAAATCCTGAAATTCTATACGGAACAAAATCAAGGGCTGAGCGAAGCATACAAGGATTCCATTACCAATGGCAGGCCTATCCTCAAGCTTCGTGACTACCTCAACAAACAAACGGAAAAATACATGAAGGAGATGAGTAAGGTGATGACAGAGAATTAGCAGCAGAAGGGGGGAAAATACAGAGACTGTATAATAGACAACGGATTTCACGGATTAAACGGATTTTAAGCCATACTATAGTCAGAGACTTACAAAATCCGTCCAATCCGTGAAATCCGTTGTGATGAATTCAGATACACCTCCTTTTTTGTATCTGATGCTTTTGTCTTTACATCTTCGCCATTGCCTGTTCGAGGTCAGCGATGATGTCTTCGGCATTCTCGATGCCCACAGAGAGTGATTGGGAGAAAGCAGCCACATGGACCATCAGCAGCCTCAACGAACTGAACGAGAACCTCGATCTCTATCTGCAAATATCTTATCAAGGCGACGCAGCCCGCATCTATGCAGACGGCATCCTTGTCGAATACAATTTTTGGAGCGGCAAGCCCACGCTCGTCCGTCTCTCCGACCTCATCGGCAAGCACGTGGAACTGAAAATCCTTCCGTTTGGCAAGGACTACCCCATCTACCTGCAAGCAAAAGAAAAGGAGGCTGGTTTACCTTATCCATCCTTAACGTTGGCTTTCCTTGCTCCAGATTTCGCACAAAGCAAACCTACTCCCGACTTCACCTTTAACCTGCCTCTGCCGGGAAATATGCGTGCCTTATCGGAGAACAAGATATTTTCAAACGGATGCAGCATGCCTTTAAGATGATTAGGGAGCACGACGTACTGACCTAAGGTAACTATTCAGCGAATCGCCCTTGGCGATGGATTTTAAGAAACAAATTACAATAATTTGAATAATTTCATCCACTAATTTTGATAATTATAACAATTAATGACCTGAATTATTCTAATTATTCAAATTAGTTTCAAGAAAAACCATGTTGGAGTTCTTTCGCTGAATGGTTACGACCTAAGGGAATGAACTGAAAATTTGTTAAATAATTCCATTCGCTTGGATTTGTCGGCAAAAAGGCATTACTTTGCACAATCAAACTAAATAAATAGTTGAAAAATGGAGAAACTAACAGGAAAAGAAGAAGAGGTGATGGAGATGATCTGGAAGATCGGTCCATGCGCTCCCAAGGATGTGGTGGCGGAATATGAAGAACCGAAACCACACATCAACACGATAGCAACGATGTTTCAGTCGTTGGAAAGGAAAGGGTATCTCATTCACGAGGCGAAGGGACGTGGCTATATTTACTCTGCCGCCATTGCTCAGGAAGACTATGGACGGAGCAAGTTCACCAATTTCGTGAACCGATACTTCGACAATTCTTACATGAATGTGGTGTCTGCGCTGGTGCAGGAAGAGAAGATCAGCAAGAGTGAACTCTTGGATTTCTTGAAGAAACTGGAAGAAAAATGATGGCATCCCTATTTATCTATATTCTGAAATGGGCTATCAGCCTTACGTTGCTGTATTCGCTCTATGGCTTGTTCCTGCGGAAGGAAACGTTTCATCGCTTCAACCGTATGGTGCTGGTGGGCATCTTGCTGACCAGCATGGTATTGCCTTTCTGCATCATCCACACGGAGAAGGAAACTGTCGTGTCGAAGGGAATGACAGACCTCGAAACCAACATTGCTGACGAAATTGTGATTCAATATCAGCCAGAGGAAGATGCAGAGGGAACAGAACCGAGCACCCATATCTCTTTCTTCAAAAAGAAGCAGTCGGAAAGGGAGACACCTGTCCGCACCCTGCATCTGAGCCCCGTTCGTTGGCTCATCCTGCTCTACCTCCTGGGCTTGGTCTATTTCTGGGCACAATATCTGCTGTCCGTTGGTGCTATCTATCGTGTAATCAGACAGAGCCTACGAATCGACAAAGACGGGCTTCCTAAGGGCGTATGTCTGAAAAAACATCCGTCCATCCACACTCCGTTCTCGTGGTTCAGCACCATCATCATTCGAGAGGATGACCTCGAAGGCAATGCCAATATCACAGATGCCATCATTGCCCACGAACTGGCTCATGTCCAACTGCGCCACTCGTGGGACAACTTGCTGGCAGACTTCGCCGCCAATATGCTTTGGTGGCTGCCCTTCACATGGATGCTCAGACGAGACTTGCGTGATGTGCATGAGTATCAGGCCGACCAAGCCGTAATGCAGAGGGGGTTCGATGCCCACACCTACCAGTTGCTGCTGATAGACAGGGCGACAGAACCCACCCCCTACGAGATAGCCAACAACTTTGAACAAAACCCCATAAAAAGACGATTAGTGATGATGTTTAGAAACCAATCAGGACGATATGCCTGGATGAAAGCGCTGTATCTGATACCGCTTGCAGGCATCGCTTTGGCAGCCTTTGCCAAGCCCAATATGATGGAGACGATTGAGACCAAGGTCTCTGACGAGATGGATTCGTTCCCCACTCCTTTTGCAGCCTCAAAGAAAGGAACTGGCACTCCTTCGTCCGATGATGATGACTGGACGCAAGACCCACGTGGTATCTACCGATTGACCAAAATCACAGGTCGGAACGGCATCGAGATAGATGGAACCTTCGACCAATACAAGATTTGTGAAGAGGATGCCACTTACTCCTTCTGGGTCAATGGCAGCAATTCCAAAGATTTTCAATTCTGCCTGAACATCAACGATGCCAACGTCTTCGACTACACAGGGAGAGTTCCCCAAGAAGAGGATGGGCATGGTTCACAGATTTACGACAGTAACGGCAAGGAGTTCAAACTCAGATGGTGGAGCGTATATAAAGACCACGCCCTATTCCCCGATCATGGTTGGGTGGTGGAGAAGTACGAACGAGACAAGTTCTCCAAACCTGCTGAAGAGATATTCAGCCTGCTGAGAGACACGAAGGACTTCGATAGCAAAGACCCCTATTCAGGCATCTGGTGGGTGATGAGCGAAAAGGACGAAGCTGATTTGCAGGCATGGAAGGACGGGAAAGGAGCTATTGAACCACCGCTCATCATGAACGGAATGGTGGTGCGAGGCCATCGAGTGCTGAGGCTCAGCTATATGAATGACATCAATATGGCGAGACGTGGTCTTATGGGCTCTGTGCAAGACTTTTCCCACGTGGGGAAGAAACAAATCCGCATCGGCAATCGTATCTACGAGCCTCAATGGATACATGAGAACCAATTCTATTATCAAGCGGAAAATGGTAAATTTCAACTTTGGGTACGACAAACCATCAGCAAGGAATTTCTTTATAAGAATCTCCTCACTCTCCTTCATGCTGCCCTACGCCAGCCACATCCCCTTGCCACCAGCAAGTTTGAAACGAAGCAAACCCATGCAGACATCCCTGTGTCCAGCAGCGACAGCATCTATTTAGCCCCCAATATCAGCATCGCCCAATTTGAAGGAGGAACCAGCACCTTGATGCACTATATGCAAACGCATCTGCACTACCCAGACCCCATCTACAGGAAATATGGGTTTGAAGGTCGGTTGATGGTCAGTTTCGTGGTGGAGAAAGATGGAAGCCTGCAAAATTTCTCTGTGATTCGCAACGACATCAACACCAAAGAAACAGCCGCCTCTCTCCATGTGACAGAGGAGGAATACGAAACCTTCATCAACAAGAGAAAGGCTGCCTTCGAGAATGTGGTGATCAACATCCTCCAATCTATGCCCAAGTGGCAACCTGCCATCCATGAAACGAATGGCAAGAAAGAATATGTACGCATGAAATATACCATGCCTTTCACTTTCAGACTCCAATAATCAATTGTCAACTATGAATAAAATCTATTTGATCATCCTCACATGGATCACATTGATTTCGACTGCCTCTGCCACAGGGCAGGAAGGTGAACGCATCATTTGGAAAGGGCAAAAGTACGAGATGCTAACCTTGCCCCTCTTCCAGTGCCACGAGTTTGATAACTTGGGCAGAAAAATGGAAAGAGAAGCGTCAATAACATCCCTTTGGCGTGGCTATCAGGGTCATTGGTTCATCGAAAACGACATGCTCTATCTCGACTACATCGTGCCTGAAAGTGGAAAAAATCTTTACGCCAAGGACATTCCAGAGCTTCGCAAATACTGCAAGAACGGACGTGTGGCAGCCACATGGTTCAGCGACACCCTACGAGTCGTTTCAGGCAAGCAAGTCTTCTATGAACACATGGGCTTCACCCGTTACTATGAGCATGAGGACTTCATTGCTGTGAAGCAAGGCAAGGTCGTTTCTGTCAAACGGGTAGAGAATAAGTTGCTCATCAAAGGGAAGATGGATGACCAGAGGGAGCTCGTGAAGTTCATCGACGACCTCGGTGCCCAGCTCCACAAACGCTATCCAGAAGAGAAAGGCCGCATCCTCGCCAGAGTCCAATACTGCAACTTTGGCCTCATGATGATGCCCACTGACGTGGAAGTGACCTTCCCCAGCGATGAAATGGCCCTACACAACAAAGCGATGGAAAGGGAAATCAAGGAGAAACTCGCCAATTATATTCTCGCCAATCAGTTCCTTCCCCTCTACTACATTAACGGAAAAATCAAGCAAGTGTCCTGGACAATACCCATCCGCATCAACAAATAAAAAACCATAACGATATGAAGAAAATGAGCCTACCAATCATCCTTGCCGTCGCTGCCATTACAGCGACGTCGTATACGTATAATTGTTCCGATTCCAAAACTGACAATCCCGGCTGGCTGTGGGAGATAAGCGGCAATGGACTCGCTCAGAAATCATACCTCTTTGGCACTTGCCACGGAGGTGGGCACAGCTTCACGCATGAGGAGATTTTTGGCTTTGAGGGCGTCGATGAAGCCTTGTCGAATGTGAAGACTGTGTACTTCGAGACGGACTTGACCGTGGCGAATCGGTTGGCTGCCAAAGAGATGAGCATAGCGGAGTATCTTGGATGCGACAAGGATACGGAAAAAGAGGATTTGATGCCTGAAGGCGTGACCTACGAGAGCCTCTTCGACAGCGTGGCTCAGTATCAGGAGGTGCATCAATTCCTGAGCCAGAAGATGGGCGATGCGGAGTATTGGAAAAAGACCCCGTACTATTGGTTCAATCATCTTTCCGCATACAATTTGGCCAAGGGATATTATGGCAATCGAGCTGCGGATGTCGTGTTATATCAAGAGGCAGTCAAGCGAGGAATTGAGATTGGGCAATTGGAAAGTACGGAGCAACACGCACAATGGATGGGGCGCCCCAACAACAAACAACGACAGCGTCCTGATATCCCGCTGAAGTTTCAAGCCACGATACTTTACATAGGCATACATAATGATAACGACCAGATGCTGGAGCCTATGAAGGAAATCCAAGCAGCCTATCTGGAGAACGACACATGCAGCCTACATGATGTGCTGGAGAATCAGGCGAAGAATGATGAGTTGAACTCAGCCAATCCCCTGAACTCAGGCAATTCCATATTTCCTGTTCAATCCATGAATCAGGCATGGTGTCCCGTCATCGAGCAGAACATCGCCAAGGGGCCGTGTATGGTAGCCGTGGGTGCCCGCCACCTCCTTGGCAACGACGGACTGATTGCGATGCTGCGGCGCAAGGGATACACGGTCGAGGCGGTGAAATAGATTTAATGCGAAAAGCAAACATTTTTGCAGGCAAATAAAACAATCATCAATGGAAGAAATCAAATTATATCACAAGGTCTGGGTGGCTCTGCCCCCTCTTCTTATATTGTTGGGATTTACCATAGTTTTTCTCATCCCTATTACCAAAGGTCTAAACGCTCGGTTCTGGATATGGAATTGGTCTTTACTACTGCTGTCAGGTGCGACCTTTCTTTGGGGTCTTTCCGTTCTCATTCGTGAGCGGGTATTACATATACCTCCTATCATCATCAAGGAAGATAAAGTCATCGTCGGTAAAAAGGAATATAACTTCGCTGATATCCACCATTTCGACCTTGCTTATTTATCCAAATCCGACGTTATACGCATTCACTACATGCCCGACGTGGAAGCCAAGAAGAAGAGCGAGGCAAAGGGCATGGACCGCATCGGCCGTAAGATAAATCGAATCCTTATGGGTGCTGAGGATTGTATTCAAGTCACGAATCTCACCATGAAACCTGAGAAGCTGTGCCACCTGCTCAACAAGCGGCTGAAAAAATAATGAGTGCCATGGACAAATATACAACTATGACTATTCTCAAAAAATGTTTGTTTCTATTGCCATCCATAGCAATGGATGTTGAAATTCTGCGCAACTCATATGTGCGCCAAGAGAGGGGAAAAGCACACAAACGGGGTTCTCGTGTGTCTTTTGAGGCTTTTTAGAGGAGGAATTTGATACATTTTTAAATCTGTAACTCAACTTTCGGAAGTTGATATGATGAAGGCAAAAAACCTAGCCCCTCGTACTGAAAAACGGATTCTCTCGCTATAAAATTTTCCTTTTCCCCTTGTTTCTTCTATGTTGCTAAGTTGGAAACTTATGTTGCTAACTCAGAAACTTATGTTGCCAACTTAGAAACTTGTGTTGCTAATTTAGCAACATAGATGCTTTCGGGCACAAAAGTACAAAAACTGCCGACACAACAAAAAATCTGAAGTGAAATGATGAATAACTCTACTTCCGGAACTTAAATCAAAAACCTGCCTCTGCTGAGAAGCGTGGGTTATTGAAAAACAAGAGGACTGGCATTACTGCCAATCCTCTTTATCTTTTGTAATGAGTAGTATTCTTTACATCTTTGCCATTGCCTGTTCGAGGTCGGCGATGATGTCTTCGGCATTCTCGATGCCCACAGAGAGGCGCACGAGGTCAGGTGCCACACCTGCCTCACGCAGTTGTTCGTCAGAGAGCTGACGGTGGGTGTGGCTGGCTGGGTGCAACACACAAGTGCGGGCATCTGCCACGTGGGTGACGATACTGATGAAGTCGAGGTTGTCCATGAACTTGATGGCTTCTTCACGGCTTCCCTTCAAGCCGAAAGCGATGACACCGCAAGAACCATTAGGCAGGTACTTCTGACCTAATTCGTAGTATTTGTTGCCTGGCAGACCGCAGTAGTTCACCCAACCCACTTTCGGGTTCTTTTCCAACCACTCTGCCACCTTCTGGGCATTAGCACAATGCTGACGCATACGGAGATGGAGAGTTTCCAAACCGAGATTGAGAAGGAAGGAGTTCTGAGGAGCAGGAATGGAACCGAGGTCACGCATGAGCTGAGAAACGAGCTTGGTTGAGTAAGCCAACTTGCCAAATGCCTTCGTGTAAGTGAGACCGTGGTAACTCTCATCGGGAGTGGTCAAGCCAGGAAATTTCTCACTATAGGCATCCCAGTCGAAGTTGCCGCTATCGACCACGCATCCACCCACCTGAGTGGCATGTCCATCCATGTACTTCGTGGTGGAGTGCGTCACGATATCGCAACCCCACTCGAAAGGACGGCAGTTGATAGGTGTGGCAAAGGTGTTATCCACGATAAGTGGCACGCCATGCTTGTGCGCCATCTTGGCAAAACGCTCAATGTCGAACACGTTGCCGCCAGGGTTGCTGATGGTCTCGCCGAAGAAGCACTTGGTGTTGGGACGGAACTCCTTCTCGATGCGCTCATCATCCCAATCGGGGTCAATGAAGGTACACTCGATGCCGAGTTTCTTCATGGTCACGCCAAAGAGGTTGAACGTGCCACCATAGATAGTGTTGGAGGTGATGAAGTGGTCACCTGCCTCGCAGATGTTGAACACGGCGTAGAAGTTGGCAGCCTGACCGCTGCTGGTCAGCACGGCACCCACACCCCCTTCGAGGGCAGCAATCTTCTTTGCCACCATGTCATTGGTGGGATTGGCAAGACGTGTGTAGAAATAGCCTGCATCCTTCAAGTCGAAGAGACGTGCCATCTGTTCACTGGTGTCGTACTTGAAGGTAGTGCTCTGATAGATGGGCAACTGCTGAGGTTCGCCCTTGGTTGGTTTCCATCCGCCATGCACGCAGATGGTCTCAAGATTCTTCTTACTCATATTGTTGGTTTTAGTTTTTTGTCATGCAAAGGTACAACAAAAAAACGCACCGTGCAAATACACGATGCGTTTTTCTTATAGAAAGGTTTGTATTATACGATGCCCTGAGCCATCATGGCCTTCGCAACTTTCATGAAGCCTGCAACGTTAGCACCCTTCACGTAGTTCACGTAGCCGTCAGCCTCTGTGCCGTACTTCACGCAGTTCTCGTGGATGTTCTCCATGATCCAGAGGAGCTTAGCGTCAACCTCTTCAGCTGACCAAGACAGACGCTCTGAGTTCTGAGACATCTCAAGACCTGATACAGATACACCACCTGCGTTAGAAGCCTTACCTGGAGAGTAAAGAATCTTAGCCTCCTGGAATACGCGGATAGCGCCTGGAGTAGATGGCATGTTAGCACCTTCAGCCACTGCAATCACGCCGTTGGCAATCAGAGCCTTAGCCTGCTCCTCGTTCAACTCGTTCTGAGTTGCGCAAGGCAGAGCGATGTCAGCCTTCTCGAACCAAGGCTTTGCACCGTCACCAACATACTTGGCAGTTGGGTACTTGTCAACATATTCCTTGATACGGCCACGATATACGTTCTTCAACTCCATGATGTAGTCGAGTTTAGCACGGTCGATACCGTCTGGGTCGTAGATGTAACCGTTAGAGTCAGACATGGTCATCACCTTACCACCGAGCTGGAGCACCTTCTCAGCAGCATACTGAGCCACGTTACCAGCACCAGAGATGAGCACCTTCTTGCCTTCAATCTTGTCGCCCTTCGTCTTCAACATAGCGCGGAGGAAGTAAACTGTACCGTAACCAGTTGCTTCAGGACGGATGAGAGAACCACCGAACTCGATGCCCTTACCAGTGAGCACACCGCTATACTCGCGAGTGAGTTTCTTGTACATGCCGAACATGTAGCCTACCTCACGGCCACCTACGCCGATGTCACCTGCTGGTACATCCACATCTGGACCAATGTGACGAGTCAACTCAAGCATGAAAGCCTGGCAGAAACGCATCACCTCTGCGTTGCTCTTGCCACGTGGAGAGAAGTCTGAGCCACCCTTGCCACCACCCATGGGGAGTGTCGTAAGAGAGTTCTTGAAAGTCTGCTCGAAAGCGAGGAACTTCAGGATGCCGAGGTTCACAGAACTGTGGAAACGGATACCGCCCTTGTAGGGGCCAATGGCGTTGTTGTGCTGGATGCGGTAGCCCATGTTGGTCTGAATCTGGCCTTTGTCATCCATCCAAGTGACGCGGAACTGATACACGCGATCTGGAATGCAGAGACGCTCGATGAGGTTCACCTTATCGAACTCTGGGTGCTTGTTGTACTCTTCCTCGATTGTACCGAGAACTTCTTCTACTGCCTGATGATACTCAGGTTCGTTTGGAAAGCGACGCTTAAGGTCTTCCAATACTTTTTTTGCGTCCATTGTGAAATGGTTTTAATGTTGTTGGTTTATAAAGTTGTTGTCTTTTGTTTTATTCTGCCCATGGAACAAGCCCAATCAATACCCTAAAAACGAGCCTTCGACAGAGGCGTTCCGTGTCTGCGTTATTTGATTTCGGGTGCAAAGTTATACATTTTCTACAAAACCTGCAAAAAATCTAACAAAAAAACATCTTTTTTTAAGAAAAACTTTCAAAATCACTCAAAAACATCTAACTTTGTGGAAAAATTACATCATAACTCCAGTTTCGTTTCGTCAAGGTGAACGTATGCTTTTTCTGCATCGCCACACCTTACACTACAGCCCCAGTACTTCCGAAGAAGTACTCGAATACTTTATAGGTAGTACTACAGTACTTCTTCGAAAGTACTGGCAACAAAACGGAACACCTCGTCAAGAGAAGAAATCATGGAAACAACAGAGAAAATGGAGGCACTTCGTCGCCTCATGCAGCGAGAAGGCATCAGCGCCTTCATCACCCCGAGCACTGACCCCCATGCAGGCGAGTACGTGCCCGAGCGGTGGAAGTCACGCCGCTGGATTAGCGGTTTCACAGGTTCGGCAGGCACGGCAGTCGTGACACTCGACCAGTCAGCCCTATGGACTGACTCACGCTACTTCATCCAAGCCACCGAGCAGTTGGCAGGGACGGGATATCTGCTGATGAAAGAGAAGATTGAAGGCACCCCGTCCATCACAGACTGGTTAGGAACGGTGCTTCCCCCTGGCAGCGTCGTAGCTGTCGATGCGTGGGTCAACACAACCTCCGAGGTGGAACATTTACAGAATGAACTAAAAGCCTATGGACTCACCCTCCGCACCGACCTCGACCCCTATGCCGAAATATGGACTGACCGTCCAGCCATTCCCCAAAGCAAGGCTTTCATCCAAGGCTTGGAGTTTGCAGGTGAAAGTGCCGCATCGAAGATTCAGCGCATACGAAAGAAGATAGGACAGAATGCCATCGTGGTGTCCAGCCTCGAAGAAGTGGCTTGGACGCTCAACCTCCGTGGGGATGACGTGGCATACACACCCTTCATCCTCAGTTATGTGCTCATCACCCCCAATGATACATTATTATATATATGCAAAGAAAAGGTCACCCCTGAAGTGGCAGACTATCTAAAACAAGAGGGAGTTGACCTACGCGAATACGACGACATCATCGCCGACCTTCAAGCCCTCGACCTGCCCGTGTGGGTGCAGGCCGAAAAAACCAACTATGCCGTTTATTCCGCCATCAAGAACCCAATCCGAAAAGAGAGCCCCGTAGAACAGATGCTCATCTTCAAGAACGAGGTGGAAATCAACGGGTTCCGCCATGCGATGGAGAAGGACGGAGTGGCGATGGTCAAATGGATGAAATGGACGTTGGAGAATGTGCCGAAAGGCGGCCAGACAGAACTTTCGCTGTCGCGGAAACTGGAAGAGTTCCGTGCCGAGCAGCCCCTCTTCAAAGGCATCAGTTTCGAGAGCATCATGGGCTATGCACATCATGGTGCCATTGTACACTATGACCCCACCCCTGAAACGGACATCCCCGTGAAACCCGAAGGACTCCTGCTCATCGACTCTGGCGGCCAGTACCTTGACGGCACCACCGACATCACACGCACCATCCCGCTCGGCCCCCTCACATGGGAGATGCGCCGTGACTACACCCTCGTGCTCCGAGGCTGGATACGCCTCGGTTCTGCTGTCTTTCCCAAGGGCACCTGCGGCACCCAACTCGACGCCTTCGCCCGCGAAGCCATGTGGAAATGCGGCATCAATTATCTGCATGGCACAGGACACGGTGTGGGGCAGTTCATGTCGGTCCATGAAGCCATTGACCTGCACCAATTCCGCATGCAATGGCGCCCCACCCCACTGCTGCCCGGCATGACCATCACTGACGAGCCCGGCATCTACATCGAGGGCAGTCACGGTGTACGCCATGAAAACACAATGCTCGTGGTCTTCCACTCCGATGGTATCACCTTTGGTCCCTACTATTCCTTTGAACAACTTACCCTTTGCCCCATTCTCACAGAACCCATCCTTGTCGATATGCTCACCGAGGAGGAGCTTCAGTGGTTCAACCAGTATCAGCAGACTGTCTATGAGCGACTTGCGCCACGGCTGGACGAAGAACACAGAGTGTGGCTGGAGGAAGTGACAAAACCTCTGTAAAGTGAAAAGTGAAAAGTGAAGAGTGAAAAATCTAAGTTACCAACCATGCGGGATGCTCCTTTTTTGCCAAGGTAACTTAGATTTTTCACTCTTCACTTTTCACTTTTCACTTATCCTCTCTTCACTTTTCACTTAAAATTCGTATCTTTGCCCACAAAAACAAACGAACATCATGATTGAATACATCCGAGGTATCCTCGACGAACTTACCCCCACCCAAGCCACCCTCGAAGCACATGGTGTGGGCTATCTTCTCAATATCTCCCTCAACACCTACACCGCCCTGCAAGGCAAGAGCGAAGCGCGACTCTTCGTCTATGAGTCTATCCGCGAAGACGCATGGACCCTCTTCGGCTTTGCCACCAAGCAGGAACGCGAACTTTTCCTCCTGCTCATCAGCGTGAGTGGCGTAGGTGGCAACACCGCCCGCACCATGCTCAGCAGCTTCTCCGCTCCCGAACTGGCTGGGCTCATCATGGACGGCAACGAGCGCATGCTGAAAACCGTCAAAGGATTGGGAGCCAAGACCGCCCAGCGCATCATCGTGGAACTGCGTGACAAGGTCGTTTCTCTCGGTATCGAAGCCGCTTCCCCATCGGGCGAAAGTGCCGCTCCCTCCATCGCCAACAGTGAAATTTACAACGAAGCCTGCGAAGCCCTCAGAATGCTTGGTTTCCCACCTGCCCCCGTTGCCAAGACCGTCAAAGCCATCCTCAAGGACGAGCCTTCCGCTCCCGTGGAGAAGGTCATCAAACTTGCCCTCAAGATGCTGTAAGGCAACATTTGTCAACACTTATTCCCCATACATACAAGCGTGAAGAAAATCATCTTTTTACTCATCATGGCACTTCATGTATTGAGTGCCTATAGTCAAGACTCCATACCTGCCAGAAAAAAGGTGGCGGTTGTGCTGAGTGGTGGCGGAGCCAAAGGCATGGCACATATTGGTGCCCTGAAAGTAATCGAGCGCGCCGGCATTCCTGTCGACATCGTCACAGGAACCAGCATGGGCAGCATTGTGGGTGGACTCTATGCCATTGGTTACAATGCCACCATCCTCGACTCATTGGTTCACACGATCGATTGGGACTACACCCTCTCCGATAAGGAAGACATGAGTCAGCAAAGTCTGCGTGACCGCGAGAAGCAGAACACCTATTTCCTCTCACGCGGTTTCACGTTTGGTAAGCGTAATAACAACGACGGCGGTCTCATCAAAGGAAAGAATCTGACACAGTTGTTCCAAAAATTATGTCTTGGCTATACCGACTCCCTCGATTTCAACCAGCTTCCCATCCCCTTCGCTTGTGTGGCAACTGACATCATCGACAACTCTGAACACGACTTCCATTCAGGACGCCTGCCACAAGCCATGCGAGCATCCATGGCCATTCCTGCCGCATTCTCGCCCGTCCGCATTGGTGAAAAAGTGCTGGTTGACGGCGGTCTGCGCAATAACTACCCTGCTGATATCGCACGCGAGATGGGTGCTGACATCATCATCGGCGTAACCGTTCAGGGGGCTCCGAAAACCAGCGAAGAGTTGGGACACACCATCAGCATCCTCAGTCAAATCATCGATGTCAACTGTAAAAACAAATACGACGAGAATATCGCCATCACTGATGTGCCCATCCGCGTGAATACCGAAGGCTACAATGCAGCCAGTTTCTCCGAAAGCGCCATTACGGAACTCATCCGACGTGGCGAGGAGGAAACCATGAATCATTGGGATGAACTCATCGCACTCAAACAGCGTATTGGCATTGACGAGAACTTCAAACCCATCATACGCATTCCTAAAAGCCCCTCCGCACTGACAGAGAAGGTGAAGGTCAATGCCTTTGTTTTTGAGAACGTCACACCTCACGACGAACATTTCATCCGTTCCAAATTTCACCTTAGCAACTACGACAGCATCGATTCACGCCAAGAAGAAAAAATTGCCACCTCCATGCGCGTTGACCTCTTCTATCAAACCGTTGAAACACAATCCATTCCCGATGGCGATGGTTACACACTCGTTTTCACGGCAGGCAACAAGAAAACCAGTCAAGTGAATCTGGGTGCACGCTTCGACACTGAAGAAATGGTGGCCCTCCAAATCAATGCTGACTACCCGCTGCACAGTGCCGTTCCCATCGATGCAGACCTGACCATCCGTCTGGGTAAACGCACTATGGCAAAAGGCGAACTCACTTTCCATCCCCGTAGTTTCACACGCCCCAGCATCTCATACATCTACCGTCACAACGACATGGACATCTATGAAAAAGGCGAACGTGACTATAGTTTTGAATACAACCATCATCAGGGCAATTTAACACCCATCAACTTCAATATACGTAATTTCAATTTACAAGCCAACATACGATGGGACTACTTCCATTTCCCCAGCAGCGTGCTCACTACAGGAGACACCCCCGTCAAGCTGGACAACAACCACTATCTGAGTTATCGTGCACTCATCCACTACAACTCAGAAAACAACTGGTATTTCCCCACTATCGGATCACGGTTCAAGATGGAATATGCCTACACGACCGACAACTTCACCCAGATGGATGGCAAAGCCGGCATGAGTGATATCAATGCCAATTGGCGAACATCCATCCCCCTCAGCAAGCGATTGACGCTACAACCCATGCTTTACGGAAGATGCCTTTTCGGAGCCAACATCCCCGTCATCTATGGTAACACCATCGGGGGCGAATGGTTTGGGCACTACATTGAGCAGCAGATGCCTTTTGCCGGTACAGGCAACCTCGAATACACCGATCTGCACTTCATCGCCCTGCAACTACAGGCACAACAGCGCATTGCCACCAATAACTTCATCCTTCTCCGTCTGGCAGCAGCGCAACACGCCGATGAGTTCAAGGACATTCTCCAACAGCAGACCATGCTCGGAGCCCAACTCGCCTATTACTACAACACCCTCTTTGGTCCCCTCGGTGCCACTTTGGGCTACTCCAACAAAAGCAAGCAACTCAACTTCTACATCAACCTCGGCTTTGAGTTCTGACCAATTGTGATTTCATGACCTACCTTGCATTTTCTTCCCTATAAATACAATAATGTGAGGGTTTCCACGTTTCTTATGATAGAAATATGTAAGAACAGGCGCTCGAAAGCCTTGCAATATTGAAGATTGGTTTGAAGCAGACTCTTCGAAATATATTATATATCTTATTGATTATGACGAGCATGAGTGCTATTGCTGAAGTAAGCAACAGCAGTGCATTCTCGTCATTAGGTGTTTTGTCTGCCGACACCGTGAGAGTGAAGAAGACCGACTACCCACAGGATGCGCATGGCGAAGAGTTCTCATTAGACCTCCAAGACCCCGAGAACTTGAAGCCTGACACCGCCATTTATGACGAAAAATCAGGCTATTACAAGGTGGGAACAAAGTTAGGAGACAGTTTCTTGAGCCAACCTTGGATGATGACTCCCGATGAGTATCTGAAGTGGTCGGAGCAGAAGTCGTTTAGAAACTACTTCAAAGTGAGGAACGACTCATTGTTCACTAACAAAGGAAAGGAGAAATTCGACTTCACCAACATGCACTTCGACCTGGGACCAGCCGAAAAGATATTCGGTCCCGGCGGTGTACAGATCAGAACCCGAGGTGAGGCCAAACTGAAATTCGGCTACAATTACAAATTTGTGGACAACCCCTCCCTTTCGGAACGCAGCCGCGTGACGAAATCCTTTGATTTTGACGAACAAATCAACATGAGCGTCAATGCGAAGGTGGGCGACAGAATGGACTTCAATATCAACTACAATACCGAAAGCACCTTCACCTTCGATGCGAAGAACACGCTGAAACTCGCCTATGAGGGAAAAGAGGATGACATTGTACAAAAAGTGGAGGCTGGTTATGTTGATTTTCCCACTAATTCAAGCCTGATCAGGGGTTCAAGTGCACTGTTCGGCATCAGAACAGACTTACAGTTTGGACGTCTGAAACTGCAAGCTGTTGCAAGCCAAAAGAAGACAAAATCGACGACTGTCGGCAGTCAAGGAGGTAACCAACTGAGCACGTATGACATTCAGGCATACGACTATGACGAAAACCGTCACTTCTTCCTTGCCCATTACTTCCACGACATCTACGACAAAGCCTGCTCCACCCTTCCAAACATCACCAGCGGCATCACGATCAACCGCATTGAAATATGGGTGACCAATACAGGAGGACAGACAACGAATACACGCAACATCATCGGTCTGGTCGATTTGGCAGAAGGCATCAAAATTGCCAACAGCACTTGGGCAGGCGCTCGACTGGACATCCCCGCCAACGAAAGCAACAAGTTGTATGCCAACATGGTCGGCACTTACAGCGATGCACGCAACATGGACCAGACAAGCACCGTACTGGAGCCTATCATGAAAGGAGGCATCGAATATGAGAAGGTGGAGAATGCCCGTCTGCTGTCTGCATCCGAATACAAACTCAACAAACATTTAGGATATGTAACCCTGCAAAACACACTCGAGTCCAACCAGGTGTTGGCGGTGGCATACGAATACACCTACAATGGACAGACCTACCAAGTCGGAGAGTTTTCCGCAGACCAGAAAGACAACGACAAGGCATTGTTCGTAAAACTGCTGAAAAACACATCGGGTTCTCCCCAAATTGCGAACTGGGACCTGATGATGAAGAACGTCTATCGCTTGAAAGCCATGTCGGTACAACGAGAAAAGTTCAAGATGGACATCAAGTATCTGAGCGACACTACTGGTGTGAGCCTCAGTTACATACCAGAGAATGGACTCAAGCAAACCACCTTGCTGAAAATGCTCAACCTCGACCGTCTGGATGACAATCAGAAGGCCAATCCTAACGGGAGGTTCGACTTCATCGAGGGCTATACCATCCTGTCTCAGACTGGACATGTCATCTTTCCTGTCGTGGAGCCTTTTGGTGATTGGCTGCGACAGAAAATCGGCAACGACGACATCGCAGACAAATACTGCTACGATGCACTCTACGACTCCACCAAGACGGTGGCAAAGCAGATTGCAGAGAAAAACAAATTCACACTGACGGGCGAGTATAAGGCATCCAGTGGAAGCGAGATTTATCTCGGCGATTCCAACATTCCACCAGGTTCAGTGGTAGTGACTGCTGGCGGCGTCAAACTGACTGAAGGTACTGACTACACGGTGGATTACCAAAGCCGAATCGTTCGGATCATCAACCAAAGCATCATCGATGCCGGAACCAACGTAAGCGTGAGCCTCGAAAGCCAGGATGACTGGAGCGTCATGCGCAAAACCATGCTCGGAGTAAATTGGGATTATGACTTTTCCAAGAACTTCAACATCGGCGGTACCTTCATGAAAGTGAACGAGAAACCCCTTACCTCCAAAGTGAATATGGGTAGCGAGCCACTGAACAATATGTTGTGGGGCTTTCACATGAACTGGAAACAGAACTCACAATGGCTCACCAACATGCTCGACAAAATTCCGCTCCTCGACCTGAGTGCCCCATCCACCATCTCCTTCACTGGCGAATATGCCCAACTCCATGCAGGCAAAGCAAAGGGAGCACAGGGCAATGCTTCCTATCTGGACTCCTTCGACGACACCAAGAAGCCACATAGCCAGAGCAACCCTAAAGAATGGGTGCTTTCCTCCGCACCATCCCACTTGGAGTATGGCAAACTGACCAATGACGTGAAATACGGATATAACCGTGCCCGGCTGGCATGGTACAATATCGACCCACTTTTCACCCGTCGCTCATCGTCCCTCACGCCAGCACACATCAAGAGTGACTTGGAACAACTCTCCAACCACTACGTACGCGAAGTTTATACCCGTGAAATCTATCCCAACCGCGACACCAACCAGGGAGAAAGCAACACTTTGGACATCCTGAACATAGCTTACTACCCCAGCGAACGCGGTCCTTACAACCTTGACACCGACGTGGACGAGAATGCCCGCCTGAACGACCCCAAGAAGCGTTGGGGAGGCATGATGAGGAAAATCAACATGAGCGACTTCGAATCCAGCAACATCCAGTACATCGAGTTCTGGATGCTCGACCCGTTTATCTACACCAAGAACGACAAACGATATGGCGGTGACCTCTACTTCAACTTGGGCGACATCAGCGAGGATGTGTTGAAAGACGGGAAGAAGGCATACGAAAGCGGAATGCCCGTCAATAGTGCCTCCACCTACATCGAAACCCTTTGGGGACGTGTGCCCAGCGAAAAGTCTGTCGTTTATTCCTTCTCCAACGAGAGCGGCGCACGCCCGAAGCAGGATATCGGTCTGAATGGATTGAATGATGCTGACGAACGCAACTACGGCATCTATGCCGACTACCTCAACACGATGAAGAGTAAGGTGAATGCTACAGCCTACGACTCTATCTACGAAGACCCTGCTGGTGACGACTACCACTACTTCCGTGGCAGCGACTACGACACTCAGCACACCTCTATTCTCGAACGCTACAAATACATCAACTCGCCCGAGGGCAATTCACCCAACAGTGGCGGGTCGGGAGAGCGATACTCTACAGCCTACAAGAGCACACCTGACGCTGAGGATGTGAACTCCGACTACACCATGAACGAGTACGAGAACTTTTACGAATACCACATCAGCCTCCGCCCTGAAGACATGATAGTGGGCAGGAACTTCATCGTCGATGCCCGCGAAACAAGCGTCGGACTGCGCAACGGCAACAAGGAGAATGCCACATGGTACCAATTCCGCATTCCCATTGAGGAGTATGAGAACAAGGAAGGCACCATCAATGACTTCTCCAGCATCCGCTTCATGCGCATGTACATGACAGGCTTCGAAGAACCCATCGTAGTTCGTCTCGCCAACCTCGATCTCGTAGAAGGGGAATGGCGCAACTACACACAAACCCTATACACCGGAGAAAAGCCCAGTGTGAGCGGAACCATCGTGCCATCAGCCGTCAATATCGAGGAAAACAATGACAAGACTCCTGTTAACTATGTACTGCCTCCTGGCATTACACGTGTGCTTGACCCACAACAGCCACAACTCACACAGCAAAACGAACAAGCCCTTGCACTCAACGTCGAGAATCTTGCCTCTGGCGATGCCCGAGCTGTCTATAAGACCATGAATCAAGACTTCCGCAACTACAAGCATCTACAGATGTTCATCCATGCCAACGCAATGGAAGGCGACACAGAACTGCAAGACAACCAGATGAGTATCTTCATCCGATTGGGTAGCGACTACAAGAGCAACTACTACGAATACGAAATACCACTCAAACTCACTCCAGCCGGACACTATGACACCTACACCACACAAGGGTGCAAGGCTGTGTGGCCAGAGGAGAACATGCTTGACATCGACTTCAGCACTTTCACCAACCTCAAACATGAGCGCAACAAGGCGAAGGCTAATGGTTCAGCCAGTTACACACAACTTTACTATGCCTACGACAGCAACAACCCCAACAATAAAGTGAGCGTCATCGGTAACCCCTCGTTGGGCGAAGTGAAGACCATGATGATCGGTGTGCGCAACAATGGCCGCCGCACGGGAAATGTCGAAGTGTGGGTGAACGAATTGCGTATGCAGGACTACAGTGAAGAAGGTGGTTGGGCTGCCCAAGGAAACCTTAATGTACAGATGTCCGATCTTGGTTCTGTAAACCTGACTGGGCACATCGAGACAGCAGGGTTTGGCGGGTTGGAAGAAAGAGTGGATCAACGCCGCAACGACAACCTCTACGAGTGGAGCATCACCACCCAGTTTGAGTTGGGCAAGTTCTTCCCGGACAAGTGGAAGATGAACCTGCCCCTCTACTACTCCTACTCATGGCAGAAACTCTCACCCAAATACAATCCGTTCGACACTGACATGTTGCTCAAGGATGCCCTCGACGAGTGCGAAAACAAGACCGCACGCGACTCCCTCAGCAACCTTACCGAGTCTATTGTCCGCAACAAGAACTTCTCCCTCAGCAACTGGAGATCGAACATACAGAGCCGCAAGCCCATGCCTTACGACCCTGCCAATTTCAACTTCAGTTACAGTTACAGCCAACGCTACAAAACAGGAGAGACCACCGTCTATGAGAATGAGGAAAACTGGCGACTCAACTTTGGTTACAACTACGCCCCCAAGTACAAGCCGCTGGAACCATTCAAGAACCTGAAAGGAAAATCCAAATGGCTCGACATCATCAAGGCACAAAACCTGCAGTGGTTACCACAAAGCATATCGTTCAACACAGACCTCACACGCAGTTACTACGAGTTCCAAGAACGTGACATCGATGCTGGCACCAAAATGCCCGTCATCTTCTCCGACCAAATTCTCTGGAACCGAGACCTGACTGTCAAGTGGGACATTTTCAAGGCATTAAAGATGTCATGGACATCCTCCACCCATGCCGAAATTGAAGAGCCCCACGTCATTGTCAACAAACACCTCTATCCCGACGAATATGCCGTATGGAAAGACTCCGTCAAGCGAAGCCTTGCTTCTTTCGGACGTCCCCTCACCTACCGCAGCACCTTCAATGGTTCCTACCAAGTGCCTATCAACAAGATACCTATCTTCGACTGGGTTACAGCCGATGGCACCTACAATGCCAACTACAACTGGACACGAGGCACAGAACTTGAAGATGGCACATCACTTGGCAACACCGCCAGCACCCAACGAACCATCAACATCAATGGTCGCTTGAATTTCGAGACCCTCTATAAGAAGTGGGAGTTCCTCGCTGATGCAGAAAAACGACTTAGCGGCAACACAAAGAAAAGCGACACCAACCGAAGGAACACAGCCAGCCAAAATGCCAAGACCACAGCCAAGTCCAAGGGAGGTGAAGCGGAAGCAGAGGCTGATGACACAAAGGACAAGAAGAACAACACTGCCAACAGCAGGGCAAACAACCGTGCCGACAGCAAGAAAACCAGAGGCTTCACGAAGGAGGTGACCCTCAACGACTCCACCAGCACAGAAGTCAAGCATGGTCAGAACTCCAAGCGACTCATCGTACGCGCCACCACCGCTGAAGGCAAGACCTACAAACTGAAATACAAAAAAGTGGATGCCAACACCATCAAGGTGAAAAACCATGACAGCATCCCCGTCAAAATCAACATCGTAGCCAAACGTCCGCTTGAAGACCTCTCCTGGTACAAAACCGCCCAAGTCTTTGCACGGGGACTCATGATGGTGCGTAATGCCAGCATCTCCTACCGTAACACCTATGCACTCACATTGCCAGGATTCCGCACAGAAGTAGGTGACGCTTTCGGACAAAAACATATTGACGGCATGCTCTCCCCTGGAATACCTTTCGCTCTCGGAGCCGTCGGCGACAGTTACATCGACAAGGCTGCACGTCATGGGTGGCTCATGCAGAACGACAGCAACAGCAACATCACCACTCCTGCCACCACCGCAGCCATGGAAGATCTGCAACTAAGAGCCACTCTTGAGCCTTTCAAAGACTTCAAGATTGACTTGACCGCCACTCGTACCGTCAACAAATCCAAGAGCATCCAGTTCATGTACGAAAACATGCCCACCACCCAAAGCGGCAGTTTCTCCATGACTGTCATGTCCATCGGTTCGGCTTTCGAGTCGGCAGGCACCATCAACAACAACTATCACTCCAAGCACTTCGAGAAGTTCCTCCACAATCTGCCCATCATCAAGAACCGCATCGAGACAAGATATGCCAACACCACCTACCCCAAGGCTGCGGGTAGCGAATGGGCTGGCAAAGCATACAATGCAGAGAACGGTGGCGTGGAACTCTACTCAGCCGATGTGATGGTGCCAGCCTTCCTTTCCGCATACTGTGGAGGCAATGCCCTCTCCTCCCCACTCGACATTTTCCCAGCCATCACTCGACTCATGCCCAACTGGAGTCTCACCTACAGTGGACTTACCAAGGTTTCGCCGTGGTTTGCCGACCATTTCAAGAGTTTCAACATCAACCATGCCTACAAGAGTGTTTACTCTGTCGGAGCATACAACTCCTACTCCAACTTCATGGAATACATGAACGGATGGGGCTTCATCCGCGACGTCACCACGGGCAACCCCATTCCGTCGTCCATGTACAATGTTTCCACTGTCAGCATCAACGAGTCCTTCTCGCCTTTCTTTGGAGTGAGCATGACTTTCAATAATGACATCACTGCTAAGATTCAATACGACAAGACACGCACACTCAACCTGTCCATGACCAGTGTCGCACTAACCGAAAACTTCTCCAACGACATCACTGTGGGCATGGAATATAAAATCAAAGACCTCAACCTCTTCGGAGCCAAAAGCATCCAAAGCAACGAAGGCAGGAAGTCAAAGTCGAAAAACAAAAAGAACGACACCAACACCAACCAACGCACACGCAACAATGTCAGCCACGACCTCAACATGAAATTGGACTTCAAATACCGTATGCAGAATGCACTAAACCGAAACATACAAACCGCTATCACCACTGCCACCAGCGGTGCCACTGCCTACTCCCTGCAGTTCAGTGCCAACTATACCTTCAGCCGGCTCCTCACCCTCTCTGGATTTTTCGATTGGCAGAGAAATGTGCCACTCGTTTCCCAGTCCTCCTATCCCACCACCAATGCCGACTTCGGTGTCAGCATGTCTTTCACCCTCACCAGATAATACTAGATACCTCTTTCACGAATACGCACTAAAAAACGGCTAACTATGACGACCTCAAGCAAAACACTTCTCGCAAGCATCCTCATTGCCCTATCCACATCAACTCTTCCGGCACAAAATATTCAAAAAGGCACCTATGGTTACCTCTATTGCCACATGAGCGACAATGGAGAATTCACTGCATATGCCTTGAGCCGCGACGGACTCCATTACCATGATCTGAATGGGGGCAAAGCCATTATGGATGCATCGCAACTGGCAGGCATCGAAGGTGGACAACGCGATGCCTACGTATGCCGCAAGTCCGATTCAGGCAAAGGTTACCTGATGGTGACCACCGACATGTGTGTAGCGAAAAGTCATGAATGGTTCAACTATGGCATCAATCTGCTCAAGAGCGATGACCTTATCCATTGGACATCCACCACCTTCGACTTTCGCAAGGGGAACGAGATTTTCTGCGACCCTGACAGCCCCGACATCATAGCCGACTGGAAAAAGATTAATCGCGTGTGGGCTCCTCAAATCTTCTGGGATCCAAACTATGTATGGACAAACGGTGAACGGGGTGGCTACTTCATCTACTATTCCATCTGGAGCACGAACGAAGGTGACAACTACGACCGCATGGTGTATAGTTATGCCGACAAATCGTTCACCAAGTTGACCAAGCCACGCATCCTCTTCGATTGGGGCTATGCCACCATCGATGCCGACATCAACTATCTGGAGAGTGACGGCAAGTATCACATGCTCATCAAGAAGGAAGGTGGACATCCTGGCATCTTCCAGACAAAAGCGGACAAACTCATTGGTCCGTGGCCTGAGCCAGACGAAAAGGACTTTGTCAGTTTCGAAGGCAAGAAGAAGTGCGAAGGCAGCAGCGCCTTCCAAATCGTAGGCGAGAAAGGTTGGCGTGTGGCTTACATTCAGTATAGCGACCGCCCGAAGCACTACCGCATCTGCCAGACGGATGAGTTTCTAAAGGGCTTCCACGACCCTGTCGATATCGAGGGTGTGACCGGGCCTCAGCACGGCAGCTTCATGCGGCTGACAAAAAAGGAATACCAACGCCTGGACAAATACTTCAACGGAAAAGTGAAGCAGACAAAGTGAACACAGGCGTACCCATCGGGTACACTATGCCGTACCCCTCGACTACGATGTGCCGTAGTCGAGGGGTACGATTTTTTAGGGTTTCTGTTGGGGAATCTGTATGGGCAGGTCATTACGCTGTGCCTCAATGTGAGGCGACATGATTTCCACCCCTGCCCCATGCATCGTGTCGAGAATGTTTTGGTGAAGTGCTGAATAGACAGCAGGCATCGTCTTGGCACGTTCGGTACAACCATTGATTTCATACTCCACATAGAAATCATCGAGGGTCGTGATGCGGACAAATGGCTTTGGGTGTTTCTTGATGCCATCGGTCTTGTCGGCTGCTTCGAGCAAGAGGGCTTCAATCTTCTGCCACGGCTCGTCGTAGCCAATGGTGATTTTCGTATGGACAATGACACCATATCGTTGTGCCGAAAGCGTAAAGTTAGAGGTCTGTGAACTCATCATGTTAGAATTAGGGATGGTCACAATCTCATTCTTGCGAGTGCGAATGCGTGTGACAAGCATGCTCTTCTCGATCACCTCTCCCTCAGTGTCGTCATAGCGGATATAGTCACCTATACGGAAAGGACGCATGTAGGTCATCACAAGTCCTGCCATCACATTGCCCACAACCGAAGTGGAACCCAGCGACACCACCACACCAATGAAGACCGACACGCCCTGAAAAATTTCAGAGTCGGAACTGGGCAACAAGGGCCATATCATGACCAACATAAAGGAATAAAGCAAGACACGCAAAATGGTATGGGTCGGTGCAGCCCAATCAGCATAGAATCCGTTGATTTTCAGTCGACCACTGGCTATCTCATTGGCAAAGTAACGAACCAGTTTCAACAGATAGTGAAAGCAAATGACAATGACGACAATCTTGAAAAGTTTGGGCAGGTAAGCGACAATGGACTTGAGAATGTCGGTGAGGGGATCCCAAATAAAGCCAAAGACAGTGTAGGTGAAAGTCTTGGTCTCAGGGAAGAACGAGAACATGAAGGTGATGCCCACAAGTAGCACCAGGAGGATAAGGAGTAAACGCACCAGATTGAAAACAAAGATGATGGCAATGCCAAGGCGATGAGTGTCAAGCAAAGGATAGTTCTTGATGCTGACCGACTTGATGGTGCGAAGCAATTTACGGGTGATGCTGAATTTCCAAAGGCGGAACAGCCAGATGATGCCCCAGATGAGAAGCGCCATCACCGCAATGATGAGTGCCACCCAACCCAGACTCTGCAACTTCTGCTGCAAGCCATAAGTATCGTGCAACTGATGCACTTTCTCACTGATGAATTCGCGGTATTGTTCTGCCAAAGCAAGCCGTTCCGTATTATTCCACAAGGCATCGAGGTCGGTAACACTGAGAATGACCTCTTCGCCCACCATCACATCGGAGGACACTTCACTGTCAAACACATAGACAGAATCTGCAAACATTGTCAGACGCTTGCCCACTTCGTAAATCTTGCTCTTCGCCGATGACACTCTCGCTTCAGGCAATATGCCACCTTTTCTGGCATAAATGACAAGAAGCGTATCCCCCTCAACAATCAGTGGCGCGCCTGGGGTAACATTGCGCAGCGAATCCACCCTTGCCTTACGTTCCGCTTGTCGCAAAGAATCCTCTTTCGCACTCTTACCCGTCAGTTCCAATTGTTCCTGCATCATGATGCCCTGCAGTTTCAACTCCTGCACTTGGCTTCGCAATTCACTGACTATCGAGTCATTGACTGCCTTTAACGAGTCAAGCATGGATACAGGGGCTGCTGGTGCAGTCTCCTCTTGGCAGAACATGATAGTGGTGCAGATGAAAGCCAGCCACAACATGAAGTATCTTACGGTCACATTTTTCATATAAAATGGTTTTAGATTTTCTTATTCAATGCCTCGCACAAATATTTCCCCCGATGCACATCCATTCTTAACTGATAGCGCCCCAATTGATGTTACTCTTCCTCAACTCTCTCAATCTTCTCCAGAGGATGTCGTTTTGAGGATTCCTCTCTTCGGGGTCGGAAACGATGACGGCTTGGGCGGTGTCTCTGGCGATAGTGAGGATTTGGCCATCGCGGGCAAGATTGGCTATTTTGAGGTCGAAGGCCATGCCCGACTGCTGGGTGCCTTCAAGGTCGCCGGGACCTCGGAGTTTGAGGTCTTGCTCGGCTATTTCAAAGCCATCGGTGGTATCGACCATCACTTGGATACGCTTGCGGGTAGTTTCGCCTATCTCGAATTTAGTGACGAGCACACAGTAACTTTGATCCGCTCCACGCCCCACTCTGCCTCTCAACTGATGCAACTGGCTGAGGCCGAAACGTTCTGCATTCTCGATAATCATGACGGAGGCATTGGGCACGTTCACACCCACCTCTATCACGGTGGTGGAGACGAGAATATGGGTCTCGTGGTTAGCAAAGCGTTGCATCTCAGCATCTTTGTCGGCAGATTTCATCTTGCCGTGTACCTTGCTCACTTTGTAGTCGGGGAAGGCCTTGCTGATTTCCTCAAACCCCGCTTCCAAATCCTTCAAGTCCATCTTCTCGGTCTCCTTGATGAGAGGATAGACGATATAGATTTGGCGACCCAGTTGGAGTTCGCGATTCATGAGTTGATAGATGCGCGGACGGTGGGCATCGAACATATGAACGGTGCGGATAGGTTTGCGGCCAGGAGGCAGTTCGTCAATAATGCTCACGTCGAGGTCGCCGTAAAGAGTCATGGCGAGTGTACGCGGTATGGGCGTTGCCGTCATGACAAGCACATGGGGCGGTACGGCATTCTTCATCCAGAGTTTAGCACGTTGTGCCACCCCAAAACGATGCTGTTCATCAATGACCACAAGTCCCAACTTATGGAAAAGCACATTGTCCTCAATGACAGCATGAGTGCCGACGAGAATGTGGATATCACCCGTAACAAGTCCCTCAAGCACCGCTGTTCGTTTCTTTCCCTTCACTGCACCAGTGAGGAGTTCGACACTTACGGGGAGGTCACCCAAGAACTCACGCAAGGTGTCAAGATGTTGCTCGGCAAGAATTTCGGTAGGTGCCATGATGCAGGCCTGACAACCATTATCAATGGCGATAAGTGCCACCATCAGTGCCACAAGCGTCTTGCCACTACCCACATCACCTTGCAAGAGACGGTTCATCTGTCGTCCCGACTTCATGTCGGCGCGAATTTCCTTGATGACCCGCTTCTGAGCATTGGTCAGCTGGAAGGGTAAATAATGGTAGAAGAAACCATTGAAATGCTCGCCAATGGTGTCGAAGACGATGCCCCGATAACGCAACTGGCGGTCTTTTACATAGCGCAGGATGTTCAACTGCACATAGAACAATTCCTCAAACTTGAGCCTAAGTTGTGCATGACGCAGTGCCTCTGGCGAAGAAGGATAGTGAATGTTGCGCACAGCATCATTATAGGACATAAGATGATGTTGCTGAGCAATATAGGGTGGCAATGTTTCCTGCAACGGTTCCTTTAAGAGTTTGAACATATTGGCTGTCAGTTTCGCCATAGCAGCAGAGTTCAACCCACTACGTTTCATCTTCTCCGAAGTGTTGTAGGAGGGACACAAACCCTTAAACACGGTGGGCTGCGCTTCGAGTTCCGCTTCTTGCAGATTCTGGTTGGAGGATGCCCCTTCAAACAGGTTGCCCGTAGTCCGTGCCATCACTTTCAGATGCTCGGGTGCGTTCTCAATCTCTGGATGTGCTATCTGTATATGTCCATTAAACACTGTTGGCTTGCCGAATACGATGTAAGGCTTGCGGCAGTCATAATTATTTGCAACATACTTGATGCCTTGAAACCACACCAAGTCTATGCTTCCCGTTCCATCTGCAAAATGGGCGATGAGGCGTTTGTTCCGCCCTTCCCCCATGGTGTCGAACGAAAAAATCTGTCCACACAACTGCACGTATGGCATATTCCCATCTATCTCGCTAATCTTGTAGATGCTGCTACGGTCAACGTATTTATAGGGGTAATAAGCCAAGAGGTCGCCAACGGTAGTGATTCCGAGTTCGTTGGCGAGCAGCAAGGCACGATTGGGACCTACGCCTTGCAGATACTTGATGTCTTGGCTAAGGATGTTCAAAACGTTGAATATTTCAGTTTTTGGAATCTCTCGGATGTTACTTCACCACCACCCTATCCCCAAGCATCTTGGCTAATTGCCGTTGAATTTCTCCCAATTCCTTGATGCGCCGCATGGTGTCAAGAGTCTTGTTGATGTCCTCTTTCACCTCGGGACGGGTAAGGTCGGCATTGCACTGCTTGAGTTCTTCTTCCACGATGGCATTCTTGTAGTCAATCAGGAGACGGTTGAGTTCAGTCCCCATACGTTCATCTTCTGTCTGGGTCATCTGATTTCCCTTGCTAAGCTGGTAGCGATCGCTGATGAGGTCGGCTGCTTCACGGCTGATGTCCTCATCTTGATTGTTGAGAAGGAACTTGCTGGCGATGAAGCCTTCTTCGTGGACATGCTGACAAGTGAGGGCAAGCATCTTGGCATAGAGCGGTGAACGGAGTTCGATGCCATCGAAGGCAAGGTCTCCCTGCACATAGTCAGCCAGGGCTATTTGTATAGGATTTCCGTTTCCGTCTTCTCCGTCGATGAGTCGTTCGCCATAACGGGTGACAAGCACCATCATCAGGCGTTCAAGACCGATGAAGCGTTGCTCGGATTGATGCTGTTTGGTGATGATAGGGGTGGTAGAAATCGTGGAGTCAGGGAAGCCTTCTCCTGCAGGAAGGGCTTCAGAGGGAGGAATGTCATCTGGGAGAGGAGGAAGATGGGAGGAGTCAGTGGCAGAGGATTCGCCATCCATTGGTGAGGGGGAATTAAGGTCGGTAGTGACGGTCTGCTCTGCACCCAACAGACGGGCTTGACGTTCCCGTTCGCGCTGCGCCTCTTTCTTCATGTTTTCGAGAATAGCTGCACGATTCTTGTTGGCTCCACGCATAAGAATGGCCTCATCCATATTGAGGATTTCAGCACATTCATGCACATAAGTAGAGCGGATGATTTCATCAGGAATGACAGCGATGCTCTTCACAATGTCTTCTGTGAGTTGGGCGCGCTTGATGGGGTCACGCTGTGCATCCTTAAGCAGGAGATTCGTTTTGAAAAGAATGAAGTCTGTCTGATGGGCAGCCACATATTCCTTGAATTCCTGTGCATTGTGCTTCCGCGAAAAACTATCAGGATCGTCTCCATCAGGCAGAAGAAGAATCTTCACGTTCATGCCTTCCGCCAAGAGCATATCTGTACTGCGTGTGGCAGCATGAATACCCGCTTCATCACCATCGTAGAGGAGGGTAATGTTGTTGGTGAAACGGTGAAGAAGATGAATTTGTGCTTCGTTAAGGGCTGTACCAGAGTTCGCCACCACATTCTCTATGCCACATTGGTGCATAGCAAGCACATCGGTATAGCCTTCCACCATATAGACCATATCCTCCTTGGCTATCTGCTTTTTGGCTTGGAAGATACCATAGAGTTCGTTGGCTTTGTGGTAGATGAGAGAGTCCGGGGAGTTCACATACTTCTGACTGACGCCTTTGGTTCGAGCATCGAGCACACGACCACCAAAGGCAACGACCTTGCCATTGACCGCCACCCACGGGAACATGGCTCGTCCACGGAAACGGTCATATATGGTGCCATTGTCGCGCTTGACGCAGAGCCCTGTATCAATGAGGTATTTCTCGTTATATCCTTTGGCTTTTGCCTCGTCAGACATGGCTGTTGGCGCATCAAGACAGAAACCAAGACGGAACTTAGCGATGATGTCATCACGGAAACCTCGGCTACGGAAATAGGCAAGTCCGATGGCACGTCCGTCCTGATTGTTCATCATGGTCTGGCTAAAATACTTGGCAGCCCACTCATTGACAGCAAACATGCTTTCACGCTCGTTCATTCGCTGCCGTTGTTCATCAGTCATTTCCTCTTCCTCGACAGGAATGCCGTATTTCTTCGCCAGATGCTTTAGTGCCTCAACATAACTCATCTGCTCCATCTCCATGATGAAATGGACGGAGTTGCCTCCCTTTCCACAACTGAAGCACTTGCACACACCACGGGCTGGGGAAACGGAGAACGACGGGGTCTTATCGTCGTGGAAAGGACACAATCCTTTGTAACTTGCGCCTGCACGGCGAAGCGTGACGTAGTCGGAAACGACGTCAACAATGTTGGCGGCATCTACGATTCGGTCTATGGTGGATTGTGGAATCATAAGGGTGAGGAGTTAGGAATTAGGAATTAGGAGTTAGGAATTGGCTAACGCGATGCCTACATCCCGCATGGCAACTTCTAATTCCTAATTAAACTAATGAATTCCTTGCGCTTCTCAATGTTTTCGAAAACGCCAGTATAGTACATCGTCGTGGTGGAGGAACCCTGCTTCTCGATGCCGCGCATCTGAATGCACATGTGTTGGGCTTCGATGACAACGATGGCTCCGAGCGGATTGAGGGCTTGCTGAAGGCACTCACAGATTTGTTTAGTAAGGTGTTCCTGCACTTGCAAACGATGAGAGAAGATGTCAACCATACGTGGTATCTTGCTGAGACCGACGATGTTTCCATTGGGAATATATGCCACATGCACCTTGCCGAAAAAAGGCAGGATGTGATGTTCGCAGAGAGAATAAAATTCAATGCCTTTCACCACCACCATCTGGTCGTAATCCTCCTGAAACATCGCCGAACGAAGGGTGGCGACAGGGTCCATCGAATAACCTTTGGTCAGTTCGAGGAAAGTCCTTGCCAAACGTTCTGGAGTTTTCAAAAGCCCCTCGCGCTGAGGGTCTTCACCTATGACTTCAAGGTTTTTTCTGCAAGTTTCCTTCAGTATCTCTACCTGTTCTTCTCTATTCATTTCTTCTTATAATGTTATTGATAGACATATACCTCACTCTTGACAATAATGGCACCTTGGGCAAGCCGAGCACTCTTCAGTTTGTCAAGATAGTCATCCGCCTCCTTACGGGTGACAAAGTCGCCCACACGGCATCGCCAGTTGGGTGACTCAAACGTGGTATAGACCCGCAACTCGGGAAAAATGGTGGACACTCTGGTGCCAGCACGCTGTGCATTGGTTTGGTCGGCACGGGTGCTTCCGCCCCAATACACTTGGATGCGATAGCCACGTGCCTTGGTTTTCTTTCCCTTCGGAATACCAGGAAGGTCTCTCTTCTCCTCCTTTTTCTCAGGAACGAACTGCTTCTTTCCGTTCACCATATCGTCGAGAATGGAGTCCTGGTGTACCGTCACTGTGCCTTGCCCTGAAACCGCACTTTGAAGGTGGTCGGTGAAATCCTGTCCAGACATGGTGATGGTACATAGTAAAATAGATAATGTGAGAATGAGAAGTCTTTTCATTTGAGTTTTAGGATTGAGAATGAATGTTGTTTTTGTATATTGATGAGACCTTTTAGCGTCTGCCCCTCCAGTACTTCCCCAGAAGTACTGGAGTACTTTCCATGCAGTACTGCAGTACTTCCGAAGAAGTACTATGGGAGAAACGACATTATTTCCAAGCGTCGATAATGCCCTTGAAGTCAGCCACCTTGAGTGATGCACCACCAATGAGGCCACCGTCGATGTCGGGCTTTGCGAAGAGTTCAGGAGCATTGGAAGCCTTGCATGAACCACCGTAGAGGATAGAAGTTTCAGCAGCCACTTCCTTGCCATACTTCTCAGCGATGACAGAACGGATGTAAGCGTGAATTTCCTCTGCCTGATCTGCAGTAGCAGTCTTACCTGTACCGATAGCCCAGATTGGCTCATAAGCAATGACGATGTTCTTGAACTGCTCTGCTGAGAGATGGAACACACTGCCTTCGAGTTCAGCCTTCACAACAGCGTTCTGCTCGTTAGCCTCACGCTGTGCCAAAGACTCGCCGATGCAGAAGATCACCTTCAAACCGTTAGCGAGAGCCAACTCCACCTTCTCCTTCAGGATTTCGGGAGTCTCGTTGTAATACTCACGACGCTCAGAGTGACCGAGAATCACGTATTCAGCACCTGTAGATTTCACCATCTCTGCAGAAACCTCACCTGTGTAAGCACCAGAAGCCTTGTCTGCACAGTTCTCAGCACCGAGACCGATGATGTTGTGGTCGATGATTTCAGACACCTTGGCCAGGTGGATGAATGGAGTGCAGATAATCACACCACAGTTTGGTTTGTCGGCAGCAAGTGCCTCATTCAAACCCTTTGCAAGTTCAATACCTTCCTGAAGATTCTTGTTCATCTTCCAGTTTCCTGCAACAATTTTCTTTGCCATAATTCTAATTACTTTTTAATGAGTTAAACTTTTTATGATTGTTGTTTCGTTATTTGTTCGTTCAGTTCCTCCTCGCCGGGCAGGTTGTAGTTGCTCCACTTCTTCACAATGACGCCATCGTGGAGAAGCACCATGCCTGGGTGTCCACGAACCACCGTCTTCAACATCCGCTCCTCTGCTATGCAATAACCATACTCAGCACCAGTATGGTCGCTCCAGTAGGTCTGTGCACGTTGACTGTCTGACGATGTCAAGCAATAGAAACCATATCCATGCTCTCTCGCATAATCATACACTTCGTTGACCTTATCCACACAACCTTCATCGGCATGCATCAAATCGGGAATGACAAGCAAGAAGGTATAGCCATCGGCATAGAGTATGTCTTCCGTAATGTCCTCTTTGTCGTCATTTTCCACATAAAAATCTGCCGCCGCAAGGTCTTGTACTCCCACTTCTCTTCGCCGAGTCTCCACATAAGTCCACGTGGAGTCGGGATCTTCATCCTCCGCACTAAGTTCCAAGGTCTTCCCGTCTTTCTCATAGATGATGGCCACGTCAAACTGCTGTTGCGTGGCTGTCACGGCCTCCCTGAGATTCGTGCCGACCTTGTAGGGACGGAAGTCGAACACAGGCAGGCAGATGATGCAGTAGATGGCGTAGCCGATGATGAAACAAAGGGAGGCAAAGGCAATGAGCCATTTCACTGACGCATTCAGGAAATCCTTCTGGAACCGATAATAACGGCTGACCAGCACTGCCGCCCCCAACAATACGACATTCTTTGCCAATGTCGCGCCATTGCTCAATATCAGCACATCGCCAAAACACCCACAGTCTTCCACGGGATTGGCTATGGCTATATAGACCGTCAAGAGCGTCATCAACACCATAAAGATGAGTGTGACGCCCGACATCGTCCTCCTCTTCATGCCGAAAAGAATGCACACACCCAGCAGAAACTCGAAACAGGCGAGTATCACCGCACATCCCAACAAGAAAGTGTCAGGCAACGTGAACCACGCCATCGCACGCATATAATCCTCCAACTTATAGACAGTGCCAAGCGGGTCGTTTGCCTTGACAAATCCACTAAAGATAAATGTTCCCGCCAAAAGCAGGCGGCACACATTCACCCCGACGATCAGCAGCCGTGACTTAGTTTTGGGTGTCATGCTGGGCTTCGGTAAGTTTTATGAGTCCAAAGACGGAATAGTTAATCATGTCGAGGTAGTTTGCATCAATGCCCTCAGAGATGAGTGTCTGACCATCATGCCCCTCAATCTGTTTCGTGCGATTGAGTTTCATGAGAATCAGGTCAGTATAACTGCTCACGCGCATCGAGCGCCAAGCCTCATCGTAGTCATGATTCTTACGGAGCATGAGTTCGAGAGCCTCCTGAGCATACTTGTCGTAATACTCCATCGCCTTCGTTGCATCCATGTCCTCCGTCTCAGCATAACCCAGTTCCAACTGAATCAGTCCCACGATGCCATAATTCACAATGGCCTGAAACTCCGGATAGATACCTTCGCCAACCAACGACACACCTTTTACCTCAAGGCTACGAATACGATTGGCCTTGATGAAGATTTGGTCAGTCACCGAGGAAGGTCTCATGATACGCCATGCCGCTCCGTAATCGTGCAACTTCTTCTTGAAGATGTCGCGACAACCTGCCATGGCTTGCTTGAATTGTTGCTGAGTATCCATTGTTCTTTTTAAAAGATGTGCAAAGGTACAAATTAATTAGGAATTAGGAATTAGGAATTAGGAATTATTAGTATTTTGGTAAAAAAAAGACGCCAAGCAACATGGTATTGCATGGCGTATATGATAGTTAATGTAAAAAACTACTTGGGGATTATTTGCGTGCAGCAGTTCTATTGCCACCTTCCGAATTCGCATTAATGCTGTTAGCGCTACGTGCCACATTTCCCTTCGAGATGCCATTCTGTACAATGAAATAGTCGCCCGTCACATCCTGGTGCTCAAAGTCAAATATCAACGCAGGGTTGATAGGCTGTCCCAACACACGAGTTTCGAAGTGGAGGTGAGAACCTGTAGATTTACCCGTGTTGCCGCCCAAGCCGATAGGCTCACCAGCGCGAACAACCTGATCCTTCTTCACAATCTGCTTGCTCAAGTGACCATAGAGCGTTTCAAGACCATTGGGGTGACGAATCACGATGTAGTAGCCATAACCACTGCCATTGTATTTGCAAATACGCACCTTTCCGTCAAATGCTGCGCGGATGGTGTCGCCGATGTACACCTTGATGTCAAGACCTTCGTGCTGACGCCCCCAACGAGGACCGAATGGCGAATTGAGTTTGCGGCTTGGAGTAGGCATGCAGAACCCTCTCAAGTCTATCTTGTAGTTATCAGGAACAGAACCCGTACAACCTCTCAAGTTGTCAGTCCAGTCCGTGTAAATATTTGCTGCAGGATTATTGAGGTCAGCCGAGATAGCCGCTGTATTGTTGAGTTTTACGTTACGAATGTCTTTGAGTCTTTTGTCGGAAGGAGCCTGTCTTGCGATGATGTCCTGAGCGAAGCCACTCACTGCTACCATTGAAAGAACGAAAATGCCGACTGTCTTTTTAATTGTTGAGAAATCCACTTTTTTTAGTTTTTAGGGGGTTATTAGATAGGTGAAATGAATGTTAGTACTCGTCATTAGCATACAAGTACTGGAATACGCCAGGTGTATAATCAAAGATTTCCTCTGGCTTGAAGAATCGGTTCAGTTCTATCACTGCATTCTCGGGAGAATCTGAAGTATGAATGATGTTCTCCTGAAAACTCATACCAAAATCGCCACGAATCGTACCCGGAGCAGCCTTTCTTGAGTTCGTGCTGCCCGTCATCGAGCGCACCGTCTCCACTGCATCCACACCCTCATAGCAGCAGCACACAACAGGAGAAGCCATCATGGAATTCTTGATTCGTTGGAAGAAGGGTTTGCCAGCAAGATGGGCATAGTGCTCATTGAGCAGTTCATCTGTCAGTTGCATCATCTTCATGCCAGCCAAGCGCAAGCCTTTACGTTCAAAGCGGGCAGTAACTTCGCCTACGAGTGCGCGCTGTACTGCACCTGGCTTCAAGATTACAAGAGTTTTCTCCATTGTTTTCCGATTGTCTCTTTTTCTTTTTTGGTTGAGTTTTGGGAAGACAACCATTCCACCCTTTTGAAGGAGGCGCAGGTAGCCTAAACCAAATTTTCGATGCAAAGTTAGGAAAAAAAATTAGGTCTCACAAGAAGATTTGCAATAAATTACGCTTTTTTCACATATCAAGACATTTGTTCACTTCCGCCTCTACGTTTGTCAACTTCTCCTTGCAATACTCCACCAAGCCCTTTGCTTCCTTCAGATTGGCAGCCAGCGAGTCAATGTCCATCTCCCCGCTCTCAATCTTTTTGACAATCTCCTCAAGGCGTTTCATTGCTTTTTCGTAAGTCATTTCTGTTTCCATGTTATTGTCGATTTGAATGTTCCTGATGCCAATATAGTTTTAACCTCGTCACCCTCTTTCACTTCATCCACACTCCTCACAGCCTTGCCTTCCACACGGGTGATGCTGAAACCCAAACGAAGGATTCTGTTCGGATGTGCACTTTCCAACTTGCTCTCCAACAGTTCAATACACTTCCGTTCATTCTGTAAGAACAAGGATGCGTAAAGTCCCATCTGCTTGTCCAGCAGCGTCACCTTTCCCTTAGCTTTTTCGATATTCTGTATGCTGTTGTTTGCCAACGATGCCGAGAGCCTGTGCATGCGCATCTCCTCTCTTGCCCGAACCGTTGTGAAGAGCATCGGAATCTTGCCGGCAAGCAACTTCAGACGGTTTGTCTCGTTTTGTAGCAACCAAGTCACCTGTCCTGTCAAACGGGCAGACAAATCCTCCAACGCATCCAGTTCCTCCTCCTGATGGTGAATCAGAAATTCAGCAGCCGCCGTGGGCGTTTTCACACGGGTGTGAGAAATCATGTCAATCACCGTATCGTCACGTTCATGCCCGATGCCAGTGATGACAGGTAGCGGAAATTGTGCCACGTTCTCTGCCAACAGCAACGAGTCGAACCCCTGCAAGTCAGATGTTGCGCCACCCCCTCGGATGATGACCACCACATCCCACTCGTCCACCCGCTCCGCAATGCGGTTCAGGGCGGCTATTACACTGCCCTCCACTTCATTTCCCTGCATAACAGCGGCAAACAATTCGGTTTTGAATGCCAAGCCTAGCTGGTTGTTATTCAGTTGGTTGCAGAAGTCACCATACCCTGCTGCCGATGCAGACGAGATGACTGCCACACGCTGTAGAAGTCGAGGAAGCGGCAACTCCTTGTTCATCGTGTCAATGCCCTCATCCTTCAGCCGTTGCAAGATTTCCAAACGTCTTTTTGCAATGTCACCCAACGTATAGGTGGGGTCGATGTCCGTCACGTTCAGCGAATACCCGTACAACTCATGGAAGGTCACCTCCACCTTCACCAGCACCTGCATTCCAGCCGCCAACGCCTGACTCGCTGTTTGTTCAAACATCGGTCGGATGAATGCCCACACATTTGACCACACCTGCGCCCTCGCTTTCGCCACGATACCGTTTCCCCGCGCATCCTTCTGCACCAATTCCATATAGCAGTGGCGGTTCACACGCAACTCGCTAATCTCCGCCTTCACCCAATACTCATCGCTGAGGGTCAACTCCAACGTCTCCCTCACCAACCCGTTCAATTCATATAGTGTCAATGCCTCCATCTCTAAACTCTTAACCCTAAACTCTCAACCCTAAACTCTTAACCCTAAACTCTTAACCCTAATCCATCTCACACTCGTGGTCTCTTCCCATTCAGCACATGTTGGAACGTGTCGAAGTTCCTGTCTATATGACTCAGTTCATACTGTTCAATCGTCAGCGAGAATCGTGCAGGCAAGTCATCCAATCCGAAATAAGCCTTAATGAGACACACCGCATTGAAAGCCCTATCATCTTGCCGCTTCATCAGTGCCATGCAACACTTCCGTGCAATGACCTTATCCTCCACCAATTTGAGCGTTTTGAAAATCAGATAGTAAGAAAGGCCAGAATCCACCTTCAGCAACATAGACAGGCGTGTCACCTCATTCTCCACATGAAACGCCTCCAGCATCGCCATCACCTGTTCCGCTGTCCGCATCGCTGGCAACATGATATTGCAAATTTTCACCACTGACTCCGCATTGTTCTCTTTCAGATACTCATACAATCTCCCCACACTCTCCACTCCAAAGTCCAACGTTCCCTCCTTTGCCAGATGTTCCACCGCTGCCGCCCCGCTCAGGAACGCCGCCCTCTTAAACATAATGACCTGTAACAATGTCTCCCAAAACAGTCCATTCTCCAGTTCCGTCAGCACCTCCTCCCTCATCACACGCTCCATCTGCCTGAACTCCATATTGCTCAGACTTCCCAGCATCCGCGCCAGTCCTTCCCAGTCGCGCATGCCAATCAACTGTTCCGCTCTATCCTTGTTGGTCACTTGTTGGTCACTTGCTCCTTATTTCCCTTGCAAAGTTACAGTTTTATCTACGATATTCCAAACTTAGTGACAAAAATATCTCGACTTTCAGAAGTTATCGCTGCGCTAAGGAGTTAAAACTCTAAAAGGCAGGCATTCCCCTCAACTCCCTTCGCAACGAAAATGACAAAATGACAAAATGACAAAATGACAAAAATTATTTTTTCTTCGGTTCCTTATTGAAGCGGTAAATCACATGGAGGAGACCGTAGGAGGGGATGACGTTGTAGAAGGCTTCGGTGCGCCCTTGTGCATTGACGTAGCGGCGCACGTTGGAGAGGTTGCCCAGCAAGTCGAAACCGTCGAAGAGGATGGTCAGGTTCTGTTTAGGCAGACGTTTGGAGATGCGGGCGTTCCACACCAGTTCGTTCGTGTTCATGGACGCTTCGCTGTATCCTCTGCGGCTATACATGGTCAGGTCGGTGCCCACCTGCATGTTCCAAGGCAAGTCTATCTGTCCTGTCACACCATACTGGAAGGTGAAGGCGTCGATGTTGGTGAAATACTCGCGGTCGCTGGTGGAATGCTGATAGGTCAGTTTACCGCCAGCACCAAACTCCATCTTGTCCGTAGGTCGCCAAGTCAGCGAGAGGTCTTCCGTCACGTTATGGGTTCTCACCACCGAACGGGTAGCGACGAGGGTTTCGTTCGTGCCGTTCAAATCGACGCTGTGGTTGTAGCTGTAGTTGGCATTCTCCTTCACCCGCCACTTGTCATTCTTCGTCAGCGGGAAGTCGATGCCCGAACCAGCATTCATGTTCCAGTTTCCATCCACATTGTCGGGTGTCACGGTTCTCACGCCCGTCTCCTTATTATATATGTAGCCCATCGCCTCTGCGTTCTGCACGATGTTCACATTGGCATTGGCATTGAACATCGTCTTGCCGAACTTGTCACTGTATTGCCCGTAGAAGGAGTGGCGGTGCGTGTTCTTCATGTGGGGATTGCCCAATGTGACGTAGAGCGGATTGCTGTCATCGCGGATATTCAGCAGGTTGGTCATCATCGGGGCAGAACTCTCCAGGCTGTAATTGAAATTAACACTTCTTCCCCGTTTGAACAATGAATAATAACCTGTCACATCCATTCTGAAGAGTGCGGTGTTCCGTGTCATCAGCGTATCCACTTGCGTGCCGCGCTGATAGTCCATCCTCTCGTGGGCGCACGGCATACGGAATCGTGCATTAAGATAGGCATACCAGCTTTCGTCTTCGATTTCTTTTCCGTCTTTATCCTTGACATGCCCCCAGAAAGTCTTTGTGAGAGCGATGGATGGTTCGTGAGAGGTCCTCGTGGTCTTGTCATTGGAACTGTTGTCAGCATCGAGGGTGCTCAGCATTTCATCCACCGAGGGCAAAGTGCCCAGTGCGTGACTGTCCGCCTTGTCCCAGCCCTCCAGTTTGTTGAGCAGGTAGAGTGGATTGTTGCTTTTTTGGTCGTTGTAGTTGAAGTTGTAGGAGACAATCAAATCGAATTGACGCTTCTTGCCAAGACTGAAAGTAACCCCAGGAGACACGTTGAGCGTCTGCTCCCTGTTTTTCACGGGAGTGTATCGGTTGCGGAAGTCAGCAGGCATGGTGGTGGAACTGGGATAATCCAGCAGGTAATGATCATAGTCTTTCGACAGATAATCGCTGTAATTGTGGGAAAGGTTGAGACTGAACCGGATGTAGTCGTTGTGGGCAGGACGGAAGTTGAGGTCAGAGTCAAAATATGTGTTCGTGCTATGTCCTTGGTTCTTGCTGCTCGAACGAGTGCGGTTGATGGCGTACTTTCTCAGCAGTCCGCCTGCATCGGGTGCCATGATGCTGTCCATCCATGCCTTGCCCAACTGGCTTGCCACATCTTCAGACAGGGTTGTGCTGGCATTGTCTCCAAGATGGTTCCACTTCCGGTAGTTCACCGAGGGTTGGACATAGACATACAGTCCCTTGATGAAGTCGCCTATGGGTTCGTCATGCTGAAGATTCAGATAATGCCGAGTGTTGATGTCCCATCCATAACTCTTCCGCGTGTTGAACGACCTGCCGTAGGTGTCGCCTCCTTCCAGGAATGTGGCGCTGTTGGAGTTCTGTCTGTCTTCTGTCTCGCTGTAGGTGGTCTCCATGCTGCCCTGATAGTGGTAGCGTTCTTCGCGTTCCTTCATATAATTGCCACCCAGCTTGTAGGTGGTTCGCAGACCCTCCGACTGCTGCAGGGGCGTCCACTCACCCTTCTCGCCGGGTGTGCGGTAGTCGTTCAGGTTGTTGGCATTGGCAAAGAGCACCAGTCGCGAATGGTCGTCAAATCGCATGCCGAAGAGTCTGCCCAGAAACTTTCCGTCATGCTTGCCCTGCTCATTCCGGTGGAACGTGAGTCCCCCACCCCCTTCAGCATTGGCTATCCATCCCCGTGCATACTCCTTCTTCAGCCTCACATCCATCACCAGCTGCTTCTTCGCCGACTTCTCCTCGGGCTTTCCCTTCACATTGTCTGGTACCCGTTCATAACTCGTCACGTGCTTCACCATATAGGCAGGCATGTTCTCCAACAGCAGTTCGCGGTCGCTGTTGAAGAAGTCCTTTCCGTTCAGCAGCATCGTGTCGATAGGTTTTCCGTTCACATTGATGACACCACCCTTTTCCATCGTCACGCCCGGCAGTTTCTTGACGAGTTCGTTGAGCATCGAGCCTTCTGCCAGATTGAAGGCATCGGCATTATAGACGAGTGTGTCGCCATTCATGTAGAACTTCAGTTTCGTCGCCTTCACCACTACCTCGTCCAGTTCTATCTCGTTGCGTTTCGGCATCCGCTTCAGATAGATAGGCTTGAGCGAACGATAGGTCTCCCGCTTGTAGAGCTTCTTGATGTCAAGCGGCACATACACCGTCTGATAGCCCTCGGCCTCAACCTTGATAAGGTACTTGCCCGGCTTAAGAACAGCACAGGAGATGTAGGAACTCTTGTATCCGTTCTCGTCATAGTAGCCTCCGTAAATGCTATCGACAAAGGTGCTGTCGGCAGCGTTCAGTTTCACCCCTTTCAGTCCCTTGATGATGTCGTGCGTCAAGTGGTCCCTCACCTCGGCGTTCACCGACAACACCCTCACGTTCTTCTTGACAGAATCTGACTGCTCCACCAATGCCGTGCTGTCATTCACCTGCATCGACACTGTATCGTTCTCTTGCGCCATCGCCGACAAACCGACGAGGGCAAGCATTGCCATTAAAATCTTTACTTTCATTTATTACTTTTAAGTAACTACACAAAATTATCTTATACAATGATGTCTCTTCTTTTCGCCGCAAGCGGCTTGTTTTCTCGGACAATAATTTCCAATAATTGACGATAATTTTATCCAA
>ONFA01000042.1 GCA_900316975.1 uncultured Prevotellaceae bacterium | reverse complement strand
GGTTAAAAGGAATGAGCCCGGTACAATACCGAGCTCACTACTATAAAGAGTTGAATAATTAATGTTTAATTTAGTGTCCAACTTTTCGGGGTCACATCAGCAAGCGCCCCCCCTCTATTTGTCGTCCAGTTCCGGCTGGTACTCGTAGCCGTTCTCCGCAATCGCCTGCTGCAAGGGCTGGTGCGGATAGAACCGCAGTTTCACCCCCTTGATGCTGATTTCTGGGGTGTCCAGTTCATCCGCCGTGGCGGCAGATTCCGAACTGATGACCGGCTTGAGCGTGCCGATACCATCAATGCGAACTGAACGCCCGATTTTCAGATAATGCGCAATGCGATCCATCAGAGCGGTCACTACACCTCTCGTCTTGCTGGGATGCTCCCCACACGATTCTGCACACTCTTTCACCACCTCCTTGAATGTCACGATAGGCAATGCGGGCGACTGATACACCCATGCCTCGTGCAGCCCGTCTGGCCGCACGATTTTCTTTCTTGCTTTCCTTACTGCTAACATACGTTTCCTTTCTTTAAGATTCTCAAAAGGGGTGAGACTCTCACCTATACCACACGTGAGACTCTGACCTATACCATAGGTGAGACTCTCACCCCTTTTGAGGTACAAAGATAGGCATTCGGCAGGACATTAGCAAACAGAAAGAGGGGGGAAACGTCACTTCCTCTTCACTCTTTCCCCTTTTTTCTTTCCCTCCGTATCAAAACAGGCCTCCTCTATCCTCATAAATCCACTTTTTTTACAAAAACACTTGGAACATCAAAAATAAATCGTACATTTGCAAAAACAAACTAAAGTGAACATGAGAACCAGACAAGAATATGTGGATATCATCAAGTCTCATGCCGATGAGTTGCGCTCACGTTTCGGCATCACATCTCTGTTGCTGTTCGGCTCTGTGGCCAGAAACGAGCATCATGAAGGGAGTGATGTTGACTTGTTTGTGACCATGCCACCAAAGTTGATGAACCACATTGCGGCGGCTCAGTATCTGAAAGAATTGTTGGGCAATGATGTTGATTTGATACAGGAGCATCGTCACATGCGTCCTTTTTTCCGTGAACAAATAGAACGAGATGGCATCACTATCATATCGGCAACTGCAAATAGTTGAAGACTATCTTGGGCAGATACATCATGCCATTCTTGATTTGAAGGAATGGAACAAGGGCATTGATAGCCCTGACACATGGCTCATGTCTGCCGATGGGATGAAAACATTGGCGGCCAATTGTATGCTGCTTGAAGCAATCGGTGAAGGCTTCAAAAAAGTGGATGTCCTGACAAAGAAGCAGTTACTGCCTTCTCGCCCCGAAATACCATGGAAACAAGTGATGGGGATGCGTGACCATATTGCTCACGGCTACTTTGATATCAATTCCGACCTCGTGTGGGACACCATACAAAATGATTTGTCCCCTTTGCAGGAGGCTGTTGAATTTCTGATTAAGAACCTATATACCATCATTCCGGTGGATGATGAATTAGTGTAAAAATAGGAAAACGATTAATCATAGATGGGTTGGAGATTCAGAAGGAAACGTCACTTCCTCTTCACTCTTTCCCCTTTTTTCTTTCCCTCCGTATCAAAACAGGCCTCCTCTATCCTCATAAATCCACTTTTTTTACAAAAACTCCTCCCAACCTTTTTGGCTTTTCTTTTTTTTCCGTACTTTTGCCCTTGCAAGCGTTCGGCACCCTATGCCGTCCGTGCGCAGACATTGTGGGCATATTGAATCATCGTATTCAATTCTGAAGGTTCTAAGTTCAAAATAGTCCGACCAGACAAAACACTGAACCCGAGGAACGGGATACGCTCATGTTTGGGCGTACCCTTTCCTTTCATTTCAGTGTAAAGGTTAACTCTTTGGTCGGACGCAATCCTGAACTTAGGAATGAAACACGGAAAGCGGTACGCTTCTTTTGTGCCCAATTTTATGAATAATTAGATTTCAAAAGCGTCCGACCAACTATGCATGAGAATCTAAAAAGAGAGGATTGTTCCCCTATGTCAAGGTGTTCTGGCACGAAACGCCTTAATGTATGTGCCATATTGGCACTTCTCAAAGAAAAACTTCTATTTCCTTTCAAACAGGATTGGTTCTATTTCTTATTGTTATGGGTGCTCATTGCCCTCCCCAATTGCTATTCACAATTGGGACATCCTACTTATGCAGTCTATCTCGCCATGATGTATTACATCATCGCATATATCTTTGTGGTGATGCTCAATCTATTTCAGAAAATTGCAAGGGTGTTGAAGCCTATTGTTTTCATCTTGACAACATTGTTCGCCATATTGAATCTCTATTGCTATCATGTGTATGGGTGTCTGCTCTCTAACGATTTCATTCAGATTATCGCAGCCACGAATCCAGACGAGGCGAAAGAATACTTTGACACATTTATTTCATGGGAGCAAGTAGTTTTGTTCTTCTCTATCATAGCCGTCAGCATCTTCATCACCTTTATGCTTCCTAAAATACAAAAGGTAAAATTGGGGAAATCATGGATAGTGGCAGGTGTGATACTGTTGTTTTCTATTTGTGCAATCTGGCACAATTCTGGTATTATCCAAGAAGAATTTGTGGACAAAAAACGGTGGAGTTTCAATTTTGAAGAAGTCGTGGACTTGAAGAATCACCCCACTCACCCTCAAATTGAAGAGTCAGATAGCATTCACCCTTCACAAATCATTATTATATTGGGTGAGTCATTCTCTTCCAATCACAGTTCCTTGTATGGATATAAAAGAAATACGAATCCGCTTTTGACGAGGCAAGTGCAGGATGGAAATCTATTCGTCTATAAAAAGGTAACGAGTCCCTGCTCTCACACTACCGCGGCTTTCAAGTATTTGTTGAACACATATCAAATAGGTCATGAAGATGGACTTCCGTGGTATGAACATACCAATATCATTGAAGTGATGAAAATTGCTGGGTATTATACTGCATGGATTTCCAACCAATCTGAAAAAGGTATGTTTGATAATCTTCCCAGTGGACATGGTCAGTTGTGCGATGAAACTTTTTTCCTGGAGAATGAAATGAATGCCAATAGATATGATGGAGGGCTAATAGGAAAAGAAAAGGTCAATACTAAAGAAAAGAATGTCATCTTCTATCATTTTATGGGGCAACATGAGAACTTCGAAGAACGTTATCCCCATGATTACGAAGAGTTCAAAGGAGCAGAATACAATGAGTATCCAGAACATCAAAGGAATCTTTTGGCAGCCTACGACAATGCCACCCTCTACAACGATTTTGTCGTCAACTCCATCATGAATAGATATAAGGAGCAAGATGCTGTTGTATTCTACTTTTCCGACCATGGATTAGATCTTTTCGACACTGACCCCAACTACTTTGGACATGCAAAAGCAACGGAGGAGTCGCAAGCACAAGGCAAGAAAATACCATTCATGGTCTATGTTTCTCCCATTTTCCAAGAACTTCATCCAGACAAAATGGAGAAGATAAAGTCTTCTACGAACAAGCCGTTCTGCACGGATAAATTCATTTATGCCGTCATGGATGTTGCTGGCTATCGGTTTGCGAACAATGATGACATGGAGAAGTATTCCTTATTTCAGTAATCGTTTGCCCTGTTATAAAGGGGTAGAAACTTATAGTCTTTGATGATGAAGCGAAACCATTTCCTAAGAAACATTACATTGATACTCGTGGGGGGGTAATTTTGATGTTGGGGGTGTTCTTGTGGCTCATTTCTCCCATGCCACAACCTCAAGATGATGTGCTTTCCAATCAGAACTATTATATTGCCCATGCCACAGGTGCCATCAATGGGAAAACTTATCTCAATTGCCAAGAGGCTTTGTTGCAGTCTCTCAACAATGGGTACAAATATGTGGAATTGGACTTGAGTCTAACAACAGACAGTGCCCTTGTCTGTGTGCATGATTGGGCATATTTCTGCAAAAATCTTGTTGGTGACAGTATTGAAACGGCCATCAGCACAAAAGAATTTCTTGGAAAAAGCATTTTGGGACAATACACACCTTTAACTTTGCAACAAGCCATAGAAATACAAAGGATTCATCCATATATCATTGTCACAGACAAAATATCCGATACAAAAATATTGAACCGCGAATTTCTGCAAAATAGACACAAAGTAATGGTTGAAGCCTTTACTTTATCAGATTATGTTGAATTAAAGAAGGCTGGATATATTCCCATGATGTCGCTTTGGACATTTGACTATTCACAAATATTTTGGGATTTCATCTATTACCCTTTGAAATATCATACGAAAATAGATTGGATATGTGTTCACTCATCAAGCAATATTAAAAGTCTAAGAATGCTGAAACGACTCTTCAACTGCAAAGTCGCTATGTACACATGCAATTCACGAGCCTTCTTTACCGAACATCTTGGCAAAGAAATAGATTTGATCTATACAGACAATTGGAATCCCCTAAAACAAACGAACAACGATACTTTGTATACAACGGTCTATTGAACAATCACAGAAGTGTTTGAAACGGTCCCTCGCTACATCCTTGACCTCCTCCTCTCCGTCATCAACGTCAGCACCCAAACAGTGGACATCGTCAACAACCTCCCACACCTCACCTTTGACTGAACATACAAAAGATTTATTTGCCAAGAACAGGGTGGTTTTCAGTCTGTAACAGAGAAAAAACACGCCTTTTCACAACTTTGTGAATCACAAGTTTGTGAAAAAGTGTGTTTTTTCTTTTTGCCCCAACCAAATAATTATCCTGAAAGGATTATCTTCATTTGATAAAATTCTCAAAGGAGCAAAAAAAGGGCTGACTTCCTCATCGGAGCCAGCCCTTTTATTATAATATGTGTGTATCTTATTCCTGCACGTAGCTTGCCAACTGCTCTGCATCGAGTGCGTTGATGTAGTTGCTGTGCTTTGCCACTTCGCTCTCGGCATGGTTTGTGGACTTTCTTTAATGAATTATCCTTTTGAGATTATCTTTTTTGGATAAAAGTTTGTTGGATTGTGGGAAAAGCGGTATTTTTGTGGCGAAAATAACATTTAATGCTTGTAGCCATGATAGAAAACCCTTTCATCACCTATGGATATGAGTCGGCAGAATACTTCTGTGACCGTGAGGCTGAGGCGGAACAACTGATGTCTCTGCTTGTGAATGGCAATCATACAGCACTGATTTCTCCTCGCCGCATGGGAAAGACGGGGCTGATTCGCCATTGTTTTGCCAATCCTCGTTTGAGTGAGCATTACTACACGTTCTTGATTGACATCTATGCAACCAAGACGTTGCAGGACATGGTGTATCAGTTGGGGCACGGCATCGTGAGGCGGCTGAAACCTCGTGGACAGGCGGCTATTGACAAATTTTTGCAAGTGGTCACATCGTTGCGCACAGGCATTTCTTTTGATGGACAGGGCAATGCCAGTTGGAATCTTGGCATTGGTGACATCAAATCTCCGGTTTTCACGCTGGAAGAGATTTTCAGTTATCTTCAGTCAGCGGAGAGGCCATGTATAGTGGCTATAGATGAGTTTCAGACCATCTCTCAATATCCGGAGAGCAATGTGGAGGCAATGCTCCGTACCTACGTTCAGCAGTGTCGTAATGCGGTCTTTGTCTTTTCGGGCTCACAACAAAGTATGATGAGTGAGATGTTTTCTTCCCCTGCTCGTCCTTTCTACCAGAGTGTGTCACTGATGTTTTTGAAACCTGTGCCGCTGGAAGCGTATGAGGTTTTTGCAAAGAAGCACTTCCTTGACTATGGGAAAGATATAGCAGATGGAGTGGTCAGCACGATATACGAACGTTTTGACGGTATCACATGGTACATCCAGAAGATGCTCAATCAATTATTTGCCATAACTCCGCAGGGTCATACCGTCTCACTTGCTGACATTGATAAGGCTGAGAGTCAAATCGTCCATCAGAATGAGGAAGCCTATAAGGATATGCTTTTCCAACTCACAACTAAGCAGCGTGACCTCTTCATCGCTATCAGCAAGGAAGGGAAGGCAAGTCAGATCACTGGGTCTTCTTTCTTGAAACGTCATCACCTGCCTTCTGCCAGCAGTGTGCAGAAAGCAGCTTCTATCCTTCTGGCCAAGCAATTGCTGACTCACTATCAAGGAGTTTATGAACTTTATGATAAGTTCATGGCGACTTGGTTGAGAAAAAGTTGATATGGACTTTGTTTTTTCCTTAGCATAAAAAGGGCTGACTTCCTCGTCGGAGCCAGCCCTTTTATTATAAAATATGTGTGTATCTTATTCCTGCACGTAACTTGCCAACTGCTCTGCATCGAGTGCGTTGATGTAGTTGCTGTGCTTTGCCACTTCACTCTCGGCGTAGTTGATGAAGACTGTGAGCGACTTGCCGAAGAGTTCGGGAGCACGCTGGGTGTCTTGCAGGAGCAGATGCGACATGATGACGTAGGCGGTCATCTCGTAGAGCTTGCGGGCGCAGAGGTCGAGGAAGTCTTGATTGCCAGGGGCTTTGGCCTTCTCGATGGCAGCGGTGAGTTTCTCGTTCATCGCCTTGATACGCTCTGCGTAGGCTGCGTACTCGGCTGCAACAGGTTCTGCCTCGAAGTCCTTGATGACGTTGGCATAGAAGCCTGAAGTGATGTAGCGGATGGCTGCAACAGTCTGCAACTGAGTGGTACCCTCGTAGATGGACATGATGCGGGCATCGCGATAGACACGCTGGCACTTGTATTCGAGCATGAAGCCTGAACCGCCGTGCACCTGAATGGAGTCGTAAGCACTCTCATTGGCGAACTCGGAGTTCATACCCTTTGCCAGTGGCGTGAAGGCATCGGCGAGTTTGCTGTACTTCTTGAACTCGTCACGCTCTTCGGGCGTAAGTTTACGCTCCTTGCTGATGTCGTCGAGAGCCTTGTAGATATCCACGTAGCGAGCAGTCATGTAGAGGAGTGAACGACCGGCATCGAGTTTCGCCTTGATGCGAGAAATCATGTCGTAAACAGCAGGGAAGTGGATGATTTCCTTGCTGAACTGCTTGCGGTCGCGGGCATAGTTAATCGCCTCTTCGTAAGCAGCCTGCTCTGCTCCGACTGACTGAGAAGCGATGCCGAGACGGGCACCGTTCATCAGACCCATGACGTACTTGATCAGACCGAGTTTTTCAGAACCGCAAAGTTCTGCCTTGGCGTTCTTATAGACGAGTTCGCAGGTGGGGCTGCCGTGGATGCCGAGTTTGTTTTCGATGCGGCGCACGTTGACACCGCCGTTGCGCTTGTCGTAGATGAACATGGAGAGGCCACGACCGTCGCGAGTGCCTTCTACTGAACGTGCCAGCACGAGGTGGATGTCGGCGTCGCCGTTGGTGATGAATCGCTTCACTCCGTTGAGTCGCCAGCAGTTCTCCTTCTCGTCGAAGGTGGCCTTGAGCATCACAGACTGGAGGTCGGAACCTGCATCGGGCTCGGTGAGGTCCATTGACATGGTTTCGCCGGCGCAGACACGGGGAATGTAACGCTTGCGCTGGTCTTCGTCGCCGAACTCATAGAGGGTTTCGATGCAGTCCTGGAGTGACCAGATGTTTTCGAAGCCAGCATCACCTTCGGCGATGATCTCGTTGGCAGCGGTATAGACCACGTTGGGCAGGTTGAGACCGCCGTAGCGACGGGGCATGGTCATGCCGCAGAGTCCTGCCTTGATGGTGGCATCGAGGTTTTCGTAGGTCTTGCTGGCATAGCGCACACGGCCGTTCGTTGGCGTTGATGTCGCCTGTGATTTCGAGCAGGCTGTCATAGTTCTCCTGTGCATCCTCGTAGTCCTTGGGTGCATAGTCGTACTGACCGTAGTCAGCATAGTTGCGTTCCTTGAGTTCAACAATACGCTGCATCAGTGGATGCTGCATGTGAAACTTTATCTCAGGAACATCGGTATAGGAATTTGCCATGATTATTTCGAGTTCTTTTTATAGTACTTAATGAGTTTTGGCACAACCTCTTCGATGGTGCCGTTGATGATGTAGTCGGCAATCTGGTTGATGGGTGCCTGTGGGTCGGAGTTGATGGAGATGATGATGCCAGAGTCCTTCATACCTGCCACGTGCTGGATGGCACCTGAGATGCCGCAAGCAATATAGACTTTAGGACGAACTGTGGTGCCTGTCTGACCAATCTGACGGTCGTGGTCAATCCAACCAGCATCGACTGCTGCACGGCTGGCACCCACTTCTGCATGAAGTTCTTTGGCGAGTTCGAACAGGAGGTTGAAGCCTTCGGGACCACCTACGCCATAACCTCCGGCGATGACGATAGGAGCACCTTTGAGGTTGTGCTTTGCCTTCTCCACGTGGCGGTCGAGCACCTTCACCACATAGTCGGTGAGAGGGATGTACTTGGCCACGTCGTGCTTCACCACTTCACCCTTGTAGTTCTCGTCGAGGATTTCCTTCTTCATCACACCGTCACGAACGGTTGCCATCTGTGGGCGATGCTCGGGGTTGACGATGGTGGCGATGATGGAACCACCGAAAGCAGGACGAATCTGGTAGAGTTGGTCTTCGTAGTGCTTGTCAACGAAATTGCCCTCAGCATCCTTCACCTTCATGTCGAACGAGCCAATCTCCAACTGGGTGCAGTCGGCTGTCAGACCAGAGTGGAGTGCGGATGACACACGGGGACCCAGGTCGCGACCGATGACGGTGGCACCGAGGAGACAAATCTGTGGCTGCTCCTCCTTGAAGAGGTTCACCACAGCAGAAGTGTGTGGAAGAGAGGTGTAGGGGAAGAGTTTCTCGTCGTCGAAGATGTGCACCTTATCTACACCGTAGGGGATAACTTGCTTCTCAACACCATCGAGACCTGCGCCGATGAGTACGGCTTCCAACTGTACACCCAGTTGGTTGGCGAGTTTGCGACCCTTGGTGCAAAGTTCCAGACTCACATCGGCAACCTTGTTGCCTTCGAGTTCGCAATATACAAATACGTTGTTCATTATCCGATAGTGTTTGATTCCATGAGTTCAACAATCAGGCTCTCCACATCAGCATCGCTGGAAGTGAGGGTCTTGTTTTCCTTGGCCTTGAAGACGATGCTCTTCACGGCCTTCACGTTGGTGGGAGAACCTGCCTTACCAATCTGTGCCGGGTCTGCCTCGATGTCGGCTGCACCCCAAGTGGTGAATTCGCGGTTCTTGTTGGCCCACACGCGCTTCACGTTGCGCACACGGCAAGGAGCGGCACTGCCGTTCACGGTCACCACGATGGGCAGCGGGCCTTCTACGGTCTCCACGCCACCGTCGATGTGACGCTTGGCCACAATCTTCTTGGCTTCCTTGTCGAGGGAGATGATTTCCTCGGTGTAGGTAATCTGGGTGAGACCTAACTTCTCTGCCACCTGTGGACCCACCTGTGCAGTGTCGCCGTCGATGGCCTGACGACCGCAGAGGATGATGTCGTAGTCGCCCACCTTCTTGATGGCCTGAGCCAGTGTGTAGGAAGTGGCGAGGGTGTCGGCACCGCCAAGAGGACGGTCAGAGATGAGGATGCCCTCATCGGCACCACGATAGATACCTTCCTTCAGCACCTCTGCAGCCTTGGGCAGACCCATGGTGAGCATGGTGATGGTGGAACCAGGGTTAGCGTCCTTCAGGCGCAGGGCCTGTTCAAGGGCGTTCAGGTCCTCGGGGTTGAACACGGCTGGCAAGGCAGCACGGTTCACTGTACCCTCTGGAGTCATCGCGTCGGGGCCGACATTGCGTGTGTCGGGCACCTGCTTTGCGAGTACAATGATTTTCAAACTCATAAAGATTTTTTATTGATTGTTTTTGGTATGTATGTTTCGCTATTGGTTAGTCTTGCCCATAATAAGGCAAAATATTAGCAGTTGCAAAGGTACGACATTTTTTTCTGTTCCACAACGAAATAAAGCATTTTTAATGCTCAAAAGCATGAAAAGAGTGCAAAAATGGGGTGACCTCTGTCTAAAGTGGGTCAACGTCGTAGTAAATGTTGAGGTTTTTGGCAACAGGTAAGGCGAGCATTTGCTGTTGGATGGCGATAAGATTTTTCCTTACTTTCTCGGTGGATGTCTGTCGTTCAATCTTGAGCATGATCTTGCGGATGTAAAGGGAATGGAGACGTGCGATGGGTGGTCGGTCGGGACCGAGGACACGCTCTCCGAAGATTTGGCGGAGACGTTCAGCCATGTCGGATGCAAGGTGCTCAAGCAGTTCGTCGTCTTTGTGGCGCAAATAGACGTAGATGAGACGACGAAATGGGGGGTAGTGGAACAGTTGACGCTCTGTCATTTGGGTGTAGAACATCTGCCAGTAGTTGCCTTGGGTGATTTGGCGGATGATGTCGCTTTCTGCCGAACGAGTCTGTAGGATGACGTGTCCGGCAGTGTTGTTACGTCCGGCACGTCCTGCCACTTGGCTGAGTGTCTGGAAGGTGCGCTCGTAACTGCGGAAATCGGGTAGGTTGAGCATGGTGTCAGCATCGAGGATGCCCACAACGGACACATGGTCAAAATCAAGCCCCTTAGTGACCATTTGGGTACCGATGAGGATGTCGGCTTTGTGTTCGGAGAAGTCGCTGATGATGCGCTCGAATTGTGTACGGGTGGTGGCGGTGTCGAGGTCCATGCGGAGGGTGGTGATGCCTTCGAACAGGTGGGCTATTTGTTCTTCCACTTTTTCCGTTCCTGTGCCGATGTCGGTGAACTTGTCTTCCTCACAGGTGGGGCAGCGTTCGGGGATACGGGTTGTGTAACCACAGTAGTGACAGGTGAGGGTGGAGGTTTTCTTGTGGAGTGTCAAAGTGACGTCACAATGGGGACATCGGGGCACCCATCCACAGGTTTTGCATTCAATGAAGGAGGAGAAGCCGCGACGGTTTTGGAACAGGATGATTTGTTCCTTGCGTTCGAGAGCGTTTTGCATCACTTCGATGAGTCGGGGGGAAAACACACCCTTCATTTGGCGTTTGCGCTTGGCTTCCTTCGTGTCGACAATTTCGATGGTGGGCAGTTGCATGTCACGGTAACGTTGGGTGAGTTGGACGTAACCGTATTGTCCCTTGTGTGACAAGTGATACACCTCGAAAGATGGGGTGGCGGTACCTAAAAGGGTCTTGGCACCAAACATTTGTGCCAGCATGATAGCGGCATTGCGTGCATGGTAACGGGGGGCAGGTTCTTGCTGTTTGTAACTTTGTTCATGTTCCTCATCGACAATGACCAACCCGAGATTCTGGAAAGGGAGGAAGATGCTGGAGCGCACACCGAGGATGAGTTGGTAGGGTCGTTCGGAGGCTTGCCGTTTATAGACATCAAGTCGTTGGATGTCGGTAAACTTGGAATGATAGACTCCCATGCGGTCGCCAAAGAAATGGTGGAGACGCTCGGTGATTTGGGTGGTGAGGGCTATTTCGGGCAGGAGGTAGAGCACTTGCTTGCCTTTAGCCAAGTAGTTGTTGATGAGGTGAATGTAAATCTCAGTCTTTCCCGAAGAAGTGACCCCGTGAAGAAGGGTGACGTTCTTGGAAAGGAAGGAGGTCTCAATTTCCGCAAAGGCTTTCTCTTGCGCAGGATTGAGCGGGTTGCATGGGCAGGCGTCGCTGGTGATGGCTGTTGCTTTTCCGCTTCGTCGGGTACGGGCCGATTCTTTCAGTGCTGCCTCGTCTTTTGGCTTCATGGCACCAGGCAGGGCAGCCTTCATCACGTCACCGAGAGGACAAATGTAATAGTTGGCAATCCATTGCCAGAAAGCGAATTGCTGCTCGTTCACGACAGGGTGGTCATCGAGTACCTCTATGATGGCTTTGACTTCCACTCCCTCAGGCGTGTTGTTGTGGGTGTTGAGCACTACACCCGTGTAGATTTTGTTCTTGCCGAGGGGCACAACAACTCGACAGCCTCGCATCACTCGGGTTTCCATGTCGGAAGGGACGAGGTATGTGAAGCTGTCGAATGGTATAGGGAGTATGATGTCAGCAAACATCAATTAGAAGAGGTAAGTCAGAGAAATCTGGTGAGTGTTGTTTCTCAGTTTGCCCTTCACAGCTTGACCAGCCGTGTTGAGGAATGTGGTTTCAGCGGTCTTGCCGATGCCGATGTTGTAGTTGTATCCCACGCGTACATGGCTGAGTGCAGTGACACCGCAACCTACGTTCCAAGAGAACTCGGACTTTTTCAGTTCCCAATCGTCGTCAAATCCTTTGTAGTTGGAGAGTCTCCAGTTTCTGTCGCCTACGTTCCAAGAAAATTGGGGACCAGTAGCGAAATAGACGCTGGCAATGCTGCTGAGACCGATGGTGTATTTGGCATTGATGGGGAGAGACACATAGTGAAGAGTCTTGTTGGCCTCGTTGCCGTCTTCAACAACACCAATTACCTTGTTGTCGTAGAGCAATGCGATATCGGCACCAAGACCTGCCAATGGGATGGTCACATCAGCAGTGACACCTGCAAAGAAACCTGTGCGGTTCTTTCCGTCAAAATTGCTGCTCATGTTCTTGATACTGACATTGTCAACATTGAGACCGCCCTTGATACCGAACTTAACTTGTGCCTGAGAAGGCAATGCGAAAATGAGTGCTGCAACGATGACAGCGAGAGTCAAAATGTTCTTTTTCATACCTTTGTAAAAATTTGAGAATGTGTGTAAAAAGATTTTGTTCGCAAAGTAAACACTTTTTTTTGGAATGAGGAAATATTTCTATAAAAAATTTGTTTGTTTACTATTTCAAAGCTTGCAACTCGTTTGTGAGTAAGACTCACGTTCGGATATGGCGGTATCGTAAAGTCGAGTTGCCAAATCGGGCTTTACAATCGCATTATCCCCCACTTTTTTGTATTTATCTTTGTTGTTTGTAAATCAATCTATTACGTGGTTGTTAACATCCCTGTTGATAAGTTTTTTGAAAAAAAAGTGTAAAAGTGTGGGGAATTGTGGGGAATAATACTTATATTTGCACATTATTTAATGCGTGTGGTCAAAAACGACTGAAAATCAGCGCTAACAAATTTGAAAGAGAAATGACAAACAGATTCATCGGTGACTACGGAGCCAAGACGGATGCGAAGGGTAGGGTTTTCTTGCCCGCACCGTTTAGAAAGGTGCTCGAAGCGGAGGGCGAAAAGAGCCTTGTGCTTCGTAACGACGTGTTCCAGAAATGTCTGGTGCTCTATCCTGAATCTGTGTGGAATGAACAACTGGATGCGTTGCGTGGACAGGTAAACCAGTGGAACAGCAAGCAACAGATGATGTTGAGGAAGTTTGAGGCTGATGCGGAACCGATTGAACTGGATGGCAACGGACGATTGCTGATTTCGAAGAGGAAACTGCAATATGCAGGGATTGAGGCAGATGTGCGTTTCTTGGCGATGGTGGACAGAATTGAAATTTGGAGTAAGCAAGCGTTGGATGAGTTGATGGATGATAGTGCAGACCTCGGTGATGAGATGGAAGCAGCGTTTGGAGGACTTGACAGTTGAGAGATTGACCATTGAAAATTGAAACTTGGAGAGGATGGCTGAACAAGAGATGACATATCACGTGCCAGTGTTGCTGAAGGAGAGTGTGGATGGACTGAACATCGGTTCGGGAGGCATTTTTGTGGATGTGACATTTGGCGGTGGAGGACATAGCAGGGAAATCCTGTCGAGGTTGGATGTCAACGGACATCTGTACAGTTTTGATCAGGATGCGGATGCGGAGAAGAATGCGGACGGGTTTGATGAGGAGAGGTTTACGTTTGTGAGAAGCAATTTCCGTTTTCTGAAAAATTTCCTCAAATATCATGGAGTGGAACAAATTGATGGACTGCTGGCTGACTTGGGAGTGAGTTCCCACCACTTTGACGACAGCGAACGAGGTTTTTCTTTCCGTTTTGAAGGGAAACTCGACATGCGGATGAATCAACGTGCAGGCAAAACAGCGGCAGACGTGGTTAACACATACGATGAGAAGCAATTGGCGGATGTTCTTTACTTGTATGGAGAACTGAAGCAGAGCCGAAAGATAGCCTCCGCAATTGTGAAGTCAAGGCAAACGAAGAAAGTGGAGACAATAGGTGATTTCTTGGATATTGTCAAACCATTCTTCCGCAATGAAAGGGAAAAGAAAGAACTGGCGAAGGTGTTCCAGGCGTTGAGGATAGAGGTGAATCATGAGATGGACGCTTTGCGTGACATGTTGAAAGGTGCAACGGAGATGCTGAAGCCCGGGGGAAGATTGGTGGTGATCACGTACCATTCGTTGGAAGACCGCATCGTGAAGAATGTGATGAAGACTGGCAATGCGGAGGGAGAGGAAGACAAGGACTTCTTTGGTAGGGTGAACACTCCGTATCGTTTAGTGAACCGTCAGGTTATCGTTCCGAGCGATGAAGAGATGACGAGAAACCCGCGGAGCAGAAGTGCCAAACTAAGAATTGCTGAAAAAATCTGAATTTCAATATCATTACAGAGGATATCCACGCCCAAGAAAGGCGATAAAGTGAGTTACACATTATTTATTTAATTAAAGGAAAGTTTTTTAGAAGAAGCCCCAACGATTCTATGTCGAGTAAAGAAGAAAAACAGAAAATTGGGTTGGAAGAGTTGAAGATAACTCCTCCAGATGATTTAGGGGCTGGCGATGAACTGAAAACAGAGGAACAGGAAGCAATCGAGGCGATTCGGAAGTTTACCGATGAGGATGGAGATGATATCGGTGAGTTATCGGTTAAATCAATCCTTGGCGGCGATTTTTTGATGAGCAAATTTATGGTCAAGCAGATCATGTTCGTGATGTTTTGTGTACTGCTGATGATTCTTTATACGGGTAACCGTTATGATAGTCAGCAGGATACAATTCTTATTGATAGTCTGCGGGGACGCTTGCAAGAGGTGAAATACAATGTGCTGACCCAGTCAAGCGAACTGATGAATTTGACGCGACAGTCGAACGTGGAGAAGAGCCTTCGCGGAACGCCAGACAGTTTGCTTCACAATTCCATCACGCCTCCTTTTTTGATTAAGAATCATGGTGGGGACACTCAGATGGAAGAGAATGATTTTGAAGAGGTGTTGGTGGATTCACAGGAGTTGGCGGTGCAAGAGAATGAAGACTCAAAGGATGAACAGAAGAAGATGGAAACAACAGGGATGGAGAATATGGAAAAGTCGGAAAAACAGAAGCACGGCAGCGATGAACAGGAGGTGAACAAGCAGGCAAGTGAGACGCAAGAGAGTCAGAAAACAGAAAAAACAGACGAACGATGAAATTTGACAAGAAATATATCAATACACGCATTACAGTCATTGTGGTGATTGCGGCGTTGATGATGATTGCTATTATCGTCCAGGCTGTTTTGACCGCAACGGTGGAGAATAGGAAGTGGAAGAAGGTGGGGGCTGTCAGTGTGAGTGACACGATGCTTCTGAAACCGAATCGCGGCAACATTTTGAGTGCCGATGGGCAGTTGATGGCAAGTAGCCTCCCTGATTATAAGGTGTATGTTGATTTCTTGGCGGGGGTTGAATGGTGGTATGATTCGATAGGGTCGGGCAAGAAGCAGAAGATCTATGACCCGAAGCAATTGGCGGAAAAGGATTCGATGTGGATGGCGAATATGGATTCCATCTGTCGAGGTCTGGAAAATATCTGCCCTAAATATACGGCTGATGAGTATAAGTCACATATGGTGGAAGGTTTGCAAAACCGTAAACGCTACTGGGAGGTGTGTCCGCATACAGTGTTGAACTTTATCCAATATCATCAATTGGCAAAGCTGCCGGTCTTTAGTCTGAAGAACCGCAACAGGAGCGGTATGGTGGCAGAGGAACGCAACAACCGCAACAAGCCCTTTGGCTCGCTGGCTCGACGCACGTTGGGTGAGATGTTTGGTGCCAAGGATTCGGCACGTTCTGGTCTGGAACTGGCTTACGATTCGTTGTTGCGTGGTGAGCCAGGAAAGGTGCATAACAAGAAGGTGTTGTCGAAATATCTTTCCATTGTGGATAAGGAACCAGTGGATGGTTACGATCTTGTGAGCACCATTGATGTGAGCATGCAGGACATTTGCGAGAGTGCGCTCCGTGAGAAACTTCACGAACTGGATGCCTCGATGGGTGTGGTGGTGCTGATGGAGGTGAAGACAGGTGATGTGAAGGCGATTGTAAATTTGATGCGCTATGATGACGGTGAATATTATGAGGCGAGAAACTATGCGTTGGCAGCCTTGATGGAGCCAGGCTCCACGTTTAAGACCGCTTCTATCCTCGTGGCTTTGGACGATGGATACATTAAAACAACCGACTATGTGGAAACAGGAGGCGGTATCTGCAACATGTATGGGGCGATGATGAAAGATCACAACTGGCACAGAGGTGGATATGGAACCATTGATGTGCCGCACGTGTTGATGGTGTCGAGCAACGTGGGTGTGAGCAAGCTCATCGACAAGTACTATCACAATCAGCCCGACAAGTTTGTGGAGGGGCTGCGCCGCGTGGGCATCGGCACTCCGCTGGGCTTACCTTTCGATGGTGCTGCCAACCCCAATATTCGTATGCCTCATAAAGACAGTAAGGGTGGGTATAGAATGTCGGACAACTGGTCGGCTACCGCTTTGGCATGGATGTCTATCGGCTACGAAACACAGATTCCGCCCATCAGCACCGTTACGTTCTACAATGCCATTGCCAACAACGGCAAGATGGTGCGCCCGCGCTTTGCCAAGGGCATCTCGAAAAATGGCGAGATGGTGGAAGAGTTCCCCGTGGAAGTTATTCGTCCGCATATTTGCAAGCAGTCTGCGCTTGATGATATCAGAGGAATCCTTTATCGGGTGGTGAACGACAAGGATGGGCTTGGAAAGAGGGCGGGTAACCCCTACTTCCATGTGAGCGGAAAGACTGGTACTGCACAGGTGGCAACGGGTGGTGGCTATAAGGCTGGACACAACGAGCACTTGGTCAGTTTCTGTGGTTTCTATCCGTCGGAAGACCCGAAATATACCTGTATCGTGGCAATTCGCCATGCTTATTATGTGGCGAGTGGTGGTGGTCAGGCAGGTCCTGTGTTCTCGAAAATAGCACAGCGCATCTATTCGAAGAATGTGACGACAGACATCAACTTGGCGAAAGATTCGACAGCAGTTCATGTGCCTGATGTGAAAAATGGAAATGTTGTTGCGGCTCAATATGTGTTGCATGAATTGGGATTGAAGTCAGAAGGCGGTAAAGGTTATGAATGGGGAATGGCATCAGCAGGCAGCAAGTGTGTTGAATTTCAGCCCGTGAAGGTGAGTGACAACATTGTTCCCAATGTGTTGGGTATGGGTGCGAAAGATGCTGTTTGTGCGCTGAGCAATCGGGGAATGAAAGTGCGGATGAGAGGAAGGGGAAAGGTTGTCGGTCAGAGTGTGTCGAGCGGCAGTAAAGTGGTGAAGGGGCAGACGGTAACCTTGGAACTGAATTAATGATGGAAGGAAAAGGGCGAAGGTAATGACCCTGTGTTTGTTTACTGACAAAGCGTCACTCCTCTCTAAACCTTGAACTCTAAACTTTAAATAATATTGAAAATGATGAAACTGAAGACTCTCGTAAGCAGGCTCGATGTCCTTGAGGTCAAGGGCGATATGGAGCGGGACATTTGTGGTGTGCAGATAGATTCTCGCCAAGTGGCTGATGGACATCTTTTCATCGCCGTGAGGGGAACAGTGGCTGATGGACATAACTACATTGGCAAAGCCTTGGAGAAGGGTGCTGTAGCCATTCTTTGCGAGACGATTCCGGAGGATGCAGACGAGAAGGTGACTTATGTGAAGGTGGAAAATACCGAACAGGTGGTGGGACAAGTGGCAACTACGTTCTATGGTGATCCGACGAGCAAGATGAAGTTGGTGGGTGTGACGGGCACGAATGGGAAAACCACCATTGCTACAGTGTTGTATGAGATGTTCCGCTACATGGGACATAAAGTGGGATTGCTTTCCACCGTGTGCAACTATATTGACGGTGAGGCGATTCCAACGGAGCATACAACTCCCGATCCTATCACGCTCAATGCTCTCTTGGCGCAGATGGTAGAGGCAGGATGTGAATATGTGTTCATGGAAGTGAGCAGCCATAGTATCGTGCAGAACCGCATCGGAGGTTTGACCTTTGCAGGAGGGTTGTTTACTAATATTACACGCGACCATCTTGACTATCACAAGACTTTTGAAAACTATATCAAGGCAAAGAAACTCTTCTTCGACCGTCTGCCCAAGGAGGCTTTTGCTATCACGAATGTGGACGATAAGAATGGGATGGTGATGGTGCAGAACACGAAGGCGCAGGTGAAGACTTATTCCGTGCAGAGTCCTGCTGACTTCAAGGCTAAGATTATTGAGTGCCACTTTGAGGGCATGTATCTCAATATCAATGGGAAAGAGGTGGGTGTGCAGTTTATAGGCAAGTTCAATGTCAGCAACCTCCTGGCGGTGTATGGTGCTGCCATCATGCTGGGTAAGGAAGAGCAGGAAGTGCTGGTGGCGTTGAGTGCCATGAAACCTGTCAATGGACGTTTTGAGGCATTGCGTTCCCCTTCTGGTTACACAGCCATCGTCGATTATGCCCATACACCAGACGCTTTGGAGAATGTGCTGAATGCCATTCATGGCGTGTTGGATGGCAAAGGTGAAGTCATCACCGTTTGTGGAGCGGGTGGTAATCGTGACAAGGGTAAGCGCCCATTGATGGCTCGTGAGGCTGTGAAGCAGAGCGACCGTGTCATCATTACCAGCGATAATCCCCGATTTGAAGAACCACAGGACATCATCAACGATATGCTGGCAGGGTTGGATGAAGAACAAATGAAAAAGGTGATTGCGATTGTTGACCGTCGGCAGGCTATCAAGACAGCCTGCATGATGGCGAAAAGTGGCGATGTGATTCTGATTGCAGGTAAAGGGCATGAAGACTATCAAGACGTGAAAGGGGTGAAGCACCATTTCGATGATAAAGAAGAGGTGAGGGCATGTTTTTAGTTTAGGGTTTAATGCTCAGAGTTTAGGGTTTAGTGCTACTTTAATAGATTATGTTATACGACTTATTTAAATATTTGGATGGACTTGACATTCCCGGAGCGGGAATGTTCAGTTACGTGTCTTTCAGGGCTTTGACATCATTGATTCTTTCGTTGATTATATCAATGGTGGCAGGTGAGTATTTCATTAAGTATATGCGCCGAAAGAAGCACATAGAAGAGGCTCGTGATGCTTCCATCGACCCTTATGGCGTGCAGAAGAAGGGTGTTCCTTCAATGGGTGGTGTTGTCATCTTGGCTGCAGTTCTTGTGCCAGCCTTGCTGTTGGGCAAACTGAGCAATGTGTACATGGTTTTGCTGATTGCCACCATCGCATTCTTCGGCCTCATTGGTTTTATAGACGATAAGATAAAACTCGATGGCAACAAGGATGGTCTTTCGCCTCGCTTGAAAATGCTGTCCCAGTTGCTTTTTGGTGTTTGTGTGGGTTTGACTTTGTGGCTCAGCCCTGACGCCGTGGTGCGTGAGAACGTGGAGCGTGAGATTGGTGACAAGGTGGAAGTCTATCACATGAGTGAGTCGAGAAAAAGTACAGTGACGACTGTGCCTTTCGTGAAGAGCAACAACATCGACTATTATGAAGTGTTTGGATTCATTCAAGACGGTAAGGTCAAGCGTGCATGCGGATGGATTCTGTTTGTGTTGGTCACCACTTTCGTTATCGCTGCCGTCAGCAATGGTGCGAATCTGAATGACGGAATGGATGGTATGTGTGCAGGAAACTCTGCTATTATCGGTGTGACATTGGGTATCTTGGCATACGTGAGTGGTCATGTTCAGTTTGCCAGTTACTTGAATGTTATGTATATACCAGGAACGGAGGAGGTGCTGGTGTTTCTTTGTGCCTTTGTGGGTGCGCTGGTCGGTTTCCTCTGGTACAATGCCTATCCGGCAAAAGTATTCATGGGTGATACGGGTAGCCTTGCCATTGGTGGTGTGATAGCAGTTACAGCAATTATCATTCATAAGGAATTGCTGTTGCCCATCATGTGTGGCATCTTCTTGATGGAGAGTGTTTCGGTCATGCTTCAGGTGGCATATGCCAAGAAGGGTAATGCGCGGGGAGAAAAGTGGAGAGTGTTTAAACGGGCTCCGTTCCATGATCACTATCGCCATCGTATGGAGGATGGAGTAAAATACCTTATCAAGCGGCCGCATGGTTTGTTGTTTGAATCGATGATTACGACAAGATTCTGGATTGTTACAATCCTGCTTGCAGCCATCACTATCATTACGTTGAAGATTAGATAGTTTAGAGTTTAGGGTTTGGAGTTCAGAGATAAAAACCATAAATAAGATGAAAAGAATCGTTGTATTAGGAGCGGCAGAAAGCGGTGCAGGTGCTGCTGTGCTGGCAAAAAAGGAAGGTTTTGACGTGTTCGTCAGCGATATGTCAACCATCAAAGATAAATATAAGGAACTGCTAAATAATCATGAGATTGTTTGGGAAGAAGGACATCATACGGAAGAGTTGATTCTTAATGCGGACGAAATCATTAAAAGCCCAGGCATCCCTGAGAATGCGCCAATGATTTTGAAGATTAAGGAAAAAAATATCCCTATTATCTCCGAGATTGAGTTTGCGGGCAGATACACTGATGCCAAGATGATATGCATTACAGGTAGTAACGGCAAGACAACCACAACCTCGCTCATCTACCATATCTTGAAGCATGCGGGCTATAATGTGGGGTTAGCAGGCAATATCGGTAAAAGCCTTGCACTGCAAGTGGCAGAGGAACAGCATGATTACTATGTGATTGAGCTGAGCAGTTTCCAGCTGGACAACATGTATGATTTCAAGGCGGATATTGCCGTGCTGATGAATATCACACCAGACCATCTGGATCGTTACGATTTCAAGATGCAGAATTACGTGGATGCAAAGATGCGTATCATTCAGAATCAGACACCGAAAGATGCATTCGTTTTCTGGAATGACGACCCGATTGTGGCTGCCGAACTGAAGAAATACAACATCAAGGCAAGACTTTGTCCGTTCAGCGAGTTCAAGAGCAACAGTGTGATTGGTTATGTGGATCAAGATGAATATGTGATAGAGGGACCTACACCTTTCAACATGGAGCAGGAAGAATTGGCGTTGCGCGGGAAACATAATCTTTACAACTCGCTCGCTGCAGGTATCACTGCTGATTTGGCAGGTGTGAGCAATGATCAGATTCGTGAGGGACTGAAAACCTTTGAGGGCGTAGAGCATCGCTTGGAGAAGGCGGGCAGAGTGCGTGGAGTAGAGTTCATCAATGATTCGAAAGCCACCAATGTCAATGCCTGTTGGTATGCACTTGACAGCATGCGGACGCCTGTTGTTCTCATTCTTGGTGGTAAAGATAAGGGAAACGATTATTCGGAGATTTTTGACTTGGTTCGTGAGAAGTGCATTGGACTTGTCTTCCTCGGTGTTGACAACTCGAAACTGCATGCGGCATTTGACAGTTTTGGCATTCCGATTGCCGATGTGAGGAGTATGAAGGATTGTGTGGATGAGTGCTTTAAGATGGCAAAACCTGGAAGCACAGTGTTGCTCAGTCCTTGTTGCGCAAGTTTCGATTTGTTCAAGAACATGGAGGACCGAGGTGAGCAGTTCAAGGAGTGTGTGAAGAACCTGTAAAAGAAACACTCAAATATGGGAAAGTTTGTGAATGCATTGTTCGCAGGTAGCCTTTTCAAGGGCGATAAGGGAGTGTGGATGATATACTTCTTCCTCTGCATGATTTCTTTGGTTGAGGTGTATAGTGCATCGAGCCGCTTGACATTTGAGGGCGGACATCACTGGGGACCGATGGTCAGTCAGGCGGGGTTCCTGCTATTGGGATTGGTCATCATCCTTTTGGTACATCGCATTCCTTGCAAATGGTTCATGCTGTTCCCTTTCGTTCTGCTTCCTGTCGTCATTTTACTGTTGTTCTACACGGCGGTCTTTGGCGGAGGTAGCACGGTGAATGAAACCAATCGTTGGGTGGAGTTTCTTGGCATCCGCTTTCAGCCTTCAGAGTTGGCGAAGGCTGCCCTCTTGATGACTGCTGCCATGGTGCTTGCCAAGACGCAGACGGAGAAGGAGGAATGGGTACGTGGACGCAAACGTAAGGTGGTGGGTGCCATTAAGGGGCGGCGCTATCTGGCTTTTGCTATTGTAGGCGGTGCGACGTTGCTGGTTTGTGGACTCATCATGATGGACAATATGTCAACGGGATTGATGCTTTTCTTTGTCGTGATTGTGATGATGTTTATTGGACATGTACCTCGCGACTTGATGCTTAAGGGATTGTTGACCTTGCTGGCAATGGGATTTCTGGTGGGTACGATAGCGGTGGTGACCCCCGAGAAGGTACTCAATGAAACTTCGATGACGAAGCGTTTGGTGACCGTGAAACACCGTGTGATGCGTAAGTTTAATCTCGGTGATAATGATGACAAGAAGAAAGCAAGCAGGAGTGAAACAGAGATTCTGCTTAGCGACGAGAATTCGCAGACAACCTATGCTTCTATTGCGATAGCCAATTCCGATGTGATCGGCTTAGGTCCTGGCAATTCAATTCAGCGTGACTTCTTGCAGCATGCGGAATCAGATTTCATTTATGCCATCATTGTGGAGGAATTGGGCATTGGTGGTGCTCTTTTCGTTGCGCTTCTCTATTTGGCGTTGCTCATCCGAGTGGGGCGAATTGCACAGCGATGTACGAGTTTCTTCCCTGCTTATCTGGTGTTGGGCTTTGGCATCATGATGGTGCTTCAGGCATTTATCAACATGAGTGTGGCGGTAGGCTTAGTGCCTGTGACAGGCCAAACGTTGCCGCTCATCAGCAAGGGAGGAACATCTATCCTCATCACAAGTTTCTACATCGGAGTGATACTGAGTGTGAGCCGTTATGCGGAAAAGAAAGAGGTACAAGCCCCTTTGGTGGAGGCTGTCGCTGACGGGGAGACTAGCGAGTATTATACTGATGGCGCAATGTCTTGAGGTCAAAAGTGAATTTCGAAGATTTTTTTTAAGGGAAATGGCGTGATTTGTGGGCATTTATAGTTGATAATCCGCTGATTATTCTTATCTTTGCCCATTATAATATACCATCTTGTAAGTTTATTTAGGGAAATGGAACAGAATGAGCCTTTGAAAGTGATTATAAGTGGCGGTGGAACGGGAGGACACATCTTTCCGGCTGTGTCGATTGCTAATGCCATTAAGAAGCAGCATCCAGAGGCGGAAATCTTGTTTGTGGGTGCGTTGGGACGTATGGAAATGCAACGTGTGCCGGCAGCGGGATATAAGATTGAGGGACTTCCTGTCCGTGGTTTGGTGCGTCCTCTTTGGAGCCCTAAGAACATCGGTGTGATGATAGATTTCTTGAAGAGCAAGAAGATGGTGAAGCAGATCATTCGCGACTTTAAGCCTCAAGTGGCAGTCGGTGTGGGCGGTTATGCTTCGGCACCAACCTTAAATGCGGCTTATTCAATGGGTATCCCTTGCTTGATTCAGGAACAGAATTCCTATGCAGGAGTTACCAATAAATCATTGGCTAAGAAAGCAAAGGTCGTTTGTGTGGCATATAGTGGCATGTCGCGCTTCTTTCCTGCTGAAAAGATTATTCTGACTGGTAATCCAGTTCGTCAGAATCTCTTGGAGAACAAGATTTCTAAAGAAGAGGCTCGTAAGAGTTTTGGCTTGTCTCCTGATAAAAAGACTGTGTTGATTGTAGGAGGAAGTTTAGGAGCCAGAACCATGAATGAGAGTGTGCTTGCTCATTTGGAAGATATTCGCAATAGCGATGTTCAGTTCATCTGGCAGACGGGTAAGTATTACAGTCAGCAGATTGCCGAAGAGCTTGTGAAGGTGGAGCCTGTTGAGAATTTGAAGGCTTTGGACTTTATCAGTAGCATGGACAATGCATATACTGCTGCTGACATCGTGGTGAGTCGTGCGGGGGCAAGTTCCATCTCGGAGTTGTGTTTGCTGGGCAAACCGTGCATCTTGGTGCCTTCTCCCAATGTGGCAGAAGACCACCAAACGAAGAATGCACAGGCACTTTCGAACAGGGGAGCCGCCATTCTTGTGAAGGATAAGGATGCCAAGACGGAACTGATTGACATAACGCTCAAGACGGTGGTGGATGATTCGAAACTGGAATCGCTGAGCAATAACATAAAGGCGCTGGCTTTGTACAATTCTGCTGATATGATAGCGGAAGAGGTGTATAAGTTAGCTGTTGAATATAAAAAACAAAGAAACTGATGCAGACGAAAGAGATAAAATCTGTCTATTTTGTAGGTGCTGGCGGTATTGGCATGAGTGCACTGGTTCGTTATTTCCTGACGAAAGGTTATAACGTGGGTGGCTATGACAAGACACCAAGTGAGTTGACAGAGAAACTGATAGAAGAGGGAGCTAAGATTCACTACGAAGAGAATGTTGAAGACATTGATTCTTGCTTCAAGCAGAAGGACAGTACATTGATTGTTTACACTCCTGCGATTCCTGCCGAACACAAGGAAATGGTTTATTTCCGCGAGAGAGGCTTTGAAATTCAGAAACGTGCACAAGTGCTTGGATTCTTGACTCAATCCCATAAGGGACTGTGTGTGGCAGGTACCCACGGTAAGACGACTACTTCGACAATGGCTGCACATCTCTTGCATCAAAGTAAAGTGGATTGCAATGCGTTCCTTGGCGGCATTTCGAAGAACTATGGAACGAACTATATTCTCAGTGATAGTGACTATGTGGTGATTGAGGCGGATGAGTTCGACCGCTCATTCCATTGGTTACGTCCTTACATGACGGTCATCACGGCAACAGACCCCGACCATTTGGACATCTACGGGACGAAAGAAGCCTATTTGGAGAGTTTCCGTCATTATACAACGCTCATTCAGCCAGGCGGTGCATTGATTATCCATAAGGGATTGGAAATGAAACCGGATGTACAGGAGGGCGTGAGGGTGTATGAATATGCACGTGAGGAAGGTGATTTCCATGCCGAAAACATTCGCATCGGTGGTGGTGAGATTGTGTTTGATTTTGTACATCCAGGTGGGGTGGTGAAAGACATACAACTTGGAGTGCCTGTTAGCATTAATATCGAAAACGGTATTGCGGCGATGGCTTTGGCAATACTGAATGGCGTGAGTGAGGAGGATTTGCGCAAGGGCATGAAGAGTTTTGGAGGAGTTGACCGCCGCTTCGACTTCAAGGTGAAGACTGACAAGATGGTGTTCCTCAGTGATTATGCCCATCATCCAAACGAGATAGAGCAGAGCGTGAAATCTGTGAGGGAGTTGTACAAAGACAAGAAGATTGCTGCAATTTTCCAGCCGCATCTCTACACGCGTACTCGTGATTTCTACAAGGAGTTTGCTTCTGCATTGTCTCTCCTCGACTGCGTATATCTCTGTGACATCTATCCAGCGCGTGAGTTGCCGATTGAAGGTGTGACAAGCAAACTTATCTACGACAATCTGCGTTCGGGCATTGAAAAGCACCTCATTCATAAGGAGGACATTCTCGATGTGGCTCGGAGCAGGAATTTCGATGTGCTGATGTCGTTGGGTGCGGGTGATATAGAGAATTATGTTCCTCAGATAACGAAGATACTTTCGGAATAGAGAAATAGTATCCGAGAAAAAGATTTGATATAAAAGGGAAAAGTCATGAAGATGTCCAAACTCGTCAAGTTTACGTTGGTGTCATTGCTCACGCTTGGGTTGATGGCATACGTGATTTATGCCGTGTTCTTCTTGTCAGGTCCTGACGAGGAGGAACGGTGCTCGGCAGTGGAGCTGGTGGTGGAAAAGGATGACGAGGCCTCCATGTTTGTGGATGAGAAGGACATCGAAACGATTTTGAAGAATGCTAATATGTATCCTAAGGGTATGCTGATGAGGAATGTAGATACAGAGAAAATAGAGGAGGTCATTAAGAAGAATGAGTTCATTTCGAAGGTTGAGTGTTACAAATCAGCCAATGGAAAACTCTGTATCAGTGCTGAGCAGCGCGTTCCTGTCATCTTTGTGATTCCCGATGGAAAAGATGGTTACTTTGTCGATGCGCAAGGTAATATCATCCCGAACAGAAATAGCGCGACTAATCTGGTGGTGGCTTCGGGCAATATCGATGAGAAATATGCAAGTAAGGAGTTGGCAGAGTTTGGCAAATTCTTACAAATGGATGATTTCTGGAATAACCAGATAGAGCAGATATATGTGACGAAAAACAGGAAGGGGAAACGTGTGGTGGAATTAGTGCCGCGAGTGGGCGACCAAATCGTCTATTTAGGTGTATTGGACGACTATGAGAAGAAACTCCGCAAACTTCGTAAGTTCTATGACCGGGCTATCGGTACAGTAGGCTGGAAGAAGTATGCGCAAGTGAATCTTGAGTATGACAACCAAATTATTTGTACGAAACGAAAATGATGTGATGCCTCAGAGAAAATGGAAAGAAACCCCAATAGAGATAGATAAAAGAAAGATAACCTCAAAGAGTTTAACATGATATGACAAATTCTGACAAAGATTTCGTTGTTGCCGTCGAACTTGGTTCTTCCAAGATTTCGGGCATAGCCGGTAAGAAGAAAGATGGAACGATGCAGATTCTCGCATACGCAGAGGAGAAAACGGCGGGATGCGTGAAGAGGGGTGTCGTTTATAACATAGAGAAAACTTATCAAAGTATCAATACAATCATATCGAAGTTGGAGGCTGTGCTGAAGACAAAAATAACCCGTGCCTATGTGGGGTTGGGAGGTCAGTCAGTGCGCTCCTACAAGTGTATGATCAGACGTAACCTTTTGACTCAAAGTTACATTACGAACGAGGCTATTGATGCGATTCGCCAAGAGAGTTATGAAATTCCTTTCAATGATTATGAGGTGTTGGAGAACTATCCCCAGGAGTATGTGGTTGATTCGAGTGTGATAGCCGACCCTGTGGGTGTGATGGGAACAAACATTGAGGGTGAGTTCTTGGATGTGATTGCCAAGAATAACCTTCGTGCCAATATTGATACGGTGTTTGCTAATGCTGGGGTGGATATTGTAGAAGGGTTGATTTCTCCGCTTCAGTTGGCGAATAATGTGCTGACCGATGCGGAAAAGCGTTCAGGATGTGCACTGGTCGATTTGGGAGCAGATACAACGACTCTGGTGGTTTATAAGAACAATATCGTTCGCTATCTTGTGACAATTCCACTGGGATGCAACAACATCAACAAGGACCTTTCTACACTGCCCATTGATGATGCAGAGACGGAAGATGTCAAGTTGAAGTATGGTGATGCTTGCCAAGAGTTTGAGTCTTCTGAGGAATCGGAACCTCAATATTATACAACTTCGGATGGCCGTCAAATTGATGTCGCCACCATCAGGAATGTGATTGAAGCACGTATGGGCGAAATCATTGCAAATGTAAGCAACCAGATTGTCAATTCTGATTACAGCGGTAAATTGCTGGCAGGTCTTGTCATTACAGGTGGCGGCAGCAGCATGAAGAATATCGTCAAGGCATTCACGAAGAGCACGAAGATAGATAAGGTGCGCATAGCCACCAAGGTCAATCAGATGGTTGTCAAGACCTCGAATGCTTCAAACATTTCTCTGGAGAGTGCAGGAACGACTACAATCGTGTCTCTTCTCCTTGCAGGCACCGTTCCATGTGGAGGCGAGGATATAGGGCGTGCTCCTGACATGTTTGACCAGCAAATGAAGGAGGAGGAACGCCGTAAACGTGCGGAAGAGGCTGAAGCGGCAGCCAAAGCGGAAGAACAGGATGCGACAGCTTTTGATGCCATCAAGTCAGAAATTCGTTCTGCAATCGACAAAGTGAAGAAACAGGATGATGAAGTGAAGAAGTATGGTAGCGACAAGAAGGTTCGTCAGCGGGCAAAAGACCTTTCCCTCACGATTCTTGACGCAACTATCGGCGAGAAATATGAGAAGGCCTTCAAGGCTTTGGAAGGTAAAGACAAGTTTAAGCAGAGTCTCAGAGAAGGCGCTGAATTGGCTGAAATCCTAAAGAAGACTGTGGATGAACTGACAGATCATGTGAATAGTGCAACCAAAGAGAATAGTGCGTGGGGACGTTTCAAGCGTACACTCACCGATTTGGTTAGCGATGACGATAATAACTAAGTAAAACCTCGAATAAAATATGGCAGAGAACGAAGATATTGGTGTATTCAACTTTGCGAAAGGCGCCACAAGCATTATCAAGGTGATTGGCGTTGGCGGCGGTGGTAGTAATGCTGTCAACCACATGTATAATGAGGGCATCCACGATGTCACATTTGTAGTATGTAACACTGACAACAAGGCTCTTCAAGACTCTCCTGTGCCAGAGAAGATACAGTTGGGTAGCGAGGGGCTTGGAGCAGGTAACCGTCCAGACAAGGCTCGTAAGGCGACAGAAGAGTCTATTGAGGCCATCAAGAGTATGCTCTCTGATGGTACGAAGATGGCATTCATTACCGCTGGTATGGGTGGTGGTACTGGTACAGGTGCGGCTCCTCTCATTGCCAAGACGGCAAAGGACATGGGCATCCTCACCGTTGGTATCGTGACCATCCCGTTCCGTTGGGAAGGTAACAAGAAGATTGACCAGGCACTTGACGGTGTGGAGGAAATGAACAAGAATGTGGATGCGCTTTTGGTCATCAACAACGAGCGTCTGCGCGAGATCTATCAGGATTTCACCGTCATCAAGGCATTTGCCAAGGCTGATGACACGCTTTGCAATGCGGCACGTTCCATCGCTGAAATCATCACCATGCACGGCATCATCAACCTGGACTTCAACGATGTCAGCACAGTGCTGAAAGACGGAGGTGTTGCCATCATGAGCACTGGTTATGGTTCAGGCGAGAACCGTGTCACGAAGGGCATCAATGATGCGCTCAACTCTCCATTGCTCAATAACAACGACATCTATCGTGCCACCAAGATACTCTTGCGTCTTTCCGTGCCTGATGAGGCTGGTGAAGGTAATAGCGCCTTGATGATGGACGAAATGAATGAAGTGCATGAGTTCATGGCAAAGGTGAAGCGTGAGGACGTCGAAACCAAGTGGGGACTTTCAGTTGACCCGTCGTTGACCGATCAGGTGAAGATTACCATCCTTGCCACAGGTTTTGGTGTCGAGGATATTGATTCAGATGAACTCAACAACCGTCTGTTGGCACGTGACAAGGAACAGCAACAACGTGACGCAGAAAAGGCGGAGCAGGAGGCAGAGCGTGCGCATCGTCGTGAAACCATCTATGGTCCCGACAAGAATCACAGCACCATCCGTCGCCCGCTCTACAGTTACATCTTCAAGGAAGAAGACCTTGACAACGAAGATGTCATCAGTATGGTGGAAACATCGCCTACTTACAAGCGTTCGAAAGAGACGCTGCGCCAACTCACAGACATGGGCACCAACAAGTCAAATGTGATAGAGCCTGGTGCCACAATCATGTTTTAGTTAACGTGAGTTTGATACATGTCATTCGACCACGGCGTAATCGGTCAATCCGATTACGCCGTGGTCGATTTGTTATACATTAACGTGAATTCGACGAAAACTACAAATAATTAAATTCATGAAAAATTGGCTACGCCGAGCTAAAGGTTCGTGTTTTAGTTTGAACATAAATTAAGTAGGTGAACAAAAATAGTTTATATGATGCGGCGGGGCCGCATGTTTCTCGGACAATAATTACCAATAATTATTGGAAATTATTGTCCGAAAAAACAAGCCGCTTGCGGCGAAAAGAAGAGACATCATTGTATAAGATAATTTTGTGTGGTTACTTAAGATTCATCGAACTGACGTTACATTAGATAAAAAAAGATGTGCCGACTCGGTTAGAATCACTTCTTTTTGGTCGGCACGAGAATATATGTAAGAATTGAATGAAATGTCGTGTGATTTACAATTTGACGATTTGCCATTTTACAATTTACCATTGGCTATCGTAGTGTTCCCAAACAATCCGCATGGAAATTGTAAATGGTAAATTGTCAAATTGTAAATGTCCTTATGCATCGATATTTGCGTAGGTAGCGTTCTTCTCGATGAACTCGCGACGTGGACCCACATCCTCGCCCATGAGCATGGAGAAGGTGTAGTCAGCCTCTGCTGCATCATCGATGGTCACCTGCTTGAGGAGGCGCGTTTCAGGGTTCATGGTGGTCTCCCAAAGTTGTTCTGGGTTCATCTCACCAAGACCTTTGTATCGCTGCACCTTAATCTTGTCCTCTGATCCTTCGCCATAGGTGTCAATGAAACGCTGGAGGGCAGACTCGTCGTAGCAGTATTCGCTAATCTTACCCTTTGTACACTTGTAGAGTGGGGGGGTGGCGATGTAGAGGCGACCGTCGCGGATCAGTTGTGGCAGGAAGCGGAAGAAGAGCGTCATCAGAAGGGTGTCGATGTGAGAACCATCGACATCGGCATCGGTCATGATGATGGTCTTGTAGTATCGCAACTTGTCATAGTTCGCTTCCTTCTGGTCTTCGGGGTTCAGTCCGAACTTCACGCCCAATGCCTGGAAGATGTTGTTCACCTCCTCATGTTCGAAAGCCTGATGCCATTTCACGCGCTCCACGTTGAAAATCTTACCTCTGATGGGCAGGATGGCTTGGAAGTGACGGTCGCGTCCCTGTTTGGCAGAACCGCCTGCCGAATCACCCTCGACGATGAACATCTCGCAGTTGGCAGCATCCTTGTCGGAACAGTCAGCCAGTTTGCCAGGCAGGCCACCACCTGTCATCGGGTTCTTGCGCTGCACCTTTTCGCGGGCAGTACGGGCTGCCACACGTGCTTCGGCGGCAAGCACCACCTTGTCGATGATCATCTTTGCCTCCTTCGGGTGCTCCTCCAGATAGTAGGTCAAAGCCTCGCCTACAGCCTGCTGCACAGCACCTGCCACCTCACTGTTACCCAGTTTCGTCTTGGTCTGTCCCTCAAACTGTGGTTCTGCCACCTTCACGCTAATGACGGCTGTCAAGCCCTCACGGAAGTCCTCACCGCTGATTTCTATCTTCTGTTTCTCCAGTTTCTCCGTAATCTTGTTGTCATCGGCATATTTCTTCAGCACACGGGTCAATGCCGTGCGGAAACCCTGCAAGTGCGTACCACCCTCGATGGTGTTGATATTGTTGACGTAAGAGTGGATATTCTCGTTGTAAGAGGTGTTATACATGATAGCCACCTCGATAGGTGTGTTCTGCTTCTCCGTGTTCAGATAAATCACATCGTCGAACAGGCACACACGGGTAGAGTCGATGTAACGAACGAAATCTTTCAGACCGCCTTCGCTGTAGAACACCTCCTGACGCACACCTTCAATGCCCACCTCTGCATTCTTGTCCAGACGCATATCGGTCAGCGTGATCTTGATGCCGGCATTCAGGTAGGCAAGTTCGCGCATACGGTTAGCCAGGATGTCATACTTATAGGTCGTGGTGATGAAGATGGTCTTGTCGGGCCAGAACTGCTGACGAGTGCCTCGCAGTTCCGTTTCGCCCACCACCTTCACGTCGTACAGTGGTTTTCCCTTCTCATACTCCTGCTGGTAAATCTTGCCATCGCGGAACACTTGTGAGGTCATGTGTGTGGAAAGTGCGTTCACGCAACTCACGCCCACGCCGTGCAGACCGCCCGACACCTTGTAGGAACCCTTGTCGAACTTACCACCGGCATGCAGCACGGTCATGACCACTTCAAGGGCACTGCGGTGCTCCTTCTCGTGCATATCGACAGGAATACCACGTCCGTTGTCCTGTACAGTGATGGAATTGTCTTCGTTGATTGTCACTTCGATGTGCGTGCAGAAGCCTGCCAACGCTTCATCGATTGAGTTATCGACGGTCTCATAGACGAGATGGTGGAGTCCCTTCTCGCTGATGTCGCCGATGTACATGGCGGGGCGTTTTCTTACTGCCTCCAAGCCTTCGAGGACTTGAATGTTACTGGCGGAATAGTTCGCCCCGTTCATCTGTGTTTCATCCATTTTCTTGCAGTTCTTTTGTATTCTCTTTTTACGTTACAAAGTTACGAATTTTTCCTGACATGGCGAAACAAAAAGTGGAAAACTTTCCCTTTTAGGGAAAAATAGTTTGAATCTCTGTTTTTCACGCCCGAGGGCTACACTTTGCCGTCCCCGAGGGCACGATTCATCGCACCCCTCGGGTGCGCTCTTTCGGGAAAGAGAAAAGGGGAGAAGACTCTATTGAATCTTCTCCCCTTTCGTATTCTCTAATGAATAATTTTGCTATGCGGTCTTAAGCAAGTTTCGCGATCAGCTTGGCTGTGTTGGACTTGAGGTTGGCAGCCTTCTTCCAGTGGATGATGTTCTGCTTGGCCAACTTGTCCAGCATCTTCTGGAGTTTTGGGAACATTTCCTGTGCAGTTGCCTTGTCCTTCTCGTTGCGGATGTCGCGGAGGTAGTTACGCATTGTCTTTGCGTAGTAGCGGTTGTGGAGTCTGCGCTTCTCGTTCTGGCGGATGCGCTTCAAACATGACTTGTGATGTGCCATTTGTTTAGTTGTTTTTGGGTTGTTTGTAATTGTTTTGAAATTCGCCCAGCGCGTGGGCTGGTGGAGTCCGATGTGGTATGGCGCTGTGACCTCGCACCCATCTCCATGATTTGACTGTCCCGATGACGAGACATAAAAAACGCCCAGCGTGTGGGCTGGTAGCCCGTAGGAGAGTCGAACTCCTCTTTAGAGAATGAAAATCTCTCGTCCTAGCCGATAGACGAACGGGCCAACCTGAAGCAACTTTTTCAAATTGCGAGTGCAAAGGTAGTGCAAATTTTAGACACTACAAAATAAAACAAGACTTTTTTTTATTTTTAGTGTTAAAATGCCGCCTGCCTTATCCAACGGTACGACTTTTTCCGTGGCTGCCAAAACTTTTCGTCACTTTTTTCACGTCCTCCCACAAAAAACTCCTGACTCCTATCTCCTAACTCCTAACTTTTTCTTATTTTTGCACACAGATTTATGCAAGAAACACTTCGGGGCATCGTGTTGCGGACAGTGAAGTATGGCGACACCTCCATCATCGTTGACCTCTTCACCGAGAGTCATGGACGCATGTCGTTCATGGCATCCACTTCGCGTGCCAAACGCTCTGTGCGAAGTGTGTCCTTCTGGCAGCCTCTGTCTATGGTGGAGTTCAGTGCCGAGTTACTTCCGAATGGCGGAAAACTTCCTCGTCCTTCCGACGTGCGTACCTATTATAATTATATAGACCTCCCTTTCTCGCCCATCAAATCGACGTTGGCTCTTTTTCTTGCAGAGTTCCTTTCAGCAGCCCTGCGAGAAGAAAAGGAGAATACACCTCTTTATCGTTACATCGAATCTTCCCTTCAGTGGCTCGACTTGGCTGATTCTCCTGCCTCAATAGCCAATTTCCACCTCGCCTTCCTCATGCACCTCAGTCGATTCATCGGCATTTACCCTAACCTTGACGTTAGCGGTAACCTTAACCCTAACCTTAACCTTAACCCTAACTCTCCACTCTCAGCTGTCAACTCTCCACTGTCAACTGTCAACTCTCCACTGTCAACTGTCCACTTTCAACTTTCAACTGTCAACTCTCAACTATATTTCGATCTTTTGGCGGGTACTTATTGTGACCGTCAGCCTTCCCATGCTCATTTTTTGCGAAATGAGGAGGCGCGAGTGCTCCCTGTGCTTTTCCGCATGAACTATCCCACCATGCACCTCTTCCGTCTCTCCCGTCGGGAACGGCAGCGCATCCTTCACGTGCTCAACGAGTATTATCGTCTGCATGTTCCTGGCTTCCCTGAACTGAAGTCTTTGGAGATTCTTCAGGAACTATTTTCGTAAGGTCTTTGAGTTTGTCTTGCGGTGTGTTCACTCTCTTGTAGGTCAGCGGCGGACAGTTCTGGTAGGTTTTGAAGTTGCGGTAGAAAGAGGCAAGAGAGGAAAATCCTGAACGGAAAGCGACCTCATTGGTGGACATTTCGGGGGTGTCCTTCATCAACTGAGTGGCGTAGTTCACGCGCAACCGATTGATATACTCAGAGAACGACATGCCCATTCTGACGTTGATGGCTTGGTAGATGTAATCGCGGTTCGTGCGTAGCAACTTCGCGATGTCGTTGATTTTCAAGTCCTGTTGCAGGAAGAGACGTTCCGTTTCTATGGTCTCTGCGATGTTCCTTTTGGATTTTCCGATGTTGTATCTCCTTTCTTCTTTAGGAGTGGAGGCTTCCTTGGTGTTTGCAGCCCATTCGGCGGTTTCGTCTGCTCCTGCTTTTTCTTGTTCTTGTGCAGGGGAGGCTCCCGTGTAGGCTGAAGGTGTGACGTCACAGGCAGTTTCCAGTATCAGGCGGTTGATGGTGAAGTCCTGCTTGTGCCCGGCATAGCCCAGCAGGAAGAGCAGGGTGGAGAAAGTCACCGACGGGATGGCTACGAGCCACGGGGCAGTATCGAAATACTCCTTGCCAAAGAAGTTGGCGGTGAAGCTGATGATGCAAGCCACGATGAACAGCACCAGGATGGTCTTTGTCATATACATCTTGCGGAACTCCGTGTCGGCATAGTTCGTCTCCACCATCTTGTCAAAGCGTTTGATTTTCTGGATGCCCTTCATCAAAATGAGTGGAATCTGAAGGGCGAAGATGATTTTGACGCAGATGTGTGTGATGGCTTGTGCCCAGGCGAGGCTGTCAAGCCCTTCTGTGCTGCCTTGATAGAGGAAAGTGCTGATGAACGACTGTGCCTCTTGGGTGTCCATGAGGGTGTAGAGCGTTCCGGTGGTTGCCCCAGCCAGCAAGGCAGGTATCAGCAGTGTCACTTGCCAATGCTTCTGGTTTTGTTCCTCTGTCACCTCCTTGATGTAAAGGTAATAGAGGGGAAACACCGACAGGTTCGTCATGCAGTAGATGGCATCGGTGACAGGCATCCATCCGTACAGGTGGTTGAAGAAGACGAAATGGCATGCATACAGTGTGGTTGCCACCACCATGAATGCCAGCATCCGCGCTTTGGCTCGTGTTCTTTGTTCTCGCCAATCTATCAACAGCAAAATTGACCAGAAGGTGCATACGAGCATCGGCAGTGATATGATCAGAGTCTTTATCATGCTACAAGTAGTAAGTGTAATTTTATGCAAAGATAATTATAATGGCGTTATAAATGCAAATGGTGTGTTCAATTTTGATGAAAATTTCTGCATTTTCCTCCCTTTTTCTCATATTCCACGATGAAAATGCTTCTACACCTCATTTTCTGTGAATATGAGAATGCATTTCTGTGAATATGAGACACCTTTTTCCATTTTATTGATTAAATTTGCCCCCCGCGAATTGTTTTTCTCTATTATTAACATTAAAACCTATCAGCATTATGAAAAAATTTTTCCTTTTTGTAGTTGCATTGGTTGGCACATTGTTAGCCCATGCACAACTTTCAGACGGTGTGTCCGCAACTCTTCAAGCAGGTGAGACCACTACAGTGTTCTATGGATTTGATGCATTTAAGGATGCCGTGACTGCTGCACCTGATGCAGGAGGTATTATCACCTTGTCACCTGGAGCCTTTAGCAATCCTGGAAATATCTCAAAGAGCATGAAGATATATGGTGCTGGCTTCCAATCAGATCTTGACAATAATATTGGTGAAACACGTGTCAATGGTCATCTGAACATCGTGAGTACAGTTGAGGCTGTTCCTGTAATACGTATTGAAGGTGTTTATTTTGTTAATGATGTTATCTTGTCTGGTACACAGAAGATAGAAAACACGGAAATCGTGAAATGTAGTTTCAATTCAATCCTTCAAAGAGTGGAGACCAATAATACGATTGTAAGACAGTGCTACTTTAGGTATGATATTGGAGGGGAGAATAATAAGGGAACAGGATTTCTTGTGTCTAATTGCTTATTCAGATATGTCAGAGGTTTTGCTGCGGGTAGTAGTGTGACGATTACTCATTGTATAATGTTTGGAAATGATGGGCACAATGGTTCTTATATGTACTCAGATAATATAATGAATCATTCTTATTATGCAATTGATGCAGGAGCCACCTGTTATAATAATGTAGGATATGAGGGGCTTCTGAGAAATAGTGATCAGAATTTGTGTCAAGGCAATTATTACCAAGGTTCTGCTTGGACAAAATGGGAAGCTTTGTTTGCAGACGGTCAAGATAATTTGAACTATGCAGATACAGAAGGCAAACCTCGTACATGGGTGCTTAAGAATCCGACAGCCTATGTAGGTGTAGATGGTACACCTTGTGGTGTGACAGGTGGTAACTTCCCTTGGAATCCTATCCCAGCTACTCCACGTATTCTCAGCACTTCAGTTGATGCCAAGACAACTCCTGGCACATTGAAGGTGTCTATCAAGGCTGAGGCTCGTCCAATTGAGTAATCACACAAAACAGAGACAGACAATGAACAGAACGAAACAATTAGGACTGTCCTTGCTGACATTGCTCTGTTGCTTGACGGCGACGGCTCAAGACCCCTCCGTCACGAAGTGTGAGTACTGGTTTGACCAGCAATATGACAGTCGTATAACTGCAACGATGAGTGGAGGCACTTGGGATTCCTCCATCTCCATTGCCGATATGGGCTATGGTTTGCACAGCATTGCCTTCCGTGTCTTCGATAGCAATGGTCAGGCGAGTTCAACCCTCGTGAAAAACTTCATCAAATTGGAGAGTACGTCAACAGGCATCAATCCTTTGAATACTTACGAGTACTGGATTGATCAGCAGTTTGACAAACGGAAGAGTGGAACAGTGCCAGCAAGCGGTGTCGTCAGTTTTGAAGAGGATTTGACGACTCTGAACTATGGACTGCACAATGTCACCGTTCGTGTGATTGATGCGGTTGGCAAGGTAAGTTCAGCGTTGACGAAGAACTTCATCAAATTGGAGACGACAGCAACAGGCACGAATCCACTGAAGACTTACGAGTATTGGATTGACCAGCAGTTCGACAAGCGCAAGAGTGAAACGCTCGATGCGACAGGCATTGTCAACATTGATGAGGACATCACGGCTCTGGATTATGGACTGCATAATGTCACCATTCGTGTGATTGATGCAGTAGGCAGGGTTAGTTCGGCGTTGACGAAGAACTTCATTAAGTTGGAGACTACGGCATCGGGCCTGAACCCGCTGAAGACCTACGAGTACTGGATTGACCAGCAGTTTGACGAGCGCAAGAGTGGAACTGTGCCAGCAACTGGTGTGGTCGAGTTTGACTATGACCTCTCTGCTTTGAATCCAGGTTTACACAATATTGCTATTCGTGTCATTGATGAGGTGGGTAAGGTCAGTTCTGTATTGACGAAGAACTTTATAGTTCTGGAGCAATTGGAGGGTGACAACGCTTTGGTGACTTACGAGTACTGGATTGACGACGAGTTTGATAGCCGCAAGAGTGCCGAAGTGCCTGCTGATGGTGTAGTGAACCTTGACATCGACATCACTGATCGTGGTGTGGGTATGCATACCTTCAACTATCGTACTATTGACAAGGCTGGATATCCTTCAGCAGTTGTCTATAAGAGTTTCTTCGTGAAGAAGATAGTGGAGGATGCTAATCTAATTGCGATTGACTACTGGTTCAATGACGAGCCACGTACACGCATCGCTATTGATCCTGCACAGGCAAGCATCGACAAGAATGACATCGTCATCCCATTGGATGATTTGAAGCCACGAACCATTTCTGAAGAGTATGTATTCGATGCTACTCAAAAGAAGGTCATCACTACAGAAACTGTCACAGTGGGCTTCCAGGTGTTCAACAATGAAGAGGTTGGCTCCGAGGCATACGTTGAAACTCTGGAGAACATGAGTTTCACAGTTGACCCAGCCTTTGTGGCACTCAACAATGAGGTGAGCGACACGAAGGCAGTTCCTAAGGGAGGAGATGTGCAGGGCTTCAGTTATTCTGGTGCTGTGGGTGACTCGCTCCACTGGGAGATTACTACAGAGGTTGATGCGAAGATTGACTTCTACGATGCTGATGGCAATAAGATTACGCCAGAAGCGAAGACTATCAATGAGAAGGATGTGCTCGTGATGAAGATGCCAACGGCTACGGTTTATGTACTGGTTTATGGTGCAACAGCAGACGGCGACATCACCATCAAGGTGGCTCAACCTATCGAATTGGCAGTCATTGACGCTACCCGTGCGTATGGTGAGGAGAATCCGACCTTCACGTATAGCACGAAGGGTGCAACTGTGGCAGGCGAAGTGGCATTCACCACTGAAGCAACTGCGGCATCAGGAGTGGGAGAGTACACTGTCAGCATCGATGGTAGCGGTATCACCAACTCTTATGTGACGCTGAAGTCTGGTAAACTCATCATCACCAAGGCTCCACTTACGATTAAGGCAAAAGACTACACCATCAAGCAAGGAGAGGAACTTCCTGCCTTTGAGATGGAGTATGAAGGCTTCAAGAATGAGGAGACTGCAGAGGTGCTGACCACGCAGGCAACCATTGCGACAACGGCAACATCTGCCAGTGAGATTGGCACGTACGACATCACGGTGAGTGGTGCGGAAGCCCAGAACTACGAACTGACCTTCGTGAAGGGTACGCTGACCATTGCGGCAGCAGATCCTGTCACCATCACGGCGAAGAGTTACGAGATTGAGTATGGCGATGAACTGCCAACCTTCGAGTTCACATCGGAAGGCGCAACGCTGGATGGAACACCTGCCATCACCTGTGATATTCCAGCAGGAGCACCTGCCGGCACCTATCCAATCGTGATTGGCAAGGGAGGCGTGACGAACTACAACGACAACTATGTGAACGGTACTCTCACCATCACCAAGGCGAAACTGACCATCACAGCCGACGACATCGAGGTGCATCAGGACGAAGAGATGCCTGTGCTCACATGGAAGGCTGAGGGTTGGAAGAACGGTGAGGATGAGAGCGTGCTCACCGTGCAACCCGTCTGCACGACGGAAGGCACACCCGACTCGCCTCTTGGCGACTACACCATCACAATCAGCGGTGCCGAAGCAGCCAACTACGACATCACCTATGTGGATGGCAAGTTGACCGTTTCCGTCCCTGTAGGCATCGCCTCGTTCAGTGCCAACGTGGCACCTGCCGACATCTACACCCTGCAAGGCATCAAGGTGCGCAGCAAGGCTGAAAGTCTGGATGGCTTGGCAGAAGGCTACTACATCGTGAACCGTCGCAAGGTCTTCATCAGAAGAAGATAAGCCTCTCTCACGAAAACAAAAAAGATGTTCACCACTTGGTTTCACACCATCTGGTGAACATTTTTTTAGGGCAGTGCACAACTTTCGTAAGTCATGAAAAATTTAATTCATGAATAATTCGTGGTTAATTCATGGTAATTCGTGTTTATTGGGGACATAAATTCTCATGAATTAGCCACGAACCTTCAGCTCGGCGTAGCCAATTTCTCATAAATTTAAGTTTGACTTCGTCGAGCTAAAGGTTCGGAAGACGAAAAATCCGTATAATCCGTGCAATCCGTTGTAAAAATATATCCGAAATTTGAGTCATAAATTATTTTTGTTGGAATTCATCGAACTGACGTTAATTATTCAAATTAGTTTTAAAAAAGCCAGGTGGAAGTTCTTTCGCTGAATGGTTATCAACCGAAATATCAGGAAAAGACACAAAATGGTTAACCAGTTAACCTTGTTAACCTTTGATGATGGAGCGTCATTGGGATGGATGGAGGTGTCGAACCGTTTATGGCAGATGTGTGTATGGGCATACGATGGCTGCCTTTTGCCTTGACATTTCATCATGGCAAAAAAAATGAGGGGAAAAACAAAAAAAGTGACACAAAGACTTGACAGCGTTTGTTCTATGTCGTAACTTTGCAAATGGAATGAGAGGAGTCCCCCTCCAACTCCTCCAAGGGGAGAGAGGAATTAGGAATGTGCTAAATGAGGAGTGAAAGAAATGAAAAGGTGGAAAAAACCGCACAACCGAAAAAAGTCGGACACTTGCAAAACTTATACATACTAATACTACAACAATGAAAAAATTTCTTACTTGGGTGCTTGCCGCCACCTTGATTTGCGGCACTACCGTGTTCACTTCGTGTTCGAAAGACGATGACAACGTCGTGAATCCAGTCAAGAAGGACTATTTCACGCAATGGAATACTTGTGAAGCCTTGACTGCACTGAAAGCATACGTGGAAGACGTAACCAATCCGAACTCCCCGAATTTTATTAAGGAGGAAGACCGCATCGCCACATTCGACATGGACGGCACTTTTGTGGGCGAACTCTATCCCACCTATTTCGAGTACAACCTGCTGGAGTACCGTGTGCTGGAAGATGCTGCCTATAAGGACATCGCCCCTGAAGACGTGAAGGAGACGGCGCAGGAAATCCGCGACTTTGTCAGGGATGGTAAGAAATTGCCCGACCATTTCGACATGAAACATGCTCAGGCGGCAGCAAAAGCATACGCTGGCATGACACTCGCCGAGTTTGATGCCTACGTTAAAGCGTATGCAGCCCAGCAGGCAAACGGATTCACGGGCATGACCTACGGACAGGGTTTCTATCAGCCTATGCTGCAAGTATTTGACTATCTGGAGGCGAATGGCTTCACCTATTATGTTGTTTCAGGTTCTGACCGCTTCATCTGCCGTGCATTGGTTGAACCTATTGGCATCAAGCCCAACCGCGTGATTGGCATGGACGTGAAACTCCGCTCCACCAGCCAAGGCACTGAAGCAGGTGTCAACTACACGATGGGTAAGGAAGAAGACCTTGTCCGCACGGACGAACTCATCATCAAGAACCTGAAGACCAACAAAGTCCTTCAAATCAGTCAGGAGATAGGCAAGGTGCCCGTCCTCTCGTTTGGAAACAGTGGTGGCGACTGTGCCATGCATAACTACTGCCTGAGCAATCCTCTCAAGTCTGCCGCCTTCATGCTGATAGCCGACGATGATGCCCGTGACCACGCCAACCGCGACAAAGCACTCTCGTTGGGAGAGCAGTGGCGCGAAGCAGGCTACCATGTCATCTCCATGCGCGACGACTTCCGAACCATCTATGGCGAAGGTGTGGAGAAAACCGACTTTACGTTCTGAAAATCATTCGTTGCAAAACAATCATGCGGCGTGCTCTTGGGTGAGCGCGCCGCATGACTTTTATGTACTTTGTATGGAATGTGTGCGGTTATCTTGCTGACACGTACTTGTGTAAGGTCTTGCGCACGGCTCCGTTGCCAGCATAGAGTTCCTTCACCATGCCTTCAATTTGTTCACCCAAGCCTGCATCGTAAAGGTTGACACCGAACACGTCAGCACGACTGTAGAGTTGTTTCAGACAACTGTAATCTTGGTCTGCCTTGCCCACTTCAAGAGGAGCCACAATGGCTTGCAACTCGGAGAGCAATGGGTCAGAAGAAGGCTCGAAGGGTGTGCCGTCGTCCTTGATGCCTTTGAGGTAACGGGCATAGCCTGCCAGCGTGAGCGGAATGAGGACGAGGTTGGACTTGTCGAGTCCACGTGCCAGATATTTCTTGATGGTCTCGCCGAAGCGGATGGGGAGTTTCTGACTGGTGTCGGTGGCGATGCGCTGTGGGGCATCGGGCATGAACGGATTAGGCAATCTGCGATTGATGACTGCACCGATGAACTCGTAGGGGTTCAGCACACCTGGGTCGGTCACTACGGGCATGGCTTCGATGTAGCCGAGTTTCTGCACGAATGGACGGAGGTCTTCGTCTGCCATTTCTGCGGAGATAAGGGTATAGCCTAACATGCAGCCATAGATGGACATAGCGGTGTGGAGCGGATTGAGGCAAGTAGTCACCTTCATGGTCTCCACCTTGTCCACTGTCTCACGGGTGGTGTAGAGCGCACCGCCGAGGTCGAGTGGGGGACGACCGTTGGTGTAGTTGTCCTCGATGACAAGGTACTGCACCTCTTCGGCATTCACGAAAGGAGCCGTAAAGGTGTGTTTCTCTGTTTCAATATAGTCGTTGTCCTCAAAACCATCGGCTGCCAGCATCTCCTTCACCTTCTCGTGGGGACGAGGGGTAATCTTGTCAATCATCGACCAGGGGAAGGTGATCTTCGTCTCGTCCTTCAGATAGTCAAGGAAAGCCTTATCGACCAGTCCGTCTGCCACCCAGCGTTCAGCATAGGCAAAGACACCCGCCTTCACCTTGTCGCCGTTGTGGGAGCAGTTATCCATGCTCTGCACGGTCAAGGGAAGCGCCCCTGACTGCCAGCGTTCGAGGAGCAAGGCACAAACCTTACCCATCGCAAAGACAGGCTTGAGGCCACGGGCAAGGTCTGCCTCGTTGTAGGTGTAGCCTTTCTCGGTGATGGTGAAGGAAATCATCTGGAGAGATGGATTCTTGAAGATGTCAACGAGTCGCTGCCAGTCGCTGAACTGGTAGTCTGCTTTGAGAGATTCTGTCACCGAGGCAATGACCTTCTTCTCGATGGTGCCGTTGCTGCAAAGTGATACGGCGAGGGAGAGGTTGTTGTAAGGTGCGTATGCCTTGTCAATGACTTCGAAGTCAAATGTTTCCGCTACGATGACACCACGGTCGTACTTGCCTGTGTTGAGTGCATCGTTGAGGATGGCGGCAGGGAAAGCACGGAAGATGTTGCCACCACCGAAGTGTACCCATGTGGGTTCCTTGGCAGTCTTCTCGCGCACAGCCTTGATGTCAAACTTGGGAAGTTCATAACCCTTTGCTTCCCACTCAGCAGCGTTGAAGTTGCTGGAAAAAATATCGTTGAGTTTCATAATGGAGACCCTCTCCCCGACCCTCCCCCATAATGGGGAGGGAGCCTTTCGGCCAGTTTTCGTTTGAGGGTATTTAATTGTTTATATAACTATCCCTAACATCCCGCATGGTCTCCCTCCTCATTATGGGGGAGGGAAGGGGAGAGGGTCTTTAATCAAAGAATCCAGGTTGTTTGTATTCGATGCCTAACTCTCTATCCACAGTGGCGAGGATGCCCTGTACCTGTCCCATCGCGAACATACGGCCTAAGAGCGTGTAGCCAGCGTTGTGGCCGTGGTTGCTCTCGTCCATGATGCCCCCTTCCTTGTCGGTGAAGGTCATGCCGTGATCGACTCGCATAGGCAGGCAGGGGTTCTCCTTCTCAAAGATGCGGCACAGTTCGATGAGGTCGGCACGTCCGCCCAAGTGAGAGGCTTCGGTGAAGTCGCCGTTGGGGAAGATGTGGCACGAGCGCAGATGAACGAAGTGGGTGCGTGAAGCAAACTTCTTTGCCATCTCCACCACGTTGTTGTAGGCACCTGCCGAGAGGCTTCCTGCACAGAAGGTGAGGCCGTTGTGCTTGTTGGGCACAGCGTTGAGGAACCACTCGATGTCCTCTTCGGTGCGCACGATGCGGGGCAGACCGAGCACCTCGATGGGTGGGTCGTCGGGGTGAACGCACATGTTCATGCCGTACTCTTCGCAGGTGGGCATGATGGCTTCAAGAAAGTACTTCATGTTGGCACGGAGTTGCGCCTTGTCAATGCCCTTATAAAGGTTGAGGAAGTCACGGAACTTCTGGATGGGCGCCTCGTCGTTCTCGCTGAAGTTGCCTGACACGAAACCTTGAGTCTTGATGATGATGGTCTCCACCAGTTTGTGGTCTTTCTCAGGCGTCATGGTCTTGGCGAGTTCATCAGCCTCTGCCAGCACGTTGCGGCCCTCGCCCACACCTTCGGGGAACTGGAACTTTGCCCATTCCTCACGAGCACCTTCACGCTTCAGGATGTAGATGTCGAAGTAGGCAAACTCGGCATAGTTGAAGTAGAGGTTGGTCGAGCCGTTGGGGTTCTCATGCAGCAAGTCGGTGCGTGCCCAGTCAAGCACGGGCATGAAGTTATAGCAGATGCAGTGGATGCCCTCGGCAGCAAGGTTGCGTAGGCTCTCCTTATACACCTCAATCTGATGGTCACGGTCAGGACCTCCATACTTAATGGTCTCCACTACGGGCAGACTCTCCACCACGCTCCAGCGCATGCCGTAACTTTCGATATACGCACGGAGGTCGTGAATCTTCTCTCGTGTCCACACCTCGCCAAGAGGCACGTCGTGCAGGGCGGTCACGATGCCCTCCACACCGATTTGTTTCAGTTGGGCAAGCGTGATCTTGTCTTTCTTGCCAAACCATCTCCAAGTTCTTTCCATAGTTTTCTATGTTATTTTTATTGTGTGTTAGTAAAATATGATGCAAAGGTAGGTAAAAAACAGCATTGTTGGTTGTTCTTTTGTATCATTTTTGTTTTGGAATGTATCATATTTTGTATTTTTGCAGCAGATTTATGGTGTGGTTTGTAACATGAACGAAAGTATGTGTAACAATCGTTACAATCAAAACCGTGGATAATGCCTAAATTTGTACGCGTAAAAAGAGAACAATTTCATTATACACTGATCAACATGAAGAAATTTATTTTAGGAGCACTTGCGCTGGCAAGTGTGTGGTCGTCAGCATGGGCGACAGAGAAGTCTTTTACGAGTCCTGACGGGAAACTGACTGTGGTGGTCGATGATTCCAATGGGGCAGCCACCTATCGTGTCAATTTGGGTGCAACCGAGTTTCTCGGACGTTCACCCCTGGGCTTGAAAACAAATATGGGCGACTATACTCAAGACTTGACTTTGGCAGGATGTGAAGTGAAAGAGGTGAAAGAGTCTTATGACTTGCGGAACATCAAGCAGAGTCATGTCGATTATGAGGCGACAGAAGCCGTGTGCAGTTTCGAACAGAAAGGCAAGAAGGTGATAGATGTTATCTTCCGTGTGAGCAACCGCGATGTGGCATACCGCTATCGTGTGCTGCCTCAGCGCGATACGAAGGTATGTGTGGTGAACGAGGAAGCCAGCGGTTTCCAGCTGCCTGAAGGCACCACCACGTTCCTCTGTCCGCAATCTCGTCCGATGGGTGGCTTTGCGCGCACATCGCCCAGTTATGAAACGTCCTATACGGATGATGACCAGATGGGCAAGAACGGATGGGGAGAAGGTTACTCCTTCCCATGTCTCTTCCATTTGGGTGATAAGGGATGGGTGCTCATCAGCGAGACAGGTGTGGATGGTAGTTATGTTGCCAGCCGACTCCTCAATGTGAATGGCGGACTCTATAAGATTGGCTTCCCACAGCAGGGAGAATGCAACGGATGGGGCTCCACTTCTGCATCGGTGGGACTGCCATGCGAAACTCCTTGGCGCACCATCACCTTGGGCACCACGTTGGCTCCTATCGTGGAGACCACAGTGCCTTTCGACCTTGTTGAACAGAAGTACAAGGCTTCGCAGGAATACATCTATGGCAAAGGCTCATGGAGCTGGATTATCGGCATGGACGGCAGTTGCAACTACGACGAACAGAAGCGTTACATTGACTTCTCTGCAGCGATGGGTTATCAGACTGTGCTCATCGATGCGCTTTGGGACGTGCAGATTGGCCGTGAAAAGATAGCAGAACTGGCTGCATACGGAAAGTCGAAGGGGGTGAGCTTGTTCCTCTGGTACAACTCTAATGGCACCTGGAACGATGCTCCTCAGTCACCTAAGGGCAAGATGGATAAGAGCCGTGAACGTCGTGCCGAAATGGCATGGATGAAGAGCATTGGCATCCGTGGCATCAAGGTTGACTTCTTTGGCGGTGACAAGCAGAACATGATGCAACTCTATGAGGATATCCTCTCCGATGCCAACGATTACGGCATCCTTTGTATCTTCCACGGATGCACCCTGCCACGTGGATGGGAACGTATGTATCCCAACTATGCAGCCAGTGAGGCTGTCCTTGCTTCTGAAAATCTTCACTTCGGACAAGGTTCTTGCGATGCTGAGGCACACAATGCCACCCTTCATACGTTCATCCGCAACACGGTCGGCTCTATGGACTTCGGCGGTTCTACTCTGAACAAATACTATGATGCCAGCAACAAGCGTGGCACTCATCGTGTCACTTCCGATGTCTATGCCCTCGCCACAGCGGTGCTCTTCCAGAGTGCAGTGCAGCACTTCGCACTTGCTCCCAACAACCTGACCGATGCACCAGCATGGGCGATTGACTTCATGAAGAATGTGCCCACCACATGGGACGAGGTGAAGTTCATTGACGGCTATCCCGGCAAGTACGCCATCATCGCTCGTCGCACAGGCAGCAAGTGGTTTATTGTCGGTGTCAATGCCGACGACCAGCCGCTGAAGACAACCCTCCAGTTGCCCATGTTCGAGAAAGGCACATCGCTCCAGATGTACAGCGACGACGCACAACTCAACGGCAGCGTCAGCACCGTCAAGGCAAAGAAGCAAATCGCAGTGACCATCCCCAAGAATGGTGGTTTGGTGATTGTGAACCAATAGCATCAACGGATTAAAACAGGAGCGAGGCTTGAGTTTGCATAGACTCAAGCCTCGCTCCTGTTAGGTAATATGATTGTGCTTCTATATGGATAGATGCTATGGTAGGGTCACGTGTAGCACTATTTCATATCGGTAGGAAATTCTCATGGAATAATCGTAGTAATAGCCATTGTCAATGGTGATCGAGTTGTATCCCTTTTGTGCGTTATATCGAAGTCCTTTTCCGCCATTGGCATCGGAGTTGGAATCATAAATGCCTCCATATACATAGTATTTGCCTGTTGATGGATAGTACACATAATCAACCTTGGTCGTCTTCCCGTTGACATAACTTGCATAACTGTCATAGGCCACTCCTGGGCCAATGGCTTTGACGGTAGCTGTAACCTTTCCTGTAACAAGATCGGTTGATGTACCTGAGTCTGTTGATGTGCCTGATTGTTTTATGGTATAAGTCTGGGTGTATGACTTTCCGTCTATCCCTTTGACGGTGATATATATATAGCCTGTGCGGTCACTGCCGGTGTTTTGGGTTGTTGCGTACAATACGGCTATACGAGTTTCACGATATGTGTTAGCTCCATTATTGTAGGTGTCGCCTTTCCTGTAAATCACACGTGTCGTGGTTGTCAGCCATGAATCGGAACAACTGACAAGTACTTGTGAATATACATCGACATTGTCATACACATCAAAAATAATACCTAAATCCAGGTATGGCGATGCGTTGGAATTGAGTGTCCTGACCTTCTCGTAATCCCATTTTACTTTCTCTACAACATGTTTTGTTGGCAGAATTAGAATTGATCGCTGAGCATCAGAGTCATACTCGTGATAATACTTGTCGCCTGTAATTAGATTGTAAACTCCATCAAAGGTGTATTCGAAGGGCAAATCATAGGAATTCACTGTGTCCCACTTGTGATAGATGTTGCTTATCTCCTGGATTTCTCCTGATATGAAGAAACCTTCGCTGTCTTGATAGGCTATAAGCGGGGTGAGTCGAATCGTTGAACTGTAATCATACGTGTATTTGTCAACCGTTACCTCTATCACCTCGAAGCCATAATCCCAAGGATTCGCTTTGAGAGATTCGGGGATGACATCTCCATCATTAAGCTCGAATGCTGGTTTTTCTTCGCCTTGGTCGTCAGGTGTGCTACCGTCACTTTTCCTGAAGCTGAAATGATGGTCTGTGGAGCCATCATCCCATCGGTAGGTGCCGCTGGCGGTGTTGTCAGATGCGGCAATGAGTCCTTTCATGAAGTGGTCGCTGCCAGAAGGGGTGATAGTGAATTCTCCATTGCTTTTGTAGGTGTAGGTGAAGGTTTTGGACTTGCTTCCATCCGCGATTGTGCCTGTGCCATTATCGGCAAAAGTATAGATTGCACCGATGGGAGAACCGTTTTCATCGCAAGATACGAGTATCCAACTGCCCACAAGCACGCTTTTCGAATCTGTTGCACCATTGTCCGGTTTCGGAGGAGTCCCTCCATCGTTGCCGTCATCGCTGCTACAGGCGGCAAATGTGAGTGCACAAAGGCACATCATAAGCCATGCAAGGCTCTTCAATGCTTTTCTTTTCATGTTTGCAAAGGTTTTAAATGAATAAAAGTGAGTTTTCACATCCTGCCGTCTCCGCCGCAACGTGAACATTTACCTGAACCGTGACAGTATTCACACTTGTTCTTGCCGTTGCAGTGGTCGCAAATGCGTTCTGTGCCAGCCCAGTAGATGATGCCTTCATTGCACCATCCGCATTCGCCCGAACCGTGGCAATAGTGGTCTTGGTTGTCATTCACGTTGGAGCAACTGCCTGTGCCTCCACAGAGGGTGCAGCGCTTGCCTGTTTCCGTGCCTCCTCCCGAATCACCTCCTGACCCCGATGTGCGTTCCATGTTGAAAGTGCAATCGATGAAATCCAGCACCATGTTGTTGCCAGAGATGGAAACCACCCGAAGGACATTGTACAGGTCGTCTTCCGAATGGATGTAGATGGTCTTGGAGTTTTCATCATACACCACCTTCTCGCCTGTCGTGTTCTCCACGGTTTGTACACTTCCTCCTCCGATGAGCATAAGTTTGAAGTCAGCGGTTTTGTTGGCATAGAGTTGAATGATCAGCCCCCATGTGCCGCCAGTGCTGCTTGTTGCCGAACCAGACCATTTTCCCACATATTGGGAGTAATTGTCGGAATTTCCGCTTCCGCTGCTTCCGCCTCCGCCATTGTCGTCCTTGCTGCACGACACAGCCATAGCCAAGCCCATCAGCGCACAGATGAGCATCGTGGCATACTTAAATACATGTTTCCTTTTCATGCCGTCTAAGATTTAAGTGTGAATAAAAGATTTTTGGGTCACTTCAGCAAATCAGCACGATTCTGTGTGAGGATACAAAAAGTGCAGGTCTGCCATATTCCTGCCGGGCTCAGCACTGCCCCTAATACGTCATGGAAAGGTCTGCACAATAGTGCATACCTCAAGACGTATTAGTTTGCTCTTATTTTGTCCCTTTCGAGGTGCTGATTCGGCAGGAATTTGAGCAAAAAGACTTGTGCCCAATTATGAACACAGCACAAAATTACAGATTTTTGTCATAAAAACAAGAAGACCCCTCATTTTTAATATTTATTAACAAATGGGGGTGTAGTTATTCAGCGAAAGAACTTCTACTTGACTTTTTCTTGAAACTAATATGAATAATTTAAGTCTCGGATGTACTAAATATCTGATAATGAGTGTCACTCCGTGACAGAAATCTCACAAATCTTTTCAACTCTTTCAAAACATATTTAACGTGAATTCGACGAAAACCACAAATAATTAAATTCATGATTAATTCATGGTCATTCGTGTTTATTTGGACATAAATTATCATAAATTAACCACGAATTTTTCATAAATTATTTTTGTTGGAATTCATCGAACTGACGTTATTTATTTGATTTGTACTGATTTGCTGATTTGACTCCGTCGAAGGTTCTCGCCGTAGGCGACTAAATATCATCGATTTCGGGGGTGTTTTTCGCCCCCACAGATTACACTGATGGACACAGATGTTCTCTCTTGTCGCGTGTTTTTCTCTTGCGGATTTTTCAGATTACACTCTAAGTTTGCAGTGTCTAAGAAAAAGATAGAACAAATCTTGCTTGGATAGGTTCGATTCCCTACCTTTGTTGTAAGAAGGAGGAACCG
>ONFA01000047.1 GCA_900316975.1 uncultured Prevotellaceae bacterium | reverse complement strand
AGAAGATGTATTTTCCTAATGCCGCAAGCGGCAACGAATGGAATCGAATGGCTACACTCAGCATTCGTTTTTATTCGTTGCACCCTTGGGTGCATTGTGTATTGTATAAATTCGTCATATTCGAGATATTCGTTGTTGAAAAAAAGCATCCGAATCTTCAATTTTTTTTATTTCTGTGCCATTTTTTCTAATGTGTATTTTGAAATCTCCAGTTCCAGCTCCACCCATTTCAGGTAAGCCTCGTTGGCTTGCTGTTTCATCAGGGCGATTTCCTCTGGAGTGTATTTGTAGTTTTCGGGACGTGTGATAGGGATGTCTCGTTCGGTCAGCATGACGACAGACCCACCCCCTTGCCCCTCACCTGAAGGGAGGGGAGTAGATACTTCTGTCTCTTGCACGGCAAGCAGATCGGTGGCAGGCTCTTCGGCTTGGGAGGGCGGAGTCATCTGAGCATTCTCGGTTTTCTCCTGTCTTGGAGTTGTTCTCCGCGATGCCTTTTCAGTCTCTGCTTTCGCAATCACGGATTCTTCCGCCTTGAAAGCTTCTGGATTAACCACTTCCTTCCCATTCGAGGGAAGGGCTGGGGATGGGGTCTGCTGTTCCACCTTTGGCTTCTGTTTTGCGACAACATCCTCAGGCGTCACCTTGGGTGGTGTCAGCCAAATCATCAACACGCCTGCCGCACAAGCAGCGGCAATCCATGGCCACACGATGCGACGTGGCTTCTTCTCTTCCTTCGCCACACGCTGCATCAGCCGTGCGTTGAGGTCGGCTGGCATTGGCGGCAAAGCCTCTTCTTCCAGCCTGATGGCGTCACGAAGGTTCGTGTCCTGTTGGCGTAATGTTTCTATATAATCTTCTTTCATGATTGGAGCATTTGAATGATTTTGCAAAGTTTCTTTCTCGTTCGGAACAGTTTCGAGGCGATGGTGTTGGGTGGAGAGTCGGTCACGTAGGCGATGTCCTTCACGCTCATTTCTTCATAGTAGAACATCGTGATGAGGCTCCTTTCCTCGGGTGGCAGATGCTTCAGGGCTGCCCGTATCAGTTGCACCGTCTCTTGGTTGGGATGTCCCAAGGTCGCCTCCACCTCCGCCTCCGACAGCCTTTCCGCCTCTCCGTCTTCATCTTCAAAGTAAATCATCTGCTGCCGCTTGTGCCGCAACCAAGTGATGGACTCGTTGTAGGCGATGCGTGACACCCATGTCTTGAAGGACGACTTTTCTTCCTCATACCTATTTATATTAAGAAAGACCTTCAGGAACACATCCTGATACACCTCCTCGGCATCCTCCACACTTGGCAACAGCCTCACCACCTGGCTGAAGACATGTCTGCCATATCTTTCAACCATCATCTGCTGAGCCTTGGGGCTTTGTTCCATCAGCCCCTCTATCAGATTTATCTCTATATCTGTCACCATTTTTCGAGGTCTTCTACTTATATATACGAGGATGAAACACGAAAAATTGCAAAGGAGTGAAAAAAAAGTGTTTTTCTTGCTCTTTTTTTCTTGGATGAGAAAGAAAAAGACATTACCTTTGCAAACAGAAGAGTGTTCTTTGTGGAGAACACATTGGCATTAAAAGTGTTCTTTGTACAAAACACATTGATATTAAAAGTGTTCTTTGTGTAGAACACTGATTGATGCCCCCTTGGGGCATTTGGCTTCCTCTACTAAAAAAATCACACCTCCGTTGTCACCTTTTGTCTTTTGTTCTTGTTATATAGATGAACTGGTTCAAGAACAAAACAAAAGTTTAACAATAAAAAAAGAAGAAAATGGGAATTAATGGACTTTTAGAATTTTCAACAGTGATAGGAGCAATCTTGTTTTTGCTGCCGCTTTTCATGGGATGTATTCTTTTTTTCTTGGTCATTTGGATGATTATTCGCAATAAGCGGAACGAGACCAATAAGCGTGTGGAGGTGGCGTTGGCAGCCATCGAGAAGAACCCTGGCATCGATGTGGAGGAGTTACTGAAGAAGGTGACTCCGAAGCAAAAGTCCCTGAAGGAGAAACTGGTCAACAAACTGCAGTGGGGCACTATGATATCGTTGGTAGGACTTGTCTTCATTGGATTCGGAGCATATATCGGCTATGAGGGCGGTTGGGATGCAGATGACCCAGTGGTGGCTACTGTGTTTGGCTCAATTATTCTGGCCGTAGGCGTTGCTTTCTTCATCAACTATTTTATAGCGAAGAAGATGCTCGCCAAAGAGATTGAAGCAGAAGAACGTCAACTGTCCCAACAGGCATAACCCGTGACACGAGAAGAATTCATCACCCACGTTGAGCGTGAGCAGGAGGCACTCAGAGGCTTCTTGCTTGCTCTCTGCTGTGGCAAGAAGGATGATGCCGACGTTCCGTTCTTGGCTCTTCAAGATTGCCCACAACACGTTCCTCAACCACAAGGCGAGTTGTCGCACGATGGAGAGCATCGAGGCAGCACGGACACTCATCGGCAATACCTCTGCTGAATCCTCCTTTGCCCATCAAGACCTCTATCTCGCCTTGCGCACCCTTCCTCCTAAGGAACGCTCTGCCATTACGCTGTTCTACCTCAGTGGATACAGCATCAAAGAGATAGCCACCATCACCGAATCCTCCCAAGATGCCGTCAAGCAGCAACTCTCACGAGGACGCACCCAACTAAAAGAAAGACTGAAGTTATGAACAAAGATAAAGCCCTCGAGGAACTCTTCCTCGCCCAAAAGCCCCATTTCGACGACAATGATGCATTCATGGCATCGCTCACCAAACGTCTCGATGCTGTGGAGTTCATCAAACAACATCAAGAAGCAGCCCTCCATCGCTACAAGATGGCGATGGTGGTCGCCTTTGTGGCAGGCATCATCGGTGGTGCTGTCGGCATGGTCTTCCTTCTTTCCACGCCTGCCCAAGTCCCCCTCTTCACTTTCCGTACCCAATTCATCCTTCTTCAGTGGCTTAGCGAAAACTCTCGCATAATTGTTGCCGCAACCCTCTCCCTGCTGATGAGTGTTGGTCTCATCAGCATCGCCGCCAACGTGAAGGACATCATGGACATGCGTGTTCGTATGCAAGCAGAGCGGTGAAACAAACGACAAATTCTGTCGTTTGTAGGCTGGATGTTCGTTCTTTCATTCTGATGGCTCAGAAAAATCGTACCCATCGACTACGATGTGTCGTACCCGAGGGGTACGCCTTGCCGTAGTCGAGGGGTGCGGTTGTAAGGTGGGGTATGATTCTTTCTATAATTATCCTAATCAACGTGAGTTCGATAAAACAAAAACGTGTCTTTGGGGTTGCCTCTCCGAGGCAGAAATCATACAAAATCTATTCAAAATCTATCAAAATCCTATTTTTATTTGGAAGATTTGGGAAGATTTGCAGAATTTCTCGCGAAGCGATTCCTTATACCGAACTGACGTTAATCAGGATAATCCTTAGGATAAATTCTTATTCAACGGTGTTGGTTTGTCGCTCTATCACTTGTATGCTGTCCAGCGAGAGGAGGATGCCGTTGGGGGCTTGGTCCAGTTCGGCTCGTTGGGCTTGTTGCAGGTAGATGGGGTAGGCTTTGCCGAGGGGGAGAATCTTGAGTTCGACGCGCTTGCCGACAAGGTCGGAGAGGTGGACGAGCATGGGCTTGCCGTTCCAGAAGTTGTCGGCCACGAGTTGGCCGTCGGCATAGAGGCGGGCCACGTCGCCTCGGTAGGAAATCTGGAGGTAGAGGTCGAGGTTCTCGTTCAGTTCGTCGAGGTTGGCGATGGTCCATGTGGCGGCTTTCTCAAAGTCGGCCTCGGTGGGCATGGCGGCCACTTTCTGTTTGCCTATGGACACGGTGCGCAGTCCTCCATGCTCCTTGGTCAGCACGTAGTTGACGGGGGTGGGGAGGGTGTGCCACGTCTCTTCCATGATGCGTGAGCCGTCCTTGTAGAGGATGCCGTTGGAGTAGTGGAGTTTACCATCTATCTTATAAGCAGTCATGGCTTTCTCCTTCGAGAGGACGCAGAAGGTTATGCCAGCGGCCTTGAAGGGTTTGTTGAGTTTGGCGGTGAAGGTCTTGCCGTTGATGGAGAGTTGGGGCTTCTTGCCTTTGATTTCAATGAAGTAAAGGGTGCCGTCGTCTGTCTTGCAGAAGGGTTCGGCGGTGGCCCAGTCGAGGAGAGTTGACAGTTGACAGTTGAGAGTTGACAGTTGTGAGTTGAGAGTTGAGAGTTGGAGGTTGCGAGGGGTGATGTAGGCGTAGCCGCTTTCGTTGAGGATGCGCACGTAGTCGCAGAAGAACTCGAAAGAGCCGCGACGGGCATAGTGGGCGGAAAGGGTGTCAACGTCCATCTGGCTGAGTCCCTCGCCCCAGTCGGCCAGAAACTGATGGAGCCAGCGGCTTTCGTGCCATGCCGTCCAATTGGGTTGTCCCATCTCGCCGAGAGGTGCCTGAAAGTCGTAGGTCATCAGGGGCATGTCGTTGTAGTTGGTCACGTTGGTGGCCTGTGTCTCGGCCATCGTATGCTTGGGGTTGTAGGGATTGGTGCCGCCGTGGTACATATAGTAGCCCGGAAGGTTGCTGCCAGAGCCTAACTTGCAGATGGCGAGGGGCTTCACTTCCTTGCCGCTCATGTTGATGCGACGGTGGTATGAGGGCATCATGCCGCCACCCAACTCGCAGGTGAGGTAAGGGTAGGAGAGGTCTTTCGCATCCATCTGTGTGTCTTGGTTCTTGCCGAGGGCTTCGGTGGCGATGACGGAGGAGAGTCGGGTGTCCTTCATGATGAAGGCATCTTTGTAGGCTCCAGGCATATCGGTGAGGTCTCTGTCCCAGAAGCCGTCGGCGTAGTCGCCATAGAGGGGCAGCATCTGTCCGAACTCTTCGGGGCCGTTCAGTTTGGGCCATCCAGTGCGAGTGTAGAAGGGTGTGTCGAAACCTGCCTCCACGGCCATCTGCTTGAGTGCCTTATAGTACGCCCACGGCCCACGGCATTCGTTCTCTATCTGCACCCCCACGATGGGGCCTCCGTCTTTCCACAGTAGGCCACTGACTTGTGCGAAGATGTTGCTATAGAGGTTGCGTGTTGCCTTCATGAAGCCCGGGGCTTGCGACCGCAACTTGTACTGCTGAGGGTCTGCCGCAGCCTTGTCGGTCAGCCACACGGGGAAGCCGCCCTGATAGACCTCGCCGTGGCAGAAGGGGCCGATGCGCAGCACTACGGGCATCTGCTCTTCCTTGCACGTCTCGATGAACTTGCGAAGATTTCGGTTGCCGCTCCAGTTCCACTTGCCTTCTTCTTCCTCGTGATGAATCCAGAACACGTAGGTGGCAAGGACGGTGATGCCGCCAGCCCGCATCTTCTGAATCTCGCGTCGCCACTCCCTTTCGGGCACACGGCTGTAGTGCATCTCGCCCATCACGGGCAGCACGTGCTTGCCACCTATGATGAAGCCTCGGCTATCGACCTCGAACTTCACGCCGTCGGGATTGACGTTAGTGCCGAAACGAAAAGTCTCTTGTGCCACAGCAGTTGCAGCACAAGAGACTAAAATGCTGAATAATAATTGTTTGATGCTCATTATTTAGGTTTAACGTGAATTCGATGAAAACCACAAATAATATAATTCATGAAAAATTCGTGATTAATTCGTGATAATTTAACGTCAGTTCGATGAATCTTAAGTAACGACACAAAATTATCTTATACAATGATGTCTCTTCTTTTCGCCGCAAGCGGCTTGTTTATTATTGGAACCAATTTTTGGAAATTATTGGTAATTATTGTCCGAGAAACATGCGGCCCCGCCGCATCATATAAACTATTTTTGTTCACCTACTTAATTTATGTTCAAAATAAGACACGAACCTTTAGCTCGGCGTAGCCAATTAATCACGAACCTTCAGCTCGCCCGTAGGGCAACTTGCTACAAGCAAGTGCGTAGCCAATTTTTCATAAATTTAATTATTTGTGGTTTTCGTCGAATCCACGTTAATTTATGTTCAAAATAAAACACGAATGACCATGAACCTTTAGCTCGGCGTAGCCAATTAACCACGAACCTTTAGCTCGGCGTAGCCAATTTTTCATGAATTATTTTTGTTAGGATTCATCGAACTGGCGTTAAGTTTATGTGTCGGGAGTTCTTTTTTTCAACAACGAACCTTTAGCTCGGCGTAGCCAATTTTTCGAATTGTTTTTATGGGCAAGCCCGCCGAATGAAATCCTTCTGATTTCTCCGAATGTGGAACGCCCTCCATTCGTTTTCCTTCGTTGCCGCTTGCGGCATTGGAAAGAAAAATTCGTAAAATTAGTGAATTTCGTTGTTAAAAAAATCCGTGTAATCTGTGAAATTTGTGGTTTTATGACTTCCGAAAGCTGAGTTCATTAGAGTTTATCCAGTTCTGCCAAGTTCTTAGCCACATCTTCGTCTGTCACCGTGTAGTTCTGCAGGTCACCGTTGATGTAAGCCTCGTAGCTTGGCATATCGATGAGACCATGACCAGAAAGGTTGAAGAGGATGACCTTCTCTTCGCCAGTCTCCTTGCACTTGTTTGCCTCGCGGATAGTGGCGGCAATGGCGTGAGTGCTTTCAGGAGCAGGGATGATACCCTCAGTGCGGGCAAAGAGCATACCAGCCTCGAATGTTTCGAGCTGTGGAATATCCACACCCTTCATCAGGCCATCCTTCAGCAACTGAGAGACGATGACGCCAGCACCGTGGTAGCGCAGACCGCCTGCATGGATGTTGCTGGGCTTGAAGTTGTGACCTAACGTGAACATGGGCAGCAGAGGGGTATAACCAGCCTCGTCGCCAAAGTCGTAGCGGAACTGGCCGCGTGTGAGTTTCGGGCAACTGTTAGGCTCGGCAGCGATGAACTCGGTCTTCTTGCCGTCGAGGATGTTGTGACGCATGAAGGGGAAAGCGATGCCTCCGAAGTTAGAACCGCCACCGAAGCAGGCAATCACCATGTCGGGATATTCGCCAGCCATCTCCATCTGCTTCTCAGCCTCCAGACCGATGATGGTCTGGTGAAGACCCACGTGGTTCAGCACAGAACCGAGTGTGTATTTGCAGTTGGGAGTGGTGGTGGCGAGCTCGACAGCCTCTGAGATGGCAGTGCCGAGTGAGCCTGGATGTGTCGGGTCTTTGGTGATGATGTCCTTGCCGGCACGGGTGGACATGGAAGGCGAACCCGTCACGGCTGCACCAAAAGTGCGCATGATGCTGCTGCGATAGGGCTTCTGTTGCATGGTGATTTTCACCTGATAGACTGCGGCTTCGAGTCCGTAGAGTTTGGCGGCATACGAAAGGGCTGCACCCCACTGACCTGCACCAGTCTCGGTGGTCACGTTCGTGGTGCCTTCCATCTTGGCGTAGTAGCATTGGGGCAGGGCTGAGTTAATCTTGTGAGAACCCAGTGGACAAGCACTCTCGTTCTTGAAGTAGATGTGGGCAGGAGTGCCTAATGCCTCCTCCAGTCCGTAGGCGCGCACCAATGGTGTGCTGCGGTAATACTTATATTTATCAAGCACTTCCTCAGGAATGTCAATCCAAGCATGTGTGGTGTCCAGTTCCTGCACACAGCACTCGCGAGGGAAGATGTGTGCCAAGTCATCCACGGTCAGTGGCTGTTTTGTGGCAGGGTGGATAGGAGGCTGTGGCTTGTTCACCATGTCTGCCTGGATGTTATACCACTGTGTTGGGATTTCATTCTCCGAAAGGAGGAAGCGTTTTTGTTTTGTGCTCATTGTTGTTTTGGTTTTAGTTTCAAATTAGAATGAATTTTGCCACAAAGGTACGAAAAATAGTGAATAGTGACCAAAGAAAAGTCGGAAATGTTTTTTCAAGTGAGCTTGAATAGTGAAAAATCTAAGTAACCGACCATTCAATTAGCCAGTAATATGATTTTTTCACTGTTGGCTTCGCCGAAGATGCTCACGCTCGGCATAGTTTCAAACAAGCTTGCCCTTTGCACTCGCTCAATCGCATCTTTCACTTTCCATTTTTCACTCTCTTGTGTTCAAATATCCTCCTTCATATCCGGGTAGCCATTCAATCTCATTGTTGTGGATGCTCTTTATTTCCATCCATTCGAGGCGGGGCATGAAGTAAGAACTGTTGATGGGCTTCAGCATGAGGATTTTGAGACCTTCCCCCTTCCAGTAGTTTCCTATCTGCACATGGAACAAATTGGCGACGCTATCCCATGGGCGTTCATCACCGATGGTCAATTCCATCAGTTGACTCGTGTACCGGTCACATTCCGTCATGTCAAAAGTTTTGTCCACATAATGATAATTCAAATACCCGGCATAGTGGGTGGTTGTGAATTCCTTCAACATGGAACGCAATTCCTCCACATTCCTGATTTTTTCCTTGCCAGTGCCAGGAAGCACATAAAGCGTTCCCTCCACATGCACCTTTTCTTTGTTCTTGCGTGAATGGAAGGTGATGGCAGACTGATCGCAATCCTTTCCCTCGTCTATCAGATACTGAACATGATATTCCTTTGTTCCCTTTTGTTTAGCGATGTAATCAAGCAACAACTTGCGAATCTCTTCCTCATTGGTGGCTTTCTTGCCTTTGACACGTTCTTCGCGATGGTAAGTTAAGCTCACGTAATTATCTCCGTTTGTTTTATGTGTATAAAAATAGTGGAGGAATTCAGGATAATATCTGAAACTCTCTCTGAAATCATCCTTCTTGCAGTCTTCGGGAAGTGAATCGGTCAGCTCCTTGGTGGCAATGACAAACTCGATGGAATCCTTTCCGTTGAGATGGCTCTCGAATTTGTAGTACTTGGCAGATTGGTGAATGTACTTCTCCTCCAAGTGCTGCACCCCCTTTTGGGCATAATCGCGAATCATCATCTCAGTTCTTGCCACACTGTCTTCTACGGCTCTCATTTCAGCCACCATGTCAGCAATGGAGTCGTTAAGATGGGCTCCGTCAATCAGGGTTGTATCCATATCCACATAGAATGTCCGTTTGTCCTGATAGAGGTCGAACCAATCGTAAAGATAATCGGTGCGAACAGAATCGTCACTATAGATGTCCACATGCAAATGTCCCCCCTGTTGAAGCAAACCATCAAAGAGTTCTGGGAAGGTGGATGGCATAGGCAGATTGTCGTTGGTAGTTTCGTTTTTGCAGGCATACACACTGACCAAGAGTGCAGCCATGAATATCATCTTTTTCATTGTTTCTTGAGTTAATAGATTTGATTTGACATTTTGAATTCTTCTTTCAGTTGCGCTCCTTCAATTCTCAATCTCCGTTCGATGTCTTCGAAGGATTCGCGTGCATCCATCTGGTTAGATACCTCCAGCTGATGCTTTGCATGATAAGCACTGACCAGATAGGCATGGAGCGCTGCGTCTGCTTTCTTCTCCTCTGGTGGTGTGAACCACAACATCGCAAATCCGACCACACAGGCAGCAGCCGCCCAAGGCCATAGGTTGACCTTGCGTTGAGGCTTCACTTCCTCCCTTGCCTGAGCCAGCACCTCCTCCTTCAAGGTGTCTGATGCCTTGAACTCACATTGAGGCTTGAGCATCTGCTCGATGTCCTCCAACCCTTCGTTGAAGTCCTCCTCGGGAATGTTGATGTTCTCGTTATTCATATCTTTCAATCATTATGTTTTCTAACCACTCAACTCTCAACTTTCAATTTTCAACTCTCAACTTATTCTTTAAGTGCATGATGGCGTATCGGTATCTCGATTTCGCTGTCGCCTCTGGAATGCCTTGCAATTCTGCTATTTGTTTGAAGGTCAGGTCGTCGTAGCATTTTAATCGCACAATTTCTGATTGCTCCTTGGGCAAGGTGTCCAGCAATTTGTTGATTCTTATGAATTCCTCGTGAATCTGTTTGTCGCCTTCATGGACAGGTACTTGCTCTGCTTTGTCGAGTGGAACGATGCTGAGTGGTCTTCGTCGGAAGTAGTCATTGCAGGCATTGCTGATGGAACGGATGACATAATGCTCCACGCTCTCCACATGCATCTTCTCCCTCAATCGCCGAAACACGTTCAGCAGCACCTCCTGCACCACATCCTCTGCATCTTCCCTCACACCGATTCGCATATAAGCAAAACGGAAAAGCCAGTCTTGCCGCTCCACGACAATCCTCTCTAATTCTGACAGTAACTGTTCCGTTTCCTCGTTCATTGCTTGATGATTTTTTGGTGTAATCTACTAACAAGACGCAAAGTTGACAAAAAAGATTTAATTGACATCATTTTTTTGAAAAAAAGCCGTACCTTCGCAGCAAAATTGAAAACGATTATGATGAATGGACTATACACGATATTGCTGCTCATCGGCAGTAACATCTTTATGACGCTGGCATGGTATGGACACCTGAAGTTGCAGCAGATGAACATCTCGAACAGTTGGCCATTATGGTTAGTGATTGTGTTTTCATGGGGCATCGCCTTCTTTGAGTATTCGTTGCAGGTGCCTGCCAACAAACTGGGTTTTGTGGGCAATGGAGGACCTTACTCACTGGTGCAGTTGAAAGTGATTCAGGAAGTGGTGTCGCTGACGGTGTTCACGATTATCGCTTCGCTCATGTTCCAAGGCGAACATCTGCATTGGAATCATGCGGCAGCCTTCCTGTGTCTGGTGGCAGCGGTGTATTTTGTGTTCTGGAAGTAAAACAACGAATTTCACGAAATGAGACGAATTGAAACAAGGCTGATGGTCAGACACTTGTCCCAATTCGTCTCATTTTGTGAAATTCGTTGTTTGTATATGTGATTACTTGCGGGTCACGTAAGAACCATCGCGAGTGTCCACCTCAATCTGGTCGCCCTCGTTAATGAAGAGAGGTACGCGGATCTCCACACCAGTTTCGAGTGTGGCAGGTTTGGTTGCGTTGGTGGCAGTGTTGCCAGCGAAGCCTGGCTCTGTGTAAGTCACTGTCAGAACCACCTTGACGGGTGCCTCAGCAGTGAGGATGGTGCCGCTTGATTCGTCGATGGAAGCCATCACCATAGTCTCGCCTTCTTTGAGGAAGTCACCGCCAGTGATGAGGTCTTTGGAAATGTTTACTTGCTCATAAGTGTCTGTGTTCATGAAGACCATTTCCTCGCCCTCCTTGTAGAGGTACTGGAACTGCTGGTGCGAAACCTGCACATCGTCGAGTTTGGCAGATACAATCCATGTGCGCTCGAGCACACGACCATCCTCCACGTTGCGAAGTTTGGTACGCATCACTGTATTTCCCTTGCCTGGCTTCACGTGCAAGAAATCAATTACTACATAAATCTTGCCATCGTCAAGACGGAGGCATACACCTTTCTTAATGTCACCTGCTAAAATAGCCATAGTTCAAAATTTTCGATTTAGTATTTACAAATTACAATTCTTTTCAAAATCGGGTGCAAAGGTAGTGAAAAAAAGTGAAAGGTGAAAAACTAAAAGTGAAAATCCCACCTTTGGCGAGGTCAAAATTGCGGAAAATCATTAAAATGACAAAAAAACTTGGTGTTTTTTGGTTTTTTCTTTTGTCGATTTCCCGAAATTCACTAATTTTGCAGTCGTTTTCCGCAAATGTTGCGGCATTGAAGCGGTAAGATTGAATGAAAGGTACGAAAAGATTAACAATAAAAAATAGAATAAGACAATGAAAAGAACATTCCAACCTCACAACAGAAAGAGGATTAACAAGCACGGCTTCCGTCTGCGTATGCAGACTGCTAATGGCCGCCGCGTTCTTGCCGCTCGTCGCAAGAAGGGGCGCAAGTCACTCACCGTATCAAGTGAACATCATGGCAAATAAGTATTAAAGCAGAAGGAAACTTCTGCTTTTTTATTGCATCAAAAAAGAGTGAAAAGTGAAGAGTGAAAAGTGAAAAATCCAAGTAACCGAGCATCTGAATGGCAAGTAACTTAGATTTTTCACTTTTCACTCTTCACTTTTCACTTAAAATGACTACCTTTGTCCCCATAAATAAAATATTGTACGCGCGAAATGGCTTTGAAGAATTTTTTTACCGGAAAATCGGGGGTTAAGTTTTGGGTGAACATCGTAATGATGGTGCTCATCATTGTGGCTGTGCCCGTTGGGGCATTGTACATGTTGGATTCGTTCACTCATCATGGCGAAAAGATTGAAGTGCCCAATGTGTTGGGCAAATCGTTGTATGATGCGGAGACCATGCTGAAAGACCGTGGCTTGGTGGCTTTGGTCGTTGACTCGATGTATGACAAGAGTGCCCCACGTGGCTCGGTGTTGGAACAATCGCCAAAGTCAGGCTATGAGGTGAAGGGCGGACGCATGGTTTATCTGACCGTCAACCTCAAGGGAGAGCCGATGGCTCAATTGCCGGATGTGGTGGGTCATGGCTCGTTGCGTGAGGCTGTGGCACTGCTGCAATCATTAGGATTCAAGCTGACGGCACACAAGCCTGTGCTGGGCAGACCGAAGGATTTGGTGCTGGGCGTGAAGCAAGGCACTCGGGATGTGCATGCTGGGGAGACGATTCCGCGTGACCGCCCATTGACACTGGTGATTGGTGGTGGCGAAATAGACTCGACCATGTATGAGGATGAGTTTGATGTTGAAGATGACTTTGAAGACGTAAACATTGATGAAGACGGAGAAGATTTCGACATTGAACTCTGAAGTGGATGAACTGGAGGACGATGAAACCTCACAGTTATACGAGCATCATCGTATTGTAGCCGATAAGGGGCAAAAACTCTTGCGGGTGGACAAATTTCTGCTCACCCAGTTGTCGGGTACCAGCCGCAACCGTGTTCAGAAAGCGGCTGATGCGGGTTTCATCATGGCGAACGGGAAGCCTGTGAAACGCTCTTATAAAGTGAAACCTGACGATGTGATTCAGGTGATGCTCGACCGCCCGCATTATGAGAACAAAATCACACCTGAAGATATTCCGTTAGACATTGTGTATGAGGATGGTGACCTGATGGTCATTAATAAACCTGCAGGAATGGTGGTGCATCCAGGCTTTGGCAACTGGAACGGTACGATGCTGAACGCTATTGCATGGCATCTGAAAGACATGCCTCAGTATGATATTAACGACCCGGAGATAGGATTGGTGCACCGCATCGACAAGGATACCAGTGGACTTTTGGTGGTGGCGAAGACGGCAGCGGCAAAGACGAGTCTTGGCTTGCAATTTTTCAACAAGACCACCAAACGTGAGTATAATGCCTTGGTGTGGGGGAACTTTACGGAGGATGAAGGAAGAATAGAAGGCAACATCGGACGTGACCCCAAGGACAGGATGCGGATGGCTGTTTTTCCTCCCGACTCTGAGACAGGCAAGAGTGCAGTGACGCATTATTACATTCTGGAGCGCTTTGGCTTCACAACTTTGGTGAAGTGTGTGTTGGAAACTGGACGCACCCATCAGATTCGTGCCCACATGAAACATATTGGTCACCCCCTGTTCTGCGATGAACGCTATGGTGGTGATCAAGTGTTGAAGGGGACGAACTCATCAAAGTATCGTCAATTTATCGACAACTGTTTCAAACTCTGTCCTCGCCAAGTCCTTCATGCAAAGACATTAGGTTTTATGCATCCACGGACGGGTAAGGAGATGATGTTCAACTCGGAACTGCCCGAAGACATCCAGTCGTTGTTAGAGAAGTGGAGAGGATATGTGGGAGAAGTTTAGGGCTGAGGGTATAGAGTTAAGGTTAGGGTTAAGGTTAAAGTTTGATCTAAAGTTAACGTTTAAGTTAAAGATATAATAAAAATGAAAAAAGTAATTGCAATCGTGGCAGGCGGTGACAGTTCTGAACACGATGTGTCGCTGAGAAGTGCGGCAGGCATTGATTCATGGATTGACAAGGAGAAGTACGACGTTTACATTGTGGAGGTGAGTCATCAGGGATGGGTGGCACATCTGCCAAATGGCAAGAAGTCTGCGGTCTATCGCCATAACTTCACGTTTAAAGATGAGTGGGGAAGGGACATCCGCCCCGATTATGCTTACATCACCATTCATGGCACCCCAGGAGAGGATGGTACGTTGCAGGGCTATTTCGACCTGCTTGGTATTCCTTATTCAACGAGTGGTGTGCTGGTGGAATCTATGACTTTCAACAAGTTCGCCTTGAACCAGTTCTTGAAAGGGTTTGGTGTGAAGGTGGCAGAGGATATATTGATTCGTCAAGGTCAGGAGGTTGATGCCCAGCAGTTGGTTGACAAGGTAGGTTTGCCCTGTTTCATCAAACCCAATGGAGGCGGTTCCAGTTTTGGTGTGACCCACTGCAAGACTTTGGAGGATGTCATGCCCGCCATTGAAAAGGCGATGGAAGAGTGCCCCGAAGTGTTGGTCGAGAGTGAACTGAAGGGCGTGGAAATCAGCAATGGTGTCTATAAGACCAAGGCTACAGGTATGCATGTGCTGCCGATTACAGAAGTGGTGCCTAAGACCGACTTCTTCGACTACGATGCCAAGTACAATGGCATGGTGGAGGAAATCACACCAGCACGTTTGTCAGCCGACACAACCCAACGTGTGCAGGCACTCACCGCTGCAATCTATGACATCTTGGGTGCTTCCGGCTTGATTCGCATCGATTATATCATCAGCAAGAACGAGGCAGGAGAAGATGTGATCAACATGTTGGAAATCAATACAACTCCAGGCATGACTCCCACGAGTTTCATCCCTCAGCAAGTGCGTGCCGAAGGCAATGAAATGAGGGATATGCTGAACGCTATCATCGCCGACAAATTGGAAGAGTAGGTTTTAGAGTTAAGAGTTAAGAGTTTAGAGTCTAGAGTTAAGAGTTGAGGGTTTAGGGTTAAGGTTAGGGTTAACGTTAAAGTAATAGATTATGGTACTATCTGATTTTGATGATATTCGTCCGTATGCCGAGGGTGAGATGAAGGCTGCTTTCGAGAGCATGCTGGCAGACCGTCAGTTCGACAAGATTCTGCAAGGTTTGATACCTCTGCCAAAAGGTATGCGGAATGGACTGCTACGCATGATGTTCGTTGGTATCAAGACACCGCTCGACTTTCAGAAACGATTCATGAAACCGCTGGTGTATTATGTTCTGCACAAGGCGACCACGGGGCATAGTTTCTTCTTTCCCAAATCCTTGGACCGTAAGGGTAACTACACCTTCATGTCCAATCATCGTGACATCGTGCTCGATTCTGCTTTCCTCGACACCTTCCTGTTGAAGGACGGTTTCTCCACCACGGTCGAGATAGCCATTGGCAACAACCTGCTCATCTATCCGTGGATCAAGACCTTGGTCAAGATGAACAAGTCGTTTGTGGTCAATCGGGGTTTGACGCCCAAGGAGATGCTCAAGTCATCCATCCACATGAGCCAGTACATGCACTTTGCCATCAACGAGAAGAACGAAAACATCTGGATTGCCCAGCGTGAGGGACGTGCAAAAGATTCCGATGACCGTACGCAAGAGTCTGTACTCAAGATGTTGAACATGGGTGGACCTACCGCTGGCAGGACCACAGCCGACATCATCGAGAACCTGCGCCACATGCGCATCGTACCGCTTGCCATCTCCTATGAGTATGACCCTTGCGACTACCTGAAGGCAAAAGAGTTCCAGTGCAAACGCGACATTCCTGGGTGGAAGAAAGCCAAGCAGGACGACCTTGACAACATGAAGACGGGCATCTGGGGCAAGAAGGGGCATGTACACTATCAGGCAGCAGGCTGCATCAACGACTGGCTTGACACCCTCGATCCTACCGCTATTGAGAAAGCAGACATCTTCCGCATTGTGGCAGAACATATAGACCACGAGATACATAAGAACTATCGTATTTACGACATCAACCGTGATGCCCTTGCTGGTACGACTAACGCATACATCGAGGAGCGTGTCAAGATGGTGGATGTGGAGCACCCCGATGTGCCCTTCCTCCGCGAGAAGATAACGGCAATGTATGCCAACCCGTTACGCAATTATGAAAAGGCTGTTGACTGACATCTTGTGTGTGGTGTTCATGCTGTTTGTGGCTGCATGTTCCAATGACGATGACAACGACTACCCTCCCATCGTCACCGACCTGTTGGAGGCGTCTGTCGATGCCAATGGAAGGGTGGTGAGTGTCCGTCTGGACGATGGCACCACCTACAATGTCGCTGCTCAACAAGTGGAATCGGAAAAGAAGGACACCACGCTCCGCTGTCTGGCAACCTACACCCACGACGGCAACACAGGACTCAAGTTGAACAGTATTCGAACCATTTACTCCGACACGCCATATCCTGTTTCTTCGTTCTATATGGTGGTGAATGGGGTGGCTTATCATGATGCTTCCCTGTTGCCCCGTTCTCCGATGAAGGTGATAAGCATGTGGAAGAGTGGGGGATACCTCAATATGCATTTGGGGCTGATGACCACAGGCTACGGCAATCATCAATATGCCTTTTGCGAGGACAGCGTGGGGCATTACTCCCTCCTTCATCAGCGTCCGATGGGTGATGGCGGCTCTTACACCGAACATGTGTATATGTCAATGCCTCTTCCCGAAGGACAAGAAGAAGTGACTTTCACAGTCAAGACTTACGACGGCGATTATACGCGGACGTTTTAATGTTCAAAATAGAAAATTATAAATAATTATAAATAGAAAGATGACAAGAGCAATTATAACAGTGGTGGGCAAGGACACCGTGGGCATCATCGCCAAGGTCTGCACCTATCTGGCAGACAACCAAATCAATATCCTTGATATTTCCCAGACCATCGTGCAGGAGTATTTCAACATGATGATGATTGTCGATTTGACCAAGTCCGTCAAAGCCTTCGACGTATTGAGCGATGAACTCACCAAGATTGGCAAGGACACCGGTGTGCAGGTGAAGTGCCAGTTGGAGGATATATTTGATAAAATGCACAGAATCTAAAATCATGTTTCCATGTACCATTTACAATTTGCTATTTGCCATGCAGCATGCAGACAGATACTATAAATTGTAAATTGAAAAATTGTAAATGAAACGATGATCAACTTACAAGAAGTCATAGAGACCAACAAGATGATTGAGCAGGAGAATCTCGATGTCCGCACCATCACGATGGGCATCAGTCTGCTCGATTGTTCCGACAAGGACTTGACGGTCACGTGTGAGAAGATATACAAGAAGATTACGACCCTTGCTTGCAACCTCGTCCAGACGGGCGAAGACATAGCCAAGGAGTTTGGCATCCCCATTGTCAACAAACGCATCAGTATCACCCCCATCTCCTTGGTGGGCAGTGCCTGCTGCCGCACTCCTGGCGATTATGTGCAGATAGCCAAGACCCTCGACCGTGCTGCCAAAGAGGTGGGTGTCAACTTTTTAGGAGGTTACTCCGCCATCGTGTCGAAGGGCATGACTCGGAGCGACGAGCTCCTCATCCGTAGCATCCCCATGGCACTGGCATGCACTGAGCGCATCTGCTCCAGTGTCAACGTCGGTTCCACCAAGACGGGCATCAACATGGATGCCGTGCGTCTGATGGGCGACATCATCAAGGACACAGCCGAGGCAACGAAAGAGAAAGACTCCCTTGGATGTGCCAAACTTGTGGTGCTTTGCAATGCACCCGACGACAACCCCTTCATGGCAGGTGCTTTCCACGGTGTGAGCGAAGCCGATGCCATCATCAACGTGGGTGTCAGTGGTCCGGGGGTGGTGAAGTATGCACTGGAACAAATTCCCGATGCAAACTTTGAATTGCTATGTGAGACCATCAAACGCACAGCCTTCAAGATTACTCGTGTCGGTCAACTCGTGGCACAAGAGGCAAGTAGCCGTCTCGGTGTACCCTTTGGCATCATTGACCTGAGCCTTGCACCTACACCAGCCATCGGCGACTCCGTAGCCGACATCCTCAAGTGCATCGGTGTGGAACACCCTGGTGCTCCAGGCACCACCGCAGCCCTTGCCCTCCTCAACGACCAAGTGAAGAAGGGTGGGGTGATGGCTTCCTCCTATGTGGGTGGACTCTCTGGTGCCTTCATCCCTGTGAGTGAAGACCAAGGCATGATTGACGCCGTTGAGGCTGGTGCCCTCACCATCGAGAAACTCGAAGCCATGACTTGTGTCTGCTCCGTAGGACTCGACATGATAGCCATTCCTGGCGACACACCTGCCACCACCATTGCCGGCATCATTGCCGACGAGAGTGCCATTGGCATGGTCAACCAGAAGACCACAGCCGTGCGTATCATTCCCGTTGTCGGCAAGACCGTTGGCGACACCGTAGAATTTGGCGGACTCCTTGGCTATGCCCCCATCATGCCCGTCAACACCTTCTCCTCCCAGCGTTTCGTGGATAGAGGAGGCCGCATCCCTGCCCCCATCCATAGTTTTAAGAATTAACTCACTCGTCAGCCGTATGAAGTATCTGTTATCAGCCCTCTTTTGTTTCCTTTCCGTCGTAGGCTACGCCCAGCGGAAACAGAGTCTTGACCGGGGATGGAAATTCCATCGTGGTGCCGCTGTCAATGCCGAAACTCCCGAATTCGATGATTCCAAGTGGAGAACCCTTATAGTCCCCCATGATTTCAGCATGGAGCCAGCATTCGACTCGCAAGACTATCGTCAGCGCAATGCAGCATGGTCAGCCGTGCAGGTGGGACCCTTCTCACGCATGAGCATAGGCGATTGGGACACAGGACAGACCGTAGGCGGCGAAGGTTGGTACCGCAACACCTTCTCCTTGCCCATACAGGGCAATGCCTCGCTCGACACCTACCTGTCTCAAACTGAAGTGAACATCCGTTTTGATGGAGTCTATAATCAGGCAGAAGTGTGGGTGAATGGTGTGAAGGCCGCTGTCAACGTCTATGGCTACATGCCTTTTGTCGTCAATCTCAACTCGATACTTGCCGATAAGAAAAATCGTAGGCAGAACGACGAACGTTTCATCACCGTCGCAGTGAAAGCCGTGAATGAAGGGCTGAACTCCCGATGGTATGCAGGTAGCGGCATCTTCCGCCATGTGTGGATGGAAACGACCGACAAGTTGCATCTCAACGAGTGGGACACCTTTGTGGATGGTACCGAACTCATCAATAAAGGGAAAGACGCCAATGTGAAAGTCTTTGCCAAAGTTTTCAATGAGGAGAACCGTGCCATGTCAGGCACCTTTTGTGTAGATATTTTGGATGTACAAGGTGCAGTCGTAGGGCATGGAGAGCATAGTTTCGAAGTGGGTGGCAATGCGACAGACGGAGTGGATGTGGCAACCGAGATAAAAGTTTCGGCGCCAACCCTTTGGTCTCTCGACAATCCTTACCGCTACACCGCTAAAGTCTATCTCAGCAAGTCTGGAGAAGAAAAAGATGCCCTTTTCATTCCCTTTGGCATCCGAACCCTCAGTTTTTCTGCCGAAGAAGGTTTCAAACTCAACGGCAAAAGCCTCAAACTCTACGGAGGCTGTGTCCATCACGACAACGGTCTGCTCGGAGCCGCAGGCATTGACCGTGCCGACGTCCGAAAGGTGGAACTCATGAAGGCGCAAGGCTATAATGCCGTGCGTTGCAGCCACAATTTGCCCACCGAGGCATTCCTCAATGCCTGTGACAGTCTGGGACTCTTGGTGATTGACGAAGTGTTCGACCAGTGGGAAGAAGCCAAGCGCCCCAATGACTATAGTCAGTATTTCCGCCGCAACCATAACGACGACATGGCGCTGATGGTGCGTCGTGACCGCAATCACCCCTCCATCATCATGTGGAGCATCGGCAATGAGATAGCCCAGCGTGCCGATATACCCCGTGGCAAGGAAATCGCCCTCGAACTCAACCTTGTCATCAACAACAACGACGGCACTCGCCCCACCACCATTGCAGTCAATTCCTTCTGGGACAGACCGCAGTTCAAGTGGGAGACCGACTCCCACCGCGCTTTCGACAACGTGGAAGTGGGCGGCTACAACTATGAATGGCGGCACTACGAAGCCGACCACGACTCCTTCCCCGATCGCATCATCTATGGTTCCGAATCCTATCCCAACGAGATGGCACAGAACTGGAACCTTGTCGAAAAACATCCCTACATCCTTGGCGACTTCGTGTGGACAGCCATCGACTATGTGGGCGAAGCCGGACTCGGACACACCTTCGAGCGGTCCGACAACCGCTGGATTCAGTTCCTCTCATGGCCTTGGTTCAACGCCTGGTGTGGCGACCTCGACCTCATCGGCGACAAGAAGCCACAGAGTTACTACCGCGATGTCCTTTGGCGTCGCAGCCCCATCGCCATGGCTGTGCGTCCCAGTGTGCCCGATGGCGAACACGAAGATGTGAACGGGTGGGGATGGACTGCCGAAGAGAACCATTGGAACTGGCAGGCACAGGCATACACAAAAGGGGAGTACTTACCCGTAGAGTTGCGGCCTGAGAACTACCAAACCACCAATGTGGTGGGCAATCTCCGCCACAATGTCAATGCCCATCGCAGCGACTCCCTCCGTGTCAACGTCTATAGCCGCGCTCCCCGTGTGCAGTTGCTCGTCAACGACTCCATCATGGGGGAGAAAGACACCGATCCCGACACCTACACTGCCACCTTCACCGTAGCCTATGAGCCAGGTTCGCTCAAGGCAAAGACAGTGCCTCAAGGCAGGAAAGAAAAGGCAGATTCTGTTGAGTTCGTCACAGCCCTCCAACCAGCACGCATCGTGCTCAAGGCTGACCGCACCACCATCTCCTCCTCCCACAACGACCTCTCCTATGTGCAAATCTGCATCGAGGACGAAGAAGGTCACCTCTGTCCCACCGCTGAGTTGCCCCTCGACATCAGCGTGGAAGGGGCAGCCAACGTCATTGCCGGCACAGGACACCCCTACGACATGCACTCCTTCCGTTCCCTCCGTCCCACCACATTCCGTGGCAAGGCACTCGCCATCATTCAGCCCCAAGACAAGGCTGGCACTGTCACCCTCACCGTCAAGGCACAGGGATTTGAACCTGCACAACTCACGATAGATTTACAATAATCACTGATTCCAAAACGATATGAAAACTAACATCAAGACACTCATTGCATTAGCCCTTTCCCTCAGTGGAGTGAAGGGTTACGCACAAGACAAGCCCACTATGGGTTGGAGTTCGTGGAACACCTTTGCCCTCAACATCAACGAAGATGTCATCAAGGGACAAGCCACTGCCATGCGTACACAAGGATTCTACAAAGTCGGCTACGACCACATCAACATCGACGACGGCTACTTCGGAGGACGTGACCCCGAAACGGGAAAGTTGCTCATCCATCCCACCCGTTTTCCGAATGGCCTGAAGCCTGTGGTCGATTATATCCACACCCTCAAGATGAAGGCAGGCATCTACTCCGATGGCGGCAAGAACACCTGCGGCAACTATCATGGAGGTGACAAGATTGCCGAAGGCGTCGGCTTCTACGGACATGACCAGCAGGACTGCGACTTTTTCTTCAAGGAACTCGGCTTCGACTTCATCAAGGTCGATTTCTGTGGAGGTGTAGGTTATCACAATAGCGAAAACCTTTACCTCGACGAGCAGGAACGCTACACCGCCATTGCCAAAGCGATTGAAAACACAGGGCGCACCGATGTGCGCATGAATGTATGCCGTTGGGACTACCCGGGTAACTGGGTACACGATGTGGCAGCCTCATGGCGCACCACGGGCGACATCAATGCCTCTTGGAGTTCTGTCAAGAGCATTCTCAAAGAGAACCTCTATCTCTCAGCCTATTGCTACGACGGACACTACAACGACATGGACATGCTCGAAGTCGGTAAGGGACTCTCCACCGAAGAAGACCGCACCCACTTTGGCATGTGGTGCATCATGTCCAGTCCTCTCCTCATCGGTTGTGACCTTCGCAACGTCAAGCCCGCAGCCAAATTGCTGCTCAAAAACACCGACCTCATCGCCCTCAACCAAGACGACCTCTGCATCCAGGCATACGTCGTGCAGCATGTGGGCGACACCTACGTGTTGGTGAAAGACCTCCAACAACTCTACGGTAAGACACGCGCCGTTGCCCTCTACAACCCCTCCGACAAGGAAACCGACATGAGCATTAAGTTTACCGACCTCGATCTTGATGGTGTTGTCAAAGTGCGCGACCTCTATGAGAACAAAGATCTCGGCGAGATGACCGACCAAATCTCCGTCACCGTTCCTGCTCACGGCACCCGCATCTACCGCCTTGAAGCAGAGACCCGCTTGGAGCGCAACCTTTACGAAGCCGAAACCGCCTATCTCGGCAAGTATCAGGAAATTGCCAACAATAAGGTAGCCCATTCCGCAGTTTATGAGAGCAACGATGTCTGCTCAGGCAAAGAATACGTGGGATGGCTCGGCGAAGATGCCAAGAACGACCTTCAATGGCGTCACGTCTATAGTGACAACGGTGGTGACTACCAGATGACCCTCAACTATATGTCGGGCGACAACCGCAACCTCACCGTCAGCGTCAATGGAAAGGACGTGCAGACCCTCACCTGCAATTCAGGTGGCTACGACATGGTCGGTTCCAAAACCCTCACCGTCACCCTCACTCCAGGCGAGAACCTCATCCGCCTCTACAACAAGTCCTCCTCAGCAGCCATGCCCAACATTGATTGCATGACTATCCATCCTGTAGGGGTCACCGAGCGCATTGCCGTAGGCATCCATGCCCCCGTGGCAGTGCCCGCTGCCCGTCAGCATGATGGCAAGTACTACACCCTTGACGGCAAACTCGTGCGCCATCCCCACAAGGGCAACATCTACATTCACAACGGAAACAAAGTTCTGATTAAGTGAGCGCAAAGGGGGCAAACTTGTTTGTCCCCTTTGCCGAACGTAAAGAACTTGCGCGGAGCGAGCGTTCTGATTAAGTGAGCGCAAAGGGGGCAAACTCGTTTGTCCCCCAATCACCGCCTTCCAGCACGAAATATGGAAGAACGAAATATTTCGCGCTGACAGCGTGAAATGTCACGCGCACCGTGCCGATAAATCCTGACAAAAATAATTCATGAAGAATTTGTGGCTAATTCATGGTCATTGGCTGCGCCGAACTAAAGGTTCGTGTTTTGTTTTTAAACATAAATTAACGTGAATTCGACGAAAACTACAAATAATTTAATTCATGTGGAAGTGTTTTGCAACTTAACAAGTGACTGAAATACAACGAGAAACAGACACGCCTCAAAATTGAAAGGTTTGAAAGGTACAAAAAAGTGCAATTGCAAAAAATGGGAAATCTAAGAGTTTTGCGGAGCAAAACCAGCCTTCAAAGGTGTGCAATATTTAACAGTTCGTTAAGATTATTTAACCTTTAGTTTTGAGGCATTTTTGCCGTTTGTCAAGTCCAGCTGACAATAGAAGGTCATTTTAAGGCTTTGCCGATAGCTCGAAAATCGACTAAAACCAGGGTTCGTGTACCACCGTTGTATCTCGGATGCTCTAAGTATCTGGGATTCAACGATGGTTAATAATTCAAAGTCAACTCATGCATGGCATTTTGATTCATTTTAGAGGGAAATGTGCACTATATCGTGTTAAAGTCTGTCATATCAGAACCTCTTTGAAGAATATTTTGTAAC
>ONFA01000019.1 GCA_900316975.1 uncultured Prevotellaceae bacterium | reverse complement strand
ACAAGTAATGTCAAGCGTTTCTAAGCCCAGAGTCAGACAGAATCGTCACAAGCAAGGGCTAAATCAGACACTCGAAAAAATATCTGCGGATTTTAGGATATTTATGAAAATTCGTGGGCATTATATGGGCATTCGTGTTAAATATGAAAACGATGAGGCTTCTTTTTAATATACAATGTCTATATAATGCGAATTTTCCGTGAATTTTTTTTGTCGGAATTCATCGAACAGACGTTAAGATTCATGATAAAGAAAGGGGGGTATGCTTATCAAAGCACATCCCCCTCTTCTTGTATGGAAAAAATCAGTGTTTAATTACCACAGTGGAAGTTCATTTGCGAAATCTTCAAATTCTTGGAGTTCCTTGATGTCTGCATCTGTGATACCTTTATCTTTTGCACTACCACCGCTCTGGAGGTTCAGAATGCAGTTCATCTCAACAGTTTCCACGCTCAGTTCGGGAACGATATATGCTTTTTTCATTGTTATCTCTTTATTTATATGATATTTAATGATGAATGTTCATTTCACTATCGAATGCATGATTATTTGATCAGCACTTTCTTTCCGTTCACGATGTAAAGACCACGGGTTGGGTTGGCTACCTCACGGCCAGAAAGGTCATAGAACTTGCCACCCTTCAGCGTCTCGGCAGTAGCAACTGCATTAATACCTGTGGCTTCAGGTTCATCGAAGTCAATAAAGGCCTTGGCTTCACCACCACCCTTGTTCACAATCTTTGTCTTGTCAATGTATGCCTTGTTGGCACCTACATTCACTGTGGCATCGGTTGTGTAGTACAGTTTGTTGTTGCTCAGCACATAGTAGTTGGCGCCTTGAGGAGCAGTAGTAGCTTCGAATGTGCCAATCAGACCGTTGTTCTCAATAGGTTTAGCTACATCGTATGTGTCAAAATCTGCACGGAAGAAGTGTACATTGCGAACATTTCCTTCATTATTCTGTCCATTAACGTCTGAAGCCATATAGAAGTAAGGCTTTCCTGCTTCAAGCAGACCAGTTACTTTGCTCAAACTGATACCGCTTGCATCCTTTCCGGAGATACTATAGATTTCAGCACCAGCATAGGATGCTTTGTATGGCAGACAAATGGTTCCGAACTTTCCAGTTTCTGTGTATTCGCGAACGACATCGCCGGTTGTATACAAATCCCAACGTCCACGATTGGTCAATTTGGGATTAGCGTAATCGGTCAGGTATACAACAGAAGGTTTTATGTCTCCTGTAATCTCTAATGAAACAATATTGAAAATGTCTAATCCGTTAGCAATACGTAATTGGTTCAAGTCAATAGCAATGATGTTCTGGCTATTCCAATAGTCAAGCCACATTCCTGCTCCTGTACCGGCTGCTTGGCCATTGTAAGCATTTCCGCCAATTGTTTTACCATTGTTATCTGTTATTTTTATCTCATGGCTACCATTTGCGGCAGTGTTTTCTGTTCCAATAACAAGATAATTCCAATCATATAAACTGGTCGGAGCCAAAGTCCATTTGCCTTCTGAAAATTTGCTCATGGCGAAAATTTCGTCATTGGCCTCAACAACTCGTTTTATAGGAACAGATTGTTCTTGTACAACATAGAAAACCCATTCGTTTTTACCATAAATATTTTCAGCTACAATAGTACCATCTTTTTTATAAGATGTTATTTTGTATGTGTTCTCTTTTTCTGCTATAGGGGCTATGCCGAAAAAGCATCCATCTTCGCCCTCATCGCCAAGGGGCACGACATTGCGAGTCCAGCCAATGTCATTTAAGTAGCAATTCCCTCCATACCAAGGACCTGTGTAAATAGATGTCCCATCGTTCTTGAAAGCTTGAAAACGGTAAAGGGTTGTCACGCCAGTTGGCTTCACAAGACCATCGTCTGTGGCTTCTGTTATCTTGAAGCGGTAGCTGCCAGATGTGCCAGCTTCTGATATAGCATTATTGATAGCGCCACAGTAAATTTGGTTGTCTTTATTATTTCCATATAAGATAGCCATATCTGTGGTAGCAATAGATACTAATGTACTTTCGCTAACGATAGACTCTAAAGAGATTGGGTCTCCTGGTAGATATTCTATTTCAGTTTCTTGAGCTTTTACCCCCCCCATTCCAAGGAGCATAATTCCTAAAAGTAATAATTTTTTCATTTTAGAAAAGATTTAGTTAATAAATAATAATAATGAGTTATTTTCACTGTTTTTGTTATGTTTTCGTGCTGCAAAGTTACGGCAAGTTTATGAAACGATGTTACATAAACGAAACAAGTGTTTGCTCTTATGTAACATTTTTGAGGGAAGGAGACTTTTTCACCACTTTTTTCTAAGAGTTTTAACGTGAGTTCGGTGTAAGAATTACGCCTTCGGCGGCTTTAGAAAAATAAGAAAAAACAAAAGAAAATAAGAAAAAATAGAGAATGTGGAGTGCTTTTTTTCTTGTATTTTCTTAATTTTTCTTGTTTTTCTGAAGCCCGCAAAGCGGTAAAAAGATTTCCGAACCGTGAATGCTCTTACACCGAACTGACGTATATAATGCGAATTTTTCATTGAATCATTTGTGAGACAATCCAATGATTGATTTGGGTTTAAGAATAAAAAAGAGGGGTGCGGTCGGAACCGCACCCCTCAATTGGAATTATCGTTGGAATTATTTTACTTCTGGATGAACTTCTTGCCGTCGCTGGTGATGACGATGCCCTTGTATGAGCTGTCAACAACCTGACCTGCAGTGTTGTAAAGAACGCTCTGAGCTGCCTTCTCTGCACCCACTTCTTCGATGCCTGTTGCAACATTCTTGAAGGTGTCACCAGTGAGATACTCGAGTTTGAAGTCGTCGAAAGTAAGGCAGTCATTCGTAACAGAAGATGGCTTGCGGAGACCAAGTCTGAGCGTCTCACCGTTCTTCACTTCGATGGTTACAGTGTTGGTTACCTTCTCAGGAGACTTCACGAACCACTGGTAGATACCGTACAAAGAGTTTGGATAGTAACTGCCATTGATAATCTTATCGAATGGGCTTCTGTCCTCTGCATCTGCTGCAACGTGAGTCCAGCCTTCCAAATCAGTAACCAGCTGACCATACTTTTCAGTATTTTCCTCATCACCAAGCACTGTGACGTTGGTTACATAAGGCTTATTGGTCTCTTCGTCAATCTCATAACCTCTTACTACTTCAGTGAAGCTGTCAGCAGAACCCTTGAGGCTTGCCTGTGCCTTGACGTATTCAGATGCCTCGCTTGACTGAGTCTTAGCGTAGATTTCAGCATTGTGGCTCTCGCCGTCTGCTTCGAATGCAGCCACAGATTCCTCTGTGATGTCAGCATCGCGGTAAACTGCCAAACAGCTGATTCGATATTTACCTGCTGGCAGACCAACGAGTTCCTGATAGAACTCACCTGTGCCAGAGTTCCAGAGTTCGCAGTGTCCGCGAGAGAGTTGCATAGTCTGGTCATACGTGTTGATGCCAAGACCTTGCCAACCGTCAGCGTAACCTCTTTCCCAAGTTTCGCCATCTACCTTGAGAATCTCTACCCAATTTCCATCTACCTGATGCATGTCAAAGTTTGGATTGACGAGCATAGATGTGATGTCAACAGGGGCTGCTTCGGTCGCGTTCTCTGCACCGAGATTCTTCATCCTGTCAATGTTCATAGGTGTATTGAGGCTTGCCATGTACTTTTCGAGTGTTTCAATCGTTGAAACGCCTGCTGCAAGTGCTGTCTTCTGCTCTGCAAGTGTTGCATTGATAGATGCGTCGTTGAATGAGCCAGCCTCTACATATACCTTAATATAGTCATTGTACTTGTCTGCAAGTTTGTTGGCAGGATCGATGTCCTTGTAAGTGTCATTTGCGCCTTCACCGAGACTGATGACAGCCTCCTGAGCAGGTGCGATGATTTCAGCAATACCAGGTGCCTGATAGGAATTTGCGATAGTTGTGTAAGTATCAATTGCCTTGAGGTTGTTGTACTCCTTAACGGCTGCGTTAGTGTACTTGCGTGCTTCGTCCAGATAGCCTCTGTACTCTTCGAAGTTCTCGATGGTGAATGGCTCCTTGCACTTGTCAATCAGTGCGTTTACAGTCGTCTTGTCACCCTCGAAGTTGAGTGCTTCTGCTGCTGTCTTCACCTCAGCAATTTCCTGCTTGAGAAGGTTCTCTACTGGAGGTTCTTCACCGTAGAAGAGGAGGCGGAAGCCTGTGTAGTGTGCCTGATAGTCAGACTGACCACCGATGAGGAGTTGTCTGTCAGATACGTGGATGATACCGGTTGTCACTTCCTGCCAACCAGAGTCTTCAGCAGATGCCATAGGAGACTTCATCACGTCACCGTCAGTGTTCTCCATGAAGATGTTGTGGAAGTTTCCGTTGCCTTCGCCCCAACCACGAACGAGGGCTTTCAGGCTGTAGTAACCAGAAGGCAGACCTACAATGTTCTGGCAAACGTCCATAGAACCGCTGGTGAACTTACCTGCGTGCCATGTGTCGGCTGCACCGATGAGACCTCTGTCGTCATAGTACATATAAAGGCCGTTGGTCTTGCCTTCATAGCGGATGCGCTGGAACCACTGGTTCTTCACGTTCTCGTCGTTCAGCACGATGCTCACGTCTGAAGCGATGTCTGTACGAGTCTTTTCTTCATCGTTTTCTGTGTATTTGAGCCTGTCACTATAGTTGGCATCACCGCCACCTACTGCATTCTGCCAAGTCTCTTCCTTGATAGTCCATTCGCCATCTTCGTTCTGAGTTGGCTCATACTGGTCGTTTACGAACCATGGGTGGTTGATCACAGCAGAGAAGTCCTTTGCACCGTTCTCGTCTGCCTCCTGAGTGTCGAGGTAGTCGCCACGGGCATCAGCCAATTCGTTGAAGTACTTCATACAGAAATCGTATGGGGTGGTCTCTTCAAAGTCAGCAGTTGAACAGCCGTTGATCTTGCTAAGAATATCGTTGTAAGCACTCTGGAATGCTGCCTTACCAGGATAGTCGGTGTTTTCCATCAAAGTCTTGGACTTAGCCAACACGAATGAGAGGTGACCCAAATATTGGTAAAGTTCTTCGTAATCAAGATTCTTCTGCTTGAGATCCTTGATGAAATCCAACAGTTCCTGACCTTCTACCTGCGAGTAAGTCATTTCAGCAGTCATCTTGTCATCGTTAATCTTGTCAGAGATGGCTGTGGTGAATGATTTGTCGAAACCATCGAATGTGGAAGTTGAGAACTTCTGTTCCCACTGCTCAAGTTCAGCAGTTTCAGTCTCATACTCTGTTGCAGCAAAATCCACCTGGGCTTCCTCTGTGTAGGCATCATTGAAGATGACCTGCCACTCGCTCAATGCCAGCCAGTCTTCTGTCACGTAGTCAGTCTTGCGGTAACCAATACGTACATAGGTGTCTTTGTCCAACAAAATCTTGAACTCGTTCCAATAGTAATCCTTCTGGAAGTAGTAACTTGCACCGATGATACTTCTTGGATAGTAGTAAGTCTTTTCAACATCTACTTCCTTGCCTCTGGCGTTGACTTCCTTTTCAACCATGACGAAACTACCGTCGTTTCTCCAGTCGTCACCATTAGGAGTCCATGAGCAGAGGCTTTCTGCACATTTAACGTCGAAGATGTGACGGATAGCCTTTGTGAAACTTCTCACAGGTTCTGCACCTTCTGTTGCAGATGCTTCGTCAGCATAAGTTTCCACGTATGCCCATGCGTTCTTCTTGCTTTGGCCTTTCTTCCAAGCATTGAAACAGTCAGTTGTCTGCTGACCGCTGGCGTCACGGTAGCAAGCCTGCACTCTGATGGTGTAGTAACCTGCTGGGAACTTGACAACCTGATAAACATCTGGGTTTTCGCCACTTACGCGACCGTCACCATAGTAGCCCATACAGGTGTTACCCTTTTCGTGGTCACCGTACATAGCATCGTTTTGGTCGATGTAATCAAAGAAGAACTTCTGGCCTACACCTTTCCAGTACTGACCATAGTTGCCCTCTTGACCTGCTGTGCCGCCATTGCTCTTCGTAGTCCAGGCTTCAGTTGGATTCACGTCGCCCATGCCGAGATCAGCAATCACATTTTGTCCCTTCTGCCATTTTGATGGGTCGGGATTCTGTGCAAAGGCAGTCATAGAGGCCACCAATGCTAACAGCAAAGTGTAGATTTTTCTCATAACAAATAGTTTTAATTAGTAAAAAAGTTGATAATATTAAATTGGTTTTGGTGAAAACTTCTTTCCAGTGTGCTCGCCTTTTGAGGTCGGCTTGCCTTTCTTTCCTCACTGTCGGGGGTGGCTTGCTTCGTTCTTAGACGGGGAGCCGTTAGGTTGGTCGTTCGTTTTAGATGATTTATCGAGGCAAAGTTCGGGAAATTTCTGTTAAAAAACTATAACTCATGTAACATATGTTTTAGAAATTGAAACAAAAACTTCAAAAAAGCGGAAGGACGGATGCCGTCCTTCCGCGTATGTTATCCCGCAGGGGGTGTTTTGTTCTCTCAGAGACGAATTTGTGTCTTTTAGAACTTGAAATCGACAGCAAAGCGGATGCCGTTCTTTTTCAACTTGTCTCCACCGTAGATGTCGGGCATGTCGTTGTAGTTCAGACGGCGCACATATTGCACGGTGAGCACCTTGAAGATGTTGCTGATGCCGACGGAGAGTTCCATGTAAGGCTTGTTGCCCATCACGAAGGAAGTTTGGTGTCCATCGCGGGTCGGGAACACGAAGAGGTTGTTGTCGTTGGTACGGATGAACGGATTGTTCTTGTCTGTCAGATGACTGAAGAGCATCTTGAAACCAATATACTCACGCAGTTTCATCTTCTTCAACAGCGGAATGCGGTTGAGAATCTTTCCGTCGAAACTCCAGTTGACGAGCAGAGAAACGTAGCGGTCATTGAGGAACTCCATGTTGCGGAGCATATTGAACGACCAACTGTCGAACTGCACGAAGTAGGAGAGGTTCGATTGGGGCGTGAAGAGCATGGGGAAGGGCACCTTGTTCCACTGTACACCACCTTTCAGGTATGCCTCGATGCTACCGCATGCACCAGGCAACCAGAACTTCTTGAAGATGGTGGCTTCGGTGATGTTGTAGTTGTATTGTCCTCCCATGAAACCATCCATGCCGATGGTATGTTCGAGCGTGAAGATAGGAGCATCCTTGTTAATGTGCAGACGTTGTTGCTTGCTGTTGATGAAGGTTTCGCGTGGCGCATAACGGAAGCCGAACTTCACATCAGACGTCTTGATGTGGGGGATGAGGTTTTCGACCCCATTGTTATAATCGCCATTGCGCAGATAGACGAGTTTTCCTGTCGGGGTGAGTTTCGAGTGGTCAAGAGTGGCTGTCCAAGTGATATAGTTGTTGGTTTCGTAGTTGAACTTCAGTTTCATGTCGTTCACATACATCATCTGGTCCACCTTGCTGGTCTTGAAGGAACTATAGACATTGTCCTTGGAGGTGTTTGAGAACTTGTCCACAGGTGACATGTCGTCATACATATAAGAGGCAGTGATGCTTCGGCGTGGGAACTCGTGCGCCATGTACTTCTTTTTGTTGAACGAATACTCCACCTCTGCTTTGTACTTCATCTTCTTGTCCTTCGTTCCATAGGCGCCGTAACCTCTCACGAAGAGGTGGGGCGAAAGGTTACCTGTCGTTTGCAACGATGCCTGATAACGCCATCCGTCCACATCGTTGTGGGAAACAATGGCATTGAGAGGGATGAAGTCAATCTTGTTGGGCTTCGGTGTCAACTCAATGGAGTTTTCCACTACAGCGGTGAGGAGGAACTTCCAGAAACCGCCGAGGTCCTCGTTGATCTTATCGACTGACTTGCCGAGGTTGCTCTCGGTGTTGGTGAGCGGAATGGGGCGGATGCTTGCCCAATAGGTGGAGTCCTTGAATTCGGCGTCAGCCATCACACGGTCAATCTGAGGCGACTTGAATGCCTTCTTGTCGGTGATGGGGTCGAAGTTGTAGTTGCTGTAGGACGAGTAGCGTTGGCACTGGAACTTGATGGCACCATAGAGACCGCTCAACTCTACCACCATGTCATCGACCTTGATGACACGTTCGCCGGTAGGCAAGGTCATGAAGTCCTGAATGACAAGCAGGTTCTCGACAAAGTTCACACCAGAGTTGTTGGGGATGTTGAGCACGGCACGTTTCACCTGATTCAGGTTGTCGTCGGTGATGAAGAGGTGACCGGAGAAACCGAAGTCCTGCGTGTTGTTCGGCAGGAAAGCCACGTCGATGCAGCGTTCATCCTCCACCATGATGGTGTCTTGTATATAATAATGATAGAAACCGATTGCCTCCGTTGTGGAGATAGGACTGATGAACGGGTGCTGGAGCAGACGTACATTGTCCTTGTAGATGTCCACATCGGTGAAGATGTCCTTCACGTAAGTGGTGAGCATGTCGCCCGACGAGAGCATCGACTGGAAACCATCGCTGCGCTTGGCGTTGATGGTAGTCTTCACCGTCTTGGGGTTCTTGCGGTAGTTCTCCTCAGAGGCGGTTTCATCCACCATGATGGGGATGATCAGTTTACCCGTCTCAGGACAAACCTCGGCAAGGGTGCTCTTCTCCACATCGTTGTAGGAGAACGTCTTCTTTTCGTACTTGTCAAAATGATAGAAATCCTTTTCCTTGATGTCGCTCAGTTTCTTGTTGGCAATCACCTTGCGCATGAGGTCAACGGCAGGGTTGTTCTTGCGGCTGTACTTAATCTTCGACTTCTTCACCACCACCTCGTTCAACATGAAATCCTCCGGATAGAGTTTGATGGTGCTGTGAATCTCTGATTGGGCACGGTTCACCGTAACGGTCACTGGCTTATAGCCCAAGAAAGACACCTCAAACTTGTTGTAATTGTTGAGGATAGGCAGGACAAAGTTGCCGTCGATGTCAGAAGCACGTCCTTCCGAAGTGCCGATATACTTGGCGGTGGCAAAGGGGATGGGTTCGCCATTGCTGGCATCGACCACCTTGCCATAAAACTGGGCCTTCAGTGTAATGGCACAGAGGAAGAGTAATAAGGAAAAAGAGATTTTTTTCATGTGAAAATATGGTATGTTACGCTTTGTGCCTTTAGAAAAATAAGAAAAAACGAAAGAAAACAAGATAAAAAAGTTTTGAGACTTCACTATCCAGTATATGAAAGAGATTGTTTTTTCTTCTGTTCTTTTGTTTTTTCTTATTTTTCTAAAGGCACAAAGCGTAAATAAATATTTTAGTCTTCGATAAGGCAGTTGCCAGTCATCTCCTTTGGCTGCTCCAAGCCCATGATGTGGAGAATGGAGGGAGCGACGTCAGCGAGTACACCGTCCTTCACCTTGGCATTCTTGTTCTCCGTCACGTAGATGAACGGAACGGGGTTCAGAGAGTGTGCCGTGTTGGGAGTGCCGTCGGGGTTGAGGGCGTTGTCGGCATTACCGTGGTCGGCAATGATGATGGTCTCGTAGTCGTGAGCCTTGGCGGTCTCCACCACTTCGTTCACACACTGGTCAACAGCCACCACAGCCTTCTCGATGGCTTCATACACACCCGTGTGTCCCACCATGTCGCCGTTGGCGAAGTTCACCACAATCCAGTCATACTTGTCCGTCTTGATGGCCTCCACCAGTTTGTCCTTCACCTCGTAGGCCGACATCTCAGGCTTCAGGTCGTAGGTGGCCACCTTAGGCGAGTTCACCAGGATTCTGTCCTCGTTCTCGTAAGGCTCTTCGCGACCGCCATTGAAGAAGAAGGTCACGTGTGCATACTTCTCAGTCTCAGCCGTGTGCAACTGCTTCAGACCCTTCGATGCGATGTATTCGCCCAGCGTGTTCTCCACGTTCTCCTTGGGGAAGAGGATGTGAACACCTGTGAAGGAAGCGTCGTAAGGAGTCATGCAGTAGTACTGCAAGCCGGGGATGGTCTTCATACCCTGTTCTTCCATGTCCTTCTGAGTCAATACGATGGTCAATTCCTTGGCACGGTCGTTGCGGTAGTTGAAGAAGATGACAACATCACCTTCCTTGATGCGCCCATCCACGTTGCAGTTGATGAGTGGCTCCATAAACTCGTCGGTGTTCTTGTGCTCCTCTGTGTGAGTGTCGTAACAAGATTGAACACCCTCGACCATATCAGCCACCTCGCGGCCCTTGCCGTGCACGAGTTGGTCGTAAGCCACCTTGATGCGGTCCCAGCGCTTGTCGCGATCCATCGCATAGAAACGACCGATGATAGAGGCGATGGCGCCGACGCCCACCTCGTCAATGTGCTTCTGCAAGTCTGCGATGAAGCCCTTGCCCGATTTGGGGTCGGTGTCACGACCGTCCATGAAGCAGTGTACATAGCAGTTCTCGATGCCATACACCTTGGCGATGTCGATGAGTTTCAGAATGTGACCAAACGAAGAGTGAACACCGCCTGTTGAAGTCAAGCCCATGAGGTGAACGCTCTTGCCGTTCTCCTTGGCATAACTGTAGGCAGACTTGATTTCGGGGTTCTCCAAGATGCTGCCATCGGCACAGGCGCGGTTAATCTTCACCAAGTCCTGATACACGATACGTCCAGCACCGATATTGAGGTGTCCCACCTCCGAGTTGCCCATCTGTCCGTCGGGCAGACCCACGTTCTCGCCCGATGCCTGCAACTGAGAGTGAGGATAATTTTCATTCAGATAGTCCATGTAGGGTGTAGGTGTCTGATAAATCACGTCACCCTTTCCTTTGTCACCGATTCCCCATCCGTCGAGAATCATCAAAAGTGCTTTCTTAGCCATAATAGTTGTATGCTTTTTAGTTTGTTGAAATCAAAAAGTCAGTGTGTTTACATACTTTGCGGCTGCAAAGTTACGACTTTTGAACGAAAAGTGAAGAGTGAATGAGAAAAAAAACGTACCTTTGTGCCCATGGAACACTTGAAATATTAAATATGAATATGAAGAAGCCTTTTTTGATGTTGCTCGTTGCAACTTTTGTCACCTTGATTCTTGGCAGTACCACTTCTTGCAAGGAGATTGCAAAGATTCAGAAAGATGCCCTTTCTGACAGCGATTCGGTTGCTGTGACTGCTGATTCTGTTTCCGTTCCTGTTTCTTCTGAATTACCACGCACCTTGGACAATGCGCCAGAACCCAAGGGAAAACTCTCCACTTGGTTGCCGGCTGGTTTCATGGAGGACGGCTCTTACAAAATGTTTATTCTCGAAGATGACGAAAGCCGTTTCATTCATGATAAGATAGGGGAAGAGGACACAATTTACATCCTTCGTCTCGTGAGTTACGAAAAGGTTGACTCTACCAAAGAAGATATGGAAGAGGGTGGATACTTCGAAGAGTTTGGCGGACCTCTTGTGGTCGATGCCTACAACCCTGCAACCAAAGCGTTTGTGGGACGTTATGAGGGCAATTATGTTTGTTCCTGCGAGTACAATGCGGATGGCGATTTCATGCATGGAGGAGAAGCCTATGGAGGCACCTTCACGAAAGCCGATGGCACGAAAGAAGACTTTTCCTTCTTCGGTGATTAAGAGAGGACAGAAACATGGAACTGATGACCCGCATAGACATTCCTGCATCGGAATGGAAGATGAAAGCCGGCACGAAAGTGTTGTTGGTCGGGTCGTGCTTTGCGGATGAAATCGGCGAGAAAATGGTGCGGGGAGGTTTTGAGGCGATGGTCAATCCCTTCGGAACGCTTTACAATCCAGCCAGCATCGCAGCCAGTCTTTTAAGGGCGCTGAGCGAAAAGGAAGTGGCTCTCCCCCGTTCCTATGAATTCCCCACCGTCAATACCTCTTTGTCGATGTCGACGACGTCGGTTGACCGACATCGACGACATCGGTTGACCGACATCGACGACGTCGTTTTTGAGGATGTGAAAGCGGGTGTCTGGCACTCATGGATGCACCACAGCAGTTTTTCTTCCGCTGACCCTGCGGAATTGGTGGCGCGCATCAACCGCACTACCCATGAGGTGGCTGCTTTCCTGCGCGAAGCAGATGTATTGATTGTCACCTTCGGCACTGCCATCATCTATCGCCTGAAAGAGACAGGTATGTTGGTTGCCAACTGCCACAAACAGCTAGACAACCTCTTTGTGCGCGAATGGCTTAATGCTTACGACATCGTTGACCAATGGCAGATGCTCCTGCAATTGTTGGAGAGTGTCAATCCCAAGTTGAAGGTCATCTTCACTGTCAGCCCCATCCGCCACAAGCGGGATGGCTACCATGTGAACCAAATCTCGAAGGGGATTCTGCTGCAAGCGGTGGATGAGACCCTCCAGACCCTCCCCTCACCCTCCCTGGAGGGAGGGAGTAGTATCTCTGCCAATGAGGAAACTCATGGAGAAGCAGACGAGCAAGGTAACCACTCCCTCCCTACAGGGAGGGTGAGGGGAGGGTCTTATTTCCCCTCCTACGAAATCATGATGGATGAACTGCGTGACTACCGTTTCTATGCCGATGATATGATACATCCGTCGGGAGTGGCGGTGGAATATATTTGGCAGCGGTTTCAGGACACTTACTTTGATAATAAAACGAAAGATGCGGTGGCGAAGGCTGCGAAAGAGTGGCGTCAGAGCCAGCATCGACAAATTGTAAAAAATGTATAAGATTGAAGAGATTGCGCAAGTGATTGGCGCAGAGAGAAAAGGAACGGCAGAGGCAAGAATCAACTGGCTGTTGATTGACAGCCGAAGCCTTTGTTTTCCAGAGGAGACGCTCTTCTTTGCCTTGCGGACAGAGAAGAACGATGGACATAAGTATATAGAGGAACTGTACAGACGAGGAGTGCGGAACTTTGTGGTGGAGGAGGCCCCCCTCTTGTCCCCCCAAGGGGGGATGAACCATCCGGATGGCAACACCTCCCCTTGGGGGGAGGATGGGAGGGGGCTTTGCAACTTCCTTGTGGTGAAGTCTCCGCTGCAAGCATTGCAGGACTTGGCGGCCTATCATCGTAGCAAGTTGAATATTCCTGTTATTGGCATCACTGGTTCCAACGGCAAGACGACGGTGAAGGAATGGCTCTACCAGCTGCTTTCGCCCGACTATAATGTCTGCCGGTCGCCTCGCAGCTACAACAGTCAGGTGGGCGTGCCGTTGAGCGTGTGGCTTATCAATTCCCACAACGACCTTGCCATCATCGAGGCAGGCATCTCCAGGCCAGGCGAGATGGCACGGCTGGAGCACATCGTCAAGCCCACCATCGGCGTGATGACCAACTTGGGTGCGGCTCATCAGGAGAACTTCATGAGTTACGAAATCAAGTGCAGCGAGAAGATGAAACTCTTCCGCCATTGCAAGACGGTGATTGTCAACTCGAAAGACCCCATCGTGCAGAGCTGTGCAGATACACTGCCCGAGGAAGTAAAGAGAGAGGCATTGCAGGTGCGTCAGGTGGAGAAAGAAGGTGACCATGCAACAGTTCATTTTGAACATCAAGGTCAGGTGGGGCAATACACCATCCCCTTCATCGACGATGCCTCCATCGAGAACTCCATCACATGCTTCTCCACGGTGTTGGCACTGAACAAGGACATTGAGGTGGAGACACTATGTGAGCGCATGAGCCGACTCGACCCCATCGCCATGCGCCTGGAGGTGAAAGACGGAAAGAACGGATGCACACTCATCAATGACTCCTACAACTCCGACGTGCAGTCGCTCGACATCGCCCTCGACTTCATGAGCCGCCGACCCGAAACAAAGAAACAGCACCGCACACTCATTCTCAGCGACATCCTTCAGAGCGGCGAACCGTCCCGTAGCCTTTATTCGCGAGTGGCACAAATGGCATCCTCCCGCGGCATCGAAAAAGTGATTGGCGTGGGCGACGAACTGACAGCATGCGAAGGCTACTTCCCGATGGAACACCACATGTTCCGCACAACCGACGCACTCATCCGTAGCGACGCATTCAAGCAGTTGCGCAACGAATTCATCCTCATCAAAGGAGCCCGACAGTTCCGCTTCGACAAAGTGAGCGACCTTTTGACGCTCAAGGTGCATCAGACCATTCTGGAAGTGAATCTCAATGCGCTGGTCAACAACGTGCGCTATTATCGCCGTTTCATGCAGCCCGAGACCAAGATGGTGTGCATGGTGAAGGCGAGTGGTTATGGTGTAGGGTCATTGGAGACAAGCAAGACCTTGCAGGACAATGGTGTGGACTACTTGGCTGTGGCTGTGGCTGACGAGGGTGCTGACCTCCGTGAGGCAGGCATCACCGCCAACATCATGATCATGAATCCAGAAACCACCTCGTTCAAGATGCTTTTTGACTATAGCCTCGAACCAGAGGTGTTCAGTTTCGACCTGTTGGAACAACTCATCTATGCTGCCGAGAAGGAGGGCATCACCAATTTCCCCATCCACATCAAACTCGACACAGGTATGCACCGTCTGGGTTTCAACCCCGAGACCGACATGCCACGACTCATCGAGCGTTTGCGTCGTCAGACGGCACTCGTTCCCTGCTCTGTGTTCAGTCATTTCGTCGGTAGTGATGGAGACGAGTTTGATGCATTCTCCCGTCGTCAGTTTGAACTTTTTGACCGAGCCAGCCGACAGTTGCAAGCGGCTTATTCCCATAAGATTATCCGCCACATCTGCAATTCGGCAGGCATTGAGCACTTCCCCGAATACCACCTTGACATGGTGCGCTTGGGTTTGGGGCTTTATGGCATCAATGCCCGCAATAACCACATATTAAATAATGTGGCGACACTCAAGACCACCATCTTGCAGATTCGTAACGTGCCTAAGGGTGACAGCATTGGCTATTCACGCCGAACGATTCTTGACCGTGACAGCCGCATCGCTGCCATCCCCATCGGCTATGCTGATGGTCTTAACCGACATCTCGGCAATCGGGGTTGCTACTGTCTGGTGAATGGTCAGAAGGCCAACTATGTAGGCAACATCTGCATGGATGTATGCATGATAGATGTGACAGACATAGACTGCAAGGAAGGAGACCAAGTGGAAATCTTTGGCGACCACCTGCCCGTCACTGTGCTCAGCGATGCCCTCGACACCATTCCTTATGAGGTGCTCACAGGCATCAGCAACCGAGTTCAAAGGATTTATATTCAGGAATAATGAAACGAGCCACCTACATATTATTGTTGTTGCTGGTTGCACAGACCGCTTTTGCCCAACGGCTGATACGTTGCTCCAGCCGTTACTATGTGGAAGAGCAGGCTTTGCCTGAACGGGTGGAGCCTATCCTGCAGGACGGGTGGTATCAGGATGCTCCTAATAATAATATGTGTCCGCTGGATCAAAAGGGTAACCGCTGTTTGGTGGGTTGTGTGGCTACCGCCATGACGCAGGTGATGCACTATTGGGAGTGGCCAAGAAAGGGCATGGGATCGCATGAATATGTGGATGTCAAAGGATGCGGACAAAAACTCTCTTCGAACTTTGAAGAGCATATCTACGATTGGCCTAACATTTTGGATTCCTATAAAGGGAACTACACGTCAGCACAGGCTGATGCCATTGCACTGCTCAGCAGCGACTGCGGCATTGCTGTCAATATGACTTATGGAGCGGAATCGAGTGGGGCACGTTCTATCTATCAGCCGATGGCACTTGTCAACTACTTTGGTTACGACCGAGGCATTCAGATGCTTTTCCGTGATTTCTATTCGTTGGAGGAAATCACCCTGATGCTGAAGAAGGAACTTGCAGCAGGTCGCCCTGTGCTGGTTTCTGGCTACAGTAATGTGGAAGGCCATGCTTTTGTGATAGACGGTTACGATGAGAATGACTGGTTCCACTTGCATTTGGGTAATCCTGACAACGATGGCGATGGATGGACTTATCTGCCTCATATGGTCGCCGACCAACCGACGTGGTACGACAAAGACAGTCCCGAAAATGGTATGAACGTGTTGCAGATGTTCACCATAGGCGTGATGCCATCTTCTCATGCCCAAGCCACAGGAGTGGAATGCCACAATTTCGCTTTTCAGTACATCAGTGCTGTGCGAGATACCGAGGAGGCCTCGCCTGTCTATCCCCGTGAGGCAGTTGCGGTGACGGTACATGACCTTTCCAATGTAGGATGGAACCTCTTGGACGATTCTGTCGCCATCATGCTTAAACACGATGACAACGTGGTGTGTCCACTATATGTGTATCAACGTGACTTCCAACTCGAAGAGGTGGATGACACCACCTATACGGACACGTTGCATCTCGCCTTTCCCCCCGAGGTGGATGACGGCATTTATACGCTTGTGCCCATGTATCGTGACAATACGTCCGATGGTGAGAAAGAGTGGCGTGATGCACGCACCTCAACTGGCACTCCCAACTATCTGATTGCCCATGTGGAGGGGAATAACGTCACTCTCAGCAGCGACACCGCCTCCTATGCCTATCTGACCTTGGAGGACTACGACTTTCCCGACTACATGATTCACAACACCAATCCTGAATATAGCCTGACCCTCAAGAACCACAATGCAGAGATGGTCGGCCGCTTGTATCTGGTGCTTGAAAGTCTGGACGAACCAGGCAAGACCTACTATCTGACTCGTCAAGGACTATCGTTGGAAAAGGATGAGGAATCCACTCGCACCTTCCACAAAAGCAAGTTGTACATGCCTCGTTTGGGAACTTTCCGCCTCCATATCCAATATGAGTCAAACCTCTTCTCCGAGGTGCTTTACGAATTCAAACTTCCAGAAGAAATCATCATCACCGTCCTTGCTGGCGATGAATGGGAAATAGCCTCACGGTGTCCGTGAGTTTGGTGGCCAGGTCCTTTCTCAGGTTTCGTTTCAATGTCTGGTAGTCCTTCATTTCAGATGAGCGTAGTAGCAGAGTTTGTAAATGGAGAAGAGGAATAGGGAAGGGCGGGGCGACAGGAGGTTGCGGCGAATCGCGGAGCCAAAGACCATATAGGTGCATTGAAGCAGCCATGTGGCACGGAATCGCTGGAACTTCAGATAGGTTTTCCCTACACGGCTGTGACGTTCCATCTTCCCGTTCAGTTGTCTGAGGATGCACAAGGCTTGCTCACTTTTTTCGATGAAACGCTCGTTGGTGTCCAGTCCCATGTGGAGAAGTGGATTGTCTATGTGTTGGATGCTGATGCCCCGTTTTTTCAGTTCCACACCGAAGAGGGCGTCTTCATATCCATAGGCATGGCAATCTTTGTCGAATAGGATGCAGAGGAAGGTGGAACGGCGCATCATGAAGTTGAAAGTGGTGAACTTATCATAGGGGTTCTGATTCCGTTCTGCCGCACTGCGGTGTAGGTCGGCTTCTTTCTCATACCTGAAACGCAGGGAACGGCGAGGGTCATGGTTCTCCTGCTGATGATACAGCCCTCCCACCACCACGTCGGCTTTTCCGATGGACTGATGGTAGGTTGAGAGGAAGTTCTCATGCTCCACTTTGGCATCGCTGTCAATGAAAAGAATCCAGTCGTAGGCTGCCTCCCGTGCCAATTGGTTGCGGATATGGGCAGGTCCTACATTTTCCTTACTGACGATGTGTCGGCAATGACTCAGTTCCGTGATTTTGTGGTTGGCGATAATGCTCACCTGCGAACGGCTTCCGTCCTCTGCCACAAGAATTTCAAAGGGAATGCCCAACTGCTCCGCCTGTCGGTGAAGGTCTGCCACCAGTTGGTAGCAGGTGTAGTCGTGGGTGGGAATGAGGATGGAAAGCATACAGTTGTTTTTTGTTATGCAAAGATAACGAGGATTTAGGAATTGGGAATTAGGAATTAGGAATTATTTGCTGTTCAACGTGTTTTTTTACTGAAAAAGTGACAATTCCTCATTCCTTATTCCTCATTCCTCATGAATTTTCCCTACCTTTGTCACGACATATATCAGTACATAGTATGCGCATCCTCATCTCTTTCATCGTCCCTGCTTACAATGTTGAGCCTTACTTGAAGGAATGTCTCGACAGCATTGTTCGTTTGAATATGCGCGGGCAGGGTTGGGAGATTATCGTGGTCAACGATGGCTCTACGGATGGCACGGCAGCATTGCTGGCTGACTATAGTAAGTCTCATGCCGAGGTGCGCGTGATTACGCAGGAGAATCTGGGACTGAGTGCGGCGAGGAATGTGGGCATGCGCCACGCAAGGGGGAAGTATGTGTGTTTTGTGGATGCCGATGACCACCTTTATGCAGCGCAACCCCCTTTGGATGTGTTGGAAGGGAAGGACATTGATATTGTGGGTGTGAATCTTTTACAGATGGACGGACGAGGAAAACGGAAGCCTTATCGCCGATATGTGCCTGAGTATGGAAGACTGTATGAACCTGCCCGCACATTCATGCAGGGACGTAATCTGATGCCCTGTGTGGTGGGGTATCTGTTCAGGAAAGAATTTCTGGAGAGGATGGGTTTGTCTTTTACGGAGGGCATCTACCATGAGGACGAGGATTTCACCGTAAGGACCTTTGTCAGGGCTGATTCGTTCATGGCATTGAATATTGACTGGTACGAGCGCATCCTCCATTCTGAGAGCATCACCACCACCACCGATGTGGAAAAGCGGCAGAAAAGGCTTCGTGACTTGGTGGAGGTGCTGAGGACATTGGAGGGGGTGGCTCAATCAGATATAGACCTGCGGTCATGCATGCAGTATAAGTTGGATTATTTGGCGGTGGACATGTTGCGACTCTTGCTTCGGCAGAGACATACCAGAGCGTTCCGAAGCGAAATCGTAGGTGCTATGCGGGTGCTTGGCTATTTCCCGTTGCATTGGCATGGGGAGTGGAAGCACATCCTCTTCAATCTTTACACGCGAGTGATTTTGTGTAATGTGTAGAAAAGTTGGCACACCCCCTTCACTCCTACGATTCTGAGCAGTAAGGCTTTCATCCTTTCGGGGGTTCTCAATCCCTTGGTTACGATACTGACGGAACGATAGGGGAGGAGAATCTCTTTTTTCAGTTGTTCATACACATCTATCTGGATATTCATGACACGCATATAGTAGCGGTCGTCCATCCAGGGAGTTTGCAAGTGGGCTTTGAGCAGACTTTCCAGTGCTTGTCCATTGGCTGTGGCAGTGATGCCTGACTCGTTCCAGCAGTAGTGATAGAGCCCATGAGGGATGGTGGCGACACGATGGGCTTTTTGCAGAAGTAAAGGTAGAGTTTGGATGTCTTCGAAGACTTGCCCTTTGGGGAAACGAATCTGATTGAACAATTCCTTGCGGTAGATTTTGTTCCATACATAAGAGTGCTCATAGGCTTGACCGTTGAGCCAATAGTCTGACATGTCTTTATAGACCTTGGGCTCGAAGGTCAATAGCGACTCTTGGGGACTGCCGCAAAAACGCTCAACTGGGTATTCCACCAGGTCGTTGTCAGCAGTGGCTGCCATCACTTGCTCTAATGTGCCCTCTTCTATGTAGTCGTCAGAATCCACAAAGGTGAGCCATTCCCCTCGTGAGGCGTCAATGCCGACATTCCGGGCATCGCTCAGTCCTCCATTATTTTGGTGGATGACCCGAATCCTCTCATCTTTCTGTGCCCAACTGTCACACATCTCAGGACAATGGTCAGGAGAACCATCATCGACCAAAATGACCTCTATGTCGTGGTAAGATTGACCAACAATGCTCTTCACGCATCGGTCAAGCGTGTTTTCCACACAATAGACGGGAATGATGATGGAGAGCATAGGGGTGAGGTTTTAGAATTGAAGACCCTCTCTGTCCTACGGACTGTCCCTCCTCAAAAAGGGCACTTTTTTCGGTCGCTCCCGACAGCGCAACATCTAGTTGCCCTGTTTCATCGCTCGCTACCCCCGTAATGGGGAGAACCATGTGGGATGTGAGTCGGAGAAAGTCAAGGGTCAGGGTTAATGTTAGGGTTTATGTTAATGTTAATGTCAAAGTCAGGGTTAAAGTCAAAGTCAGGGTTAGGGTCAGGGTTTCTAATGAATGATGAGGATTTTGGCGACTGCTCCCTTCTTGCCCTCTTTGTCTGTGCAAAGGGCATAGTAGATGCCAGAGCCGACACGTCTTCCGCTCTGCATGCAGCAGTCCCATGAGAATTCACCCCCTACACTGGTACCTTCTGCCACCAGTTTTCCTGCAGCGTTCACAATCTTCACGTCAGAATTGTACATCAGTCCTGTGATATGCACTTTCCCCAGATAGTCGGGGCGGACAGGATTGGGAAATACCTTCAGATTGCTGGAGTTCATGGAGGTGGCAGGATCGGTGGCATCACCGTGATAAGAGCAAAGCCCCTTGCTGGTGGCGATGAAGACTTCTCCTGACTCACCGCTGATGGCGATGTCGTTGATTTCGTTGCTGATGAGCGGACTGTTTTCAGCCGTGAAGTGTTCGATGGTTTCCATGCCGTCGGCACTCAGCAGATAGACCCCGTTTTTGAGTGTGCCAATCCACTTGCGGTTACCTCCGTCAATAGCGATGCACTTCACAGGAATGCCACTGAGCAGGTAGTCGCCCAGCCCCGAACCATCGTTTCGAGGCACGATGGGTTGCGTGAAGGTAAAGTTGCTCTTGAACACCTCCTCTGGAGTCTTGGTCATGAAGAGCCCTTGGGTGCAGCCCATCCACATCGCCCCGTTCAGGTCTTCGGTCGCATAGTAATAGAGGTCGGGTGTGTAACTCTCTCCATTCTGATTCTGGAAGGTGGAGATGTATCGGTATTGGTCGTCAGACTGCTTGTCGATGGTGCCGTTGGTGTTGATGACGAGTAGTCCAGACTCTCCGTTGTTCGACGTGCGTCGTGAGTTGATCCATGCCCATCCGCGCTGGTCAAAGTAGGTGTGATCCCAAGTGGGCTTTGCCGCAGCCTCAGGATAATAGTAAGAGACCCATCCCCCATTCTTCTTCAGGATGCGCACGATGGTGTCGCACTCATTGTTGCACATCCACAGGTTGCCCTCTTTGTCATAGTTGAGTGCCGTGACGCGCACAAAATTCTCAGCATGTGCATCGTTGGGCAGGATACTGGTCAAAGGTGAGTTGTCTATGCTGTAATGATTCGCCAATTTGTAGTTCTTGAACTCGTAGATGCCTGAACGCTTGGTTCCTAACCAATGGTGCTCTGGGTCGTTGGGATCTTGCACCACATCTGTCACATTGCGATATGCTGCTTCACCCACCAAGGCAATGGCAGCCTCTTCGTCGAAAGCGCTCCATTTGCCCTTCTCGTATTTCATGGCGGTGCCCATATAATTCACTTCAGGGTAGTAGAAGTTTCCTCCTGCCACCAACAGACGGTCACCCACCATGTTCAGTTTGTAAGACAAATTCCTGATAGGAGAGTCAATGGCGATGTTCTTCACCTTCTCCAGCCATGCTGCCGATTCTTTCGCCTCTTCTTCTGTCTGCCCGAAAGTGATGGTGCTGCTGCTCACTTTCTTCCAGTTGTTCATGTCCAGCAAGTTCAAGTTCCTGTCACCTTCCATCACACCATCCTTGGTTTTGGCGTAAATCTTATTGCCCACAAGGGTGGCGTTGGTCACTTGACTGCCCAAGGTGTAGAAGTTCACGAAGTAGCCATCTGTCAGGTTCAGCAGTGCCAAACCCGAGTTGAGGCTGATGAGGGCCTCTTTGCCCACCACCTTCAGTTCGTTGATGGTCTTGTCATCCATCGCCTTAGTCTTCAAGTCAGGCATATTCCAACGGGTCTTGTCCATCCCCACAAGGTCAATGTTCCCGTTTTCATACAGGGCAACCAATTGCTTCGTGGCAGCCGAATAGGCAATGTCCTTGATACCGAAGTCACTCAGGGCATTTGTCTTGTCATAGAGTTCCACGCTGTTGTCTTCGGGGTCGAAACTGAACAAATCACCATTGGCAAGCACGAAGACGCGGGAGTCGCACTTCACAGCTTTGGTGGCATTGTGGTATGAAGCATAAATTTTCCACTCGTTGGCATACGAATGGATGATGCTCAACAGGCATATCAATAGGGTGAAAAATAGTCTTCTCATACCTTTTATAACGATTTTATAGCGGTTTTATTGCTTTCACCATGCGGTCATTACCGAACTGGTCTTTCCGCAGTTCCACATCTCGGTAGCCCATTCCCTCCAACAGCCTCACCACCTCAGCGCCAAACCGACGGTTGATCTCGAAGAAAAGACGCCCCCCCTCCGCTAATATCGAACACCCCAACAAGGCAATCTTCCTGTAAAAAAGCAACGGACTCTCATTGGGAACAAACAAAGCCAGTTCAGGCTCATGTTCCGCCACATTCCTCTCCATCTCTTTCTTTTCCTCCTCACAAATATACGGGGGATTACTTACCACCACATCATAAGAGTTGACAGCTGACAGTGGACAGTTGACAGTGGATAGCACATCCACCTTCCTCACCTTCACCTCCACATCATTCCTTTCCGCATTCTCCTTCGCCACCTGCAAAGCCACCTCACTCACATCCCAAGCCTCCACCTCTGCACCTTCCATCTTCTTTGCTAAAGCCACAGCAATACATCCGCTCCCCGTCCCGATGTCTAAAAGTTGACAGTTGAAAGTTGACGGTTGGCAGTTAGAGTGAAGGCTTTCGACAATCCAGTTGACCAGTTCTTCCGTTTCCTTCCGAGGGATAAGGACTCCAGGTCTTACCTTGATAGACATACCACAGAAGTCCGCTTCTCCCAGCACATATTGTACAGGTTCTCCTTCTGCTATCCTTTGGACCATTGCCAATAGTTCCTCACGGTGCATTTCCCCCTTCGGCTCATTTATGAGCACCTCTGTCGTCGTCATTCCACACACCTTCTCCATCATCAAGAGGGCGACAGCCTTTGCCTCTCCTTCAGCCATGTGGTTTTCCATAAGCACACGCTTGATGTCTCTATACACATTCTTCATGTTGCAAAGGTAGTACAAACCGAGCGAAATACCAAAATAAGTTGATTAAAGTTTCGCAAACTCCACCCAACCTCCACTCCTTTATTGGCTTCTATGTGTTATATAATTCAACTTTCGCAAGTTTTAGTTTATTGGAGTTAAAGGAGTGATCGCTCCGCTCAGGAGTTAAAAGCCGATACTCTGCCAGCCCATGCGCTGGGCGACCCTCATCTCTATACCCTCAGCCCTAAACTCTAAACCATCACATCTGGCTTTCACTCCTTTAACTCCAAAGAAGTTGAGCACTTGCGAAACTTGAGTTATATGAAGAAAGAAGGGATGTGCCAACTTGGGCACATCCCTTCTTGATATAAATAAATGATTAGTTTATGCTATTTGCTTACTTCACGAAAATCTTCTTCACAGAACCATCGGTGTACTTCACGATGTTGATACCCTGCTGGAGCGTTGCAATCTTAGCACCAGAAGCATTGTAGATGCCTGCGATAGCCTTGGTTGCTGGAGCAGCTTCTTCAACACCTGCGATAGCAACGACATCACCCTCGTCAGTAGAGTCAACCTTCGCGCTTTCAGTACCGTAGTAGGTGAGTGTGAAGTCATCACACATGAACCAGCGGAATGGCATTGTACCGATAGACTGGAAGCCAATCTTCACGTCGTTGCCTTCTTCTACGGTGAAGGTTACAGTGTAGGTGTTAGCAGCAGTTGCGCTACCTACGTTAGGCTCTACAGGAGTAGAAACAGCCTTCTCGTTTTCACCGTCAGAGAGGATTGCACAGAGGTATGCACGACCTGTAGCAGCCTTTTCTGGATCTGCCCAAAGTTTTTCATCCTCGGCTACACCGTTTGAAGCGTTAGCAGCCTTTGCGGAAAGTTCGTACTTACCTGCTGGAAGACCAGTCAATGTCTGATAAGCAGTGAATTCGAGTTCTGCACCAATTGTACCAGACCATGCCTCGAGTGAGCGACCATTGATACCATCGCTACCCTTCACAGGACCATTACCCTTAGCCTTCCAGAAGTCCCAACCTGCCATCTTCTTGCTTGCGTCAGCATTGGAGTCTTGGCTTGAGTCTTCCATGTCTGGGTTGATAATCCAAGAAGTAGCATCGTATGGCTTGTCGTCGGTGGCGTCTGCCATTTCGGCAATCTTCTCAGCCAACTTGATGTCGTCAATGGCAGCCTGAACTTCCTTGGTGAAATCTTCCACCTTTGCAATCAGCGTTACCAAATCCTCAGTAGAGAGAGATCTGAAGGCAGCGCCATCATCGCCATCGAGTTCGTCATCCATCTCGTCAATCTGATCCCAGATGTCAGCCTCTTGGCTTTCATCTAACTTCTCCAATTCGTCACAAGCAGCCTGATAAGCTTCGTAAGCAGTCTTGTATGCACCAACCTGCTGGATGTTCTCCTTGGCGGCCACGAGTGCATCGTTAGTCTCAATCAGCACCTCGTACTTGGCAGCATCACTGAGATTGCTCTTCTGAGACTCAGTGTAAGCATATACACTATTCTGGATAACAGGGTCTGTCATGTTCTCCTCGCTTGTTGTAAGGAGCTCGTTCAGTTCTTTTGCTTTGGCGTCAAGCACCTGAGCAGCGAGTTCTGGATTCTTAGCACGATAAGTCAACTTGAAGTTGTCCCAAAGCGTCCAAGTTCCAGCGTTGCTTGGAGGAGTGGTCAGACGACGGATACCAAGACGAATCTTACCGTCGGTTACCAGACCGTAAGCAGACATGGTGTAGTTCTTCTCTGGGTCTTCAAGACTGAAAGAGGTCGAAGCGGAAGCCATGCCATTAGGAACGAACACATTGGTTGTTTCACCGCCTTCGCCCGTTACAGCAAATGAAGAGTAGTTATCTTTCGAAGTGAATTGGCTCACGTCGTCAAGTGTGATCTCCATCACGTTACGGATAGGAGTGTAGAACTCGTTCAGATAAACTTCTGAGTAAACCTTAGCGTCGCCCTTCATCTCTGGGTCTTTCTTGTAGTTGTCCCATGCAGCCTCAGGCCATCCACCACGGTAGAATGCCTGTACAGATACCTCGTAGATACCATCTTTCAGGCCTTCGATTTCCTGATAAACGTCGAAGTTCTGCTCGTAAGCCTCAGCACAGTAGTTCTTGCTGTCACCGCCACGCCAGTTGGTGAGAGAACCTGTACCGCCCTTAGATGTATCGAGATTCCAACCCTTACCCTTACCATCAACAAGGTCCTCTTCGAAACCTGGGTTGACAATGAGGTTGGTCAAGTCTGTACCATCCTTGAGGGAAGTACGAACGGCTGCATCGTAAAGTTTATTGAGGAACTCGAGTTCTTCGGTGATTTCCTCTGTCTTCAACAAGCGGTTGGCGATGATGTAGGCAGAATAGCCGTTCTTGAAACCATACTCAACAGCAGTCTCGCTATTTGGGCCGAATTCTTCGCCAAGATCATCAAGGTAGTCAAACAGAATGTCTGCATCAGGACCATCAAGGTCTATTTCACCGTTGTCGATACCTGCCTTCAGTCCGTCCACTCTGTCCTTGTATGCCTTGTAAGCATTAGCATTATTCTGCACGCTGTCACTCAGAGAAACGAGTTTCTGTACAGCGTCAAGGAGTTCTTCGGCATTCTGTGCTTTGCCGTAGTTAGGAATGGCATTGTTGTAGTCATCCAGCAACTGCTGCATAGCAAATGTCTCTTCTGGGAATGGTTGTGCAAACATGTCTGAGTTGTTGCGCACATAGTCGAGTGACTCGTAAGAGTCGCCCATGTAGTAAACACGGAAGTTCTTGGCTGCCACCCAGTTGTAGTTGGCGTTCTCAATCATTATACCGAATGTCAGTGTACCGTCTTTAGGCACGATGGCGTATGTCTCGAAACCATCCTTCCAGTAATTGAGCATATTGTTGTAGGTGTTGTATTTTGCACCTTCAACAGCATTGGTCTGTGCTTCGTCTTCGTTGGCGAACAGACTGTTGCGGCTGACGTTACCGAAGAGATAAGCACCCTTCATATAGTCAGCGCCACTCTCGTTATAAACGCGGATGTTAGCGGTGATTTTGTATGCACCGGGTGCAACCTTGACAGGATTGCGCTGGAATTTTTGGTCAGAGAGTGTGCTACCTCTTCCGACCCAGTCTTCAAGGAAGTTCACCACCATGTTGGTACCGTCGGCATTGTTGTTGCCTTCTACAGACCAAGTGTTAAGGTGGAAGTCACCGACTCTACCGTCGCCCAACCATGTGCGAGTCCAATCTGTAGCGGATGTTCCATCTACATTTGTGAGTTGGCTGGTGATATCACCGGGCTTGTCCACTGTAGCATGTGCTACGTCGTATGCATCCTGAAGTTCGCCAATCTTGGCCTCTGCTTCAGCAAGAGTCTTGGCGTCAGACTGTGTGTTGTCATAAGCAGTCTTTGCCTCGCTAAAGTCAACAGTGGGATAACCTGCTGTTGCCTCATCGAGTTTCTTCTTCAATGACACGAATGCGTTGACACGTGTAGTTTCTGTGTCAACATCTGCCTTCTTGGAGTCATCGCTATTGTAAATGGCTGTAGAAGCAGAATAGTCGTGTGCCTGATCAAGGTCAATACCTGCATTGATGGCAGTTTTCAGCGCCACGAGAGAGTTGACAAGTGCTGTTGCATCGTTGAGTTCTGTAACCGTTGACTCGGTGTTTGCGTAGATTTTCTCAAACTTTTCCCAACTACGGCTTCCATCAAATTCCTTAGCCTTTGTGATAGCCTTGCCCAGTTCAACTGCAGGACTAATCTTGTTAATAGCGTCTTGAAGTTCCTTATAAGTCACTCCGTCCTTTGCCAGAAGTGCCTCATACGGTGAGAAGTCGGCGTTGATGCCTTGCTTTTTTGCTTCGTTGATAAAATTCTGCAAACTGATTCCAGCATAGTATGCTTGGAAAAGAGGCTGAACGCGTTCGTACTCCGTTCCATCCACGATAGCCCAAGTGCTGTAGGCTTCGCTTTCGTCGATGTAAGTGTTGAGGTCGCCCTCTTCGAACTTCTGAACACCAAAGATACCCATAGAAGAGTATTCATACACGATGTTGTCACCATCTTTCACAGTGTTGCCTTCGGCATCTTTCTTTTCAGTCTTCAGCATGTAGCCCAACTGGAAAGTTTTGTCACCATTGTCCTTGGCAATGTACCAACCGACAACAGGACGGTCTGTACCACCATCTACCCAGATACCATCTTTGTTATCTGCTGAAAGATAGTTGCTTCCGCTCTTGTTTTCAAACATGTAGCAATTTTTGCCACCTCGTGATTCCTCGGCAGCGGCAATAAGCCACTTGTTTCCCTTGAATCCACTTGCATCGGCAAGCAAGTCATTGTAAGTGTTCTTGTCCTTGATGCCGATAAGAGTGGCACGGGTGCCCCATGAACTACCTGCGGTAAGAAACATGCCTGCTTCCACGTTGTAGAAGTAGATTTCAGCTTTTTCTTCCACAGATGCCCAGTCAGCATAAGACACCTCCGGCTTTGCGGGTTGTGCAATCGCACTCACCGTTGCAAGCAATAAGCTTACGAAAAGAAGTACTGATTTCTTCATAATGAGTTAGTAATTAATAAATAAAGATTAGTTAAACATTTGACTCTTCCCTGATCTCTACCTTTATATATTAATAATGTGCAGATAAATAGGTTGAAGTCGTTTTTAGTTAGTCTCGGAACTCTCCCCCCACGCAAGAGGGGAATTATAGTTTCAGGTGGCAAAGATAAGAAACATTTGCCATAAGTGCAAAACTTTTTTTTGAAAAAAATGCGTGGGAGGGTAAAAAAAGACAAAAAAGGAATGAAATGACGTGCAGGAGGGAGAAAAAATCGTTTTTTTAATTTGGCTGATAAAGAAAGTATTTGTAACTTTGTCGCGCTTTACATCGGGAAACGAATCCCGTCCCGTTTTGACAGCAATATTGAGATAACTAACTTTTAATTAACTGATTCAACTAACTCGTATGAAGAAATTTTTACTTTTTATGGGTGGGGCTGCAATAGGACTTGCTGTGCAGGCACAGTCACTTCCCCGTCCAGTTTACATGCTCGATTTCGAGGGTGCAAAGGCTGTGGCTGATTTCGGCGGTATCCAGCATGGAGATGGTGCGCTGGTGGAGTCGGAAGATCCTCACTTTGGCACTTACTATCAGAACATGCCTAATGGCACTGCTGCGACCAATCGTGTGAACTTTCTGGAGGTTCCTACTGATGCATGGGTTTCGATTTATGCCAAGGACACTAAGACCTTGAGCATCGGCTTTTGGGTGAATGCTACGGTGGCCAACGAGAAGGCTATTGGCAACTACTGGGGACCGCTCTTCAATGGCTATAATGAGGGTGGTTGTGCTGGTGCCACATGGCCGTGCTCGTATGAGGTGCGCTATGGTGGTCAGGTGCATGGCAACAACAATGGTGCGTGGTATGACAACAACCACGACGATGTGAAGGAAGATGTGATGAAGTGGTCGGTGCAAAGTGCCGAGAAACCTGACTTTGCCGATAACTGGCACTATTTCACAACGGTCTATAGCAATGTGGACCAGCAGCAGATGAACTTCAAACTCTACATTGACGGTGAGTTGAAGATTGATGTTGACGAGGCTGTCAGTGGCGAAACAAACATGTGGGCGCAGACGAATAAACTCGACCGTTTCTGCATTGGCGGTAACTCATTCAATTGGGTCGATCCCGACAATGCCTATGCTTATGACGATGTGGCTTTCTATGCAGAGGCATTGACGAAGGATGACATCGACCTGATTATTAACATGAAACTGGATCAATTGACCGAGAACGACAAACTGGCGATTGCACGCGACCAACTCTACAGTGCCAAGGTGGACCTGAGTGACTATTGCGATGAGTTGGGGACTGACTTCAGTGCCCTGTCCGATGAGGTGGGCGATTGGCTGATGGAGGACATCGGCGAGCCAAACAATTATGAGTCTGTGGAAGCAATCAAGGCTGCTATGACGAAGATTCAGGAGAAGCAGCAGGAAGTGGCTGCTGTGGTGAGTGCTTATCAGGAAGCCGTTCGGCGGTTGGATTTCTATACGACCTATTGCGACAACACAGACTTTGACGGTGCTGAAGCCTTCAGGTCAGCATTGGAAACTGCAAAGACTGCTATTGCCAATCCTACGGATGCCGATGCTTTTGTTGAGGTAATGCAGGATGTGGAAACTGCCAAAGTGGATTATGTGCTCAGTCAGAATGATGAGGTGAAGGACATGACTCGTTTGATTAATGACCCGTGGTTCATCGACGAACCTTACGAGCCAGTGGCTGATGAGACGGAGGGATGGAAGTTTGTAGAGGATGCTGCCGCTCATCTGTCAAAGGAGGGCTGGACAATGACCGCCTCAGACAATCTGAAAGGTGCGACTGACCTTACACTCTATTATACAAACGGACGTTCGACGGCAAACCTCTTCCACAGTTCGACTGCTGCCAATGGCGTGCTCGACTTGCAGCAGACGCTCACAGGTCTGCCTAAGGGTTTCTATGAGGTAAGTGCTGACATGTCGTCCACGTCAGAGCCAACCAGCAACCATGTGTATGCTGTGTCGGGGGGTGTGACGAAAGTGTCGGACGTGCCAACATCATTGCCTTGGTCGGGCGTGGCTGAGTGGACAACGTTGACTACGCAGAAAGTTTATGTAGGTGAGGATGGAACCATGACGGTTGGTGCCACTTCGACGACCGATGGCACTCAGTACAAGGGTTGGTTCTGTGTGACGAACTTCCAACTGAAATATTATGGCGAAACTTACGACATGTCGGCTGACCTGGCTGCCCAAAAGACTGCAACAGAGGAGGCTATTGCCAAACTGATTTTTGAGGGCGACAAAAGTGCGGCGCAAGCACAGTATGACGGTATCTTGAACAGTGCTGGCACAGACTATGACAAACTCTCCCAACTGGAGGTTCTGGCGCAGAATGCGGCTGACACTTATGCCAAGGAGACAGCCTTCACGCGTGCTCAGCAGCTGAACGATTTGGCGGTTGCCACTGCCAGCGATGTGAATTTGTCTTCGGTTTACAATATTGGTTTTTCGGAAATCAGCCAGGCTTTGCAGGCTGAAGGCACAACGGTGAATGACCTGGCAGCATTGGAGGAACTCTATGTGGCTTATGTGGGCTACGCTTCCACAATCAAGGCTGCCGAAGCATGGCCACAGGAAATGGTGACTGACAAGATTGCTGAATATGTGAATGCCGTGTCGGATGCTACCAAGGAAGAGATTGTATCGAAGCAGGCTGAACTGATTGCTGAGATGAAGGCTAACATCCCATTCATTGAGGCATCAGAAGAGAGTCCGCAGGAGATCTCTGCACTGATTGGTAACGCATCGTTCGACAATGACTTGGAGACTGCATGGCAGCGGACCCTCGATGGGGGTACAACAGCCGTGAGTCAGGCAGAAATGGAATTTTACGATAATAACACGTTTGACCTTTCACAGGTGCTCACAGGCATGCCAAAAGGTAATTACCGATTGGTGGCTTCGGGCTTCTATCGCGATGGCAATGACTATGCCACAATCGTGTCGAACTTCTGGACGAAAGATGCTGAAGACCCTGAGAAGACCGTGTATGATACACATGCCAATGCTAAACTCTATGTGAAGTCGGCAACCCTCAACGAAAGCAAACCTCTGGTGTCAATTGCCAGCGACTCGCTTGCCTACAAGAGCGAAGAGGACGACACTTATAAAGACTTCTATGGCACAACCCTGCATGTGGTGGGCGACTTCATCACTTTGGACACCGATGCAGACCCTGTCATCAACTATCCTTACTGGATGTCGAATGCGTATAAGATGATTACGCTGGAGGGGCTTTATGACGAGAACGTGGTGGACTTCTCCATTACCGAAGATGCTGAGGACATCACTATCGGCGTGGCAAAGACGGCGCACATCGCTGGCGACTGGACCATCGTGGACAACTTCCGTCTCTATTATCTCGGTGGCGCTGTCATTCCTGTGGGCATCGAAGATGTGAAAGGTACTGCCTCTGTGGCTGATGGCAAGTACATCAAGGATGGTCAGATTGTCATCATCAAGAATGGCGTGAAGTACAATGTGGCTGGTCAGACTATCAAATGATGAAGGTCTGAAACGGACAAAATGAAGAAGGGGGCTATGTCATGGTTGACACGGCCCCCTTCTTATTGCAAGGCAACATTATTGTTTTGTCCTTTCCAATGCCACATTGATGTTCGGGCAGATGTTTTCCTCGCCAATGAGTTCGTAGAATCCATTCTTGGCAAGGACACCACGCACATAATCGTTCACGCCCGAGAGGATGATTCTGATGCCTTCCTTCTTCGACATCGTGATGAGGTTCTCCAGGTTGTGCATGCCCGTGGAGTCGATGAAGGGTACACGGCGCATGCGGATGATGCGCACAGTGGGACGGTCTTTCATGTTCGCCATCACCTCCTCAAACTTGTTGGCAATGCCGAAGAAGTAAGGACCATTGATTTCATACACCTCCACATGCTCAGGAATGGTCAGGTGCTCAATGTTCGGGTTCTCGGCAAGGTCGGTCTCTGCTGTCGGGTCAATCTCATCGTCGTCGGTGAGCACACTGACTTGCGTGGTCTCAGCCATGCGTCGCATGCAGAGCAGGCAGGCAAGCATCAAGCCCACCTCGATGGCGATGGTCAGGTCGAAAATCACAGTGAGGATGAAAGTGAGCCACAGCACGAAGGTGTCACTCTTGGGGTTGTGCATCATCTCACGGATGGTGCGCCAACCGCTCATGTTGTAACTGACCACGACGAGCACACCAGCCAGGCATGCCATCGGGATGTACTTGGCGTATGGCATGAGGAAGAAGTAAATCAGCAGCAGCACAACCGCATGGATGATGCCCGCAATGGGCGTCTTGCCGCCATTATTGATGTTGGTCATGGTGCGAGCGATAGCACCTGTGGCTGGGATGCCTCCGAAGATGGGGCTCAGCACGTTGGCAATGCCCTGGCCGATGAGTTCCTGGTTGGAGTCGTGCTTGTGTCCGATGATACCATCAGCCACAGTGGCGGAAAGTAAACTCTCGATGGCACCTAACACGGCGATGGTGATGGCGGGTGAGAGAAGTCCCTTGAGATTGTCCCAATTGAGCGAAGGAATCTCCGCTTCAGGCAGGGATGGGTTGATGTCGAAGCGGTCACCGATGGTGTCAACGTGAATGCCGAAGTAGTTGGTCATGATGATGCCAGCCACCGTCATGACGATGATGGCAACGAGTGAACCGGGCACCTTCTTGCTGACGAAAGGGGTGCAGGCGATGATCACCACAGAGACGATACCCACAATAGCGGTGGCAAGGTCGATCGTGGAGAAATTCTGAATGTAGCAGATCCACTTCTCAATGAAGTCGGCAGGCACGGCTTCTTCGATATGGAGACCGAGCAAGTCTTTGATCTGGGTGGAGAAAATGGTCAAGGCGATACCGCTGGTGAAACCTACGATGATGGGGTAGGGGATGTAGCGGATGATGGTGCCGAGACGCAACACGCCGAGCAGGATGAGGAAGAGACCCGCCATGACGGTGGCGATGGCAAGTCCTGTGAGTCCATACTGCTGGATGATACCGTAGATGATGACAATGAAGGCACCCGTAGGACCGCCTATCTGTACACGGCTACCGCCGAATGCACTGATGGCAAAGCCCGCAATGATGGCAGTGAGGATGCCTTTTTCGGGAGACACGCCCGAGGCGATGCCGAAAGCAATGGCAAGTGGCAGGGCAACGATGCCCACAATGATTCCTGCCATCAGGTCGGCTGTAAATTTCTGTTTGTTGTAGTGTTTGAGTGTATGAAACAACTCTGGTTTCGAAGGACGATACTTTTTCATCTTTTACCTTTTAACTAATACTCTGAGTGTAAACCAAATGTGTTGTAAAATAGTGGTGGCAAGCCCATAGTGCTTTGCCATAATCCTGAATCTTTCTTTGAGGGATGCCTTATGGTTGGCGGTGGTCATGCCTTCTGCGAGATAGTCAGCGAGAGGCTCATGGAGATAGTAATTGACCATACCTCGCTGCTCCCCTTCTTTCATGCAACGGATGCACCAGTCGAAATCGGCTGAGAACTTGTAGGTCAAGTCGTAGGGCTGCGCAATCTGACGGTTGATGTAGAAGGCTTGATGACAAACAAGCATGCCCTCTTTGAAGGAGCGCCATGTCAGATGTTCCGGAGGAGTGAGACGGCGGTTGCGCAGAAAATGCCCCTCACCATCCACAATGTGTGTGTCCCCATAGATGACAGCGATTCCTTTCCCGACATTCGGATGGGACTCTCCCCTCTGGGGGGATAGGAGGGAGGCTTGGACTGCCACCTCCACAATGTGGGTAATCGTCTCGTGGCTGTGAAGCACATCTCCTGCATTGAGAAAACATAGGTAGTTACCTGTGGCTCGTTGAAGCCCTTTGTTCATCGCGTCATACAGTCCCTTGTCGGGTTCGCTCACCACCGTGGCATGAGGATATTGTCGGGCAATCTCCACCGTCCTGTCCTTCGAGGCACCGTCCATGATGAGGTGCTCAATGTCGGGGTGGGTCTGTTGCGCCACACTCTTCAGTGTCCGCTCAAGGGTGGCTTCCGCATTGTATGTGACAGTGATAATGCTAACCCTCATAAACTTCCATGTATTTACGTGCCACGGCTTCTTCGCTGTAGGTGCTCATCACCTTGTCGCGTGCCCGCTGACTCAAGGCACCATGGTCGGCATCGAGTGCCCACTGGATGCCTGCCGCAAAGTCCTTCGCATCCTGGCAAGTTGCCACATAGCCATTCTCCTTATGGTCAATCATCTCGGGGATACCGCCCACCTTGAAACCCACACAAGGCGTGCCACATGCCATTGCTTCCATAATGGTGTTGGGCAGGTTGTCTTGCAAGGAAGGGGTGACATAGAGGTCAACCGCATTGTAAAGTTGCACCATCTTCTGAGGGTCACGGACGTAACTGATGGGGAAGATGTCGAATGGCACCTGATGACGGATGTGCTCTGCTTCACCGCCCACCACCACCAATTCGATGTTTAATGCACGGTCTGGACTTTGCTGCTTGATGAGTTGCAACGCTTCCACCAGAAAACTGAAACCCTTCCGTTTGTCGGTGATACGCTGACATCCGAAGAGCAAGAGGTATTTGTCCACGGGTAGATGGAATGCCTCTCGTGCCAGCCTCTTGTCCTGAGGACGGAACAGCTCGGTGTTGATGGCATTGGGGATGCTGACCACTTTGTGTCCAATGGTGAGTTTCGATGTCTTTGCCAGATTTGCCATCCATTGACTGCATCCCACAAACGTCAGTCGAGTGTCGCTGTATATCTTCTCCTTCTGGAGGAAAACCTTCTTGGCAAGGTCGCCCAACAATTTTCCACTCATCAGTTCACAGCTCTCACACAACTCTTTATATTTCTGACAATTCCCTGAATAGTGGCAGATGCCCGTGAAGTACCACTGGTCGTGCATGGTGATGACAACGGGCTTGCCTGCATGCATCACTTTGTCGATGTCTGCCAGAGATAGGAAACCCTGATTGACCCAATGCAGATGGATGACATCCGCTCTTTGGAACTCGCTGAGTTTCGTGATGTCTGTTCCGGCATTGGCGATATCGACTTGGAAGAGATTCTTCCGGCTGAAGTTGTTGGCAATGAAGATGCAGAGGCGTTCCCAAATGAATTTGAGAGGTTGCATCCAGTGGTGTCCTATGGAGAGTACAGTCAAGTGGTCGGTCTGCTTGTCGCGCACCAACATTTTCACCTTGACACCATTCTTCTTCAAGGCTTCCATCAGTCGATTGGCTGCAATGGCAGCACCTCCGACACGCTCCGATGTGTTGACAATGAGTACTCTCATTTCTGTAAAATCGGGTGCAAAGGTAGTGAAGAATTAGGAATTAGGAATTAGGAAATAGGAAATATTTTGCAATTCAGAGAGTTTTTTCGTTGAAAAAGTGACAATTCCTCATTCCTCATTCCTCATTCCTCATTGATTTTTCCTACCTTTGCAACCATGAAAGAGTTTGTCATATCTGAGACGAAAGTGGAGACCGCGGTCATCGTGGGTCTCATCACCCCTCAGCAGAATGAGCGGAAAACAACGGAGTATCTGAATGAACTGGAGTTTTTGGCGGATACGGCTGGGGCAAAAGTGGTTCGGCGGTTCACGCAAAGGGTGAACGGTCCGAGCAGTGTGACCTATATTGGCAGTGGAAAACTGGAGGAGATTGCGGCATTCCTGAAGCAGAAGGAGGATGAGGAAGATCCTGTGGGCATGGTCATCTTTGACGATGAACTCTCTGCCAAACAAATCAGGAACATCGAGAAAGCCTTGCAGGTGAAGATCCTGGACAGAACAAGCCTTATCCTCGACATCTTCGCCATGCGTGCCCAAACTGCAGCAGCCAAGACACAAGTGGAACTGGCACAATACCGCTACATGTTGCCACGCCTGACCAGACTTTGGACTCACTTGGAACGTCAACGAGGTGGTAGCGTGGGACTCCGTGGTCCTGGTGAAACACAGTTGGAAATGGACCAACGTATCATCCGTCATCGTATCTCCTTGCTCAAACAACGTTTGGTGGAGATAGACCAACAGAAGACTACACAACGGAAAAACCGTGGACGACTCATCCGTGTGGCACTCGTGGGTTATACGAATGTGGGGAAATCCACCTTGATGAACCTCCTGTCCAAGAGCGACATCTTTGCCGAAAACAAACTCTTTGCCACACTCGACACCACCGTGCGTAAAGTCATCATCGAGAATCTTCCGTTCCTCCTCTCCGACACGGTAGGGTTCATCCGCAAACTCCCCACCGACCTCGTAGAGTCCTTCAAGAGCACCCTCGACGAAGTGCGTGAGGCTGACCTTTTGCTGCATGTGGTCGATATCAGCCATCCCGATTTCGAGGAACAGATACAAGTGGTGGAAAAGACCCTCGGCGACCTCGGCTGTGCCGACAAACCCCAGATGATTCTCTTCAACAAGATAGATGCCTACACATGGGTGGAGAAGGAGGCTGACGACCTCACGCCACGCACCAAGGAGAACATCCCGCTCGACGAACTGATGCGCACTTGGATGGCTAAACTCAACGACAACTGCTTCTTCATCTCTGCCAAAGAGCGTGAACACATCGACGAACTCAGGGAACTGCTCTACAAACGGGTCCGTGAACTTCATGTCCAGAAGTACCCCTACAACGATTTCCTGTATGAAAATTATAACACCAACGGAGAAATAGAATGAGAGAACTAACAGTAAATGAAATTGCTCAATTGGAAGAGCGTGGATGTTGGGCAGAAGACTGGTCGGACATCATGGTGGATGAGGCTTTCGTGCCCTCACAAATGGAAAACGTGTTGCTTTACGGACATGTGGAGATAGGTGGTCTCAGCGGCTCAGTCGAACTGGAAGAAGGCTTCCGCCGCCGTTGCTGTGTGCGCAATGCCACATTGAGGAACGTGACTATTGGCGACGACTGCCTGGTGGAGAATGTGCGTGGCTACATCTCCAACACACAGATTGGCGACCGCTGCTATGTGGCTAATGTGGGGGTCATCACCAATCAGGAGGATTGCACCTTCGGCTGTGGCACCGAAATTTCTGTGCTCAACGAAGGTGGCGATGGCAACATCGTCATCTTTGAGGGACTGACCGCACAACTGGCATGGCTGATGGTCAATTTCCCTAAGACCAAGGAACTTGCCAAATCCTCCATCCCCAATTCCCTACTGCCAACTCCCCACATCGGTTCTGGTTCTCGTATTGTTGGTGTGAAGGAGATGAACAATGTCAAGATAGGGGAAGGATGTGAGGTGCAAGGCAGTTGCAAACTCAACAACTGCACCATCATGAGCACCGATGATGCAGGCACGCTCATTGGGTCTGATGTCATCATCGAAGACAGTGTGGTGGCATCTGGAGCCAGTGTGATTGATGGAGCCAAGGTATATAGCTGCTTTGTGGGTGAGTCTGTCCACATCGGTAAGGGCTTCTCGGCTGAGGCAAGCGTGTTCTTTGCCAACAGTTATATGGACAATGGTGAGTCGTGTGCAGCCTTCTGCGGTCCCTTCGCCACCAGCCACCATAAGAGCACCCTCCTTATCGGCGGTGCCTTCTCATTCTACAATGCAGGTTCGGGCACCAACCAGAGCAACCACGCCTACAAGATGGGACCCATCCATTGGGGCACCCTCGACCGGGGCAGCAAGACCGCCTCGGGCAGCCACATCCTTTGGCCAGCCCACATCGGCTCCTTCTCCATGGTCATGGGCAAGGTGCAGAACCATCCTCAAGTGCAGAAACTCCCCTTCAGTTATGTCATTGCCGAAGGACGTGACACCTGGCTCGTGCCAGGCATCAATATCCGCACTGTCGGTACTTGGCGCGACGTCAACAAATGGCCCAAACGAGATGCACGTCCGCTCGATTCGCGCAACGACATCATCAACTTTGCCTTCCCAAATCCTTATATCATCCAGTCCGTGCTCGAGGGAAAATCCATTCTTGAGGACCTTCAGAAGAAAACTCCGGAAAACACGGAAGTATATACCTATCATGGCTGTAAAATCAAGCGGACAGCCCTGCTCAAAGGCATCCAATATTATGATTTGGTGCTTAAACTCTTCCTCTACCGTTGTTTTCAGAACAACACCGCCGAAACCACCGAAGCAGACGGAAGTCGATGGGTGGACATGATGGGCATGCTTGCACCCAAGAGCGAACTGGAACGAGTGGTGCGCGACATCCTGAGTGGTGCCATCAGCACCGCCGACGAACTCAAAGAGATTCTCCGACAGATACACCAAGACTATCAGCGCAGCGAACAGGCATACGCCAACTTTGTCATGCAGAATTGTGGCGGAAACCTCTTCATCGACCGTGACCACTGGATGCGTGAAGCCGAAGAAGCCCATGCCCTCTGGCTCAAGATGGTCAAAGACGATGCCGAACGAGAATATCAAATGGGTGATGTCGAACCTGACCAACTCCGTGACTTCCTGGACACGATCAAGTAATCATCCTGCAAGTGCGGCAAGCCACAAATAAAAAACATAAAAAAGCGGCAAAGCACCGGTTCGTCCACCAGCCACACCGGCATGGTCCCCTTCCCCCCTTTGATTATCCCCTTACACATATATATAATAAAAGGGCGTGAGTTCCTCCCGAACCCACGTCTTTTTTATCCTCTCACCTCTCATCTCTCATCTCTCACCCCTCATCTCTCACCCCTCACCCCCTCTCCCTCCTCCCTTGCGCCAGCAGGTTTTCCCTGCTGCCCTCACCCCCTCGCCTCTCCCTCCTCCCTTGCGCCAGCAGGTTTTCCCTGCTGTCCTCATCCCCTCCTCCCTCCCTCCTCCCTTGCGTCAGCAGGTTTTCCCTGCTGCCCTCACCCTCCCTCCCTCCTCCCTTGCGCCAGCAGTTTTTCCCTGCTGCCCTCACCCCCTCCTCCCTCCCTCCTCCCTTGCGCCAGCAGTTTTTCCCTGCTGTCCTCACCCCCTCCTCCCTCCCTCCTCCCTTGCGCCAGCAGGTTTTCCCTGCTGCCCTCATCCCCTCCTCCCTCCCTCCTCCCTTGCGCCAGCAGGTTTCCCCTGCTGCCCTCATCCCTGTCCTCACCCCCTCCTCCCTCCCTCCTCCCTTGCGCCAGCAGGTTTTCCCTGCTGTCCTCACCCCCTCCTCCCTCCCTCCTCCCTTGCGTCAGCAGGTTCTCCCTGCTGCCCTCACCCCCTCGCCTCTCCCTCCTCCCTTGCGCCAGTAGGTTTTCCCTGCTGTCCTCCCTCCCTCCCTCCTCATTCCTAACTCCTAACTCCTAATTAACCAAATGAACATTTCCAACAATCAGCAGTCCATTCGAGACTGCAAATACCTTGCCTATGCCGAAGTCGAGGTACTTCACCTAAAAGACTTAGGTCGTTTCAGTGCTGCGAGGAACCACGCTTGTGCCTCCCGTCGTTTCGCCCTCTACTTGAGCGAACTCGGCAAAAAAGACATATCCTTCAAGAAAATCACCCCCCATCTGATGGCAGACTTCGAAAGTTGGCTGAAGACGCAAGGCGTCTGTCGCAACACCTCCTCCTGCTACCTGCGCTCCTTAAGTGCTGTGTGGAACAAAGCCGTGCTTGATGGACTCGCCGTCGGCAACCCCTTCACGGGCACTTATCGTGGCGTGGCACGAACCTGCAAACGTGCCATGCCTCCTGATAGAATCTGTCGTTTGCGCAATCTGGACATCGAAGCCGTGTTGACCGACAACGGGCAGATTCCTGTAGGAAAGAAACTTCGTCAGCACATCGACCGTCTACAGTTCTCCCGCGACCTTTTCCTCTTCAGTTTCTGTGTGCGTGGCATCACCTTCATCGACATGGCATTCCTTCAGAAATCCGACCTGCGGGGTGGGGTCATCCGCTATGTCCGACGCAAGACCGGGCAACGCATCGAAGTGTTTGTCGAACCCTTCGTGAGCGACATCCTCAATCGTCACACCACCGACACCTCCTATCTCTTGCCCATCCTCACGGAACAGCGAGACCCGCAAAAGATGTATCGGCAGTATCAGAACGCCCTTCGCCTCTACAACAAATCCTTGAAAGAATTGGGCGGTATGCTTGGAGGTCTGCATCTCTCCTCCTATGTCAGTCGTCACAGTTGGGCGACCATGGCGAGGCAGCACGACCTTTCCGTGTCCGTCATCAGTCAGGCATTGGGTCACGACTCCATCCGCACCACCGAAATCTACCTCATGTCGCTCGAAGGAAATGTGATTGACAGGGCCAATCATGCCCTGCTGGAAAGTGTGTTCAAGGAGAGGAAACGGCATCCCTATTCCTCCCCTCGACAAATAAAATAGTTGTTCCTTCTCATCGTAAGAGGTGGAATGATTGTGTAATTGTGTGGTATAAGGCAGCGCTTGCTCTTTGTGACATTCATTTCTTGTGGTCCAAAGTGCTCAAGCCCGACATGCCCGACAAAAGGAAACCATAGATGGCAAAAGAACCGAAACGTCCTAAAAATGCACAATTTTGATAGATTTTCTATATGAAATAATTTTCATTTAAGAAATAATTCGTACCTTTGCAAACGCAATCGTTTCACCATCTTGCGAAGAGTTATGTATGAAAAGGGCATTTACCTCCGCTTTGGAATAAGATTGAAAGACTTGATGGAATATTGGTTTAGAACGTGTTGCAGACACGGAAAGTTGCCTCTTTGAAGGCTCGAAAGCCAGTTCTCAGGTCGAAACGATGCACGCACATTGTCTTATCATGTCGCTGCCAATCAGTACAAAAAGACAATCCTTTGGATGGGTTATTCTGTCGCCACCACAAGCAAGTTTTGTGGTGACCCAAAGAGTTTGTCTTCACTCATCCTATCATGTTAAATCGTGACACAACACTTTGGTTCCCCCTTCGGGTACGACATTCCAGCACCCCGCGCCTGATGGCGATGAAGCACTTGCTGGAAAAGGAAGCAACGGTGAGCGAGACCTACATTCCCATGGAATACCGCACCGAGAACTTCCACACGGAACTCGTTCCCGCCATCAACAACATCATCTTCGTCCGTACCACCTACAATCATCTGAAGGACATCCGTCAGAACCAACACCTCTTCGAGCCCCTCCGCTACATCATGCGTCCCGTGTTCGACGGAAAAGAAACCACCTCCGAAGTGCTCCATGTGCCCGATTCTATGATGAAGGACTTCATCCGTGTCACCTCCGAACGCCAGACCAACGTCATCTTTCTCGACAACTTAGACTTCGCCTGCAAGCCAGGCATGAAAGCCTGCATCACCGAAGGGCTTTACACAGGCGTGATGGGTGTAGTGAAACGCATCAAGAAAAACCTCTGCATCGTCATTCCCATCGAAGGAGTAGCCGCCGCAGCCATCATGCATGTGCCCCGCAAACACCTCCGTTACATCTCCGATGCAGAATACGAAGAACTCAAAAACCAATAAACCCTCTCCCCTCACTCCTCTCCCTCCTCCCTTGCGCCAGCAGGTTTTCCCTGCTGTCCTCACCCCCTCCTCCCTCCCTCCTCCCTTGCGCCAGCAGGTTTTCCCTGCTGCCCTCACCCCCTCATTCCTCCCTCCTCCCTTGCGCCAGCAGGTTTTCCCGGCTGCCCTCACTCCCTCGCCTCTCCCTCCTCCCCTGCGCCAGCAGGTTTCCCCTGCTGTCCTCACCCCCTCCTCCCTCCCTCCTCCCTTGCGCCAGCAGGTTTCCCCTGCTGCCCTCACCCCCTCGCCTCTCCCTCCTCCCTTGCGCCAGCAGGTTTTCCCTGCTGCCCTCACTCCCTCGCCTCTCCCTCCTTCCCCCCCTTGCGTCAGCAGGTTTACCCTGCTGTCCTCCCCCCTCACTCCTCATTCCTCTCACCCACAAAGTTAGGGTTAGCGTTAAGGTTATCGTAAAAGAAAAAGAACCCTCAACCCTCAACACTCAACTCTCAACATAATATTTCGTTCTGTAAGAGCGTAATAACATGCGCACCGTGCGCACTAGTTGAGAATCACCCATATAATACCCCTCCACTCTAACCTCTAAACCTACCCCCCTCAACTCTCAACCCTCAACTGTCAGCCTTCGGCTTCATGGTTAACATTAAAGCAAAAGAAAAAGTGGCAAAAGATTTGGATTTCATCAGCAAAGTCCATATCTTTGCGGAAAAATAGAAAAATATGGCAACAATTACTCCCTCATATAATACTTCTGAGCAGAACATTTCATCTGTTGATGCACTATGGGCATTAATCCAAAGTCAAACACGAAGTGTGAGGCAGACGCTGACAGAAAGACTTTTTGCTTCCGATACAGCCATGGCAGAGAAAATCGTGCTTAGGAACTCCATAGAAAAAGGATGGGCACAAGTGAAAAAGATGATGCATAATCCAGAAGAAGGACCGACCTTTGATGAATTCCTTCAAGAATTCAAGAATTAAAGTCATAACATGGAGATCATCATCAAGCCTTCTGATGAATTTTGTCGTCAAGCCAAGCGTTTTGCAAAAAAGTACAAGTCTTTTGTTGAAGACTTGACTGTTTTTCAGTGTGAATTGCAAAAGAATCCGCAACTTGGTGTTGACCTTGGTGGTGGCAAACGAAAGGTACGTCTGAATGTCAGTTCCAAAAACAAGGGCAAGCGTGGCGGAATGCGCATTATCACCTACCAAATGGAACGGCGTCAGGAGAGGCTATATATTTTTCTCATCACAATCTACGACAAATCTGAATACAGCAACGTGTCAGACAGATATGTGAATCAGATTATTCAAGGATTACAATAAAAACAATAACCTCTTCCCTCACCCTAAACCCTCAACTCTCAACCCTCAACTCTCAACCCTCAACCCTCAACTCTCAACTCTAAACTAAAAGGTCATGTTAAGGTTAAGGTATAATAGAATTTAACTCCTCCTTCCTCACTCTATCCCTCCCTTCCAAGATGAAAAGGGGCTGAAATCAATCAGCAAGTCTTTGGAGAAACAAAACAAGTAAAAAAAATCCAACAACTTATTGCAAAACCTCAAAAGAGACCAGTCTCACTGGTCTCAGATGCCGTTTGGCATCAAGTTTAGGAAACCTGCCATTACACATTGTTGCCCATTTCTGTTTAATACAAAACATTTCAGTCGTTCCATGTTTGCTCCCCCACAGATGTTCAGGTGTCTCACCCATACAGGTACAGGTATCTCACTCATACACCCCACGGGGGCTCACGCATAGAAATAACTCTAAAAACTAAATATAGCCCATAAACCCTACACTCTGTTGTCCGTTGTCAGCCTTCGGCTTCATGGTTAGCGTTAAGGTTATCGTAGAAGAAAAAGCCCCCCAACCCTCAACCCTCCTCATCTCCCTCCTTCCCCCCCTTGCGCCAGCAGGTTTACCCTGCTGCCCTCCCTCCTCCAACCCTCCACTCTCAACTGTCAGCCTTCGGCTTCATGGTTAAGGTTAAACTCAACTGTCAATTGTCAATTGTCAACTGTCAACTATCTTAAGGGGGTGCGGTGGTCACATCTCTCATCTTCGGTTCAATAGTGTGACCACCAATCCCACTTCTAAATAGAAATAAAGGGTATAGTGAATGAACGAAAAATCGGAATTCCTCATTCCTAATTCCAAATTCCTCATTAAGTTTATTGCCAACGATACTACATCTGTTTCTTATGCAACTTTTCTATAGATGCAAGTCCGCGGCTTTTTAGCAAGATTTATAAAATATAAGCCAACGATACTACATCTTTATTTTAACTATTCCTTTAAGGTGCAAGTCTGCGGCTTTTTTGAAAAATATGTCAGAGAATACTGCTAATAATAAGCGCATTACTAAGAATACATTCATGCTTTATTTACGCATGTTTGTAATGATGCTGGTTTCTTTTTACACATCAAGAATAGTGCTTGATACTTTGGGAGAGGATGATTATGGACTCTATAATGTTATTGGTGGTGTCGTCGTGTTGTTCTCATTTCTCAATTCGGCCCTGCTGCAAGGTACCCAGCGATTCCTTAATTTCGCGCTGGGTAAAAGTGATTTAAACGGCGCTCATGATATTTTCTGTATGAGTATGAATTTATACATCATTTTATCTGTCGTTTTCTTTATGGCTGCAGAAACTATTGGTCTGTGGTTTGTAAACACTCATCTGAATATACCACAAGATAGAATGTATGCGGCTAACTGGGTCTATCAATTTTCGATCATTGCATTTATAGTCAATTTGATTAGGGTTCCTTATAATGCTGCTATCATTGCCTATGAGGAAATGAGCTTCTTTGCATATTTAAGTATTGTGGAAGTTGTATTAAAATTGTTGGTTGTATATATGATCATTGTATGCACATTCGACAAACTCATCTTTTTTGCGCTCTTATATACCATTATACCATTGCTGCTAACCTATGCTTATAAGTTCTATTGTAACAGAAAATATTTTATAACACGGTATAAATATTACTGGGATAAAACTATTTATAAGAAGTTGTTTTCGTTTTCAGGTTGGAACCTTTTTGGTGGCATCGCAAATATGCTTGCCAGTCAAGGACTTGTAATATTAGTAAATGTATTCCATGGAGTGGCTGCTAATGCTGCTATGGGTCTCGCCAATCAGGTCTCGGCAAAGGTGTTTCAGTTTGTAACGAATTTCCAGATAGCATTTAATCCTCAAATAGTTAAACTATACGCATCAAAACAAAAAGAAGATTTATATCAACTAATGTTTAGAGCATCAAAGCTTTCTTACTACTTAATGCTGTTGATATCTTTACCGATAATACTAGAAGTTGATACTATTCTCGGAATTTGGCTTGTGAAAGTTCCCCAATACACTGCAATATTTTGTCAATTAATGTTATGTTTTATATTAATAGAAACAGTAGCAGGACCTTTGTGGATGTATGTTCAAGCAACAGGCGTCATTCGGAATTATCAACTTTTAATGAGTTTTTTAATCTTCCTTAATTTTCCAATAGTGTATGTAGTACTAAAAGTTGGTTTTCCTATATATTCTGTTTGGATTGTGAGGATAATAGTCAACGTCATAGTTTTTTCTACACGATGTGCTTATTTGGGATGCGTATATTCTTTTCCTATTTCCAGATATTTGAGAATGGTTCTTGTCCCAATAGTTTTAGTTAGTATTTTAGCTGTTCCGTTGCCAACATTAATTAGTAGCTTAAATTTGTCAAATTTAAATAGAATTATTTCTACTACAATTGTTTCAATGTTTTCTACTTCTATTTTTGTATATGTGATAGGGCTAACAAATAATGAAAAAAAATATTTAATACATTTAGTAAGAAAGGCATTTATTCATGGAGAATAATTTTACCATCTGTGATGGTGAAAAATGCACAGGATGTGCAGCTTGTGCTAATATTTGTAAACATAACGCTATTGAAATGCATTATGATGAAGAAGGCTTTTTACGCCCACATATAGATCAAAAGAAGTGTATAAATTGTGGCTTGTGCAAAGTTACGTGTCCGGAAAACATTTCTATAGGTCTTAATGAAGAGCCTCTGGGCATTTACAGTGGTTGGAGTAAGGATGATAACACACGAATTCGGAGTGCTTCTGGAGGTGCATTTGCCGAAATTGCATATTACTTCATCAACCATTTTAATGCCGTTGTTTTTGGAGTTACAATGAACCAAAATTTAGATGCAGTCCATATTTGTATAGAAAGGGCAGAAGACATGTATAAGTTACAAGGTAGTAAATACATACAAAGTCATATTGGAACTGCATATCGTCAAGTTCTGCAATATCTTAAAAAGGGTAGGATAGTCTTGTTTTCTGGAACTCCATGTCAAATAGGAGGCTTAAAAAAATATATAAAAAAAGATTTTGAGAATCTATTTACTGTTGATTTAATATGCCATGGTGTCCCTTCAAAAAAAATATTTGAAGACTACATAAAGTTTCTTGAAGGCAAAATAGGTCATCGAGTTTATGATATTAAGTTTAGAGGGAAAAAGTATTCATGGATTTTTTTCAATATTGCTGCGAATAGTCAAGTCGGGAGTCTTAATTACGCTAACTTTGAATACATCGGGAAGTATTATGACGATCCTTTTATACGCGCCTTTTTGCGTGATAATATTCTCCGACCAAGTTGTTATCAATGCCAATATACAAATGTAAAGAGAGTTGCAGATTTTACCTTAGCTGATTGGTGGGGCTATGTGGGAAATTGTAAATCGGATAAAGGCTTTGAACAAAAGGGCGTTTCATTGATATTTTGTAATACCCCCAAAAGCCTCTCTCTAATAAATAACATGAACCTTTTATTGAAAAAAAGAACACTTGCAGAAGCTCTAAAAACCAATAAATCATTACAACACCCATTCTTGAAGCCTTCAACACGTGATGATTTTTGGAAAGACTATTCTTTGATGAACTTCTCTCAGATTGTAGATAAATGGTTTTATCCAGAAAAGCTTCCTCTTAGTACTTATATTTATTACAATTTAAAACCTTCAATAATGAGGAAATTCCTTATTAAATTTGCATATTTATTTGAGAAATGTTGCTGAGCATATAATAGACCTTAATGTCAATTGAAAGATATTTTACTTATAAAAGAAAATGAAACAGTCGTTAGGAGAATTCTTTAATGTTTTATTATCATTATTCAAAACATTATTCAAGAAGAGAGTTATCCTTCTTGTTGAACCTCATCACCCAAACCTTGGCGATTTAGCGCAACTAATGTGTACAAGAGAATGGATTAGGACAAACTTCCCAAAGTTCAAATTGATTGAAGTTGGACAGTTTTTTGCTCCTTTTGATAATAGTATAAAGGCTCATTTCCTTAATTTTGATGTTTTTAAGCTATTGAGTCTAAAAATGTTCGTTCGCAAAGATGATTTGTTGATAGGACATAGTGGATATTTTTTTGTCGATCACCATACTGGATGGTTTGCATATGAGTTAATTTTGAAATACTTTCCCAATAATTGTTTCTTAATATTACCACAAACAATTAATTTTTATGACCCTTTTGTGGTTAAGAGGGTAAAGAATTCTTTTTCTAATCATCCAAATCTTACTCTACTTTGTCGTGATGAAGTATCATATCAAAAAGCAACTGAATTATTTTCTGGTATAAAGATTTCTCTATATCCCGATATAGTTACGTCTCTAATAGGGTGCTATCATTTTAATAATAAACGTGAAGGGGTGTTGTTCTGTTTGCGGGATGATACAGAGTCATATTATAGAGACGATGAAATTAATGCTTTTATATCTAAACTTGGAAGTGTCAAAATAGAGCGGGTTGATACAACTTTGAAGGGTCCAAGAAATCAGATAGAGAAGAATAGCAGGCAATTAATCTTTGAAATGATAGAAATGATGTCAACATTCCAAGTTGTTATTACTGATAGATATCATGGTACAATCTTTTCTGCAATTGCTTCCACTCCTGTAATAGTAATTAGTTCTAATGACCATAAATTAAGTAGCGGAGTGAACTGGTTCCCCAAAGAGATATTCGGAGATATGGTACAATTTGCAGAGAATTTAGATCAAGCATTGAAAATGACGAAGGACATTTGTGGAACTGCAAAAAAGGAATATAATAATCCTCCATATTTAAGAGGGATTTATTGGGAAAAGGCGCTTAAATTTTAATGATATGAAAATAGATATAGTTATTTGTACTGACACAAACTATATTATGCCGTGTGGTATTTTGTTCTATTCAATCTGTAAGAATAATCTGATGCATAATATTGTTTTTCATGCTGTTATAGATGATAGTGTAACTAAAACTGACAAAGAGTTTTTGAATTTGACAGTTAATCAGTTTAATATGAAAGTCGAATATCATTTAGTTGATGGTCATTTGTTCGACTCTTTCCCCAACTTAGGGACTGGTGTATATGTTTCTAAAGCTACTTATTACAGACTTTATCTTACCGAGATTTTACCTCAGTCTATAGATAAAATTTTATATTTAGATTGTGATATGATAGTTCGTAAAGACATTGGTCCTCTATGGAATATTGATGTTTCAGATGTAGCCGTTGGTGTTTCTGCTGATGGTTGGGAATCGAAAATACAGATATATAATAGGCTTCAGTATCCCTATCACAAAGGCTATTTTAATGCAGGAATGCTATTGATTAATCTGCGTTATTGGCGTGAAAACAATGTGTTGGGGCGGTGTCTTGACTATATAGAGCATCATTTCACTAGGATAGTTTCTCATGACCAAGACGTTTTAAATTATGTACTTCAGGATGAGAAAGCTCCTGTTGGAATTACTTACAATTTTCTGGAAAATTTTTTGTATAAAAGTGATACTGCTCTATTTGATTATTGGAAATATAAGGACGAAATAGATGCTGTAAAAAATGATCCTGCAATTATTCACTATGTTGCATCTAAGCCTTGGAATAAGAATTGCCAGAATCCTTATAAGGATATATTTCTTCAGTACAAATCCGAAACACTTTGGAAGGGAACTCCGTTGTTTAGACATAAAGTAAGCATTCGTTCTATCATCAAAGATCTTTTAATTATTTTCAAACTTGTAAAACCAAGAAAAGATTTTTGGGATTATGCCTCAATTGAGACACTTCATATAGTATAGTTATAGGTTTTTACCATTATGACCATATATTCTGTAATAACTATTATCTTGTTGCTTCTATTTCTTGTAGAACAAAGAGGAGTGTCAGAGAATGTTGATAAGAAACTATTTCTTGTTGCCTCATTTTGTGTGTTCTTTATTAGCGCTTTTCGAGGTGAGAATGTGGGGGGAGACATGATTGAATATGTTCACTTCTGGCAAGGAAAAGATGATATGTATGGTACATGGAAAAGCCCCAACGAGGCACTTACATTTGAGCCAGGGTTAAGTTGGTTTTGTTATTTTCTTCATTTATTCAATAATGGAGAGGCTTGGTTCTTTGTTTTTTTTACGACTTTAGTTATACAACTCCCTTTTTTCTATTTGATTTGGAGAGATTCGTCTTGTAAAGTATTGTCGGTTCTTCTATACATGGTTTTGTGGGGATTGCTTGATATTAGTTATACAGGTTTGCGTCAAGTAATAGGGGGGGCAATGTGTATAATGGCTTATATCGTTTGGACAACTCCTTTTAGGATGAGAGGCTTTAAATATCTTATATTGTTTTTTTTAATTGGCTTTTCTCTATCATTTCATACCGTAACTTATTTCTGCGTGCCGCTTTATTGTGCTTTTATGATTTTAAAAGGTAACAGGAATTTGTTAAATCTAATTATATTATTATCAACGCTTGTATTTGGAATAGTTTTTTCAAAAGTTGCTCCTGTTCTATTTGAAATGACAGGCGCATTATTTGCTTCCTTTGATTTACTTTTTAGGTTAAATCATTATTTCGATGGAATAGGTGTGGATGATGGTCTCAGGGAAGAGGCTGTAATAGGATTAAAACAAATTCTTACAACTCTAATTGTTTGTTTAATAGTGTCCTTCTCTAATAAAGATAGATGCAATAATTTTTATGTTAATTGTTTAGTTTTTGGGTGTTCTTTATTTAGCGTTTTTGTTTCATTTCCGAATGCAGGTCGTTTTTTGTTTCCATATCTCTTTGTCGGCATTATTTGTTCACCGTCAAAAAATCTAATAAATAGAGCTCCTCTTTATAAGTTCTTATTTATTACATTTGTCGTGATATTGTCATTGCATCAAATACATACATGGGAGAAAGGTTTTGGTGATAAGAATTCGAGTTTTTATGTATTTAACCAGATGTTTCCTTACAATTTTATTTGGGAATAATATTATAGAATTTACAAAGCATTATAATAATATGTCAAAGAAAGAAGAATTAAAAAAGCAGATTCTCGACCTTACTCGTGAGTATTATCGTGAAGTTCATGCTCCCCAGCCCACGTTTGAGGCAGGCAAGACCCGTGTGAATTATGGTGGCCGTTATTTCAATGACGAGGAAATGGTTAACCTTGTGGATGCTTCCCTTGATTTCTGGCTTACCGCAGGTCCTTGGGCGCACAAGTTTGAGACCCGCCTAGCCAAGTGGCTTGGTGTCAAGTACTGCTCCCTCTGCAACTCAGGCTCATCAGCCAATCTCCTTGCCTTCAGCGCGCTAACGGCTCCAGAATTGGGTGAGCGTCAGATAAAAAGGGGCGATGAAGTCATCACCGTTGCTGCCGGATTCCCCACCACCGTTGCTTGTATCGTTCAGTATGCAGCAGTCCCTGTCTTTGTTGACATGAGCGTGGAAGAGGGAAACATTGATACAGCCCAACTTGAAGCCGCATTGTCTCCTAAGACCAAGGCAGTCATGATCGCCCATTCATTAGGAAATCCCTTCAACCTGCAGGTGGTCGTTGACTTCTGCAAGAAGCATAGCCTTTGGTTGGTGGAAGACAACTGCGATGCCCTTGGCTCAGAGTACTTCATTGATGGCGAATGGAAAAAGACTGGCACCATCGGTGATATCGGTACAAGCAGTTTCTATCCTCCTCACCATATGACCATGGGAGAAGGCGGTGCCGTCTATACCAACAACCCTGAACTCCACAAGTATGTGAATTCCTATAGAGACTGGGGACGTGACTGCTGGTGTGTGGGTGGTGTTGATAACACTTGTGGTTGCCGTTTCACTGGTCAGTTTGGTCAGTTACCTCAGGGTTATGATCATAAATATGTGTATAGCCGCCTCGGCTACAACCTCAAGGCAACCGACCTTCAGGCAGCTATCGGCTGTGCTCAGTTGGAAAAGCTTGACTTCATCGTGGAGCGCAGAAGGGAAAACTATCAGATCATGTATGATGGATTGAAAGGAGTAAAAGGACTTCTACTTCCAGAACCTCAGAAGAACAGTAAACCAAGTTGGTTCGGTTTCTTTATCACAGTCAAAGAAGACGCAGGCTATACCCGTAATGAACTGACCAAGTATTTGGAAGACCATAAGATTCAGACCCGCAATCTCTTTGCCGGTAATCTGCTCCGTCATCCTGCCTTTGAACAATACGAAGAAGGTAAGGACTACCGTGTGGTTGGTGCTTCTCTGCCTGTCACGGATTCTATCATGCGTGATTCATTCTGGCTAGGTGTTTATCCTGGTATGACTCCAGAGAAACTGCAGTACATGATAGATACTATTAAGGCTTTCGTTGCAACGAAAGGATAAATCTGTGTTATCTGTGAAATCCGTGTGACATTAAAGTAAAACTTATGAAGGTCGTTCTATTAGCAGGCGGCTTTGGATCCCGTATCAGCGAGGAGTCGATATACAAACCAAAGCCGATGATAGAGATTGGTGGCATGCCGATACTTTGGCACATCATGAAGGAGTATGCCTATTATGGTCATAATGAGTTCATCATCTGTGCGGGGTACAAGCAGGAGTATATAAAAGAGTGGTTCGCAAACTATTTCCTGCATAACAGTGATGTGTCGTTTGATTTCCGTGACGGGAAAAATGAAATGACGGTGCACCACAGCAAACTGGAGCCTTGGAAGGTGACCGTTGTAGATACAGGCTATAACACGATGACCGGTGGACGTATCAAGCGAGTGCAAGAGTATGTAGGTGATGAACCTTTCTTTATGACTTATGGAGATGGTGTATGTGATGTGGACATCAACAAACTTTTAACCTTCCATAAGTCTCATGGTAAGAACGCAACGCTTACAGCTGTCAAGATGAAACAGGAAAAGGGTGTCCTTGATATTGAGGGCGGAGCCGTGAAATCTTTCCGCGAGAAAAATATCTCTGATGGTGCGCCCATCAATGCGGGATACATGGTTCTTGAACCATCCATATTCAACTATATTGAAGGTGATTCGACAGTGTTTGAGAAAGAGCCTCTTAACAGTTTGGTGGAGGAAGGCCAGTTGATGTCATACATCCATGAAGGCTTCTGGCAGTGCATGGACAATATTCGTGAACGTGACATGCTTGAAAAACTGCTTCAGGCAGGCAAGGCTCCATGGAAGAAATGGGAGCGCATCGTTCCTAATAACCATTAATATTCTGTAGTGAATAGGTCATGGGGACGGGTCATCCGATTAATGATTATATTAAGAAAGAGGGGATAGACCCAGAGCAGGGATTGGGGCAGGGACTATTTCTGACCATCTCATCGTTAGTGCCCATTGTCAATGTGGATTTACTTGTTTATAACAAACATGGTCAATTTCTGCTTACCAGACGCAATGACTCTCATTGTGGCACAGGATGGCATGTGCCAGGTGGATGTATCCGTTTCAAGGAAACCTGTGAGGACCGGATTCGTAAGGTTGCATTAAAAGAACTTGGTATCAAGAAGATCTCTTTCGACAAGAATCCCGTCAAGGTTTTTGAAATCATTGAAAAGAGACAAAGACCGATAGAGAATCAGAATGAGCGTGCTCATTTTATCACTTTGGTATATCAATGCCTTGTAGATGATTCCTATCAAATAAATAACGGCAATTTGACCGAAGAGGATGCCGGGTACATTAAGTGGTTTGACACACTGCCAGACGATTTGCTCTCTATCCAGTCTTGTTACCACGAAATTATGAACTAAAGAAAATGATTGACATATTTAATAAATTCTATCAAGGCAAACGAGTCCTTGTTACAGGTCATACAGGTTTCAAAGGCTCATGGCTCTCCATCTGGCTCCTTGAAATGGGAGCAGAGGTCATAGGTGTTGGTTTAGATCCCTATTCAGAGAAAGACAACTTTGTCCTCTCTGGTATAGGGAACAAAATCAAGGCAGACATTCGTGCAGACATCCGTGACGGGCAGAAGATGAAAGACATCTTCAAGGAATATCAACCAGAGATTGTCTTCCACTTGGCAGCCCAACCCTTGGTGCGTCTCAGTTATGAGATACCTGTGGAAACCTACGAGACTAATGTGATGGGTAGCATCAACATCATGGAGGCAGCACGGGTGACAGACTCTGTGAAGGTCGTAGTCATGATCACCACAGATAAGTGCTACGAGAACAAGGAACAGATCTGGGGTTATCGAGAAAATGAACCGATGGGAGGCTATGACCCCTACAGTTCATCCAAAGGTGCAGCAGAAATCGCCATCAATTCATGGCGAAGAAGTTTCTTCAATCCCAAAGATTATGGAACGAAGCACCATGTAGCCATTGCCAGTGTGAGGGCAGGTAATGTGGTTGGTGGTGGCGACTGGGCAAAAGACCGCATCGTGCCTGACTGTATCAGAGCCTTGGAAGCAGGCAAGCCTATCGAAATCCGTTCACCTAAAGCCATCCGCCCTTGGCAGCATGTCCTTGAACCGCTAAGTGGCTATCTGTTGTTGGCATCCAAGATGTGGCAGGAGCCAACCAAGTATTGTGAAGGTTGGAACTTTGGACCGAGAACGGAGAGCATCACTCCAGTATGGGATGTGGCAACCAAACTCATCAACAACTATGGCACAGGCGAGCTGAAGGATGTGTCAGACCCCAATGCCTTGCATGAAGCAAATCTTCTGATGTTGGATATCTCCAAAGCAAAGTTCCATTTAGGTTGGGAGCCACGTACCAACATAGACCTATGTGTGGCTCTTGTAGCAGATTGGTATAAGCGTTATCAACAGGAAGAAGTCTATGAGCTTTGCGTAGAACAGATAGCACAGTTTGTGAAGTCATGAAATTCATAATAACAGGTGCAACAAGTTTTATTGGCGCCGAACTGACTCGTTTCGCCCTTTCCATGGGTGACGAGGTGATAGCTGTCTGTAGAAAGGATTCTGCAGGAATCTCCAAGTTGGGGGAACATCCCAATCTGAGAATTGTATATTCCGAACTATCCGAGTATGCAAATCTGTCAGGCCAAATTGAGAAGGGACAAGTATTTATCAATCTTGCTTGGGAAGGAACGGGGCATAGTGGACGCAACCTTACCGACATCCAGCAGGACAATATTGCTCACTCTCTTGAAGCCATTAAAGTCGCAGCTGGTACAGGTTGTGCGCTTTTCGTTGAGGCAGGTTCTCAAGCTGAATACGGAACTGTATTGGAGAGGATTTCGGAAAAAACATCATGTCATCCCTTCTCTGAATATGGAAAAGCGAAGTTGGCAGTTAAAGAGCAAGGCTCTAAAATTGCTAATGCACTTGGGTTGAAATATTTACATTTAAGAATATTCAGCCTATTTGGAGAGGAAGACCATCCTTGGACACTTGTGATGAGTTGTCTGAAAAAGATGGTGAATAACGAGCCGATAGATTTAAGTCCTTGTACCCAGAACTGGAATTTTCTCTATGTAAAAGATGCCGTTAAGCAGATATACTTGCTTTGCCAGTATGCACTCAGAAACTCCGGCTATAAGGCAGAAGTGTTCAACATAGCCTCAAAGGATACCCGAATACTGAAGGCTTTCGTAGATGAGATGTACAGTCTCGCCCAATCTAAGAGTGAATTGAATTTTGGAGCGATAGCACCAACCAATGTGGTGTCATTAGATCCGGATGTGTCAAAAACTGAAGCAGCGACTGGTTTTATATCCCAATATGTATTCAAGGATATTGTTAATCACATTATTCGAAATTATAAACAACAATAAATATGATTAAGGTAAGTGATTTCATTTTCCAACATCTCGTTGAGATGCATGGAATCAGACATTGTTTCTTGGTGACAGGAGGTGGTGCCATGCACCTGAATGACTCAGTGGGTCACACCCAAGGATTGACTTATATCTGCAATCACCATGAGCAGGCATCAGCCATTGCAGCAGAAGGGTATTACCGTACCTGCGGACAACTGTGTGTGACGAACGTCACTACGGGTCCTGGTGGAACCAATGCTATTACAGGAGTTTTGGGTCAGTATTTGGATTCCATCCCTGGAATTTACATCTCAGGCCAGATCAAGACTTCTACGTATAAACACACCTATGATTATCTGAATCTCCGTCAGTTAGGAGATCAAGAAGCAGATATCGTATCCATGGTGACACCAATCACAAAATATGCCAAGACGATTTATAATCCTCTTGACATCAAGTACGAACTTGACAAGGCGATAGCCATAGCCCTTGATGGCCGTCCAGGTCCTGTGTGGTTGGACATTCCCCTTGATGTGCAAGGGGCTATGGTTGATGAAACGAAATTCAAGGAGTTTGATGCTGCAACAGAAATGATTGACCCTGTGAAGCACACCTTGGTGGATGAACAAATTAAGCAGTTGATAGAAAGAATAAAGAATGCCAAGAGCCCTGTCATCTATGTGGGCAATGGTGTTCGTCTTGCCAAACGCGAGAATGAATTCATCCAGTTGGTGGAGAAACTCAATATCCCTGTGGTGACAGCTATCAGCGGTTCAGACATCATCTGGCATGACCATCCGCTTTGTTATGGAAAACCCGGCATCTGTGGAGACCGCATCGGCAATATCATGGTGCAGAACTCAGACTTATTGATAGTAATGGGTACACGCTTGAGCATCCGTCAGGTGTCATATGCGTACGATTTGCTGGCACCTAAGGCATACAAGGTGATGGTGGACATAGACTTGGCGGAGATGCAGAAGCCGACGTTAAACATTGACATGCCTATACATGTGAATCTTTCCGAATTTATTGATAAGATGCAGGTGGTGTTGAACAAAGAGAAGGGGTTCCCAACATTCGAAACTTGGCGCAAGTGGGGAAGGGAAATTGAAGCCAAGATACCAACTCTGTTTGATGATAATCCGGATATGGAAGGATATACAAACTCCTACAAGTTTGCAGATGAATTGTTCAAGCAATTGCACGACGGCGATGTTTGCGTGACAGGTAATGGTACAGCATATACTTGCACCTATCAAGCCATGCAGGTAAACAAAGGTGTTCGTGTCTTTGCCAATCAAGGCTGTGCAGCCATGGGCTATGACCTTCCTGCTGCAATAGGTGCTGTAACCTCAAACAAGAGAGGAAAGACGGTGCTTGTAACAGGAGATGGTTCACTTCAGATGAACATTCAGGAACTTCAGACGTTGGTTACTTATAAGATGCCACTTAAAATCTTCGTATTGGAGAATGAAGGTTATTTGGCGATTAAAACCACTCAGAAGGCTTTCTTTGGCGGCAAGTTCACTGGTAGTAATCCAACTTCTGGTGTTATTTGTCCAAACTTGGAAAAGATAGCTGGAGCCTATGGTATTCCATATACAAGTTGCAATGAAAATGGCCAACCTTTGTGTGATACCATTGCTAAAGTTTTGGCAAGTGACGGCCCGATGATTTGTGAGATTCACATGCACCCAGAGCAGACTCTCTTCCCTAAGAGTGCTAGTTTCATGGACAAGAAAACGGGTAAGATGTCTTCAGCACCATTGGAAAAAATGGCTCCGTTTATGGGCGAGGTGTTACAGAATGTTTGTATTTATAATAATTAAGACATGGGCAATCCAATACTTACTATAGGAATTCCAACTTATAATAGGCCAGAAAGCATAAAGAAGTCTGTCAGAGCGTTGTTGCCACAACTTAATGACCAAGTTGTATTGAGAGTATGGGATAACTGTAGTGATACTCCTGTTGCTGATCTGTTTACAGAAGAGGAAAAGCAGAAATTTAAAATTGTCAGAAACAGAACAAATATTGGGGGGGATGCTAATATCTGTGGCGTGGTATATCATGCAGATACAAAATGGGTATGGACATTGGGAGACGATGATGGACCTTTGCCGAATGCTATTAAGACCATATTAGACAGTATTGAGAAATATCCTGATGCTTTGTTTTTCAAGTATAATTCTTATATAGAAAAGGATTTACATTCGTTTAAGGATTTAACAGAATTGTGCAAACGTCACTGGATATTTGGTAATTTCCTATATATATCATCAGGTGTTTTTAATCGGGATAAGTTGTTGGATGACATCCAATATTATTATATCAACCTTTCTTCTATGGTTGGTCAGACCATTTATATATTAAAGCATCTTGAGCGTAAAGACGAAGACAGTTATTTTTTTAAGTCTAAGATAGTGAGACATTCTACAGGTGGCTTACACAACGATGAAGATGATGTCAGTGAGGGAGTATCATGGAATGCTTTGACATTTATAAAACGATCATCCATTATCTTTGATGTTTTCCACGATAAGCGCAAATCCTTGGATTCTACATTGTTTGCTGGTATTGCACAGCAATACTTGGGTAGTCTTGCAGGACAAAGTCTGGGACTCGACCAAACATGGCAAGGTTTAAGGTTGACGATAAGTCAAATAGGTTTTGTAAATCTCATTAAATACAATTTTAATTCTTTAATAAAATTGATAGGAAAGCAATTGCTAATTACATGTCTTCCCGATTCTGTTTACCAAAGAATTAAAATTAAAATGAAGAATTCAATCAATAAGAAATTGTTAGAGAAAGAAACGGAAAGAGAGAGGGGCACCACTGATGCTACTCGTACTTCAATCGTTTTTGGATAGTATACTGAAAATGGGAATTCCCTATGAATTTTGAAATAATGGATAAACAACGAACGATGCGAACTACGCAAGCGGCGTGTGTGACGAACTATGAATTTTGAAATAATGGATAAACAACCCTTAGTGTCTATTATTGTTCCAATCTATAAGGTGCCTGAAAGATTCCTTCGTCAATGTATAGAGAGTTGTATTAATCAGACCCTTAGGGAAATTGAAATAATCTTAGTTGATGATGGATCACCTGATACCTGTGGTAAAATATGCGATGAGTACGCTAACAAAGACCTGCGTGTCAAAGTGATACATAAAGAAAATGGAGGACTTGTGTCTGCTCGTAATGCAGGATTTGATATTGTGAAAGGCGAATGGCACATGTATTTGGATGGTGATGATTGGATAGATGAAAATACGTGTGAGAAATTGTTGGAAAATATTAAGGATTTCCCTGATGTGAATATTGTGTTCTGGAACTGCATTCAAGAGTTAGGTGATAATTCAATCAAAGGTAAATGGGAATGGCATTGCGATGAAAGTAGAAAACTATATAAGGATTCAGAATGCCAAGAGTTGTCTCGAAATGTATTAATATATAAATCAGGAATCGCAACCGCTTATTCCAAACTTATTAATACCGACTATGCTCGTCAATATGGTATCAAGCATGACAATAGATTAAGACAGGGAATGGAGGGGACAGAGTTTTCATTACGTGTATTCTATCACGCGAAAAAAGCTCTGTTTATAAAGGAATATTTCAATCATTATCGCTATAATGACACTAGTATATCCAAGCGAATAGATGAAAAGAATACTCAGTGCTTAATGGACTGCATGAATGTGATGGCAGAAGATGTAGCCAAGATGTCTTATGGTAAATCGTTTGAGAATGCCTTATACCAAAGAATTGTTTATGCATTGATAGCTGTTGCAATGAATACATATTTTCATCCGAATAGCCTTGATAATGTATGGACAGCGGCAAGAAAGTTTGCGAATATAATAAACCAAAATGATATTTGCCGAAAAGCGATTTCCTATACATCTCTTACAGAGTTAGATACACAGAGAAGAATTGCGCTGCTCTTTATGAAAGTAAGATTATATATTCTATTAAAACCAATAGCCATTGCCAAACAAAAGCTGTTGAAAAGAGGCTATTATAATTATTAATATGTCAACAATAATCGCTCTCGTCACCTGCTATTTCCAAAAGAATTACGGTTCCCAGTTACAGGCGTTCGCCACCCAGATGGCGTTCGATAAACTGGGACTGGAAAATGAAACCATCCGTATAGACGGGCTGCTGCCAGAAATCAACAGGGCAAAATATTGGTATTTTTTGAGCAAGATATTGGACTCTGCCACCATCAGGGACAAGGCGGCTACGGTTCGGAAGGCTTGGGCGAAGAAGAGAAATGTGGAGTACGCCCAGAATCTTGCCGTGAGGTATGGAATGTTTGAAAACTTTGCAAACACAAAGTTCCACCTTTCCAAGGTTTACCGAAGTAAAGCGGAATTAGGGAAGGATGCACATCTGTATAGTGCCTTTGTGGTGGGTAGTGACCAGTTGTGGCTGCCGAGTAACATTGCGGCAGACTACTACACCTTGAATTTTGTTCCAGATGATGTGGCGAAGATTGCTTTGGCAACCAGTTTTGGGGTATCAACCCTTTCTCCTCAATATGGGAAAAAGGCTAGACGCTTTTTGAAACGTCTGGATTACGTGTCTGTCAGAGAATCTTCGGGTCAGCAGTTGGTGGCGAAATGGGCAAAACGTAATGTGCCCGTGGTTTGTGACCCCACCATTTTGTTGACGGCTGAAGAGTGGAAAGATGCACTAGATGCAAGCGACGATGGGAAGAGGTTTGCAGAGGGGCAGAAATACATTTTTGTTTATTTCTTGGGGAACAACCCTTGGCAGCGGGATTTGGTGAAACGGGCACGTGAATATTCTGGTCTGAAAATCGTACAGATTGCCCATTCGGATGAATATGTGAAGAGCGATGAGGGTTTTGCCGATTATACTCCTTATCAAGTGGGACCAAAGGAATTTGTGGAGTTGATAAGAGATGCTGAATTTGTCTTTACGGATTCTTTCCATTGTTCTGTGTTTTCGATGCTGAACAGCAAGAAGTTCTTTACCTTTCCACGCTACAGCGACGATGGCCCCACCTCAACCAATGGGCGTTTATACTCATTGTTGACCTTGGTGCATCAGCAGGGGAGGATGATACGTAAGTCTGACTCTGCCTCTTTTGATGTTGCAGCAGGATTGAAGAATGGTGTGGAAACTAATGTTATTCTGCGTGAATTGGATTCCTTGCGGCAATTTACATGGAGATGGCTGAGAAACGCTCTTGAAGAACGCCATATTTTATGATTGAAATACAAGATAAGAAAAAGTGCTGTGGATGCACAGCCTGTTTGTCCGCATGTCCGAAACAATGCATTCGGATGACAGAGGATGAGGAGGGTTTCCTTTATCCGTCAGTAGATAAAGATGTGTGTGTTGATTGTGGACTGTGTGAAAAGGTGTGCCCCATCTTGAATGCAGAGGATGAGGATGTGCCACACGAACAACAAGGGTTCCTCGTTCAGCATAAGGATGAACGGATACGAAAGGAAAGCACTTCTGGAGGGGCATTCACGGCCATAGCCACATGGGTGATTCGGCAAGGCGGTGTGGTCTTTGGCGCAGGATACCGTGAAGGTACTTTTATCGTGGAGCATCAGGCCGTGGAACGGGAAGAGGACTTGCGTATTTTCCGCAATAGCAAGTATGTACAAAGTCGATTGGGGAACACTTTTCGTCTAGTACAAAACTATTTGAAAGCAGAGCGATGGGTTTGCTTCAGTGGAACACCTTGTCAAGTGGAAGGTCTAAGACACTATTTGCACGGACGGGAATATGAAAAGTTAGTATGCGTGGACTTGGTATGCCGTGGCATACCAAGTCCACGCATACTAACCCGCTATATAGAGGCGCAGCAGCAGATGATTGGCGGTGAATTCACCAACATTTTGTTCCGTGACAAGTATTACGGATATCATTACAGTTCTTTCTCCATCTACAACAAGGAAAAAGAGAAAGACTATCACAAGGGCATTGATAGCAATGCTTACCTACGTGCTTTTTTCGACAATCTGAGTGACCGACCATCGTGCTATGATTGCCGTTTTAAGAAGCGTTATCGGCATAGTGACCTTACACTCTGGGATTGCTTTCCCATAGAAAAATTCACAAAGCAGTTGGATGGAAACGGAACTACTCGGGTGCTGGTGCAGTCGGGAAAAGGTGCCAGAATCATGAAAGAACTGGAAGATGAATTGCGGCAGATTCCTGTAAACCCTGACAAGTTGACCGAAAACGTCAGAGAGATGTTTAAGCCGGTGCCTGTGAACCCCAAACGGGCGGAATTCTTTCAAGATTGCAACACAATGGTACCCGTCGACTTTTTCCAGAAATGGTTTCCTCTCACCTGGAAAGTACGCCTCAATGCTTTTGTCCGCTTGACTTGCCATAGACTTGGAATCTATATGCTTGCTAAACGAATGTTTATGAAGGTTTATACAAGGAGAGACGAGAGAAGGTGACACGGTGCATTATTTTATTAGGGGTGATCATGTTATTTGCCAGTTCCTGTGGCGCAGATAACGAAGAGTACAAACCTTTATTCAAATGTTCCAAGAGATTGGACAATCCATATGGCATATGTTCGCACATTAGTAGAAAAGGATCTAGATATGAATTCGACACCCGGGAAGATGAACTGAAAATGATTGACAGTGTCGGTATCTCATGGATTCGCACAGATTGGGACTGGCCTTCTATGATGCTGCAAGGGACTGACAGTCTAAGGTATAATCATTTTGACAGTCTCATGTCATCCGTACATGCATACAGGAAAAATGTTTTAGGCATTATTACTTTGCGCAAAAATTTCAAAATGACGGAATTAGATAAATGGATTCGATATGTAGAGCATACTTCCCATCACTATAGCCAAGTTCCTTGTTGGGAAATAATTAATGAAGTTGATATTATTAACCATTGGTTACCTGGTATATATGCGAAAGACTATGTTAAATTGCTTAAAGTGGGCAGTGCAGTTATAAAGAGAGATAATAAAAACACCAAAGTTGCCTTTTCTGGCATAGCTAATACAGACACAAAGTTTATTGATAGTGTCTTCAGCGCTGGAGTGTCATCATATTTTGATATTATGAATGTGCATCGGTACAGCCCAAAGACAGTAGAACCCGAAGTGTTATTGGATTATTTCACTCATTTGAGCCAAAAGCTCATAAAATACAGCCTTAAAAAAAATGTATGGTTGACTGAGTGTGGGACTTCTTCTGTTGTTGGGGCTACAGAACAATCACAAGCAAATAGACTTCCTCGAATATTCATTATTTCTTTTGCCTGTGGCATTGATAAGGTATTTTGGTACAAATCGAGATCCAGGGAACAGAATCCTAAAGATAAAGAGGATTTCTTTGGGCTTTGGCATAAAGATTACACACCAAAGCCTGCTTATTATGCATATAAAACATTGACGATGATGTGTCCCGATAAATCTACGCGGCCTAGTCTGAAGAGAAAGGGGAATGTTTTCATGTCACAGTGGAAAAGACCAGACGGGAAAAAGGTTTATGCCCTTTGGACCTCGGAAAAAGACGAAATAATTAAACTAAATTATTCTGGTACTTTTACATGTTATGATATTAATGGTAAGGAAATAAAGATTAATGGTCAATCGGTTGAGATAACACCATCTGTTAAATATTTGGTCGGAGGGAAAAAGTTTAAACTAAATATAGATGGGTAAAATGAGATGTTACATGGCGGAGGATAATAAGTAGAATTGACATGCTTGTACATTCTGTAAACCTATTATTACCTCGGTGTCCACAAAAGTCATAGCCCTTACAATTAGCACAAATCCCATGTTACGTTAAAACAATGTTGTTCTAACGTCAGTTTTATTCTCTTGTCGCAAGAAAGCGTGAAACAAATAGAAAGAGCCATAAGAAAAAGTGCATGAACCATACCTGTGGGGTACGATAGAAAAAGACTTTCAATTTTCCTTCTGTTATGAAAATAATGCATATTGCAGAATGCGCAGGGGGTGTTGACCGATATTTAGAAATGCTTTTGCCGCAGTTGCAAGATGAATACGAGCAGGTATTTGTATGTTCGTTCCATTTTGACAAGTGTAAGTACGAAAGAGTTGTTAATCAGGTGGAGCAAATAGAAATGCGACAAACTTTCTCACCTCTTAAGATTATTTCGCAAGTAAAAACCATCAGAAAACTTATCCGAAAGCACCACCCAGATATTGTATATTGCCACAGCAGTTTTGCTGGTGGATTGGGGAGGCTTGCGTGTCTTGGATTGAGGTGCAAGGTGGTCTATAACCCACATGGGTGGGCTTTCAACATGAAGTAGCCATGACTGGAAAAGGATTCGTCTATAAGGTGATAGAAAGATTGCTTTCCAACTCGACGGACAGGATAGTGTGTATTTCCAAAGCGGAATACAAGTCAGCCATAGAAAATGGGATAGACAATGGAGCTAAACTTGAAATCATCGAGAACGGAATAGATGTGCAGGCTGTACAGGCAGCACAAACCATCGCAAGAGAAACTTTGGGCATTCCAGAAACGGCCTTCGTTGTCGGAATGATAGGAAGGCTCTCGCCACAAAAAGCCCCCGATGTATTTATCAAATCTGCTAAGTTAATTAGCGAGAAGATTCCAAACACATATTATATTATAGTGGGGAATGGCGAAGAGGAGGCAAAGGTGAAGCAATATGCTCAGAAGAATGGATTACACCTGATTGTGACAGGATGGACTGAAAATCCATACGCTTATCTGAAAATCTTTGACGTGGCAGTGTTGCTCTCCCGATGGGAAGGTTTTGGATTGGCGATAGTTGAATATATGGCAGCGGAGAAAAACTTTGTGGCTACCAATGTCGATGCAATCCCTACAATCGTTGAAAACGGGATTGATGGTGAACTTGTCAATGTGGATTCGCCCGAAGAAGTGGCTGACAAAGTGTATTTTTATTACACCCATCCTGTTGAGGCACAGAAGATGAGGGATACGGCCAAGAGGAAGGTGACTGAAAAATACGATGTTTCGAGAGTCGCACAGCAGCACAAGGAGTTGTTCAACAATTTATTCACCCACTAAATACATTTCATTCCCTTGTCATGACAGATTTTGCTCTTTCCACAAAAGAGCATCTTGTTTTTCTTCGTTACTGCATCGACCCACAGCAGTGCATTCCAACCGTCACGGATTGGGGTGCGCTGTTTTCGTTCATGAAGGAACAGGCCCTGCAGGGGGTGGGGTTCCGTGGAGTGGAGCGGATGAAGAGCGAGGGGGTGGAGGTGCCGAGGGAAGTGGTGTTGAGGTGGTTTGCAGTGAGCGAACGGATACGGCAGAGGAATGTGGAGATGAACAGGAGGTGCGTGGAGTTGGTAGAACGGCTAAGGGAGGACGGTTTCGAGTGCTGTGTGCTGAAGGGACAGGGGAATGCGGTGATGTATCCCGACCCATTCATGAGGGCATCGGGCGACATTGACGTGTGGCTCACACAGAAAGCACAGAGATGGAAAGATGGAAGGACGGAGATTGTGAAGTATGCCAGGAAGCGAATGCCGAAGACGGAGGTGCGGTGCTATCATGTGGAGTATGAGTGGGAAGGAGTGCCAGTGGAACTGCACTATATGCCGGGAGTGATGAATAATCCTTTCTATGACAGGAGGTTGCAGCGATGGTATAGGGAAAAGATGGCGGAACAATGCCGGCATGAGGTGGAGTTGCCAGACAGAGTTGGAAAAATCCCTGTGCCGACTTGGGAGTTCAACGTGGTGTATCAGTTGGCTCACTTGATGCACCATTTCTTCGACGAAGGGATAGGGTTGCGGCAGATGATGGACTACTATTTCTTGCTGAAAGCAAGGAATGGTTTAGGGTTTAGGGATGAGAATATAGAACGTACTTTGAGGTATCTGGGTCTATACAAGTTTGCAGGGGCGGTGATGTGGGTGCTGCATGAAGTGTTTGGATTGGAGGAGAAGTTTTATATTGTGCCTACTGATGAGTGGCGTGGGAAGTTGCTCTTGGAGGAAATCATCAAAGGGGGCAACTTCGGACATTTTTCCGGGTTGACCGATCACTCCATTGGCACCAAGTACTTCTTGAAAATTAAACGCAACATGCGGTTCGTCCGTGCCTAT
>ONFA01000062.1 GCA_900316975.1 uncultured Prevotellaceae bacterium | reverse complement strand
CCTGTTCAAGCCTCTCAAAGAGACTGCCAAGCTGGATGATGGGCAACTCTATTTTGACTTCAAATTTGATTAACATATATTAAGAGACACTAGTGACCTATTCACTTTCTGGCGCATCAAGCGACGGTGAGTTTTACATGAGCGGCAAATACAAATGCAGTATTGATCTCAATGGCGTTTCGCTTACCAATAAGACGCCCGTTTATTCAGGAGCAGCCCTCCACATCCAGAATGGTAAACGTGTCAATGTCAGTGTGAAGAAAGGGACAGAAAACACCTTGATCGACTGTGCCAGTCCGTCAGACGACCTTGCCCAGAAAGCGGCGCTCTATGTGAAAGGACACGCCGAATTCAAAGGCAAAGGCACCCTCAATGTCAAGAGCCAATACAAACATGCCATCAAAGCGGGTGAATACATCACTGTGAAAAACTGCACCATCAACGTCACAGGTGCTGTGTCCGATGGCTTCAACTGCAATCAGTATTTCCTCATGGAAAGTGGTAGTATCAGTATCAACAACATCGATGACGATGGCATTCAATGTGAAATAGACGAGGACTCCGATGCCACAAGCGAGACCACCGACCACGAAGACGAAAACTCGGGAAGCATTTACATCACCGATGGCACCATCACAGCAAATGTGACAGCCACGGCAGCTAAAGGGTTGAAAGCCAGTGGCAATTTCATCGCATCGGGCGGTACAGTGACCATCAGCACATCAGGAGGGGGCGAATGGGATAGCGACCAATCCAAGACGAAGGCATCATCCTGCATCAGTGCCGATGGTGACATCAGCATCAGTGGAGGCACGTTCGGTCTCACAGCCGAAGGTGCAGGAGGCAAGGGCATCAGCGGCGATGGCACATTCCTCATCACCGATGGCGACATCAGCATCAATACATCTGGCGGAATCGTCTATTACTCTGGCAGCAAGATCAGCACCACCACTTCATCGCAAACGGCAGAGCGGCTCTCCAGCAACTATAAGTCATCGCCCAAGGGCATCAAGATAGATGGTACCATGACCATCAGCGGCGGCACCCTCAACGTGAAAGCCGCCTACCACGAAGCCATCGAGACCAAAGGGGCGCTCAACATCACCGGTGGCACCATCTACACTCAATCCTCCGATGACGCCATCAATTCAGGCGGTGTCATGACCATCAGCGGAGGAACCGTTTGTGCTTACTCCACAGGCAATGACGGACTCGATGCCAATGCCGACTTCACCATCAAAGGTGGCATCGTCTATGCGATTGGAGCCTCATCACCCGAAGTGGGCATTGACGCCAAGGAGCATTGCACCCTCACCATCAGCGGTGGCACCCTTGTCGCCATCGGAGGGCTGGAGTCGGGTGCCGTGACCACCCAGACCTGCTACCAACTCTCCAGTAGTTCCAGCAGCAGTAACGGCAATAACGGACGTGGGGGCTTTGGAGGCTTCGGTCCTGGCCAGCAAAGCAGCGGCAAACAAACATGGACAGCCAACACATGGTATGGTCTTTATGCGAATGGCATCCTTGCCCTTGCCTTCAAGACCCCTTCATCCGGCGGTAGTGCACTCGTCGTCACCACTGCAGGCACCACCACCCTCAAGACAGGTATAACAGTTGGTAGTGAAACCATCTGGAGCGGCATGGGAGCCACCTCTGCCACCGGTGGCACTGAAGCCTCCATCACCACTTACAACAGCGGAAGCAGTTGGTAATAGTTTCTTCTCCTTCCAAGTATTCTCCGTGCATTTTGTCGCTCCACGACAAGATGCACGGTGTTTTTTCTGGTTTATCGGGAAAAGATTTGGTCACGACAAGAAGAATCGTTAACTTTGCAACAAGAATTCACACAAAAACTTATATGAACAAGGAATTTATCGTGTTGAGCCGTCAAGATGCGGTGGCTCGCAACAACTCGCCTTATGTAAACTTGAAGGTGGCAAACAACGAGGAGATTGAGAACATCTGTGTGTTTGACGTGCCGAAGACGAGTGGCCCCAAGGTGGGACAATTGGTGCGGTTCTTGACGATTCGCGAGAATCAGGGGAAAAAGTCAGCAACGAACATGGACATGATTGCAGGTACGTTTCCCACAGAAGAACATCCGCTGTATCATCTGGTGCCGCGTCCCGTGAAGCGTGAGGTGTGGGATGCGACCATCAAGACGCTCATCGGATTCTGCAAGGACAAGGTGCTCATCGACTTCATCAGCAACCAGGCTGACGAACTTTTTCCAAAATACATCAAATATCCTGCCGCCACGAGTGTGCATCATGCATTTCCTGGTGGATTGCTGAACCACACATGGCAGATGCTTCACCTGTTGGAAGGCATCTATCCCGTGTATCCTTATCCTGAAGACATCAAGGTGGAGCGCATCATCATTGGCATCCTTTTCCACGATTGGGGCAAGTTGTGCGAATATAACGTAGAGGGAGAGAAGTTAGAGAATGGATTCCTTTTGGGGCACATCTACATGTCCGCCAATTATTTGAACAATCTGTTGCGCGAACTGGACATTGACAAGAGGGAAGTGAATTTCATTGTCCATTGTGTGCTGGCTCACCACGGCCAACTGGAGTTTGGAAGCCCAGTGCTTCCGTGCATACCCGAGGCGCAACTTTTAAATTACATTGACAACATTTCTGCCAAGGCCGACATCTTCAGCACCACAGGCAACATGGAGAAGGCGTTTGCGTTAGGCACCAATGTGGTGAAGGGGTGAGAATAAAAAAACTAAAAGTGGTTCATGATGCAGTTTCCTATTGAGAGTCTGAACTTGCAGATGCTGAACGTGGGGCTGGCGCACCACGACGGTGACTGGAACTGGCAGGGGGTGAGTTCGCCTTTTACCAGAATTTATTATGTGACGCAGGGAGAGGCTTGGCTGCATCTGCCAGAGCACAAAGTGCGGCTGCATCCGAATCACTTGTACATGATTCCCGCCCACACAGTTCACTCCTATGAATGCAAGGGAGTGTTTGTGCATTACTACCTGCATGTGTATGAGGGTTTCAAGAGTGAGACGAATATAATTGAGATGTATGACTTCCCGACCGAGGTGGAAGCAGAAGAGGGTGACATGGAACTGATGGCAAGGATGTGCAAAAGGCATCCTGAGGCAAAACTGCCAGAAAGCAACCCGAAGTCGTATGACAACACCACACAGTTCACCGACTACATGAGGCGGTATCACAGTATGCCGCTATGGCAGAAGATGGAGTTGAGAGGCATGACACTGACGCTGTTCTCGCGGTTCATACATCATGCAGCCCCTCGTATGTGGACGAGAAACGAGCGAATGACAAAGGTGCTTGCCCATGTAAACCACCACATCTACGAAAACATCGATGTGGAGGCTTTGGCAGATGTGGCATGTGTGACCAAGCCCTATCTGGCACGCTTGTTCAAGCGAGAGTTTGGATTGTCACCACTTCAGTACATCAATCTGAAGAAGATGGAGAGGGCGCAGTTGCTGCTACTCACCGAAGAACTCAGCGTCAAGGAGGTAGCATACAAGTTGGGATTCAGCGACATTTCCTATTTCATCCGCCTTTTCAAGAGAACGACGGGGGCAACTCCTCAGGTATATAGGCGACACATCTGACAAGTGGCATCGAAAAGCCAAGTTTATCCTATTCTCGTACCGTATCGTCCAACGCCACCAAGAGAAATCTCCGTAACTTTGCATCAACATTGATAACCAAAACCCATAAGAAATCATGAGGTACAAAGAACTGGGAAAGACGGGAATGAAGATTTCCCATTTATGTTTCGGCGCATCATCGCTGGGCAGCGTGTTCCGCAGCACGAAAGAGGCTGAAAGCATCGAGGCAGTGGAGGCAGCCATCGAAGGTGGCATCAATTTCATTGACGTAAGTCCCTATTATGGGCACTACAAAGCCGAAACCGTGCTGGGCAAAGCACTGAAACGGATTCCAAGAGAGAAGTATTACCTGAGCACCAAGGTGGGACGCTACGGGAAAGATGGCGTGAACACTTGGGACTACTCTGCCAAGCGCGCCACCGAGAGTGTGCAGGAAAGCATGGAACGATTGGGCATTGACCACATTGACTTAATCAACGTGCACGACATTGAGTTTCAGGCCAACATGGATGGTGGTCTGCAGAAGGTAGTGGATGAAACGCTGCCCGCACTGGTGGAACTGAAGAAAAAAGGTTTGGTGGGGCACGTAGGTATCACCGACCTGCAGTTGGAGAACTTGAAATGGGTGGTGGAACACTCAGAGGAGGGCACAGTGGAAAGCATCCTCAACTTCTGCCACTACTGTCTGAACGACGACAAACTGACGGACTTCATTGACTTTTTCAAGAGTCGAGGCATCGGCATCATCAACGCATCGCCATTGAGCATGGGTCTGCTTTCACAGCGTGGTGTGCCCGACTGGCATCCTGCTCCCAAACCACTGGTGGAGGCTTGTGCCAAGGCTGCCCAACGCTGCGCCGAGAAAAACTACCCCATCGAACGGCTTGCCATCCAGTATGCCGTGAGCAATCCTCACATTGCAGGCACCCTGTTCTCGTCAGCCAACCCCGACAACGTGAAGCGCAACATCCAGTGGGCTAACGAGGAGCCTGACTGGGAACTCGTGAAAGAAGTGCAAGATATTATTGGTGACCAAAAGAGAGTATCATGGGCAAACTCCTGACAAGCCCACGCGCTTGACGATTCTCTAAACTCTAAAAAACTAAAACTCTAAACCACTAAACTCTAAACTCATAGTGACTATCATCGACGCACATACCCACCTGTGGAAGAAGCAAGACACTTGGGTGGACGGAAAGAGAATCCTGTCGTTGAAGAACGGCAGGAGCATCTTCATGGACGAAGAGGTACAAATGATTCCCCCCTTCATCATTGACGGCGTGAACTCCGCAGAAGTATTCCTGTCAAACATGAACTATGCCCAAGTCGGTGCAGCCGTGGTGGTGCAGGAACTCATCGACGGCAACCAGAATGCCTATCTCACCGAGGTGCAGCAGCAATACCCCGACCGTTTTTTCTGCCTGGGTATGGCTTGGAATCTCGACGAAGCCCTGGCCGTGCATGCCGCAGGACTGAAGGGCATCGCCTTCCCCGGGCACCGCATGAAGGAGTCACTCCTCACACTTATACCTATATTTAAATATATGGAAGAACAGGGCATGGTGCTGTCGATGTGTCTGGGCGAGAGTGAGGCACAGATTGCCGAGATGAAGGAGGTCATACAGGAGTGCCCCAGGCTGAAGGTGGCAATTGGACATTTCGGTATGGTCACGACGGATGCTTTCGAAAGTCAGGTGAAACTGGCACGGGAAGGCAAGAACGTGATGGTGGAGTCGGGAGGCATCACCTGGCTCTACAACTCGGAGTTCTACCCCTACCCTTCCGCCATCCGCAGCATCAAGCAGGCAGCCGACTGGGTGGGAATGGACAGGCTGATGTGGGGAAGCGACTACCCTCGCACCATCACCGCCATCACCTACAAGATGTCGTATGACTTCATCACCAAGTCGAAGGAACTGACGGACGAGGAGAAAGCCCTCTTCCTCGGACAGAATGCCGAACACTTCTACGGCTTCCAAAACCTACCTGAATTACCCTACATTAAAAACATGTCAGAATAAATAACAATCAAATGAAAAAGCCTTTAGTATCGAAGAAATACCTCTTCACCTTCATCCTCATCACGTCGCTGTTTGCCCTCTGGGGCTTTGCCAACGACATCACCAACCCTATGGTGGCTGCCTTCCAGACTGTGATGGAACTGTCGGCAGCCAAAGCATCGTTGATACAGTTCGCCTTTTATGGCGGTTATGCCACAATGGCAATTCCAGCCGCGCTGTTCATCCGCAAATATTCCTACAAGAGCGGCATCCTCCTCGGACTTGCCCTCTATGCCATAGGTGCCTTCCTCTTCATTCCCGCTGCCGAGTGGCAGGAATTCTCCTTCTTCTGCATTTCACTCTACATCCTGACCTTCGGATTGGCATTCCTGGAGACGACCGCCAACCCTTTCATCCTCTCGCTGGGTGACAAGGAGACTTCAACCCGCCGACTGAACTTGGCACAGGCATTCAACCCTGTAGGTTCATTAAGTGGCATGGCAGTAGCATCCTTCATCGTGCTGCCCCATTTGCTCTCCGACAAGCGCGACGCAGCAGGACAAATCATCTTTCCCCTCCTCTCCGAAGCAGAGAAGGCTGACATCCGTCTGCACGACTTGGCAGTCATCCGCAACCCCTACGTAGCCATTGGTCTCGTGGTCGTGGCAGTGCTGGTCATCATTGCATTGACCAAGATGCCAAAGACCGAAAGCGAAGAACAGAAGGCGGCAGGACAGACCCACACCCTCAAAGAGACCATGCACAACCTCTGGCACAACACCATCTACCGTGAAGGTGTGTTCGCCCAAGTATGCTATGTAGCAGCACAAATCATGGTGTGGACCTTCATCATCCAATATGCCGACCACCTCGGCATCAATAAGGCAACAGCCCAGATGTACAACATCGTAGCCATGTCCTTAAATCTTCTGGGACGTTTCGTTGGCACCTACATCATGCGCTACGTGAACACACGCCGACTGCTCACCATCTTTGGTGTAGGAGCATCGCTGTGCACCCTTGGAGCCATCTGCATCGAAGGCATGGGAGGACTCTACAGCCTTGTGTGCATCAGCCTCTTCATGTCCATCATGTTCCCCTCCATCTACGGCATTGCCTTGGAGAATGTCGACACCAAAGACACCCACCTTGGTGCAGCCTTCCTCGTCATGGCAATTGTAGGCGGTGCACTGATGCCCCCCCTCCAGGGACTCATGATTGACCAAGGCACCATCTGGGGCATGCCAGCCGTCAACATGTCATTCATACTGCCGCTCATCTGCTTCATCGTGATTATCATCTACGGATACAGAGCATTTACAAGAATAAGATAATCCAATTCTCGCAAGTGCTCAACTTCTTTGTTGTTAAAGGACACTTAAACTCATAAAAAATGAAAGCAATACAAATTTCTCATTCACAAGAACTGAACATCATTGACGTAGAGAAACCCACCGCACCGAAAGCGAACGAAGTGCTGCTGAAACTGGAATATGTCGGTTTCTGCGGTTCCGACCTCAACACCTTCATGGGCAGAAACACCATGGCTCTCAACCCTGTCATTCCTGGACACGAAATCGGCGCCATCATCGAAGCCGTAGGTAGCGAAGTGCCCGAAAACCTGAAGCCCGGCATGGTCGTCACCTGCAACCCCTACACCAACTGCAACCACTGCGCCTCCTGCCGCAACGGCAGAGTCAATGCCTGCCAGCACAACGAGACCCTCGGCGTGCAGCGCAACGGAGCCATGAAGGAATACATCCTGATGCCATGGGAGAAAATCATACCAGCAGGCACACTCTCAGCCAAGACCAGCGCGTTGATTGAGCCCATGAGCGTAGGCTTCCATGCAGTGAGCCGTGCCCAAGTGACCGACGTCGATACAGTCATGGTCATCGGTTGCGGGATGGTGGGCATGGGTGCCATTGTCCGTGCCGTAACCCGTGGTGCCACTGTGATTGCTGCCGACCTCGACGACGAGAAACTCGCCTTGGCAAAACAGATGGGAGCAGCCTACGCCATCAACACCAAGACGGAAGACGTACACCAGCGTCTGGCAGACCTCACTGGAGGTTTCGGTCCCGACGTCATCATCGAAGCCGTGGGCAACCCCTTCACCTACCAGATGGCTGTCAACGAAGTCGCCTTCACAGGTCGCGTGGCATGCATCGGCTATGCCAAGAGCGATGTCACCTTCCAGACCAAACTCTTTGTGCAGAAAGAACTCGACATCCGAGGCTCACGCAACGCCACCCCCGAAGACTTTCGAGGCGTCATCCGCTATCTGGAGCGCGGCACATGCCCGGTCGATGAACTCATCACCAAGGTCATCCAGCCCGAAGAGGCATTGGAGACCATGCGCTGGTGGAGCGAAAACCCAGGCAAGGTGTTCCGCATCTTGGTGCAGTTCTGAGGTCAAACAGAAAAGACACAGTGAACGGTGTGAGAGTGAAAAAAAGCATACGACACACCACCCGTCACACCTACTTTCCAGCAAGCACGACCATCAATGTTTTTGTAATGTGGATGCTTTTCAGGATGTCCGTCATGGTATCATTGGATACACGGCGGACATCCTTTTGAATGTTTTACAAAGAAAATATGTTAAAACATCAATATTTTTTCATTTCTTACGTGGTATTTTCTTGTAAAACGTATATACATCACCATTCAGGTATTTATATTCAACCAATCCTTTGGACTTGCTCCAGATGAAATACTCGGTATTAAATGGTTCTTTAGTGTAAAGTTCAGAATTTGAATCATCCACTTTTATTAGATCATCATATTGGATTCCCTCTATAACTTGGCTACACAATTGAAGTTCCTTTTCATCATATACTATCCGCCGCCTTCTACGAAGATTAAGATATAAACTTAACCTCATTGAGTCTTCTTTAAGGACACAAAAATCGCCATCAACTAACTCGTTGTGATGCCTAATTGTATAATTAAAGGAGCTGTTCCCCATAAAGGTAGAAGTGCCCTCATTCTCCTTCCATGGATTATCATCATTATACAGTGTAATCTCATCTATCGTCATTGTATCTATTTCATTCGATGACAGAAAGAGAACCGTATCACCCTGTTCGTATGGTGCCATCCATTCCAAATCCTTATCTGTAAGGAAATACATGGCTTCATACATGCATGATGTGAACAGCGTTATTGTGAGTAATATGTATAACCAATGCTTCATGTCTCAATCTTTAATCGTTTGAGAAACTATTTGACATTCCGCCATTTTCACTTTTCTTCTAATCTCTCTATCTGAAAATTTAACAATAACATATTGTGGCATGGGTGAGAGGCTATCTAATGAAATGAAATAATCTTGAGGGAAATTATAATAATGATTGTGTTCCATATCAGCCCCTGTTTGTAGGATATTTTTGACTCTTTGAATTGTGCTATGGGAGGGAACTGTGACATGAAGTGAATCAACAGATAGGCAAAGTCTTTCCTGTGTGTTTCCACACATGGGTTCTACATTTAAGATATGTTCTTCCAATTGTTTGGTTCCCCCTGATTCGATGGAAACATCCAATATACTATCAACACTTCCGTTAGTATAGGGTTTTGACCCTCCTATCCAAAATCCATATTCATAATGAACAGGAGAGACAACAAAGTGGATTACATAATGTTGATGTCCATGACAGATTGAATCACTTAACATAATCCTTTCAGCATAAACATCTTCTATTCTATAATCAATCGGACGTCTGCGTCCCCAAGAGGTATAGAGTAAAAGAATCACTACTACAAGCAAACAAACTGTTAAAATTTTTAATGCTAAATATATACGATTCATGGTTTCTGGATTTTGAAAATAAAATAGGTGTCTACATTTGTTGAGTGATTATTATCCTTACCCCAATGCCAAAATGTAATGCCTTTATCATCATAAATTCCAGTCACCTGAATATAGTGATTAGGAACGGGCCAATTATGGGTAAAAGTATATTCAGATTGTCCATCTTTCCAATTTGATGATTCAATCGCTGCTATTACAAAATATTTATCATAGTTTATATTTGACAGTTCTTGATAACGCGCACTATTAATTAACGTAATCTTCATGTTCAGATTGTCTGAAAAAAAGTTCTTTAAGGGATTGGGCCATGCAATTAGATACTATCGCCATCACCTGACACAAATTCATTGCAAAGTTAGAAATTATACATGAGATTATTCACACGCCAAAATGTTTTGATTACCCGTTGGCGGAATTAATTTAAGTTGATAAATATGAGTAAAAAGTTGCAAATATCGCTGATTTTTAGTAACTTAGTGGTGTTCAAAACATTAAGTC
>ONFA01000068.1 GCA_900316975.1 uncultured Prevotellaceae bacterium | reverse complement strand
ACTGCACCGCAATGCGGGAGAGTAGGTCGCCGCCTTCTTGAGAGAGGGGGTTCCTTGCAGGGATGCGGGGAACCCCCTCTCTTTTTTTCTTTTTCCCCTTTTCTCTCTTTTCTCCCTTTTCCCCTTTTTTGTCCGTGCTGCATGCAGTCAAAGGAGAACTTGGGGGCTTCTTTGTTTATATCCTTGATGCTTTCTTTAGGGTAAGAAGATGGTAAAATGGTGGGATTGGGAATTTATTGTTGTAAAGTGTAGATGTGTACGTCGGCACAGGCTTCTCCATTAGGGCGTATGTCGAGGAAATGCTTTAGTTGGTAGTTTCCGTCAGAATGGTAGATGATGGCGATGCTGTCTATTTGATAGTTTGTATGGAAAAAGGCATGTCGGTAGCGATATTCGTGTATGGCTTTCAGGATATGTCTCATTTTTACCCTGTTGATGGCGGTTTGTGGATCACCGTATTTATCAGATGTTCGTGTTTTCACTTCGATGAAATGCAGGGTGTTGTCTCTCATGGCAACGAGGTCGAGTTCACACCCACGATGGAGGTTCCAGTTGTGGTCAAGTATCTGATAACCTTGTTGTTCCAGATAGCGAGCTGAAAGTTCCTCTCCTGTCTTGCCTACCTCTTCTGCCATTTTCTTGAGTTCTTTTCTTTTGATTGCGTACTCGTTGATGCGCTGTTCTTGTGCTTCTTGGGTGAAAAATGTGCCGGTTGGGGTGAGATGTCGCATTTCATAGGTGCCTTTCATGTATTTCCCGATGAGCGTGAATCGCTTGCTTTTATCCGTTTCTTTTTGGTTATCAATGATGCAGATCTGATACCCCTTTTGGATGCCATGTTGAATGCGTTCAATACCTTGGAGAAAGTTTTTCGCTTGGATTACTTTCCGATAGACTGGTTCCCCTTTTTTGTTTCTGACCTCGCTGGAGAAGAAGCCAAAGTGGTTGAAAAAGGGTAAGTAAATGATTTGATATTGTTTTAGGATGGTTCTCAGTTCATCTGTGGGTGTGTTTTGAGCAATAGGGGAATTGTTCTGCGGACGACAGTCAACGACACAGTTAATATGGTGTGGTAGTAGAAGATGGATTAGTTCTTCTGCCTTTATTTGTATGTTTCCATACGTGTAGAGAATTGGTTTTTGTTCCATGATAGACGTTTCCTGTGTCGAACCAGTAATGATTGTACAGACAAAATTACTGATTTTATGTGATTGGTAAAAGAAGTGTCAGAAAAACTTGATGTGTTTTGTGGAAAAACGGTATCTTTGTCTTTAATTTTAGTTTTGTGAGATATGGAAGAAGTCAACCTTGACATTCGGCAACGGGTGCTGATGTCCACAGATATTACAGATTTTCAACGAAAGGTGTATTTGGAACTGCTCAAAGTGCCTCGCGGAGCAACTATTTCTTATGGTGAATTGGCGCATCGTATTGGGTGTGGCAGTGCTCAGGCAGTAGGGCAGGCTTTGAAACGTAACCCCTTTGCCCCTGATGTGCCTTGCCACAGGGTGATTGCCCATGATGGTACCATCGGAGGCTTTGATGGGCAGCGCACAGGTGAGAAGATTGAGAAGAAGAGGGCTCTGTTGGATGCCGAACGGTGTTAGTAATTTTCGGGATTCAGCCATGTTGTGATATCAAGATTCCCCTTGATGATGACCAGGGTTGTGTAAATCTCCTCTTCATTGTTCCCGTCTCCAAAGATAATGAAAGAGTTCTGATTGCCTTCTTTGCGACAGTAGGCTTTGATGGCAGTGCCATCTCGATTTATGTTGATGAGTTCCTGATACTGGTTCTTGTTCAATAATAACTTCGATACCGTTTTCTTCAGTTTGTTTGCTGCTTTCTTCTCCTGACAACTGTAAATCTGTATATCATCAAGTGTGCTCTCTTTGTCTTTGAGAAAATCAAAATCCAAAATTAAAGGTCCCTCTTTCCATTCCATTTCTTTGTCAATCATATTGGTAATCATGTTCTTGTCGAAATGAATGGACTGCACACCTTTAATCTTCGACAGTTTGTAAACCTCGTTACTTTGTCCCGGCATGCAACTCACGCAGAGTGCCATTGCGATAGATAGAATTGTTCTTTTCATATTTCTGTTTAATTTTGTTTTTAATGTTTTTGTTTCAAGATCCCTTCTATTTGTACAAACGAGACTTTTGATGTATGTGTTACAAAAAAACTCAATTTATTTTGAAAAAATCAAAATAAACTGATTGAAAGCATCTGTTCAAACATTTTTCTATATGCTTCTACCTTCTTGTCGAAGGCGAGAGGGTAGGCGCGAGACGAAGACGGAAGGCGATACAGAACAAGTTGCTTTCCGTCTTTGTTGTAGGTGTGGGGGATGGGGGTGTAGGTGTTCACTTTGGGCATGTCGGGAATGTTCAGCGAGGCACAGATGGTTTCGGTGGCTTTCTCGCCTGTGGTGACAATTGCCAGGCAATGAGGCAGTTGCTCCAGGAGAGCAGGAATATCGGTGGGCACGACCACTTCGAGAAACTTGTCGGAGGCGTTGTCCTTCAGTCGTCGGATGGCTGTGGACGTGTCGAAGAAGGCGATGCCCTGTGTCTGGCAGTGCGCTACAATCTCTTCCAGTTTGAAGCGTTTGTTCTCCATATCCACGAAGTGGTTCCTGTCTCCGAAAAAGATTTGTCCCTCCAGACGCCAATGGTCATTGATAAAGTTGGGATAGAAAAAGTCCACGCACCAGCGTTTCCGTTGTGGCGGAAAACTGCCGAGGAAAAGCACTCTGGCATTCTCAGGCAAGAAGGGAATGAGCGGATGATATTCCACTTCTGCCGTGCTGCGAGCAATGTTTGCAGTGTTCAGATAAGTCATGTGTGTACTTTTGACAGGCAAAGGTAGGCATTTTTAGTGAAAAATCCTTACCTTTGTAGTATGAAAATTGTTTTGGCTTTTGATTCGTTCAAGGGATGCTTGTCAGCCCAGGAAGTTTGTAGGGCTGCAAAGGACGGGATTCTTTCAGTGCGGAAGGATGCCGAAGTGGTCAGTGTACCTCTGAGCGATGGCGGTGAGGGATTGGTGCAATGCTTTCTTCGCATGGGGAAAGCACGGGAAGTGAGTGTGAAAGTGCATGGCCCTTTGATGGAAGAGGTGGAGGCGACGTATGCTATCAGTCATGATGGCGAAATAGCCTATATGGAGATGGCAAGCGCGTGTGGCTTGACCTTGGTGCCTGAGGAGAGGCGGAATGTGATGGATGCCACCACGTATGGGTTGGGCGAGATGATGGTGGATGCTTGGGAGCGGGGAGTGAAGCATATTGTGCTCGGCATCGGTGGTTCTGCCACGTGCGATGCAGGCATGGGGATGTTAGAGGCATTGAAGAGTCAGCATTTCCTCTCAGGCGATACCTCGAAAAGGGTGCTTCCACAACCTCAGAATCGATGTCGTCGACATCGGTTGACCGACATCGACGACATCGACCAACCGACATCGACGACGTCGGTTTTGACCGTTGCGTGCGACGTTGATAATCCTCTTTTCGGAGAGTTGGGAGCGGCACACGTGTTTGCCCCTCAGAAGGGTGCGACTCCAGAACAGGTGGAGATGCTGGACCGACGATTGAGGGCTTTTGCGATGGCTACGGAAGAGAAGGGGTTGGCTTTGCCGGAGGATGCCTTCTATCCAGGGGTGGGGGCAGCTGGAGGATTGGGCTATGCGCTATTGACGTATTTAGGGGCAGAACTGAAGTCGGGCATCGAGGTGGTGATGGAGGCATGTGGGTTTGACGAGGCGTTGCGAGGTGCTGACATGGTGCTGACGGGTGAGGGATGTTCCGACTGTCAGACCCTATACGGGAAGGTGGCGGCAGGAGTGTTGAGAAAGGCAAAGGAACAGGGGGTGAAAACGGTGCTGATGTCGGGACAAGTGAAGGAAAAGGAGGCACTGATGGCAGGTGGTTTCGGGCGGTTGATGTGTGTGAACGAGGGCGATGGCAGACCGCTGGAGGTGCTGATGCTGCCAGAGGTGGCAAGAGAGAATATTCGCAGAACGTGTCAACGGCTGATGGAGGATTTCCGATGATGAAAAACCCTTTCAAAGACTATTTCTATTTTCAGAAGAGCGACCGCAGGGCTATTGTGGCGTTGGGCTGCATCGCGGTGTTTGCTGTGGGTGTGCTGATGCTAAGACAAAGACCCTCTCCCCAGCCCTCCCCCGTAATGGGGAGGGAGACCATGCGGGGTGTTGGAAACGAGCCGGATGGTCTCCCCATAGAGGAGGAGATGTCCGAAGGACAGAGGGTGTCTTTCGACCCCAATTCCGTGGATTCGCTCACGCTTGTGGGCTTCGGCATCAAACCGTGGAAGGTGAAGAACTTTCTCCACTATCGTGCCGCAGGGAAGGTGTTCCGTTCGGCAGAGGATATAGGAAACACGTATGGATGGACAGAAGAGGATGTGGAGCGGCTGGCTCCGTATGTGAGGGTAGGGGCTGCTTATCGGAAGAAGAAAGAGGCATCTCGTGATGAGGACAGAAAAGTGTATAGGGAAGAAACATCCAAGCCTATGGAAACGAGAAAGTTTCAGACCATGACAAAGGTGGATGTGAACGAAGCGGACACGGCTCTGCTGCGGCGCATTCCGGGTGTGGGCGAAAAAATCAGCGAGGCAATCGTGCGCTATCGGGAGCGGTTGGGCGGTTTCCATTCGGTGGAACAACTGAGGGAAATCAAGATTGTCTCGCCCGAACTCTTGGAGTGGTTCACCGTCTCCTCTCCTTCTGCTGTTCAGAAGGTGAACCTCAACCAGGCTTCTTTCCAAGCCTTGAACAGCCACCCTTACATCTCTTACGAACAAACGAAATCGCTGCTGCAATACCGCCGTTTGTACGGAGACGTGAAGGACGAAGCCACGCTGCTTTCCACTGGCATTTTCACGCAGGAAGAACTGGAAAAGTTAAGGCCTTACATTGCTTATGAATAAAGAAGAATACGAGAAGCATAAGCCTTTCGCTGGCGAGAAGAAACCTTCGATGTTGCGCCGAAGGGTGGGGCACGACTATGAGTCTCGCCGCATGTACCTCATCACGATGACGGTGGAGGGTCGGAGGCCGCTGTTGGGGCGCTTGGCTGGGAGAAGCGATGCCCCCGAGGGGTCAGCGGATTGGCCGCATGTGGAGTTGTCGGAGTTGGGCGAAAAGGTGAGGGAACGCTGGTATGCGACAGAGCAGATTTATCCAGAAATAAAAGTGGTGGCTCTCCAAATCATGCCCGACCATCTGCATGGCATCCTCTTTGTGAGGGAGCGTATGGCTCAGCATTTGGGAAAGGTAATCAAAGGTTTTAAGGCTGGTTGCAACAAAGCCTATCGGGAGTTGGTGCTTGGCTTGCCTGCCAATGGGGCTGCAACGCGGTTGCAGCAGAGGCAACCCTCTTCTTCCTCGTTGCAGCCAGTTTGCTATGCTGCAACCACGTTGCAGCCACACACCCACCCAAGTCAACACCCCAAACCTAAGGATGACCGCACCCACGGCTACCTCTGGTCTCGTGGCTACAACGACCACATCCTTTCTGGCGATGGCGAACTGCAACGCTGGCTCAACTATCTCCGCACCAACCCTCTTCGCCTTGCCATCAAACGTGAACACCTCGACCTTTTCCGCGTCCGCTTCGGCCTTACCATTGCAGGACAGACCTATGCTGCCATAGGCAACCAGTTCCTTCTTTCCGCTCCTCAGAAGTTGCAGGTGCAATGCTCCCGCCGTTTAACGGATGCCGAGATTCAAGAGAAGGTTGCCTTCTTCTTGGCAGAAGCACGGAAAGGTGCCGTGCTTGTTTCCCCTGCCATTTCCAAAGGCGAGCAAGCCATCATGCGCGCCGCACTCGATGCCCGCCTCCCCCTCATCTTCCTCACACCTTGGGGCTTCAATGCCTTCTCCAAACCTGGACATCAATACTTCGATGCCTGTGCCGAAGGCCGTTTCCTGATTCTTGCTCCTTGGGAACACCAGAATCAGCGGATACCATTGACAAGAGATATGTGTTTGACGTTGAATGGGATGACGAAGAGCATTTGTGAGAAGTGAAAAAAGAACGGAGAAACAACAAATAGTTGATGAAAGGACGATTTTTGGATAGTGATATTTGGACGGAAACAAGAAAAAGGACTACCTTTGTGGTATGAATAAAAAAGAAAAGTTTTGGAACTGGGTGATGGGCATTAAGCCCAAGCATGTGGTGTGGGTCTGTGTGGCAGTTTTCTTGCTGTTGGTTTCCGCTTGGTTCCCTTTCCCGTTTGGTGTACGTGTCAATTGGCTTTACAGTACTTATAGGGTCAATCATAGGGGTATTTTCTACACGAACAGTCCTTATGCCATGTTGGCTTTTCCCTTCACAGGAAATGCGGAAGCGGGTTATCTGAAGGAGGCTGACTTTTGGAGTTTCCATGTGTTGGATGATAACTGGGCAAAAGACAAGAGTCATGTGTGGTATCAGCATTATCCTGTGAAGGGAGTGGATGCAGCGACCTTTCAATTGGGCAAGAATGGCATTCCGAAAGACAAGTATCATGTCTTTGTGAATGATTTGTGGTATTATAGCCCATCTCAGTGTGATATCGACCCTGCAGCAGCGGAGTATTTTGTGCAGCAACCCATCACGTTTGATTATTATACAAGAAAGCCGAAACTCGATTGGGTCAAGGCATGGATGCGTGACAGCAAGCATGTTTATTTTCATGAGCAACGTGTGGATGCGGATAGGGCGACTTTCCGTTGGTTGGCTGGACATGCTTGGTTTAGTGAACAGGGCGAATGGTATGTGGACAAGAATTTTGTTTACACTCCTCGTCGCACCGAAAACTATCACGGTCGACATGATAGCAGGCCACCTTTCCAATTGGTGCGTGTGGATTCTCTGCGTGAACCTTTGGAGGTGATTCCTGTTTTTATTAATGAGAAAGATAAGCCCGACACCCTCTATCATGCGAGTTACTATCTGCGGAATGGTCGCCACATTCTCTACAGCAATGGCTATGTTTGCAAGGTGGTGTGTGAGGTGGATGTGAAAAGCATCCGCATTGAGCGCAGCAAAGAAATCAATGAGCCGTATATTTGTGTCATCAACGACACCTTGCGGTTGCAGAGTGGTGAGGTGGATGAGTGAGGTCACAAAAAAATGGCATGTGCTTGCTCTGCTGAACAAACACATGCCATCGTGTGTGTATAAAAGGATGTAAGTTGTTGCTTAGTAAACCTTGAAACCGATGATTTTGCGCACCTCACGGAGTGTGGCTGCAGAACTTTCACGGGCTTTCTCTGCGCCCATCTTCGCCACCTTGTCGAGCAGTTCTTGGTTGCTCTTGTATTCGAGGATGCGTTCGCGGATGGGGGTGAGGGTCTTCACGATGTCCTCTGCCAGTTGCTTCTTCATGTCGCCATAGCGGATGGACATGTCGTTCCACTTCTCGTTGAAGTAGTCGTAAGTCTCTTTGGAGGAAGCAATCTCCATGAGCGTGAAGAGGTTCTGGATGACTTCGGGTTTCTCTTGGTTCGGCTCTGTTGGGCCTGAGTCGGTCACGGCGCGCTTCACCTTCTTCTCAATGCTCTTGGCATCCTCGTAGAGGTAGATGCAGTTACCTTCCGACTTGCCCATCTTGCCCGACCCGTCCAGTCCGGGAATCTTGATGGCGTGGTCGCCAAAGTAGAAGTTCTGAGGTTCGGGGAAGAACTCCACACCGTAGATGTTGTTGAAACGGCGGGCGCACTTGCGAGCCATCTCCATGTTCTGTTCTTGGTCCTTGCCCACAGGCACCTTCGCTGCACGGTGCTGAAGAATGTCGGCAGCCATGAGGGTCGGGTAGGTGAGCAGACCTGCATTCACGTTGTTGGGCTGTTTGCGCGCCTTCTCCTTGAAGGTCGTCACACGCTCCAACTCGCCGAGGTAGCAGTTCATGTTCAGATAGAGGTACAACTCGATGGTTTCGGGTACGTCGCTCTGTATGTAGATAGTTGACTTCTCGGGGTCGATGCCACAAGCCAAATATTCAGCCAGAATGGTGCGAGCCGACTGCTGAATGTCCTCGGGTTTGGGGTGTGTGGTCAGTGAATGCCAGTCGGCAATGAAATAATAGCAGTTATAGTCTTCCTGCATCTTCACGAAGTTCTGCACAGCTCCATAGTAGTTGCCGAGATGCAGGTTTCCTGTAGGGCGAATGCCGCTTAATACAATCTCTTTCATGTCTTTGTGTTGAAAATTTGTGCAAAGGTACGGAAATAAAGTGAAAAGTGAAGACGTTTTAAGTGAAAAGTGAAAAGTGAAGAGTGAAAAATCTAAGTTACTTTTATCAATGAGGCACAATCCGAATAGAAGGTAACTTAGATTTTTCACTCTTCACTTTTCACTTTTCACTTAAACCCGAATCACAAATTTGAATAATTATCATAATTTCACCCACTAATTTCTATAATTATGATAATTTGTGGATAAAATTATTTTAATTATGGTAATTTGTTTCTTAATGCCCCATTTGGGTTAAAACGTCTTCACTTTCCCATCCACTTCTTCCTCTCTCCTTCTGCCATCTTTTCGATGGCATAGCGTAGTGCCGTTCGGGGCATCTCATGGGCATGTTGTTCCAGAAAGTCGCGGAGGAGGTCCATGCTGATGCGTTTGCCCATCTCGCGGAGCATCCAACCGACTGCCTTGTGCATGAGGTCGTGGGGATGATGCAGGTGCATCTCGGCATAGCGGAGACACCACGACGGGTCGCCCTGCTGCGAGGTCTTCCATGTGCAGACCATGCTGATACGCTGTTTCCAGAGGCAAGGGCTTTGTGCAAGAGAGTCCAGCACTTTCACCTTATAGTCGTGATGAAGTCCAGCCGTTTTGCCACCCATGCAAGTGGGGAGCAGCAGCCAATGACCGATGACTTTCGGGGCAGACATATCGACCAAATCCCAGTTGTTGGCCTGTTCGGCATGTTTCAGGTAGAGCATCACGATTTCGTCCCTTTGACGGATGGCATCAGGGTTGTTGATGAGGCGTTGCGTTGCCAATCGCTCAAACCTGTCAACGAGCAACAGCCATCCGCAGAGCCTCACCTCGTGCCAATGGCTCTTCAGCAATGTGGGTATCTCGCAGAGTGGTGTGTCCTTTGCCTCCTTCACCACCTCGCGTGTCTGTGGTACTTTGATGCCCAAGAACTCGTCACCCTCACCATACTCACCTTTTCCTGTCTTGAAAAAGCCCATCAACACCCGTCGCTGCTCCTCATCATGTAGCGACTCCATATATTGAATAATGTCTTGGGCTGTGGTTGTTGTTTCCATGTGAAAATAATTCTTTCAGTCAATGTCACCGACAAGTCTGTCCCAGCACCTCTTCTTGTCTTCCTCTGTGATGGCGCGAATCACCTTGCAGGGATTGCCAACGGCGACAGAGTTGTCGGGAATGTCTTTCACCACCACGCTGCCCCCACCGATGACCACGTTGCTGCCGATGGTCACGCCTGGCATGACTTGCACACCGCCACCAATCCATACGTTATCGCCCACCGTGATGGGATAGGCATATTCCAGTCCGGCATTCCTTCTCTCCGCGTCGATGGGATGGCCTGCCGTGTAGAAGCCGCAGTTGGGAGCCACAAACACGTTGTCGCCAAAGGTGACCTTGGCGGCATCGAGAATCACCGTGTTATGATTGGCAAAGAAGTTCTTGCCCACCTCAATGTTGTAGCCATAGTCGCACCAGAAGGGCGCGATGATGTAGAAGTTGCCCGAAGTCCGTCCGAGCAGACGCAGCATCAGTTCGTGTTGTCCAGCCTCGTCCGATGGCTTCAGGTGGTTGTATTCATGGCAGAGGTCTTTTGCGCGTCGGCGTTCCTCTATCAGTTCTTGGTCGTAGTTGGCATCATAGATAAGTTGCCGCAACATTTTTTCTTTTTCAGTCATATCTGTCTTTTCTTAAAAAGAGAGGTTGTTTATTGATGAGACAAGGAGATGATGTACTGTATAAAAACAGTATCTTAGTTCTACTTTCAGTTAGATAAATTGGAATTTATTTAATTCGTATCAGTGTTATCTATAACCATAATCGTATCGCACTCAACAGGTAGAGTGTTGAAACTCGTAGGAGTCATATATGCGGAGGAAAGAGGCTTGACTGAAAGCAGAATCGCAACTACAAGCAGAAATAAAGAAATAAGGAACTTATGCCATAGTTTACTTGATAATAGTATAGCCCAAGAAGTTAGTAGGGCTATAATCGTCAGAATCAGCACAACACCCCATATCAGACGTAGAAGCATTACCTGTATTTTCACAGACCAGACGGCTGAATAAAGCCATGTATGTAAGCCTGCGTCTATTAATAAAAGCAATCCTAACAGACAGGGTAATGCCCACCAATATTTTGTAATAATATGTTTCATTATGTATTCTGCTAAATTCCGATTTACTGTTTACACTTCTATCTTTTTAATCACCTTGGCAGGAACCCCACCCACAACGGTATTCGGCTCTACATTCTTGGTCATCACAGCACCTGCTGCTACAACGGCTCCATCACCGATAGTCACGCCAGCGAGAACAGTCACATTGGCTCCAATCCAAACGTTCTTGCCAATGTGGATGGGGGCATACGACATGCTTTGGCGCTTGGCTGGGTCAAGGTCGTGGTTGAGCGTGGCCAACACGACATTATGACCGATGAGCGCGCCCTCGTCGATGGTGATGCCGCCTTGGTCCTGAAACTTGCAGCCCATGTTGATGAACACACGTTCGCCAACGATGGTGTTCTTTCCGCAGTCCGTGTAGAACGGAGGGAACATGCCTACGGTTTGGGGTACTTCACGTCCCCAAAGTCGCTCCAACAGGTTGTGCAGTTCCTCAGGAGAATGATACTTGCCGTTGATTTCGGCTGTGATTTTCAGTGCCTCTTGCGACAACTGATGAAACATCTTGTGGACATCGGAGCCGCCAATGACAGGCTTGTCCGATGCCATGTAATCTCTAAATTCTTGTATTGTCATAAACGTATTATTGTTTCGTTTGAACCCGAATCGGTCATTAGGCCACTTCGTGGCTATTATCATAATTTCACCCACTAATTTCTATAATTATGATAATTTGTGGATAAAATTATTTTAATTATGGTAATTTGTTTCTTAATGACCCATTTGGGTTGAAGTGTTCTTAACTATGCGGATGATAAGCCTCACGACATTCGGGGCAAATTGGCCCGACGGCTTTTTTTCATGCGCATCCTACGATTTCCATCGCCACGTCTTTCTGACGATAGTGCCGATTGTGTGAGTGAGGGTGCGCAAGTGGAAGGTCTCCTCGTGAGAGTGTCCTGCGGCCGAGCGTTTGCCCAGCACAATCAGCAGGACGGCAGAAAGGATAAGGACGATTCCGACAAAGAGCCGGAAAGTGAGCGATTCATCAAACACCATCACGCCAATGGCCACCGCCGTCAAAGGTTCCAAGGCTCCCATGATGGCTGTAGGCGTGGCTCCAACCTCATGAACGGCAATAGCCATCAGCACCAGCGAAAGAACCGTAGGCACCAGCCCCAGCCAGCAAGCAAAGAACCATGCTCGAGGCGAAGGCGGCAACATCAGGCGCAGGTCGGGCGAAGTGAACGAATAGGCCAACAAACACAACATGCAGATCAGCAACACATAGAACGTGAGTTTCAGCGACGACATGCGGATGCTCGACTGATTGACCACCACGATATAGACGGCGTAAGTCAGCGAGGACACCATGACCAGAAACACACCTGTAGTGCTGAGTGAAGCACCTGCATCACCTCTGTATAGCAAGCCGATACCCATCAGGGCGAGGATGATGGCCGTAACCGTTGAGACCGTGACCTTCTCCCTGAAGAATGTAGCCATAATGACTGCCACCATCACGGGATAGACAAACAGGATGGTGGAGGCTATGCCGGCATCCATGAATCGGAAACTCTGATAATACGTAATGCTGGATGCGGCAAAGAGCAGTCCGAGTGAGCCAAGCGTCTTCAGGTCACTGCCGTTGACTCGGAAGGATTTACGTTCGATGAGCAACATGATGGCCAGCATCAGCACCGCCATGGAGAAGCGGTAAAAGAGGACAGACGACGTATTCACCCCCTCCTCATAAAGCGGCAACGCCCCGAACGGGTTAGTGCCGTAACAGACCGCCGCCAGTATGCCGCAGATGATTCCTTTATGCTTCATTCTCTGATAATTATTCATGCAATCCATCTTTGCGGTACTCGCAACGTGGAAAGTATGCCAGATAAGTAACTACACAAAATTATCTTATACAATGATGTCTCTTCTCTTCGCCGCAAGCGGCTTGTTTTCTCGGACAATAATTTCCAATAATTGACGATAATTTTATCCAA
>ONFA01000072.1 GCA_900316975.1 uncultured Prevotellaceae bacterium | reverse complement strand
CTATTTAAGACGAATGACCATATAATGCCCATGAACCTTTAGCATTCGGCGTAGCCAATCAGTGTAATAGCCTGTCCATCAGCGGATAAATCTGTAATCTGTGTAATCTGTGGTGAAAAAAGAACATCCGAAACTTAAATGACTTCAACTTTCGAAAGTTTTAGTTTATTGGAGTTAAAGGAGTTATAGGAGTTATCGCTCCGCTCAGGAGTTAAAAGCCGATACTCTGACACCAGCATCACATTTGGCTCTCATTCCTTTTACTCCTCTAACTCCTTTTACTCCAAAGAAGTTGAGCACTTGCAAAACTTGAGTTAAATGATTTATTTGTACTTGTTTTTGCCGCTGATTTCAAGATTACGCATGGAATTTAATATTACGTGCCAAAAATGTGTAACAAATCACATTAATGATATGAAATCGGTACAAAATTACACATTTTCCTCATAACAGCCAAAAGAATGAGCATGAAAATTTCAATCATCACTATGGACATGAACCTAAACACTGAGCCACTATTTCAAGTAAGGTCGCGATAACAAATTCAAGTGGCAAACAGGTCATTCATCGTAATCTCATATTGTACATTGGCAGCATATTCGTTTTGATATAAACCATATGGAGTAATCCATGTGGAAAGAATCCCACAACGGGTTTGGGACTCTCGGACAAAGGAAGCCACGCGATTTCTGAATTTCCTCTCTTCGCTCACCTCAATGGCATATTCAGCGTATGCATACTTGATTTCACAGAGATTTATCAAATGGTCTGCTCGCTCGATAATCATGTCGACTTGGGAATGAGGTTTTTCTTTGCTGCGCCAGGAGTAATACTCTACGGCGATGCGGTCGAGACCGAGGGCATGACGAATCTGACTGATATGAGCCATGCAGACATGCTCGAAAGCAAGCCCTTGCCAAGTGTTAAGGGTGGGGGTGTTCAGACGCTGTTCCCAGTAATCCTCTGTATGGAACTTGGCTGAAAATGTCAGATGGAACAAAGTGAACAGGTCTTTCAGTTGATAATAGGCATCATTGACCTTGGGCTTGTTCTTGGCTTTGGTCACGTATTTTCGGATGATGTCGCAGTAGACAAGATTGTTGAGTTGCTTGGTCAGCGTACCGCTTGATGGAACTTTCAGTACAGTGGCAATCTCCTGACGTGTCAGTCCTCCCTTGGTTCGTCCAAGAACTTCAACTACACGAAGATATGGTTCTGGAGATTTGAACAATGAGGCATATAGCCTATGGTATTCTTGGCTGAGTTCGGAATTTCTACGGAAATACAAACGGTCAATGTTCTGTGCCAGACTTTCCTTCCTGTCCAGCAGACTGAGATAGAAAGGAATGCCACCTAGCATCATATAGGTCTCGACAATCGTTTGACGTGGCCATTTGAAGCCAAAGGTCTTTAGATAACGTTCCGTTTCTGATAAGTTGAATTGGCGAAGATAGATGGTGTGGGTGGTTCGGTCGTGCAGACCACCGTGATCATTGACAATATTCTCTATCATCCAAGATGTGGCTGATCCGCAAACGATGAGAACCACATCTTTACGGAGGGAAGCCCACTTGTTCCAGAAATATCCAAGCGCACGGACAAATCCAGATTTCGGTGTGTCAAAGCATGGGAGCTCATCAATGTATATGACATATTTGCCCTTGTGAGGCAGAGAAGACAATGTTTCTTTCAATGCATCAAATGCCTCTAACCAGCTCACTGGCTGGCGACCTTTATAGCCCGCCTCGATGAGTGAGGATGTGAAAGAGTACATCTCTTCTTCTTTGTCACCATCGATAATGCCTGTCGCAAAAAAGGAGAATTTACAGTTGAAGAACTCTTGAATGAGATATGTTTTCCCAACACGGCGACGCCCGTAAACAGCAACGAATTCGGATTTGCCTGAGTCCATAATGTTGCGGAGTAGTTTGAGTTCCTGCTCACGACCAATAAAATTCTTGTCCATCATTATCTTTTTTTAAGTTTTTTACAAGTGCAAAGATACAAAGAAGAATCGTATAAATCCCCAAAACTATATAAAAATATTCAAAAATGGGGAAATATAGAATTGATAAATCCCCAAAATGGCGCGAAAGGATGCGGAAATGGGGGATTATACATGGGGATGGCGATTGAATAAACTGCAAATGAAACAAAACTTATATGATTTCAATCATCACTGTGGCATGAACCACAAGAAATATCTGGAGGCGCTGTATGGGTCGCTCTATGGTGAGGGCAGACCTGAGGCGGAGATGGAAACCATCTATGTGGACAACTGCTCCACGGACGGGAGATTGACTGGCTGCGGGAGCACTATCCGCAGGTGAAGACAATTGTGAACACCGAGCCGCTGGGCTTTGGTGAGAACAACAATAAGGGTGTGATGGCATCTGTTGGGGATTGCATTGCTATTATTAATCCTGACATTATTCTGCGAGATGACAGTATTGATAAGATTTACAAAAAACTTGAAGAAACCCAAGAAGATGTCATTTATGCACCGCAATTGTTGAATCCTAATGGAACAGTCCAATACTCAGTCAGAAGTTTTATTACATTACGAATGTTTATGAGAAGACTGCTTTCAAAAGGAAATGACGATAATGTGAGCAATGAGATGGTCAAATATCTTTGCAAGGATATTGATGTGGACAAAACTCAAACTGTAGATTGGGCAATGGGAGCAGCGCTCTTCATGAGTCGTGATACGTATGCAAAGTTGGGCGGTTTTGACCAAAGATATTTCTTGTATATGGAAGATGAAGACATGTGTCTTCGTGCATGGAAGATGAACATTCCCGTCATTTATTACCCTGAGGCTAAAATGATTCACAATCATTTGCGTGGCAGTTCTAAATTGGGAAAAAAGACATTGATGCACTTTAAGAGTTTGTTCACTTTTTTCAGACGGCATGGGCTGTCTGTCAAGAGTCAAAAAGCAAATTTCAAGATTGTGTGATGCTCTCACATCTTTTGTACGCTACTGCATTGACGAACAACCGTGCATTCCAACTATTATGGGTTGGCTACGCTAAAGTTCGGATTTATTTAGAAGATATCTGAATGAGTGCCTGTTTGTAGGAAGAGAAGAGTTAGCTGTGTATCATGCTGCTCCCATGTCATTAACCAATCTGGCTGAATGTGGCACTCCCATATGTTATGCATGTTGCCGGAGGGTTTGTGAGGATGGTATTGAGTGGGTAATGTTCCTGAAGCAGCAAGCAGTTGCATGACATCGTAGATAAGGCGCATGTCTAAACCACGCCTCGAACAACGTTTCAAATCTTTTTTGAAACGATTGGAGGTGATAATGTCGTACTTCATACGTGAATGTCTAATTCCTTAAAAAGATCATCCACAGACTCATAATGATGAACCCTGCCATGCTTCACGTCTTCCATCGCTTCCTTGAATCCTACAGTCTTGGTGATGTCCAGTGCTCGGGGCTTGGACTCTCTCTGCAATTTCACGGAGGTGACTCCCAATATCATCTTGCAGGCCTGCTTCACTTTGGTGGCGAGACTCTCATCTGGGACTTGTAACACGATTGTGGCCATACACTTATTTGTAATTTGTGGCAAAGGTAACAAATATGTATGAAACAGCCAAACTTTCGAAATGCTAAAATCGAATTGATTCAATAAATGGAAGAAAACTCGGTCTATTCTTATCTTAGATATGTACGCTGTTGCATTAGCGAAAAACAGTGCATTCCAATTATCACGGATTGGAATGCATTGTTTGCATTTATGAAGGAGCAGGCATTGTTGGGTGTGGGATTTCATGGTATAGAACGGATGAAGAAGGAAGGTGTGGATGTACCAAGGAATGTGCTGCTGCAGTGGTATGCTGTCAGTGAACAGATAAAGCAGCGGAATGTGTTGATGAACAAGAGGTGTGTGGAGTTGGTGGAGATGTTGAAAAAGGATGGCTTTGAGAGTTGCATTTTGAAGGGACAGGGGAATACGGTGATGTATGGTTTAGGGTTTAGAGATGATGATGAGAACCCTAACCTTAACCCTGCCCCCAACGATACCCTTAACCCAAACGATACCCTTAACGGAAACTTCCATCCTTCAACTTTTCAATCCTTTAGTTCTTCCTCCAATTTAGGGATGTTACGACAGTCGGGAGATATTGATGTATTTGTAATGCCGATGGCTGGGTCTATGGTTGAGGGTTTAGAGTTTAGGACAGGAAGTGTACACAAACCGGACATGACCATTGAGCAGAGGAGGAAGGTGGTGATGGAGTATGTGAGGAGGCGGTTCCCTCTGGCAAAGATACGGTATCAGCATATCGACTATCCAGTGTTTCCCGATGTGGAGGTGGAGATGCATTTTATTCCTACGGCAAAGAATAATCCGATATACAACAGGAGATTGCAGCGATGGGTGGAGGGACGGATGGCAGAGCAATGCCACCATTTTGTAGAATTGCCAGGTGGGGCGGGACAGGTAGCCACACCTACTGTGGAGTTCAATGTGATTTATCAGTTGTCTCATCTGATGCACCACTTCTTTGATGAGGGAATCGGGTTGCGGCAGATGATGGACTACTATTTCTTGCTGAAAGCAAAGAATGGTTTAGGGTTTAGGGATGAGAATATAGAACGTACTTTGAGATATTTGGGTCTATACAAGTTTGCAGGGGCGGTGATGTGGGTGCTGCATGAGGTGTTTGGATTGGAGGAGAAGTTTTATATTGTGCCTACTGATGAGTGGCGTGGGAAGTTGCTGTTGGAGGAAATCATCAAGGGGGGCAACTTCGGACATTTTTCCGGGTTGACCGATCACTCCATTGGCACCAAGTACTTCTTGAAAATTAAACGCAACATGCGGTTCGTCCGTGCCTAT
>ONFA01000048.1 GCA_900316975.1 uncultured Prevotellaceae bacterium | reverse complement strand
ACCAAGCCTCCACGTTCAAGACGGAGGACTACAGCGTGATACCTCCCATGGCGGACTTCCGCCGCACCATCTGGTGGCAGCCCGACATCACCACCGATGATGAGGGCAAAGCCAAGGTGGAGTTCTTCAACAACTCCACGTGTGAGGAGATGTACATCAGCGTGGAAGGGATGACGCAGGACGGAAAGATATTGATTAATGAGTGATACCGATGAAAACGTCAATGCCCTGTCAATTGTTAAAAAAACGCCCTTCCCGCTAAAAAATGTGTGTGTTCATTATACATTTTCAAAAAAAGGTAATATACTAACAAAAAATAAAAGCTTTATGAAGAAAATCAAAAACTTTTGTTTTATCTTCGCCACGCTATTCGTAACAACCACGATGGTCCTGGCTACATGAAGCAAGGAGGACAATGGTTGTTGTTACGAATACTGTGGCAAAGATACCACAAAAGTTTGAAAATTTAATCATAATGATTGTTGTTTTTAATTATTAACTCAAGTTTCGCATGTTTAGTAGATATAGGAACATAAAGGAAGATGGCCGCTTTTCAGCGGCGGAAGATAAAGGACAATACTCTGTCTGCCCTGTTTCTGCAGCAAAACTAATGTCTTTTATCTCCTTCTGTCTTCTTTTATCTCCTTTTATCTTCAAGGCAAGCGGAGCTTGCGAAAGTTGAATTAATAATAAATCATATATATATATAAAATAGAAAATATGAAATCAGTTTTTTTATCTGTATTATTGGCTGTATGTTGTATTTCTTCGTACGCACAGAGCCATGATTTGAGTACTATGAAACCCGCAAAGCGAGATACTTACTTAATAAAACTCGCCAAGGAGGTTGTTAAAAACTTTGGACCCGACTATTACCAAAAAGATTTGGAATCAACGATTTTCCCGACGGTCAAAGTTTATAATAGCAATGATAAGCGTTCAAGTATCCAAAAAAATGTTGGCAGAAGATATTATGTTGTTACATTAGAAGACAAACATTCTGACAAGTCATCTGAAGTACTGATATGGGAAGATAATGGAGAACCCGCAGCCATTCACTTCAGCCATAGCCTGGGGCGAAATTTCTATTTCCGTTCATATAAACAATGGATTAAAGAAGGAGTGAAGGATGACGAAAAGGCGTATTATGATCCCAATGCTGATGGATGAGGAGATATGGATACTGACAAGGCAAATGAAAACCTCTCTACCATACAAATTCCTTGCCGCATGGATGAGCGTGGTGTGCTACCTGTCACCAATCTATCTGTTCACCGATGCGCACTTGCTGCCGAAATGGTCCTGCTTGCTTCATGCAGCCAGGATGATGACTATTATGACAGCGACATGTACACATTGGCAGAAATGGGAACAAGATTAGGAGACCCTGAACCTATACCTGTAGGGTGAGATGATGAATGGGGATATGAGATACAAGATAATGAATGTGGAATATGGTGCCTAATTCATCTAAAAGGCGGTTACAACGCAGAAGGGCAAATTCGTGGCATTATACAGAGAAATAATATTGATATATCTAATGGAATGTATCCATCAATTATGGTCATGATAGGAGACTCCATAGGTTTAGGATTTCAGGGCTATATGAATGACATATATGGAATAGTTGATACTGTCACAAATGACACTGTAATTGTTGAGGAGCCTGGAATAACTGTACAGAAACTAATAGAATTGGGCGGAACGAGTGGGCGTCTTCATAATGTTATTATTAGATTGGCTGACCATTATGTCGTGGGACGCCATATTTATAATAAGACGCGCAGAATTCTTATTGACGACGTGAATGGAAGTTCTGAAATATCTTTTGACTTAATTAAGGGAGTAATATGGTGATTTTGTGATTCGGAAAGAAAAAATGATATGGGAAGACTATTGAAAAAGACAATTCTTGGCCTTTGTTGCCTCTGTGCCATTGGTGCGGAGGCAAAGAGCATGCGTGATTACAAAGAGCGCCTTGACAGCATCGTCCAGATGACGATAGAGGGAGGACGAAAGACCGTTTTTGATTATCAGACGGATTCCATGTGTGTCACAGAAAAGACCTATAAGGCGGTGAATGGAGGGTGGCAACTTTACCAGACAAAGGTTCGCCAACTTGATGCGGCTGGGAGGACGATCCGCCTTGCCATTGCTGTCATGGCGGAAAACGGGGAAGAGGAATGTGTCAATGTTGATTTTTATTATGATGCCCAAGGACGGAATGTGGAAACGAGATGGCTGAGAATGGGGAATCATCACATTGAAGATAAGGGTAAGCGAGAAAATGTTTATGGCAATGACGGCTCTCTTATACAATATACTACATACGAAGATAACGGTGATTTTTCCATACCAGTTTCGGAAGTAACCTTCATGTATGCCCCCAATGTGAAAGTCACTTCACAGACCATGAAGTTTTGGAAAGATTCGGTCTGGACTACTCATTCTCACAAAGAATGGATATATGATGAAAAAGGAAGGACAAGTCGTGTGAGTGAATGGATGAGCAAGGAGGGTGCCCTGCAATTGCATAGTAAATTGGAATACAATTATAATCGCAAAGGGGTGTTGAAAGAGGTGAACTATAGCAGAGAATGGAGTGGCTCTGCAAAAGAAGTCCAAAAGATTCAATTCCTGTATGATTCTAAGGGAAATCCTGTTTCGGAAAAGCATTACATCTCGGGAAAAGATGATAGGAAGAAAACACTTTCTCACACAGTAAGATACAGATATTACAGGGTTGCTCCATGCACATCCATCATGGGTGATGCCTATGTTGACAATCCGTATGTGATACTTAATCAAGACAGCATACCCCATGGTGAATATAAATTGAAGGAGAAGTGCATCATTTACAGCAGCGGAGTTCAGACATGGAGCAAGTACTATTATTCTCCAATTGCCACGGTGGCATGGTCACCAAGTGACAAGCAGGAAGAAGATGTTACGCCTTACGAAGAACGTGAGTTCTTGAGGAGCATCCATGAAGAGGAAAAACAAAGAAATCCACTCGCCAACATTGATGAATCAGCAATGATTCCATCAACGTCAGGTGCGGGGCTGTGAAGCCCTGCACCTGCACATCTATAACACGTCGCCATCACCTCCGACTACACGAGGCGTTCACCTCAACCTACACGTCGCCTTCATCGCGTCGTCGGTTGAAGATTGCAGGTTACTGCGAAAAAGTGAGAGGTGTTTCACTTAGGTACGGAAGGTTAAAACGATTTTGTACAATTAAAATTCTTTTGGTAAATGTGATTTTCGTGGATTTCAGGTGATTTATGCGGTCTTTTCATTTTTTTATCCCTTAATGGTGTTTCATCTCGAAGATTCTTTTTATCTTTGCCGTGATTTTTACTAAACCTATTATTAAAAGATAAGAAAATGAAAAAAATTTTAACAGCATTGTGTCTTTTGGCTTTCTTCATGGGAATGAAAGCACAGAATGAAGGTCCGGCATTGGAATATGTCGTGGAACTAAAAGTGAAGTGTGAAGGTGCTTATCAGGTGGGACAGACTTCGCATGGCAATCGTTTTGTCATCCCGATTGTTGGGGGCACGTTTGAGGGTCCCAAGATGAAGGGCACCATCCTTCCGGGCGGTGCTGACTATCAGTTGCAGGACAATGAGTATGGTCGCACGGAAGTGGAGGCTATCTACAGCATCAAGACGGATGATGGTGTGAACATTCATATACGCAACAAGGGCTTGATTTACACGGGCAAGGATGAGAATGGCAACAACCAGTTCTATTTCCGTACTGCCCCTCAGTTTGAGGCTCCACAGGACAGCAAGTATGCATGGCTGAACAATGCCATCTTTGTGTGCCAACCCAGCATGGGCGGTGAACAGGGCTTTATTTGCCTGAAGATTTGGAAGGTAAAATAACCCTGACTTAACTCCTCTCTCCCCCCTTGGGGGAGTCGGAGGGGGCTCTAAACCCTAAACTCTCAACTCTAAACTTATATAAAGATGAAAGTAAAAAGTTTTCTTTCCGCAGCATTTGCTGCAACGGCTTTGATGGCAGTGGGTGCCGTCAGCATGAGTTTTACAATGATGGACGAGAAGCCTACTTCACGTGTGGTGGAGGAGGGCGGAACAGGTCCTTACAAGGCTGTCATGAAGGAGGAGCCGACACTGGAGGCTCACACGATTTTCGTGCCGCAGGATTTGTCGGCTTTCAACGAGAAGAAAGCACTGCCTGTGTTGGTGTGGGGTAATGGTGCCTGCAACAATTCTCCCTTTGAGCATTACAAATTCCTGAATGAGATTGCTTCGCATGGCTACATCGTGGTGGCTACGGGCTTCATGCCTCAGGAGGGTGAGCGCTACCATGGTCCGATGTCCACAACGGAACAGCAAATTGAGGCGATGGACTGGGTGGAACAGCAGAATGCTGACAAGAACTCGCCTTACTATGGTAAGATTGACGTGAAGAACATCTGCGTGGCTGGTATGTCGTGCGGTGGTTTGCAGACCCTCTTCAACTGTGCCGACAAGCGCATCAAGACGTTGATGATTTGCAACAGCGGTCTGTTCAATCAAGAGAATGCGGGCAGTGCCGTGGGTGGCATGCCGATGCCTCCCAAGTCGAAACTGAAGGAGATTCATTCGTCTATCATCTATATTCTTGGTGGCGAGAAGGACATTGCTTATGGCAATGGTATGGATGACTTCCACCGCATTGACCATGTGCCTGCTTGTGCCACAAACTTCCCTGTGGGGCATGGTGGTACTTATGCACAGCCTCATGGCGGCGAGTTCTCGGTGGTGGCACTGGCTTGGCTCAATTGGCAGTTGAAGGGCGACCAGCAGGCTGCGAAGATGTTTAAGGGGGCTGACTGCGAACTCTCGAAGCGTGAAGGGTGGACGATTGAGAAGAATGACAAGTTGGAGAAACTCAAGTGAGAGTTTGCCCAACAACGGGCAGGGGGATGTGGCTGAAAGACAGCTGCATCCCTCTTTTTTTGGTACGGATGGCCGGTATTTCATTTTTTAATCGTATCTTTGCAAAAATTTTGGATTGTATGCAAAGACTGACATCGCTGCTAATGCTTGCCTTCGTGCTTTGGACATTGTCTGTTTCGCTTGTGACGGCTCAGACACCCGACTCGTTGGGACGCATCCGTTATAAGTATGACTTTATTGTGCCAGACAATGGCAATTTCATTTCAGCCATCCATGCTGCTAACAATCGTCCCGACAAGTCGAAAAGATACCGCATCTTTATTAAATCGAGCATGTATCGTATCAAAGGGGAGGGGAATCCTATCAAGATTACAGAGAACGGGAAGGAGCTGACCATTCCGAGTCCAATGACAGTCTTGACAGCTCCCAACACCAGCATCTGTGGTGAGGGGATGAAGAACACACAGATAGAGTCAATGCCGATGCATGAGGGTATCAGTTGCACGAGCACGCTTTTCCTCAAGGGGGCTGACAGCACATACATTCAGGACTTGGAGCTGTGGTCGAACTACCGCGATGATATGAATGCCTTTGCCAGCCGTGCTGTGGCACTGAACGAGAAGAATTGTCGAGGCAATATCTTCAAGAACCTCTCGCTGATGAGCAATCAGGACACTTATTATACAAACGATGGGGGCACTACTTATCTGGAGGGCTGCACCATCAAGGGAACGGTGGACTTTATTTGTGGGGGAGGCACCATCTATTTCAACCGTTGCGACATCGAATTGCGCGAACGGGGTGGAAAGGGTGATGTGATTTGTGCACCTGCTACGGAGGCAAACCGCACGTATGGCTATGTGTTCAACAGTTGTCGCATCTATGGCGATAAGCAGCAGGAGGGGAAGTATATGCTGGGTCGTCCGTGGAAGAATGCGCCACGTGCAGTCTTTCTGGGTACGTTGATGGAGTTGCTGCCTGATTCGTTGGGGTGGACTGAGATGCATGGCACCTTGCCTCGTTTGTTCTCTGAATATGAGAGCCTGGACAATGAGTTTCAATTGGCTCCGACCCGTGGTCGCCGCATGCAGTTTAAGGATGCTAACAATGTGACGACCAACATGCGTTATAATGCAAACTTGACGACTGCCGAGGCTGATAAGTATGACATCAATGATGTGTTCCCTGGCTGGCATCCGGAGCGGAAGTCGGCACAGGTCAATCCTCCTGTAGTCCACATTAAGGACCGTGGCAGCATTTACTGGGATGATGTGCCAGAGGCGTGTCTGTATGCTGTTTGCAAGAATCGCGATGTGGTGGCATTCACCACGCAGCCTTTCTACAATGTGCCCAAAGGGACTGCCGAGGGGGCATGCTACTCGGTTCGGTGTGCCAATTTCTATGGAGGTTTGGGCGAGAGAAGCAATGAGGTGACTTATCCCAATCGCTGAAAAACGAAACCTGTTAATGTTTTTTTAGAAAAAAAGTTTTGGAGGGATTGTTCTTTTCCCTATCTTTGCAAAAATTACGGATTCAAGGAAAAGTAGTATTAACTTTAAACTCTAACATTTATGGCAAAAAAATGGGTGTGCCCCGTGTGTGGGTACGTGTATGAGGGCGAGAACCCTCCAGAGAAATGTCCGCAGTGCAAGGTTCCTGGCGAGAAGTTCAAACTGAAGGAAGAGACTGAAGGATTGAATTTTGCTTGTGAACATGAATTAGGTGTGGCAAAGGCTATCCCCGAAGGTGAGGAAGGTGCTTTCGTGCTTCAGGGCTTGAAGGATCACTTCATGGGTGAATGTACCGAAGTGGGTATGTATCTGGCGATGGCTCGTCAAGCAGATCGCGAAGGTTATCCAGAGGTTTCTGAGGCTTTCCGTCGCTATGCTTACGAGGAGGCTGACCATGCTTCTCGTTTTGCTGAATTGCTCGGCGAGGTGGTTTGGGACACGAAGACGAACCTCAAAAAGCGCATGGAGGCAGAGGAAGGTGCTTGTGCCGGTAAACTGGAGATTGCGAAGGTGGCAAAGAAGTTGAACCTCGACGCTATCCACGACACCGTTCACGAGATGGCAAAGGACGAAGCACGTCATGGTGCAGGTTTCCAAGGCTTGTATAACAGATATTTTAAGTAACCAGCCCATGCGCTGGGCGTTTTTTACAACTAAATACCCCAATATCTATGGCAAAATACGTATGTGACACCTGCGGCTGGGAGTATGACCCAGAGGTAGGTTATCCAGAGGGTGGCATTGAGCCCGGTACAGCATTTGAAGACCTTCCCGATGATTTCGAGTGCCCACTTTGCGGTGTAGGCAAGGATCAGTTCTCGGAGGCATAAAAAGTGGAAATCAGAGAAATCAATCTTGGCAATAAGCCTGTTCTGTTGGCGCCCATGGAGGACGTGACAGATCAGGCTTTTAGGCTTTTGTGCAAGGAGTTCGGGGCGAGCATGGTCTATTCTGAGTTTGTCAGTGCCGATGCCCTCATCCGCAACGTGAACCGTTCGCTGGAGAAGATTCGGGTGGATGAACGCGAACGCCCTGTCGCCATCCAGATTTATGGTCGTGATGTGGAGAGCATGGTGGAGGCGGCAAAGATGGTGGAGAGCGAAGCCAAGCCCGACATCCTTGACATCAACTTCGGTTGCCCCGTCAAGAAGGTGGCGGGCAAGGGGGCAGGTGCTGGAATGCTGCGCACTCCAGAGTTGATGCTTGACATTGCCCGCGAGGTGGTTAAAGCCGTCAAGATTCCTGTCACCGTGAAGACTCGTCTCGGCTGGGACGTGCCTTCACTCTACGACATGCCAGCCGAATGGCTTCCTGTGCAGGAAGGTAAGCCTTTTATCCTCGAACTTGCCGAACGGCTTCAAGACTGCGGCATCGAAGCACTCACCATCCACGGTCGCACTCGCTCCCAGATGTATCAGGGTGAGGCCGACTGGACTCTCATTGGCGAGGTGAAGAACAGTTCGCGCATCCACATTCCCATCATCGGCAACGGCGACATCTGCACAGCCGAACAGGCACAGGCTGCCTTCGACCGCTATGGTGTCGATGCCGTCATGATAGGCCGCGCCACCTTCGGCCAGCCCTGGCTCTTCAGGGACGTGCGCACCTATCTCGACACAGGTCGTCACGATGACACCATGACCCTCGACTGGAAGTTTGACGTGCTGAAGCGACAGGTTGAGAAGAGCATCGCTTACTCCCTCCGGCAAGATAATGCTCTGAAGGAGAACAAGCGCACAATGCTTGGCGGCATCATCCACGTGCGCCGCCACCTTGCCAATTGCCCACTTTTCAAAGGCATTCCCGATTTTCGGCAGACTCGCATCCGCATCCTCCAAGCCACCACCCAGGAGGAACTCTTTGCTCTGTTGGACGAGGCAAAGGAGAAGATTGAAAAAACAATTAACAATTCACTGTCTCTGAATCATGGAGATTGTTAATTGTTAATTGAAACTGCTTTGTCTGAACTGCTGAGGCGACATGCCCACATAGCGATGGAAATTTTTTCAGTCATTTCACACCAAAAACTGAAGTTTTTTGAGCAAAGAGGCTTGCAACTCAAGGTTTTTATGTAAATTTGCAAGACAAATGAGCCTACGCACCAAACGTTTCTACAGGCTCATCTGACAACCTCAAAAAACTGATCAACCCAAATACTAATCAACTAATCAACTAAGAAACATTATGGCAGATTTATCGAAATTTTCTTTGGAAGGTAAGAACGCTTGGGTGACGGGTGCATCTTACGGCATCGGTTTCAATATTGCCAAGGCGTTTGCTGAGGCTGGTGCAAAGAATATCGTGTTCAACGCAAGGAGCGAAGCGTCTTTGCAGTTGGGGCTGGACAACTACAAGAAGGCTGGCATCACGAATGTGAAGGGCTACCTCTGTGACGTGACGGACGAGAAGGGAGTGAAGGCACTGGTGGAAACTATTCATCAGGAAGTGGGGCAGATTGACATTCTTGTGAACAACGCTGGCATCATCAAGCGTATTCCTATGCATGAAATGGCACGTGAGGAGTTTCAGGAGGTGATAGACATTGACCTTGTGGCACCCTACATCTGCGCCAGCGCTGTGTTGCCTGAGATGATGGAGCGTCGTGAAGGCAAGATTATCAACATCTGCTCCATGATGTCGGAATTGGGACGTGAGACTGTGTCTGCTTATGCTGCAGCAAAGGGTGGTTTGAAGATGCTGACTCGCAACATCTGTTCGGAGTATGGCGAATACAACATCCAGTGCAACGGCATTGGTCCCGGCTACATCGCCACTCCTCAGACGGCTCCACTGCGTGAACGTCAGGCTGATGGCAGTCGCCATCCGTTCGATTCGTTCATCTGTGCCAAGACTCCTGCAGGGCGTTGGCTTGACCCTGAAGAGTTGGGTGGTCCCGCTGTGTTCTTGGCTTCTCATGCTTCTGATGCCGTGAACGGTCACATCCTCTATGTGGATGGTGGTATTTTGGCTTACATCGGCAAACAACCGAAATAATGTTGTTACCATATTATAAAGAAGGAGTCATTGAGGCGGGCTGTGATGAGGCGGGCAGAGGATGCTTGGCAGGTAGCGTGTATGCAGCAGCGGTGATTCTTTCGCCTGATTACCACAACGACTTGCTGAACGACTCGAAGCAACTCACAGCTAAGCAGCGGTATCAATTGCGCGAAGAGATCGAACGTGATGCTTTGGCATGGGCTTTGGGCATCGTGACGGCACAGGAGATTGACGAGATGAACATCTTGCGTGCCAGCATCACGGCGATGCACCGTGCGATTGATGGGTTGAAGGTACGCCCGCAGAACCTCATCATCGACGGCAACAAGTTCTTGCCATACAAGCATGAAGGGAAGGTGATCCCGCACACCACTATTGTGAAAGGCGACGGGAAATACCTCTCTATTGCGGCGGCATCTATCTTGGCGAAGACTTATCGCGATGATTACATGAAGGAATTGCATAAAGAATACCCTTACTACGGTTGGGACCACAATGCAGGCTATCCGACAAAGGAACATCGGAAAGGCATTGAAATTCACGGAACTACACCTTATCATCGGATGACATTCAATCTTTTGGGAGCCGTTCAATTCGAACTCCCCTTCACAGAATAGGGAAAAACCCCTTGCAAATAGGAAAAAGCCATTTGCAAGGGGTTTCTTTTTGCCGTAACTTTGCATCGACAACAAAAGAAAAGCCCACCATTAGGGCGGCTCTTAAAAAGTCAAAGGCAAAGAAATAAAAAAGTTTAACACTCTAAAAACAATACAACTATGAAGGCTTTAAGAACTACATTCGCAGCAGTCGTTCTCTTCATCGGAGCAATGACAGTCAACGCTCAGAGCATGAGCATCGCAGCAATGCGCAGCAATGCACGGTTCTTGACCGACCGCATGGCTTACACACTTGGTATCAGCGACCCTTACCTCATTGACGAGATATATCGTATCAACTACGACTACATCTGGGGCGTGAACGAATATCTGGATGATGTGGCACTGGGATACTACTACGACGACTACATGGCAGTGGTGACCGCCCGTGACGTGGCTCTCCGTAACCTGCTCGGCGTCAGACTCTGGAATCGTGTCATCAACTACACCTATTTCTATCGTCCCATCGTGTTTGCCAATCGTGCATGGCGCTTCAGCATCTACGACTACGACCGTTATGGTGTGAATCGTTACTACTACCACGCACCCCGTCCACTGGTTACCTACACGGGAGGTCACTTCTTCCGTGGCATGGCGCCAAGAAGGGATAGAATGGCTCCTCCTCGCGATATGGGTCCTCGCGGTGGCATGGCTCCCAATGGGGCATACCGTGGCGCAGTGCCTCGCAGAGGTGAGATGAACAACATGACTCCACGTGTGAACGGCAACATCAATAACAACGTGAACACCAATGTCAACGTGAACGTGAACCGCAATGTGAACGTGAATAATGTTACATCCACTCCCGAGATGCGCAACAACGGTGTCAATGCAAACACTGGCGGCATCCGCAGCGGCAGCAACATGAACAGTTCATCTCGTTTCAACAGTGGCACCCGCACGACAACCACTACCTCTTCTTCTGTGTCGAATGTACGGATGCCGACCCGTGGCGGCAGCAACATCGGAACTCGCACCAGCGCAGGTGCCAGCATGGGCACTCGCAGCAGTGCAGGTGCCAGCATGGGTACTCGTGGCGGAGGTGCTGCTGTAGGTGGACGCACAGGTGGTGGACGTAGATAAAAAGATTTTCTCTCTCTTTGCATAAGAGAGGATGCATCTCAGCATAAGAAATGAATGAATTCATGTCATTCTGCATTCGATTTTCTCTCTCTTTCTACTATATATATTGGTAAATTGATTTTTATTGGTTTGAGGACTGTTCTTCGTGAGAAAAGCAGTCCTTTTTTTGTGTGAAGTATCCCCTAAATCAAAAAACTCCTAACTCCTAACTCCTAACTCCTAACTTTTTTGTACCTTTGCATTCAAAATGTTAATATAAAGTAATACATTATGAGAATCTCATTCATTATCTTATTGTTCGTCTGTGCCCAGTTGGGCTTTGCACAGAGTTCAGTTAGTTCTGATTCCGTCACTTCCTCCCGAGGTTTGAGAGGAGTGTATGATAAAGTGACTAATTTTTTCGACTCTACTCGAGTGAAAGGGCATGACCCTCGTTACATTGAGATGCCCAAACGTCCTTGGTCAGCAATGGTGCAGACAGCCTTCGACCAGACAGACTTGAAAATGAATTCCACGATGGATGGAAGCCAATTCCCACAGGCAGAGCCAGGTGAAGGTATTGATTGGGAACCACGCATCTTGACCAAGGTCAGCACCTCGGTGGGTGCTTGGGTCGGCTATCGTGGTCATGGTTTGGGATATGCTGTCAACTTGGGTGGTGACAAAGGTACCAGCCTCACCCTCACCTCCACAGGCAAGTTCTACAGTTTGAATTTCCGTTATCATACCTTCAAGACCGATAGACCGGAAGTGAATATGAAGATTAATTATAAAGACGAAGATACAGGAGAGATGACAACTTTGAGTGATAAGGACACATATTATCTGATGGATCCCATCAAGGCACGCACGATCTATCTGAATGGTTTCTATATCTTCAACTACAAGCGTTTCTCCTATGCCGCAGCCCGCCGTCAGGCAGTTATCCAAAAGCGTTCGGCAGGTTCGCCCCTTGTAGGAATTTCATTCTTCCACTCGAAATACAACTTTGCCACCACTGATTATAATGCTGATTTTGTCATGATGATGAGCAAGGTGGGTTGTATCAAGCAGTGGCAGGCAAGCGTGAGCGCAGGTTATTCTTACAACTGGGTGCCAGCCAAGGGGTGGCTCGTTAATATTACGGCATTGCCCTCGTTGACTTTCTATGACAAAATTAAGGTGTCACTTTATGACTCAAATTTCTCCAGAAAGATGTTTGCTGCCTCCGATGAGGGGGATCATGATTTGGTGAAGTATAAGAAATTGTGGGTGCCTGAGGAGGATTTGAACAATATTTGGCGCAAAGATGCTTCGGACGAAGAGAATATCAAAAGACTGAATCAGTATATTGCTGACAAGGGGGACGAATTGGGCTACTGTAATCCAGAGGATTATGATTGGTATTATGCCTACTCGAACAGTGACAAAGACTTCAAGTTGGAGTCTGTCGGTAAGCAAAATCACGATGGACACGTGAGCATCAATCTGGATGCACGTGCCACGGTCGCTTATCAGTGGAGCCGATATTTTGTCAGTGCCTATGCACAGTTCGACACGTTCAGTTATAAATACAAGAACGGTAAGGGTCACATCAACGATTGGTGTGCCAAGGCCTCCTTCGGCGTCAGATTTTAATCAATCAAGAGTAAAAAGTAAGATATGACAATAGAAGAAAAACTCATAGCAGGCGTACAGGCAGCTGTGAAGGCGCTGTATGGCATGGAGGCAACTGCCCAGCAGGTGCAGTTGCAAAAGACTCGTGAGGAGTTTGAAGGACACCTCACTGTGGTGGTGTTCCCCTTCGTGAAAGCAGCCCGTAAGGCTCCCGATATGGTGGGTAACGAGATTGGACAGTACCTTGTGGAACATGCTGGCGATGTGGTCGCCAAGTTCAATGTGGTGAAGGGCTTCCTCAACCTCGTCATTAGCGATGCCCCTTGGATTTCCTTGCTCAATCAAATCAATGCCGACCCTAAGTTTGGTTTCCAGCCTGTCACCGACCAGAGTCCGCTGGTGATGATAGAATACTCTTCCCCCAACACCAACAAGCCCCTCCACCTCGGTCATGTCAGGAACAACCTTCTTGGTAGCGCCCTCGCACGCATCGTCGAAGCCAACGGTAACAAGGTGGTCAAGACCAACATCGTCAACGACCGCGGTATCCACATCTGTAAGAGCATGCTGGCATGGCTCAAATGGGGCAACGGTGAGACACCTGAATCCTCTGGCAAGAAGGGTGACCACCTCATAGGCGACTACTATGTGGCTTTCGACAAGCACTATCGCGAGGAGGTGAAGGCGCTGGTGGCACAGGGCATGGACGAAGAGAAGGCCAAACAGGAGGCTCCCCTCATCAAGGAAGCCCATGAGATGCTCGTCAAGTGGGAGCAGGGCGACCCTGAAGTACGCGGTCTCTGGAAGAAGATGAATGAGTGGGTCTATGCCGGATTTGACGAGACCTACAAGATGATGGGGGTGAGCTTCGACAAAATATACTATGAGTCAGACACCTACCTCGAAGGCAAGGAAAAGGTGATGGAAGGGCTGGAGAAAGGCCTCTTCTATCGTCGCGAAGATGGCTCCGTGTGGGCTGACCTCACGGCAGAAGGACTCGACGAAAAACTCCTTCTTCGTTCCGATGGCACCTCCGTCTATATGACACAGGACATCGGCACCGCCAAGCTCCGTTTCCAAGACTTCCCCATCGACAAGATGATCTATGTGGTGGGCAATGAGCAGAACTACCATTTCCAAGTGCTCTCCATCCTGCTTGACAAACTCGGCTTCAAGTGGGGTAAGGGTCTCGTCCACTTCTCCTACGGCATGGTCGAACTCCCCAACGGCAAGATGAAGAGCCGCGAAGGCACTGTCGTAGATGCCGACGACCTCATGGCAGCCATGATAGCCGATGCCTACGAACAAGCCAAGCAACGGCAGACCCTCCCCTCACCCTCCCTACAGGGAGGGAGTAGTATCTCTGCCAATGGGGATGCTAATGAGGAAACAACCGAACAAAGTAACCACTCCCTCCCTGTAGGGAGGGTGAGGGGAGGGTCTGTAGACCTTCATGAGGTGGCACGCAAAGTCGGTCTGGGTGCCCTCAAATACTTCATCCTCAAAGTGGATGCCCGAAAGAACATGCTCTTCAACCCCGAAGAGTCCATCGACTTCAACGGTAACACAGGACCTTTCATCCAGTACACCTATGCCCGCATTGCCTCCATCCTCCGTAAAGCCAACGAGCAAGGAGTGGTCATCCCCAAAGAACTGTCAACTGTCAACTGTCAACTGTCAACTAAAGAAACCGAGCTCATCCAGAAACTCAGTCAGTTCCCCGTAGCCGTTCGTCAGGCAGGCACCGACTACAGCCCTTCAGGCATCTGCAACTACTGCTACGAACTCACCAAGGCGTTCAACCAGTTCTACCACGATTTCACCATCCTCGGCGAGACCGACGAGACCCTCAAACTCTTCCGTCTCTCCCTCGCCAAGGCAGTGGCAAAAGTCATCAGCCTCGGCATGGGCTTGCTCGGCATTGAGATGCCCGAACGCATGTAGCCTTTCTCTTCAAAAGAGCCATTCCTGCATGAAGGGTGACTTTCGCAGAAACGGAAGAACTCGTTGCCGCTCATGTTCTTCTGAACAGAGGTGAAGAAATTAGAATAGCCTAAACATGGATGAAATAGAACATATTCAGAATCTTATATATATTATTCGTGGTCAACGGGTGATGCTGGACTTCGACTTGTCTGCTATGTATGGAGTTGAAACCAAAGCCCTTAATCAAGCCGTGAAACGTAATATTGAAAGGTTTCCAGAGGATTTCATGTTTCAGTTGACAAAAGGTGAATTTGAGATTTTGAGGTCACAAATTGTGATCTCAAGATGTGCTGATATAGAAGGGAATGGAAATTTGCGGTCACAAATTGTGACCTCAAAAGACTTCTCAAAAATGCGTTCCCTTCCTAACGCTTTCACTGAACAAGGTGTTGCCATGCTTAGCAGTGTACTCCGTTCTCCACTCGCTATTCAAGTTAATATTGGCATCATTCGTGCTTTTGTGGATATTCGCCGCATGGTAGTTTCCTTGCCCCAACCTGATGTGAATGCTGATGCGGTACAATTGTGCAAGGATTTTGACGAATTAAAACGTGATATTGAAGATATTCTTGCAAATCAAAACGAAATCAACGAGGATACGCGTGTCCAACTTGATGTTATCAACGAGGCTCTTGCCCAACTTCAGAGTGACAACAGGCAGCCTCGCCGCCCAATCTTGGGATTTAGCAAACCTAATAATAATTAAATTCATGAAAAATTCGTGGTTAATTCATGGTAATTCGTGTTTATTTGGGACATAAATTCTCATGAATTAGCCACGAATTTCTCATAAATTATTTTTGTTGGAATTCGTCGAACTCACGTTATTACACATGGTGGTCCATTGGGGGTAGTACTAATCAATTCTGCCGCTCCCTATTTGCTCGCCCACAGATGTTGAGGTATCTCACCTATGTACCCAACGCAGTTTCACTCATAGAATATGTAGGGACATTGATAATAATTATATGTACACGCAAAGCTGGATGTTCTGTGTTTTTTGGGTGTAAAGAATAAAAAGGATTATTGCTGTCCGCTAAAAATCAAATGAACATTAAAAATCTTCCGCACTGCCGAAAAACAGGCATTGCGGATACTTTTTTCAAAAAGTAAGCCCCTCTTA
>ONFA01000051.1 GCA_900316975.1 uncultured Prevotellaceae bacterium | reverse complement strand
ACACACTTTTTTCGAGACCAATGCGTTTTTAACATTTCGTACGGCAAAGATAAGGGAAATCTTGGAGGTAATAAAGAAAAAGGGGTGGAAAAGTTTTTTCGAACGATGTTACATGTAAATCACTGAATACAAATGCATTAACAACAGAAATGTTACATGAACGAAAAAATGAAGTGTGGAAAAGTTAATGTCCGTTTGCGCCTTTTTCACATTCGCGACACTTCGAATTGCTCTTTTTCTCTACAAATTGTCTATGACATCCTCTAAACGAATAGAGGAATCTTGTATTTTCTTATTTTTTCTTGTTTTTCTGAAGCCCGCAAAGCGGTAAAAAGAACTCCCGAAGTTAAGTTCTCTTATACCGAACTGGCGTTAATATTATTGTTGGATTTTATCGGCACGGTGCGCGTGACATTTCACGCTGTCAGCGCGAAATATTTCAGCCTTCCAGCGCGTAATATTTCGTGCTGGAAGGCGGTGATTGGGGGTCAACAAGTTACGGGAATTGGGGGAGTGCCTGAAAAAATTGCACAGGGTGCCTCTTGCAGTCATGTGGGAGTTAGTCCGCCCAATTCTCCCTGTCAAGGTTGCGATACCCTATGGCTTCGGCTATGTGATGGCTCTGCACTTGCTCTGCTCCTTCGAGGTCGGCAATGGTACGGCTGACCTTGAGGATGCGGTCGTAGGCACGGGCGGAGAGATTGAATTTCTTCATGGCAGTGCGAAGGAGGGTGAGAGCTGCCTCATCAAGTTGTACATATTTCTGGAGCAGAGAGGTGGTCATTTGGGCATTGCAATACACTCCTTTCACTCCTTTGTAACGTTCCATCTGTATTTGCCGCGCTTTGAGCACCCGTTTGCGGATGGCAGAGGAGGGTTCTCCTTTGGGAGCTTTGGAAATGTCTTCAAAAGGGACACTCTCAACTTCCACCTGCAAGTCAATACGATCCATGAGAGGACCTGATATTTTGTTCATGTAGCGTTGAATCTGAGCAGGGGTGCAGACACACTTTCGGGTGGGATGGTGATGGTAACCGCAAGGACAGGGGTTCATGGAAGCCACAAGCATGAAGGAACATGGGAGGGTGAGGTTGTAGCGGGCACGGGAGACGGTGATGATGCGGTCTTCGAGGGGTTGGCGGAGGGTTTCGAGGACAGCACGATTGAACTCGGGGAGTTCGTCGAGGAAGAGCACACCATTGTGGGCGAGGCAGATTTCGCCAGGCATGAAAGTGTTGCCGCCACCCACAAGTGCCACATCGGACACGGTGTGGTGGGGAGCACGGAAGGGTCGCTGACTGATGAGCGAGTCCTCCTTCTTCAATTTGCCTGCAATGGAGTGTATCTGTGTGGTTTCGAGGCTTTCGCTGAGGGTGAGGGGCGGAAGGATGGAGGGGAGACGTTTTGCCATCATGGACTTGCCACAACCCGGACTGCCGACAAGAATGATGTTGTGTCCTCCTGCTGCTGCCACCTCAAAGGCACGTTTGACGTTCTCCTGACCTTTCACCTCGTCAAAATCGTAGGGGAAGGTGAAGAGTTGGGAGTAAAATTCCTCACGAGTATTTACAATGGTGGGCAGGATGGATGTGGTGCCGCTGAAGAAGCCAACGATTTCGTTCAGATGCTTCACGCCATAGACTTTCAGGTTATTCACCACTGCGGCTTCACGTGCATTCTCTTCAGGCACGAACAGGGCTTCGTACCCCAGTTCCCGTGCCTTGATGGAGATGGGCAACACTCCCTTGACAGGTAGTACTTCGCCACCCAATCCCAACTCACCCACAAACATGAAGCGTTCGGGCTGGTCTATACTCAGGAATTCATAGGAGCAGAGCACACCTATCGCCACCGGGAGGTCGAAACCTGAGCCTTCCTTGCGCATGTCGGCAGGGGCGAGATTGACGACCACCGACTTGAAGGGGGCTTTGTAGCCGTTCACTCGCAAGGCTGATTGCACACGTTCCTGGCTTTCCTTGACGGCATTGTCGGGCAAGCCTACGATGGTGAATTTGGCAGTCTGCCCAGCATCGAAGTTATCGACCTCGACGATGACAGGTTGGGCATCCAGTCCCTGAAGGGCTGCACTATGGACTTTGGCAAGCATGGAAGTGGAGGGGCTGGACTATTCTTTTATATCGAGGGTGCAAATGCCTCGAGCGTTGATGTAGCCCCAATCGTCGCCGCGACGAACAAGGGCAAGTCCTTCGCTCATGTCGTAGGCATCGTCGAACTGGCAGGGCTGAACTTCGTTGCCTTCCTTGTCGATGTAGCCGTATTTACCTGTGGATTTGTCCCACACACGGGCAATGCCCTGATGGAAGTCGAAGCAGGGCTGCTGGTCGTAGCGTTCGTCGATGTCATTGTAGCCGACTTCGTAGCGGTAGGGGATGACGAGGGTGCCTGTCTTGTCAATATAACCGAACTTGTTTTCTGAGTTGCATACCCATGCGAGACCTTCGCTGAAGGTGGGGATGAGGTCTTCCTCTTCTGCCCCTCCCTCATCGAGGGTGAAGATGTGCCAAGGACCTGTGAGGACAAATTTTCCGTCTTTGCCGATGAATCCTTTCTTGTCGCCTTCTTCTGCCCAACAGAGCCCTTCGCTGAAATGACCTGCCCGCTCGAATCGGAATGGGATGGCTTCCTTTCCTTTCTTGTCGAGAAAGCCATAGCGCCACAGGAAGTCGTCTTCGTTGGTGGAGAGGTCTTTACCCAACAGGGTGAGTCCTTCGTGGAAGTCGTCAGCGCGACCTTTGCAGGTGAAGACGCCACGACCTGTCTTGTCGATGAAGGTGGTGTGGACGGATTCATCGTCGTACTTGTACTGTGGGGAGAGACCTTCGCTGAAGTGGCTGGCGACAGAACTCTCAGTGAGGATATATTCGTAGGTGGCTGGGATGACAACCTTTCCCTTGGTGTCAAGGTAGCCAACTTTGGCTGGTTGCTCCCAGTCAGTCTCGCCGCTAGCTGTTTGTTCGAACTGAACGAAGGGTATGAGTCCTTCTTCGAAGCCGCAGAATCCTTCATTGCCATAGGGGTAAGGGGCGATGGTGTTGCCCTCGCGGTCGATGATGATGTTCTCGTCGTCGGTGGTGGTGGCGACGGTGACGCCATCGTGAAAATCATAGTGGATATACTGGTACTGGCAAGGGATGACGAGGGTGCCCGTCTGGTCGATGCAGCCATAGAGGTCTGTTTCTTTGTCGCACACGATGGCAAGACCGTCGTGGAAACTGCTGACTCCGCTATATTGGGGAAGTGCGGCTGCAAGTGCTTTGAGTGTCTCTTCGGTCACTTCGGGTTGTTCTTGTACTGAAGTGTCTGTTGCATTTTTGTTGCCTGAGTTGCAAGATGTTGCAAGCAGGGTGGTGAGCAGAAGTGCTGATGCGGCACCGAATGCCTTCAAGATGTTCTTTTTGTTCATGAGGTTAGGGGTTAGAGTTTAGGGGTGAGAGGATATATGTTTTTTGATTACTTCGTTCAGTTCGTTTGCATCGTCGCCACTCTCTATCACCCGATGGTTTTTGTCGGTGAGGATGTAGAAGGGGAGTGCGTCGATGCCGAGGGTCTTGATGGCGGACGACTCGAAGCCTTGCCCGTCGCAGTAGTGCTGGAGGGTGGAGGTGGTAGAGTCGGAACGGATGATGTCTTCCCAACGGTAGCGTTCTATATCGAGCGAGATGGCAGCCATGCGCAGTTTGCCGTTCTCACGCTGCTGGGAGGTGGCATTGCGTACACGCCACAGGAAATCGGTGCCATTGGGCATCCAGGTAGCCCAGAAGATGATGAGATTGTAGTCTTTGGCTGTCTGCCAGAGTTTTTCTTGCTTGCGGTCTTTTCGGACCAGGGTCACATCGGGGAGGGACTGCCCCGCTTGGCGGCGTTCGGCATTGGCAAGTTTGCTCTCGATGTCGAGCAGGTAGTGGTTGTGGGGGTGTTTGGGACGCAACACTTTCAGGAGGTCTTTGAGTTCGGTAGGGCTCACTTCTTCGTTTTGGGCAAAGTAGTATGCAAAGAGATAGACGGCAACGGGGGAGAGGGGATTGTCCTTGATGTAGGTACGTGCCGTATTTGTCACTTGAGAAGGATTCTGTGTGTAGGTCTCTTCCCTGAACTTGTTCATCAACTTGTTTTCCTCGTTGCCGTTCACCACATAGTTTCTCAAGTCGTTGGCGGTGGCTTCATACTCAAGGTCTTCGTTGGGTCCGGCAAAGATGACTTGTTCCACTCCATTGGGGAACACAAGGATGTAGGGGGTCACCTCATCGGTTTCCCCCTTATAACGGAACCTGCCTTCCTGCACGGTCAGGGTGTCGAGCCGTGCATGGTCGCCGTTCTGATTGTAGATGTAGAGTTCCCCTGCCTGCATGTCGCGGAACGTTCCCTTAATGCGGAAGGAGTTGCCACCCGGTCCACAGGAGACGAGAAGCAGCAGCAGGCAGAGGTAGAGTGTGTGCTTCATTCTTTGTTGTAATCTGAGAATTCTGCATCGTTAGCGGCTCTCTTTGTCAGCGACGGGTCGAGGGCAATGGCTTTAGCGATGTTGTCTTTCACCTCCGACTTGTCTTCCATGCGGGCAGCAAGGATGGCACGCAGGTAGTAGGTCATGCCGTCAGGGTTCTTGATGTTGCCCAATATCTTGAGGGCATCGGCATAGTCTTGGGAGAGGATGTGGGAGAGGGCGGCACTGTTGTTGGCTGAGTTGGCGAACTTGGCTGACGCCTGACTGTATTTGCCCTGTGCCACATAGAGGTGTCCCGTGGCTTCATCGAAGTTATTGGCGTTCACGCCCTTGGAGATGAAGAGTTCGGCATCCTGGAACTGTCCGTTCTGGATGGCAAGCATGCCCAAGTTCACATTCGGTTCGGCAGCGTTGGCATTGATGCCCAGTGCCTGACGCAGGTAGGCTTGTGCGGTCTCGGTGTCTCCCTTCCTCATTGCCAACTCGCCAAGGTTGTTGTAGGCGCGGTAGTCGTTGGGGAAGAGCGATACGGTCTTCTTCAAGATGGACTCTTTCTGCGCATCGCTGGTCGAAAGGGTGTTGGCAGCGTAGATAAGTTCCTCGACGCTGAGTTTTGAGGCATCGCCATTCACCAGCTGCATGATGGCATCGTCGCTGCGACCAATCACGTCGTAGTTGATGACCATGCGGGCACGGCGCAACTCAGGCAGCACAGCGTCAGCCAGTTCCTTATAGACCACTGCCACGTTGCGGATTTCACGCTCACGCTGTTCGGGGTCTTGGTACATGGAGAGAACCCGAAGAATAATATCCTTGTCTTGCAGGTTGGACTGCGAGACGAGTGCCTGGAATCCCTCCCAGTCTTCTGCCGTATATTTGGTATCGACATTGGTGGCAAGTTGGTTCTGCTTCAACTGCTGGTTCACATAACCCTCCGACACGGCACCACGCTTTTCAGCCAGACGCTCGTTGACAGCATAGGCACCATCGGGAGAGGCATAGGCACTCACCTCGATGTTGTTGAGCACCAGGCTCTGCTCGTCGGTCTTGATATTCTTGAGGGTGGTGATGAAGTCCTGCACCGTCTTGCTGTTCAGTTCGCTACCACGCAGGTTGGCCTGTCCGATGAGGAACTTGACGGCAGCCTCCTGCTTCTGGCTGATGACACGCTGGAAGTTGTCGGGAGCCACACCAAAGTTAGCAGTCTTGGCAGTCTTGGTGATGAGGGCAGGTGTACATTGTGTGCCGTAGCCAATCTTCACGGTCGGCATCTTCACAGTCTTCTTGCCCACCTTGGCATTGAACTGCATCATCAGGTCGCTCTTCTCCATGCCATCGACAAACGGTACCGAGAAGCGCATGGTGGCATGACCGCCATTCTTGTAGGAGATGATGGCATTGTTAGCCTCCACCTTCTCACCCTGCAAGGTGAAAGGGTCGCCAGCCGACGCACCCCCATCCCACTTCAGCACAGGGGTACACTCCACCACAGCCTTCTTGTTCATCAACTTGGCAGGCACATTGATGCTGATGGTGGCAGGCACCTCACCAGCCATATACTCCAACGGCGTGGGCGACACGGCAAAGTTGTCCGACACAAACGCTTTCTGCTTACTGCAACCCGTCAGCAGCACCATCACACTCGCTGCCGACATCCATAAAATCTTTTTCATATACTAAAACCTTTTAATGTTTTTAAGTTTCGGATGTTTTATTTCGTTGGAGCTAAAGGAGTTGAGCAACTTGCGAAAACTTGAGTTAATGTTTTCTTTCACTACTTACAAATTGCTCGTCATCATTTTCCTGCTCAACCGCCTCACAGGATACCACACCGAAAGGAACCCCACAGCAATCACCGTCACGAATATCAGCAACAAATCCATCCACCGCACACTCACGGGGTAGGCATTGATGATGTAACTGCCCTCGCTGCTGCCAAAGCGAATCAAGCCAAACTCCTGTTGCAGCCAGCAGAGCGTCAACCCGACGAGAATGCCCGTCACCGCCCCCAGCAGACAAATCATCCTTCCTTCAAACATGAAGATGCTCCTGATCTGCCCCTCGTTCGCCCCAAGGTTCCGCAACGTGAGGGCATCCTGCTTCTTGTCAATAATCAGCATCGACAATGAGCCAATGATGTTGAAACACGCTATCATCAAGATGAACGTCAAGAAGATGTAAGAAATCAATTTCTCAATCTGCATAATCTTGAACGTGTCCTCCTGCTGTTCATAACGGTCCTTCACCACATAGTCAGCCCCCAGCATCTGCTGCATCCGAGCCTTCACCCTGCCCACATCAGCCCCCCTCCTCAGCTTCATCTCCACAGCCGACACCTCGCCCTGCCGCTCAAACAACCGACGGGCAAAGGCAATGTTCGTAATCACATATTGCGCGTCATACTTGTTCTGCTTCACCATGAACCCCACCTTCGGCGAGTACAATTCCTCCTGATTCAAACTCTCCCGCGGGTCGTTCAAGTCAATGCGCTCCCCCTTGCGAGGAGCATACACCTGCACAGCCTCATCGAAATCGGCAGGCAACCCCAACTGCATCAGCAAGTTCGCCCCCAGAATGCCATAGTCAATCACGTCGGCATGCAACTCAAACACACCCTCCCCCACCAGGATATTGTCAATACCCGTCAACTCCTCGAAGTTATCCTCCACCCCCTTCACCGTCGCCATCACCTGACGGTTGTTAACCATCAGCAACGCCTGGTCCTCCAGCGTCTCGGTCAGCACCTCCACGTCGGCATCCTCCCTCAGTGCCGCCAGCCCCTTCGCATCGGCAGCCATAAACTTCCCCACAGCCGGCACCACCTTCAACTCCGGGTCCATCGCCGTGAAGAGTCCCGCCACCATGTCCTGAAAGCCGTTAAACACCGACAAGATGCACACCAGAGCCGCCGTCGCAATCGCCACACCACACACCGACACCCCCGAAATGAGGTTGATGGCACTGTGCGACTTCTTCGACAACAGATAACGCTTCGCTATGTAGAACGATACACTCATCCCTTGTTCAGCAGTTCATCAATGTGCTCCACATAATCCAAAGAGTCGTCCAGAAAGAACTTCAGTTCAGGAATGATGCGAAGCTGATGCCTTTCCAACTTGCCCAACTCAAAGCGCACCTCCGACGCATGGTCATTGATGTTCTGCAGCACCTCCTGCGCCCTCTCCGAAGGGAAGATGCTCAAATAAGCCTTAGCCACACTCAGGTCGGGGCTCACCCTCACCACACTCACACTCACCAGCAGATTCCTCGTCTGCCTCGTCTGCGCCTGAAAGATATTGCTCAAATCTTTCTGAATCAGACGCGCAATCTTATTTTGTCTTGTTGTTTCCACTTTTCTGTTTACTATTTAATCATTTACCATTTAGCCATTTACCATGTACAATTTATTCAACTTCCGCAAGTTTTAGTTTTTTGGAGTTAGGAGGAGTTGAGAGTTGACAGTTGAGAGTTGAGAGTTGACAGTTGACAGTTGACAGTTGAGAGTCGCCCAGCGCATGGGCTGGCAGAGTATCGGCCTTTAACTCCTGAGCGAAGCGATAACTCCTTTTAACTCCTTTAACTTCTTTTTAGTTCATTACTTTCCTAATGATTGTCAGTCCATCTCTCAGCGGCAAAATCACCTTCTCTACACGCTCGTCAGCCGCCACATGGTCGTTAAACACCCGAATGCCTTCCGTCTGTGCATCATGTGCCTGCTCCTCCACCACATGCCCGTCCCACAACGTGTTGTCCGCCAAGATGTAACCGTCCTCATTCAAATGCGCCATCACCATCTCATAATATTCCACATACTTGCGCTTGTCACCATCAACGAACGCCATGTCGAACTGCAAGCCCAACTTCGGCACCACCTCCAGCGCATCGCCAATGTGCATCGTAATCTTGTCAGCCCACGGCGAGTTCTGAAACCAAGGCAACGTGAAGTCCTCCTGCTCATCATTGATTTCCACCGTATGCAGGTGTCCGTCCTCTGGCAATCCCTCCGCAATGCACAAGCCTGAATAACCGCTATATGTACCAATCTCCAGCACCAACTTCGGACGAATCATCCCCACCAACATCTTCAAGAGTCGTCCCTGCAAATGACCGCTCGCCATCCGTCCATAGAGCAGATGCAACTGCGTCGCCCGCCACAAACGGTGCAGATAGTCGCTCTCCTTGTCTATGTGAGCAAGGATGTAGTCATCCAGAGACCCTCCCCTCACGCTCCCTACAGGGAGGGAGTGGTTACCTTGCTCATTTTTTTCATTCATAGGCAGTTATCATATTCTTTTGTTTTCTCATATTTCAGATTCCACCCCCTCCCTCATAGGGAAGGTGAGGGGAGGGTCTATAGGGTCTTCAAAGCCTCCACCGCCAACCGATAACTGTCCAGTCCGAAACCGCAAATCACACCTACACAGGCGCAACTAATCATTGACTTGTGGCGAAATTCCTCGCGCTGATGCACATTCGAGATGTGCACCTCCACCACAGGGGTCTTCACTCCACGGATGGCATCCTGCAAGGCGATGCTCGTATGCGTGTAAGCCCCAGCATTCAATACGATGCCGTCCCACGTGAAACCCACCTCATGAATCTTATCAATCAGTTCACCTTCCACGTTCGATTGAAAATACTCCAACTCCACCTCGGGGAACCGTTTCTTCAGTTCCTCAAAGTAGTCCTCGAAGCCACGGCTCCCATAGATGCCAGGCTCCCGTTTGCCCAACAAGTTCAAGTTAGGGCCATTCAAAATCAATATCTTCATTGCTTCAATGATTTTGGGTACAAAGGTACGATTAAGTGAGAGAAAAACCAAATTTATTCACTCATTTCTCATTTTTCAGAGGTGTTCAGGCGAACACGTTCGGAATCTTTGAGTTTTTCCTTCTTCCACAACCCCTAAATCGACGTGCCCCACGTCGGTGAGTCGACGTGGGGCATGTCGGTTGACCGACGTGGGGTACGTCGATTTTGAGGTACTGAGTCAAAAAAATGTGAAAGGACAAAAAGAAGCCCCTGCGCTTCCAACTTGGGCACCGAACTTCGGAATCAACCTGCGATGCGCTTGGGGAAGGTTGGGGCTATGCTTTTTTTGTCTAATGTGGTGGCAAAGTTAGCGTTTTTGTTTTATTTAGTTGTATGTTTGAAGGAAAATATTTAATTTTGTAGCGGATTTTAACATTAAAACGACTTTTTATGCGTTTCACAGAACTTGCATACCCCATTTTTGAGCAATCAATAAAAGACTATCATGTAGATGACAATATTGACCAACCTGTCAAAAATCCATACGAGGTTGGATGTATTGAACATGACCTGTATATGAAAAACTGGATTGACACGGTACAATGGCATCTGGAGGACATCATCCGTGACCCTGAAATTGACCCTGTAGCGGCATTGGCATTAAAACGACGCATCGACAAAAGCAATCAGGACAGAACAGATTTGGTGGAGCGGATTGATTCGTGGTTTTGGACGAAGTATAAGGATGTGACGGTGAAGGCTGATGCGACCATCAACACGGAAAGCCCGGCATGGGCTGTAGATAGGTTGTCAATCCTTGCATTGAAGATTTACCACATGAAGGAGCAGGTGGAGCGTGAGGATGCTTCGGCTGAACACAAGGCAACATGCCAGAAGAAACTGGACGTGCTGCTGGAACAACGGAAAGACCTTTCAACTGCGATTGACGAACTCATGGAGGACATCGAGGCGGGCAGGAAATACATGAAGGTGTATCGGCAGATGAAGATGTATAACGATGTGGAGACGAACCCAGTATTATATAAGAAGAAGGAATGAGAATCGGTTTCGACGCCAAGCGTCTATTCAACAACTTCACAGGGTTGGGGAACCACAGTCGTACAACGATTGACATTCTGACGGCTGAGTTTCCCGACAATGAGTATTGGCTCTACACGCCAAAGGTGAGGTTGAACGGAATAACGCTGCCCTATCTGGGCAAGAAGGGATGCCGACTGGTGAAACCTGAGGGGTTGATGAGAGGGAGTGCATGGCGGACGTATGGGCTGGTGGCAGACATGAAGCGGGATGGCATCGAGGTGTTTCACGGACTGAGCAACGAGATGCCCGTGGGACTGTTCCACTCGGGCATTGCCTCGGTCGTGACCATCCACGATGTGGCGTTTCGCACGTTCCCCGACATGTATCACTGGCACGACCGGAAGATTTACGACATGAAGTGGCAGTATGCCTGCAATCATGCCGACCGCATCATCTGCATCAGCGAGTGTACGAAGCGCGATGTGCTGGAGTTCTACAATGTGCCGGAGCGGAAGGTGGAGGTGGTGTATCAGCCTGTGAACTCCATCTACTACGAACCGCTGATGGAGAAGGATGAACTGCCGCCCTACATGCTCTATGTGGGCAGCATCAACTCACGGAAGAACCTCTTAGGCGTGGTGAAGGCGATGGAGCTGATGCCGAAGGACCTGAGGCTGAAACTCGTGGTGGCTGGCGGTGGCGGCTCATACAAGCGTCAGGTGAAGGAGTATATTGCCCAGAAGGGCATGGAAGAGTGGTTTGTATGGCCCGACTTGGTGGGTACGGAGGGGTTGAGGCGACTCTACACGAATGCGCAGTTGTTCATCTACCCCTCGTTCTATGAAGGCTTCGGTCTGCCTGTGGTGGAGGCTCAACTGTGCGGCTGCCCTGTGGTGACCAGCAACGTGAGCAGTCTGCCCGAAGCAGGTGGCCCATGGGCACAGAAGGCCGACCCCAACAGCCCCGAGGACATCTGCGACAAGATGGTGCGGCTGCTGACCGACACGGAACTGCGGCAGCAGACCATCGAGGGGGGAAGGGCCTATGCAATGGAAACATTTGACCCACGGAGGCTGGCAAGGCAGCTGATGGGGGTGTATGAGAAAGTAAAGAACTAAAATATCTCAAGTGCAGTTTACAATTTACATTGGAACAGTAGAGCAACTCGCCGCATGGTAAATTGTACATTGTACATGGTAAATTGTACATGAAAAGATGGCAAATAAAACGGTTTATTTGGGCATGATTGGTGACATCATGCACCCAGGACTTATCAATATTATCAATGAGGGTGCCAAGTATGGCGACCTGATGATTGGCTTGTTCACCGACAGGGCGATTGCGACACATAAGCGCATTCCGCATCTGACGTATGAACAGCGAAAGACGGTGGTGGAGAACATCAAGGGCGTGAGCCAAGTGGTGCCACAGGAGGAGTGGAGTTATGTGGAGAACCTGAAGAGGTACAAGCCTGACTACATCATCCACGGCGATGACTGGAAGGTGGGTGCTGACAGCGAGATCAGAGAGCAGGTGTTTGAGGTGATGAAGCTGTGGGGCGGACAGGTCATCGAGATTCCTTACACGCAGGGCATCAACTCGTCGGCTCTGGCAGAGGAAATCAAGAGCATCGGCACCACGCCAGAGGTGCGCATGAAGTCGCTGAGAAGGCTGATTGCCGCCAAACCTATCGTGAGAATCTTGGAGGCACACGACGGACTGAGCGGTCTCATCATCGAGAACCTGCAGTTTGAGCAGGGAGGCGTGATGGAGTCGTTTGACGGCATGTGGTCAAGTTCGCTCACCGATTCCACCTCGAAGGGTAAACCCGACATCGAGGCGGTGGATCTGACCACTCGCATGCAGGACCTGACGAACATTCTGGAATGCACCACAAAGCCCATCATCTACGACGGTGACACGGGCGGCAAGCTGGAGCACTTCGTCTTCACGGTGAGGACACTGGAGCGCAACGGCATCTCGGCAGTCATCATCGAGGACAAGATTGGACTGAAGAAGAACTCCCTCTTCGGCACGGATGCCATCCAGACACAAGACACCATCGAGAACTTCTGCAACAAGATCAAGGCGGGAAAGAATGCGCAGGTGACCAAGGACTTCATGATTATTGCCCGAGTGGAAAGCCTCATTGCCGGCAAGCCCGTGGCTGATGCCTTGGAGCGAGCCTTTGCCTATGTGGAGGCTGGTGCTGACGGTGTGATGATTCACAGCAAGGAGAAGACGGGCGAGGACATCAAGGAGTTCTGCACGGAGTTCAGGAAAGTGCACTCGCAGGTGCCCATCGTGATTGTGCCGACCACCTACGACCAGTTCCGCACCGAAGACTTTGAGCAGTGGGGCGTGAACATCGTGATTTATGCCAACCACATGCTCCGTGCAGCCTACCCCGCCATGATGAAAGTGGCACGCAGCATCTTGGAGAACCATCGGGCACAGGAGGCAAGAGACCTCTGCATGCCCATCAAGGAAATCTTGGAACTCATACCAGGAACGAAATGACACCAGCCCCCATGCGCTGGGCGTTCCCCTTCTGTAAAACTGATATATAGAGATGATACGACCAAAATATTTTGTTGAGTCGCTGGCAAAGGCTGGCATTGACTTCTATGCAGGTGTGCCCGACTCGCTGCTGAAGAACATCTGCGCCTATCTGACCGACAACTCTCCGAAAGAGAAGAACATCATTGCTGCCAACGAAGGCGCAGCTGTCGGGCTGGCGGCAGGACACTATCTGGCTTCGGGGCAGATTCCCGTGGTCTATATGCAGAACTCGGGTTTGGGCAACACGGTGAACCCGCTCATGTCGCTGACGGACGAGGATGTGTATAACATCCCTGTGCTCCTGTTGGTGGGATGGCGCGGAGAGCCAGGCAAGCACGACGAGCCACAGCACGTGAAGCAAGGCAAGGTGACCATCCCCCTGCTGGAAGCCATGGGCATCAGGAATGTGGTGATGGCTACAGAGGAGGCAGACTTGGCACAGCAACTGAAAGAAGCCATCGCCTACATGCAAGAAACCAAACGCGCCTTTGCTTTCGTCATTCAGAAGGGCACCTTCGACGAGTACAAGTTGCAGTCGGGCACAGCATCAGGACTGACGCTGAGCCGTGAGGAAGCGATTCAAACCGTGGCTGGAAGCATCGAGAAGGAAGCCGTGATTGTTTCAACCACAGGCATGATTTCGAGGGAACTCTTCGAATATCGTGCCAACAACGGCATGGGACATGACCGCGACTTCCTGACGGTCGGTTCCATGGGGCACGCCTCACAGATAGCCTTGGGCATCGCCTTGCAACAGCCCGAACGTCCTGTCTATTGCTTCGACGGCGACGGAGCCACCATCATGCACATGGGTTCACTTGGCATCGTTGGCGACATGCAGCCCAAGAACTACACCCACGTGGTGTTCAACAACGGTGCCCACGACTCTGTGGGCGGTCAGCCCACGGTAGGACTGCACATCGACTTGCCGGCAGTGGCAAAAGCATGTGGCTACAAGTCGGTGGTGTCGGTCAGCGACATGGACTCGCTCAAGAACGCCCTGCAAGCGAAGGGCGAAAGCCCGCGACTCATCGAGGTGAAGGTGAAGAAGGGAGCAAGGAAAGACCTCGGAAGACCCACTACTACCCCCATACAGAACAAGGAAGCGCTGATGAAGTTCCTTGCAGATGTCAAATGTTAAATGTCAAATGGCGATGGAAAGTGAAAAACGTCCAGCACATGGGCTGACGGCAGTCATCATGGCAGCAGGTTTGGGCACCCGCTTCGGCAAGATGACGGAGACGGTGCCCAAGGGCTTTGTGGAGTGTGGCGGCATATCGATGGTGGAACGGAGCATCCAGACGCTGATTGCTTGTGGCATCGAGCGCATCATCATCGGCACAGGCTATCTGAAAGAGAAGTATGAGGCACTGGCAAAGGTCTATCCGCAGATAGAGTGCGTGTTCTCGCCTCGCTATGCCGAAACGAACAGCATGTACACCCTGTGGAACTGCCGTGAGGTGATTGGCGATGACGACTTCCTCTTGCTGGAAAGCGACCTCGTGTTTGAGAAGAAAGCCATCACGTCCCTGCTCGAATGCCCTGAGCCAGACATCATGCTCATCACCCCTGTGACGAAATTCCAAGACCAATATTATGTGGAGTATGGCGAAGGCAACCGCCTGACCCGTTGCTCCACCGTAGAGACAGAACTGGACGCCAAGGGCGAACTGGTGGGCATCCACAAACTCTCCAACAAGTTCTATCGTGCCATGTGTGAAGACTATGCGAAGAAGGTGGCAGAACAGCCCAAGTTGGGCTATGAGTATGAGTTGCTCACCATGTCGCAAGAGGTGATGAAGGTGTATGTGTTGCGAGTGGAGGGCTTGAAGTGGTATGAGATTGACGACGTGGATGACCTCAACTATGCCGAGGAACACATCCTGCCGTACCTATAATAAGTAGGTGAACAAAAATAGTTTATATGATGCGGCAAGCCGCATTTTATCGTCAATTATTGGAAATTATTGTCCGAGAAAACAAGCCGCTTGCGGCGAAAAGAAGAGACATCATTGTATAAGATAATTTTGTGTGGTTACTTATATATATAATGTATATGGAGAATCAAGAAAGTCGCCCAGCGCATGGGCTGGTTAAGAGAAACGTGTTGCTGAACCCTGGGCCAGCAACGACGACCGATACCGTGAAGTATGCCCAGGTGGTGCCCGACATCTGCCCACGAGAGAAAGAGTTTGCGGGCATGATGAAGCAGTTGCGCACCGACTTGCTGAAGGTGGCACATGCACCCGAAGAGAAGTACACCTCAGTGCTCTTCTGCGGTTCAGGCACCATCAACATCGACGTGTGTCTGAACTCGCTGTTGCCCGCTGGAAAGAAAGTGCTGGTGGTCAACAATGGTGCCTACAGCACCCGTGCCGTGGAGATTTGTCAGTACTACGGACTGCCCCACATCGACTTGAAGTCGTCAGTGTATGAGCGTCCGAACCTTGCCGACGTAAAGAAAACGCTGGACGAGAACCCCGACATCTACATCGTCTATACCACTCACCACGAGACAGGTACAGGCATCCTCAACCCCATCCGCGAGATAGGTGCCCTGGCACATGAGCATGGTGCCATCTTCGTGACCGACACCACCTCGTCGCTCGGCATGATACCCTTCGACATGGAGAAGGACAACGTCGATTTCTGCATGGCATCGGCACAGAAAGGTTTGATGGCGATGACAGGACTCTCCTTCATCATCGGCAACACCGAAGAGATACGCAAGTCGAAAGACTACCCCAAGCGCTCCTACTACTGCAATCTCTACATGCAGTATGACTTCTTCGAGCGCACAGGCGAGATGCACTTCACCCCTCCCGTGCAGACCATCTATGCCACCATTCAGGCACTCAAAGAGTACTTTGCCGAAGGCGAGGAAGCCAAGTTTGCCCGCCACCGCCGTGTGTTCGACGCCATCCACCGAGGCATCAAGCGCCTCGGACTGAAGGATGTCATCAGGCACGAATGGCAGTCGGGACTCGTTGTCTCCGTGCTCTACCCCGACAGCCCCAACTGGGACTTCGAGAAGGTGCACGACTACTGCTACGAGCGTGGCTTCACCATCTATCCCGGCAAAATCAGCACCACCAACACCTTCCGTCTCTGTGCTCTCGGAGCCATCGACGAGCAAGACATCGACGACTTCTTCGTGGTGCTGGAGGAGGCACTGAGGACTTTCGGTATAGAAACTTGCAAACCCTGACGTCATGGCATCCTACGACATCCGTCCTTTGCAACTGCGCATCTTGGAGATTCTGTTGGCGATTGACAAGGTGTGCAAGGTTCATGGTCTGCGCTACTATCTGGCTGCCGGCACCATGTTGGGTGCCGTGCGTCACAGGGGGTTCATCCCTTGGGACGACGATGTCGATATTGCCATGCCACGTAAGGATTATGACCTGCTGATGCAGCATGGTCGGGAGTGGCTGCCCGAACCCTATGAGGCACTTTTTGCCGAGCGGAATCCAGAGTACCCAAGCGATTTCGCCAAGGTGGTGGACAGCAGCACTACGCTCGTGGAGCGTGCCCATCATTCCTACGTGGGGGGCATCTACGTGGATGTCTTCCCCATCGACGGGATGACTCCCAACTGGTTGAAGCAGCGCATTCATTTTGCCCGCTACTCTTTCTACAAGAAAATCATCTACCTGCTGTGCCGCGACCCCTACAAGCATGGTCACGGCCCTTCCTGCTGGCTGCCCCTGCTGTGCCGAAGGTGCTTCACCCTGAAGGGGGTATTGCACCGACTGCTGGCGTTGCAAAAGAAATACGCTGACCATGCGCAGGAGTTGGTGGTGGATCATGACTTCGGGATGAGGGGCATCATGCCCCCCTCCGTGTATGGGAACCCGCAAGAGGTGGAGTTTGAGGGTCATGTGCTCTGCGGGGTGGAACAGGCGGACTGCTATCTCAGCAAGCTCTATGGCGACTACATGACCATTCCGCCTGGCGACAAGCAACGTCAGCACAACTTCTACTTTCTGGACTACCATCTTCCCTATAGGGAATATCAAGACCATCGAGATTTTCTGTAAAAATGGATACTCCTATTGTCACCGTCGTCACCGTAGCCTACAATGCCCTCGAAGCATTGCAGAAAACGGCAAAGAGTGTGGAAAGTCAAACGTTCCACCACTTTGAGTATATCATTGTAGATGGAGGTTCATCTGATGGAACCCCTTTGTGGTTGAAAACACATCGAAGTCCATCTCTTACATGGGTGTCAGAACCTGATAAGGGTATCTATGATGCCATGAACAAAGGAGTGCGAATGGCGCATGGGGAGTGGGTGCTCTTCATGAATGCAGGAGACTGCTTCGTTTCGGAGGATGTGTTGGAGAGAGTCTTTCGTGCGCTCCCTGCAACTGATGTCATCTATGGGGATGTGGTCAAGGACGGAGTGGTCAAAAAAGCCCTGTCGCCTCGCAATGCCCATCGTATGTTCTTTTGCCACCAAAGTTGCTTCGTACGGAAGAATTGCCTATTGGATTATCCTTTTGACACCAGGCATAAGATGTCTGCAGACTTCAAACTCATCAAACAACTGTGGTATGCCCACAAATCTTTCCTGCAATTGAATTTCCCCATAGCCGATTTTGACACAAAGGGCATCTCCAACACCCGACGTTCTGACGGCATCATGGATAATATTCAAGTCATACGGGAGGTGGATAAAATGACAGAGCAAATCAAGTTCATCCCTCGTTTACTCTTCACCTACATCATTTGTCGCATCAGGGGCAAGTGAGGGGTCTGACGGCCCTCCTGCCCCAGAATACACATGACGTTCATACACTTTCGCCAGATAGTAAAATTTGCCACTCGCCGAAAAGGCTGCCTTGATGAAACCTGCACGACCTTCAAGACATGCCCCCTCGAAGAAATAATACTTGAGGAAACGCCACAAGGGGGAAAATATCATCTGCATCAGCGAGGCGTTTGCCTGTCCCCGCTTCACTAAGTCGTTCTCCGTATAGTCGTTCATCTTCTGGATCTGCCCCTTCACCGTCACTCCTGCATGCACCAATGCATATTTGGGATCCTTTGGCATCTGCCCTACCGTGCCGTCAATCGTGGGCACGGAGTGAATCGTGGGTGGCCATGTGGCTTTCTTCTGACGCATGAAACGAAGTTGCGAGTCGGGGTATGAAGCCTTGATCCATTTGCCCAAAAACATGTTCTTGCGATGCACATAGAGCGCATCGTGTTCAGGCTCTTCTATATACTTATATAAATAATCCTTCAGTTCAGGCGTGACAAACTCATCGGCATCCACCACCAGCACCCACTCATGCGTGGCAGAATGGATGGCAAAATCGCGTGCCGGCTCGCAGATGTTGTAGTTCCCCTTCGGAAACGTCACCACCTTGCAACCAGCCGACTCGGCAATCGACACCGTGTCGTCAGTGCTCTCCATGTCGCAGAGCACCACCTCATCAAAGCCCTTCACAGAGTTCAGCACCTGCTGCAGGTACTTCTGTGCGTTATATGTCTGAATCACTACGGATATAGGCATGACTGGTTTGTCTTTTAGATTGCTGTTGAAAGAATCGATGCCACAAAGGTAGGGCTTTTCGGGGAGGTTGCCAAATAATTCATTCATTTTTCAAGTCCCGACGGGTCAAAGACAGGACTTCCCCACACCGTTTTAGGGATTTCCCTACCTTTTCATTTCACAGGAAGCCCTACCTTTGCCGCGCCTTTCGAAACAATCGGAAAGGATTGGGCTTCATCAGTCCAACGTTTCATTTCAACAAACATTTCTATTTTATGAACACATCAATGACAAATCGCAATGGGTACTCCGAAACGGATGCCGGAGGAAGATGCAACACGCATTAGCGTTGTGTAGGCACCTCTTATTTGTGATGCGATTTGCCATTGCCCATACTGCCCTCGTGGCAGACGAGGCGGTTCGCGATGTGTTCTTTGACATTCTGTCACCATTCTAACTTTGTTTTTGGAACTGACGCGGCTTTCTTCCCATCTGGGAGAGGATTGCCACCTACTGACTCATGTCCTTTTTTCAAAACCTGCAAGCGCACCCCTGCGCCTGCGCATACATTAATGATTTCTAAAAACAGATGATCGAAATGAAACTACTTATTAAAATTGAAAATCTCAAGAATGGTCAAGAGACCACCATCATGGTACCAGCCCATGCCTGCGTAGAAACCCTGTGCCCCAAAATCAAGGTTGCACTCCAACTCCCCTATGTTGACCATGCCTGTCACCGTTTCGTGGCACGGGGAATCACCTATGTGGTCAGCGAGCACATGATTTCTGAGCAGGAAATCATTTGGGAGAATGACCGCAATCCTGGACGCTACCGATGCAGCGAGAAGATTTCCATCGAACGAGTTTTCACCACATTAGGCTCCAGCATCAAATACTACCAAGACACCTGGTATGTTGGGACGTATGACATCCGCTGCACCCTTCTGAAACGAGTGGCTTGACCAAAGGAAGTCAAACCACAACCAAACTAACGAAGATTGGAGAAGAACGTGGGCGAATCGTCCAGTTCAATCACCTCCAAATCCTTTATCTCTTTACCATCAACGACGAAACGCACCAACGTCCGAACCGGTTGCCAGCCCGATCTTCCAGCCGCTCCGGGATTGATGTGCAGAAGATGAAGTTGTAAATCGTTCTCCACTTTCAGCAGATGGGAGTGCCCCGATATGAAGAGTTGAGGAGGATTGGCATAGATTTGGCGGCGAATACTGGCATCATACCTGCCAGGATAGCCGCCAATGTGCTTCATGAGCACATCCACCTCCTCACACTTCCATCTGTACACCTCTGGGAAACGCAACCGCATGTCGCAGTTGTCAATGTTGCCATACACAGCACGAAGAGGAGCCATCGCCTCCAACTTATCCGCCACTTCCATTGACCCGATGTCGCCCGCATGCCATATCTCGTCACACTCCTTCAGGTACTTCTCATAACGTTCGTCCCAATACCCATGTGTGTCAGACAACAAACCTATCTTCTTCATTTTTTTTATTTTTTTCTTTTACTTTTTCTTTCTTCTTTTCACGGCACATACCCAAATCCCTACCATCTTATCCGCTAACAATCAAACTCTTGCAGAAGGTTTAAATCCACATCCCTATATCTCTTATAGGAAATCCCCTACCCTTTGGGGATTTTCAGTTTGA
>ONFA01000055.1 GCA_900316975.1 uncultured Prevotellaceae bacterium | reverse complement strand
ATTATTATTGGAACCAATTTTTGGAAATTATTGGTAATTATTGTCCGAGAAAAATGCGGCTTGCCGCATCATATAAACTATTTTTGTTCACCTACTTATTAAAAAGTTTGTTGGCAAGAGACAAATTCTCCATATATAAAAAACATCCCTCCCACGAAACGTTCATGGGAGGGATGTTTCATTTATACTTCATTTCATCCTACAGCATCCTCCACAATCTTATCGACTGCGGCTTTCAAGCCTTCGGGATCCTTACCACCAGCCGTGGCGAAATGGGGTTGACCACCGCCACCGCCCTTGATGAGTTTGCCTGCCTCACGCACATACAAACCCGCATTCTTCCCCTCAGCCACGAGGTCATCGGAAATAGAGACTGTAAGGGTGGGTTTACCGTTTGACTCACTGCCTATAACCACAAGCAACTGCTCTGGGAACTGACTACGAAGTTGGAAGGCAATATCCTTAGCGTGCTGTGGTTCGAGAGGAAGCACACCTGCAATGACTTTCACACCATTTACGTCACGAGCCTTTTCAATGAGCATTTTCTTCAATTCCTGAGCCTTCTGTGCCTTAAACTCGTCCACTTGACTTTGCAGTTCTTTGTTCTCAGAGATGGCTTTCTGAATCGTTGCCATCAAGTCGGGAGCATTATTGAGGAGTCCACGAAGATCTGTCATGAAGTCCTGCATCTTGTCAAGCGTATCTTCCACAGCCCTACCCGTGATGGCTTCAATACGACGCACACCTGCGGCAATACTGCTTTCGCTGATAATCTTCACCATGCCAAGACGTCCCGTGCTGGCGGCATGGCAACCGCCACAGAACTCCACACTCGTGCCAAACTGAACCACACGCACCTTATCGCCATACTTCTCACCGAAGAGGGCGATGGCCCCGAGTTCCTTGGCTTTCTCTATCGGATAGTCACGATACTCTTTCAGCGGAATGTCCTCACGAATCTTGGCATTCACCAGATGCTCCACTTCACGAATCTGTTCAGGAGTGACCTTCTCAAAGTGAGAGAAATCAAATCGGAGACCATCAGCAGTGACGAGCGAACCCTTCTGTTCCACATGGGCACCCAACACCTCACGCAACGCCTCGTCAAGCAAGTGAGTGCAAGTATGGTTCGCTTCGATAGCACGACGACGCTCCACGTCCACACATGCCATAAATTCTGCCTCAGGCTGTTCAGGCAATTTGTCCACGATGTGAATAGCCACGCCATTCTCCTTCTTCGTGTCAAGCACCTTGATTTCCTCGTTCTCGCTCACAAGCACACCCGAGTCGCCAACCTCACCACCCATCTCTCCATAGAAAGGGGTCTTGTCGAGGATGACCTCATAAGCGGTGCGCTTCTTCTGCTGCACCTCTCTATATTTAATAATGTGTGCTGGATGTTCGGTAAAATCGTAACCCACAAAGACGGACTCAGCCCCTTCCGCCTCCCCCAAAGGGGAGAGACTGCCATCCGGACGGGACTCCTCCCCCTTGGGGGAGGTTGGGAGGGATGGGGAGGTAAAAGACTCCTCCCCCTTGGGGGAGGTTGGGAGGGGGCTTATCCAGTCGCCCAGTTTCACCTCGGCGGCATTGCGGGCACGGTTCTTCTGCTCCTGCATGCACACGTCGAAGCCTTTCTCATCGACGGTGAGACCTTGTTCGCGGCAAATAAGTTCGGTGAGGTCGAGCGGGAATCCGAAGGTGTCGAAGAGGGTGAAAGCCTTGTCGCCCGCAATTTCCGTCTTGCCGGCAGCCTTCGTCTCGTCAATGACACCTTGCAAGAGTTTGATGCCGTTTTCCAACGTACGGAGGAACGAACTCTCCTCCTCCTGCATCACCTTCATCACCAGTTTCTGTTGAGCAGCAATCTCGGGGAAGGCATCACCCATCTCGTCCACAAGCGTAGGCACAAGTTTGTAGATGAACGCTTCCTTCTGACCAAGGAACGTGTAGCCGTAGCGCACAGCACGGCGCAGGATGCGACGAATCACATAACCCGCCTTGGCGTTCGATGGTAATTGACCGTCAGCAATGGCAAAAGCGATGGCACGCAAGTGATCCACCACCACACGCATGGCAATGTCCGTCTTCTCATCCTCACCATACTTGCATCCCGCCATATCACCCAGCACCTTAATGAGCGGTTGGAAAACGTCAGTATCATAGTTAGAAGTCTTACCTTGCAGCGTGCGCACCAGACGTTCAAAGCCCATACCCGTGTCAATCACCTTGGCAGGCAGTTCTTCAAGAGAACCATCCGCCTTACGGTTGTATTGCATGAACACGAGATTCCAAATCTCAATCACCTGCGGGTGGTCTTTGTTCACCAACTCACGACCAGGCACCTTTGCTTTCTCCTCTTCAGGACGAGAATCCACATGAATCTCCGAGCAGGGGCCACAAGGTCCCGTGTCACCCATCTCCCAGAAGTTGTCATGCTTGTTACCATTGATGATGTGGTCTTTCGGCAAGAACTGTTCCCAAATGCCAGCCGCCTCATCATCACGGGAAAGTCCCTCCTCGGGGCTGCCCTCGAAGACTGTGGCATAGAGGTCTTTCGGGTCAATCTTCAGCACATCCACAATGTACTCCCATGCCCACGAAATCGCCTCCTTCTTGAAGTAGTCACCAAACGACCAGTTACCTAACATCTCAAACATCGTGTGGTGATAGGTGTCGTGTCCTACCTCCTCCAAGTCATTATGCTTGCCGCTCACACGCAAACACTTCTGCGAGTCCGCCTGCCGTCTGCACTTCGGTGTGGCGTTACCCAAGATAATGTCCTTAAACTGATTCATACCCGCATTCGTAAACATCAGCGTCGGGTCGTCCTTCACAACCATGGGAGCCGATGGCACAATCAGGTGCCCCTTGCTTTCAAAGAACTTTTTGAAAGACTCACGTATCTCTTTTGCTGTCATAACTTTATTTACAATTTTTCAATTTACAATTTACAATTTATTTACCTTTCGGAAGTGTTTTTTTCACAACGGATTGCACGGATCATACGGATTTTTGAGCCTCGGCGGCTCCTGCCATTCGGATTGTTCTGCATCCGGCCATCGTCGCCTCTTGCGACGAAAAATCCGTATAATCCGTGCAACCCGTTGTAAAAATATATCCGAAATTTGAGTTACATTATACAATTTGTTTGCAAAGGTACGACAAAAATCTGACATGAAAAGAAAAAATGACGTAAAATGGTCTATGCAGAATGGTAAATGTAAAAGGAAGCAGCCTCCAAGCATAAGTTTCGGGGACACACATCATATCATTCCCCCATCACGACATCCAGAAACATCAGAAGAACCACACCGACATCTTCCTTTTCATAAAAACACAAATACCGCCCCAGCATAGACCCAACAAATGGATCAACAATCCAATCATCAAAACCATCATTACATTTATCTTTTACGTTTCCATTTTTAAGTACAAAGTTAAAAATATTTTTCCATTTGCGCAATACCCTCTTTTAAGTACTCTTGCGACACAAAATGAGTATTCAAAACGTGAAATAAGTATTCCCAAGTCACCGCATACCAAGCGCAACAAGCGTTTTACCCCCTTTTAAGTATTGCGATGAAAAGGAGAAAAGGCGTACCTTTGCACCCAATTTAGGATTCAAACTATTTATTACTATTTACATTATAAGATTAAAAACGTATGAAGAAGATTCTATTTTCAGCCATCGCAGCAGTTGTACTGATGTCAACTTTCACATCATGCTCTAACGATGATGACAACGACAGCACGGCAAAACTTGAGGAACAATCATTCAGCACATGGAGCAAGGTTGTATTCGCCTATGGCACCATGTTTGATGATGGTGAAACCTTGACTGTCAATGAAAACTCCGTCACCTTCCATTCTGACACCTGGGGCGATGGCACCTTCAATGTCAACGCCTTAACGCCAAATGCAGACGGTACCTACAAAGTGACAGCCACTGGCACCATCACCATGGCAGGACACGGCGAGCCCAAGGCATACGATGCCACATTGTCTGGTGACATCACCAAGAGTGCCCAAACCTTCACCATCACCATCCCCGCTGTGATGGGAGGCACCACACTCAACGTGACAGCAGGCGAAATACCTCTTGCAGCAGCCATTGACGGCACCTACAAGGGAGGTACCTACGCCAATAGCAAATATTTCCAGCATTACCAGCCCGTTGAGGGTGAAAAAGCAAGCATCAAGGCAAATGACGACCTCACTTCTTCAAGCCTGAGTTATACTTCTGCCACATGGGGCACCTTCACTTTCGACAACGTGAATGTGACGAAAAATGAAGATGGCAGTTACTTGCTCACAGCCGAAGGCAATACTCTCATGCCCGGTATGGGTGGTGGCGATCCTAAGGAATATGCAGCCACACTCGAAGGCACCCTCTCCAATGGCACCCTCGTAGCCACCTTTGCTGTACCCTCTGTCATGGGCGGCACTACGGTCTATTTCAATGCTGATGATTTCGAAGAGGTATTGGCAGCCGCACAAACTGAAGAAGAGACAAAAAAGTAAGCGAGAATGAAGCGAAACAAACCATTCATCATGCTGGGAATAGCCTTATTCATGGGACTATTCCCAGCATGCGATATGTTAGAAGACGTATATGACGGCACTGCCGACGGAGGGACTGACACCCAAGAGGAGACTTTGCGCGAAGGACAATACTACATTGATGCCACCAACTATGCACAATGGATCTATATCAACCTTCACACACCGACTCCCGTCATCACCACAGCCACCATCAGTCTTGACGACCTCACCGAAACGGGTACACCCGAACAGTGGGACATCGCTCAGCATCGCTACGATGTAAAGACAAATGGAGCCACCGTCCTCATGACCCCCTACCATTCCATTGCCGAATTGGAAGCCGCAGGTTTGCCACAGGACGGTCAATGGGTGGAAGATGAAGAAAGCGAGACCTCCATCACCGTTGACATGTCACACATGATGGAGGGGTACCTCACCTATGCCCCTGGACACAAAAACAAGGAGATTGGCAAATGGGTGGATGTTGACACCAGCACCATGCCCCCCAACTACACCATGCATGACAACGTCATGCTCCTGCATCTCAGCGATGGAACTTACGCAGCCCTCCAACTCGCCAATTTCATGAGCACAGACCGCTATCAAACCAAAGGCTGGATGACGGTCAACTACAAATACCCCATATTCGCAAAGAATGAAGGGAATGGAAAAAAGGAAAAATAAAAGAAACTGAAAACTGAAGAATTGAAGTGTTGAAAAAAACATATCTATTATATACTATTAGCATATTACTCGCGGGTACAGCAATGGCTGAAGAAGAACCTGTTGACACTACCGTATGGAACAAGGACCCGCTTGGACTGGAAACCGTTGTCGTCACAGCCACACGCACTCCTAAAGCCTTGCTGGACATTCCTGTGGTGACCCGCGTCATCACTGCCGAAGACATTCAAAGGGTGGATGCCACCAACGTGAAAGACATGCTCCAGCAGGAAATTCCCGGATTGGAGTTCACCTACTCCATGGGACAGCAAGTGCTCAACATGGGTGGCTACGACGGCAATAACATCCTCTTTCTTGTAGATGGCGAACGCATGGCAGGCGAATCGATGGACAACATAGACTTCTCACGCCTCAACCTCGCCAGCATCGAACGCATTGAGATTGTAAAGGGAGCCGCCTCCACCCTTTATGGCTCATCTGCCATGGGTGGAGTCATCAATATCATCACCAAAGACCCCTCAGACACATGGGCAGCCAACCTCAACACGCGTTATGAAGGTGCCACCAAGGAATGGCGTCATGGAGCCAATGCTGATGTCAGTATAGGTAAGGTCAATTCACTGACCAATTTCCAAATGACCGATGCTGATGCACTTCACCTGCAAGGAGGCGAAGCATTGCCCACTTACGGCAGCAAATCCTACAACATCAAAGAACGTCTCATCTGGAAACTCCATGACAACGTGAAATTAACTGGACGTGCAGGCTATTTCTTTCGCGAACGTGAGTCTGGCACCGTGAGCCATGAGCGTTATCGCGATTTCAATGACGGGTTGAAAGCCAACTGGACCATCAATCCTTTGCAAGACCTTGAAGTGGCTTACAGTTTTGATCAATATGACAAGTCTGATCTCAACATGCTCACTCACAAGGACATTCGTGATTACTCCAATCGCCAGAACATTGCCCGTGCACTCTACAACCTGCACATGCCTTCATGGCATTCGCAACTCACCGCAGGAGGCGACTACATGAACGACTACTTGCTTTCCTATCAGTTCTCCGACAACCAGAAACATCATTCACAGAACAGTTACGATGCCTTCGTGCAGTGGGACTACACTCCCAACACCCATTGGGATCTCATCGGCGGACTCCGCTACGACTATTTCTCTGCTGCCCAAAAGGGAATGACAACATGGAAAGTGGCAGGCATGTATAAGACAGGCAAGCATCAGTTCCGAGCCTCCTATGCATCAGGGTTTCGTGCCCCATCGCTCAAAGAGTTGTATATGGATTTCTTTATGGGCGGCATCTTCATGATATACGGCAATCCTGATCTGAAGTGTGAGACCAACCATAACTTCTCGCTCTCGTGGATGAACTATGGCTCCATCAGTGACAACCTGAAATACTGCCTCACCGCCACGGGCTATTACAACTTCTTCAGCAACTACATCACCACCGCCACCATCCAGAAAGACGGTTCCTACGGACAGATGTACACCAACATCGCCGACCAGCAGATAGCAGGTGCTGATGTAACTGCACAATTGCATCATCACAACGGATTGGGAGCGAAAGTGTCCTATGCCTTCACCAAAAACATCGTGAAGAAAGGGCAACCCGACCTCACATCGGCACGTCCTCACTCTCTCACATGGCGATTCGATTATGACCATCAATTTACCAAGAACTACGGACTCTACGTCGCCCTGTCGGGACGTTTTCTATCGGCTGTAGATGTGACAGAATACACCTCCCAAGAATTGGACGAGATGGGAACGACCCATTACAACGGTCATACGCTATGGAAACTAAGCCTCTCCCAACGATTCATGAAAGGTATCAATCTCAACTGTGCAGTAGATAACCTTTTCAACTATCAACCCAAGAAATATTATGCCAATTCCCCTGTCACCATCGGAACGACTGTGACGGTAGGATTGTCTATTGATATTGACAAATTCTTTTGACGCATGAAAAAAATAAAGTTCAAGAAAAAATACATCTTTCTCACAATCTTGGCTGTGATTCTCATCACAGCCTTCGTAGCATTTTGGCGCTCGATGTGCAGTCGCACCGACATTGCCTTCGTTAACTATCAGGTCACAAGTCTTGGCGAGATCTCAAAAGCCAATGACAACAACTTCATCCGTCTCTCGGAAGAGAAACTCGACAACATCGACGATTGGGACAACTATGACGTGGTACTCATCAGTGGCATGGGCATCCGCATGACCGAGGAACAACGCACCAAAATCCAAGAACTGGCTGACAACGGGCTCAAAATTCTCACTACAGCCGCCACCAATCCAGCCAACAACATCGTAAGCATTGACGAATGGGATGCCGACTCGCTGAAACAATACATGTCGGCAGGCGGACGCAAGAACTACCGCAACTTCCTCAACTACCTGCGCAACGAAGTAGATGGAAAACTCTTCTTCACCCACGAGGTGGAACCCGTGGAAGAACGCGAAGCACAACTGCTCTACCACCCCGATGTGAAAGACCCCGAAGCAGAAGAGCACTCGTTTCTCTCCATCAAGGACTACGACCAATATCTCAGCGAAAAAGGGCTGATGAAAGAAGGCGCACCACGCATCCTCATCACAGGCATGATGGGCGATGCCACCGACCTCATCCAACAACTGGAAGCAACAGGCAATGTAGTCTATGCCACTCGTGATGCCGCCACATTGGTGAAGACCCACAGCATTGACAGCATCAGCCCTGCCGCCATCATCAACATGGCACACGGACGCATGGGCGACTACATGGTCAATTACCTGAGAGAACAAAACATACCGCTCTTCTCCACCGTCAATGTCAACCGCATGACAGCCGATTGGGAGGCTGATAAACAAGGCATGCAAGGTGGTTTCTTCTCGCAGAGCATCATCGTACCCGAAATCGACGGCATGATTCGTCCTTTTGTACTCTTCGCCATTCGTGAAGGCAAGGACGGATTGCCCGAGGCATACACTATCCCCGAACGGTTGGAGACATTCGTGGATGCCGTCAACAGACACATTCATTTGAAAAGCCTTGCCAACAAAGACAAGAAAGTGGCAATTGTCTATTTCAAGGGACCAGGCTCCAATGCCCTTACAGCATCTGGGTTGGAAGTGACAGTCTCACTCTACCATCTGTTAGTCAAGATGCAAGAAGAGGGATATCATGTGAAGGGGCTACCTGCATCTGCAGAAGAACTTTCAACACTTATCCAACAATCGGGCAGCGTGTTTGGCACCTATGCCGAAGGAGCGCAAGCCAAATTCCTTAACGAAGGTAAACCGATGCTGATCAGTAAAAGTGATTTTGACACATGGACCAAGGCACTCTTCACAGAGAAGATGCAAGAAGACATGAAGCAAGTCAATGGCAACTACCCCGGCAACTATCTGGCTAAGGATGCAGAGACGCTCGGTTTGCCCGTCATCCAACTGGGCAATATCGTCCTCATGCCTCAAATGCCTGCAGGAACGGGCAGCGACACCTTCAAGATGGTGCATGGCACAGAAACAGCACCGCCCTATCCATACATAGCCCAGTATCTGTGGCTCCAGCAAGGGTTCAAAGCCGATGCACTCATCCATTTCGGCACACATGGTTCCCTCGAATATACTCCTGGCAAACAAGTGGCATTGTCACAAAACTGCTGGAGTGACCGTTTGGTCGGTTCATTGCCACACTTCTATCTCTACACGATTGGCAATGTGGGTGAAGGCATGATAGCCAAACGCCGTACCTATGCAAGCCTCGTTTCCTATCTCACCCCTCCATTCATGGAGAGCAACCTGCGCACCCTCTATGCCAAATTGAGCGATGCCATCGAGGCTTACAACAAAATGCCTAACGCCAAAGCGTCATTGGCAGTCAAAGCCATTACTATCGACATGGGCATTCACCGCGAACTGCACCTCGATTCCCTCAAGAGCAAACCCTACAGCGAAACCGAAATCACCCGGATTGAGGCATTTGCAGAGGAACTGATGAACGAACATATCACCAGTAAATTCTACACATTGGGCGTTCCTTACGAGATGGAACGCATCAACACGTCTGTCTATGCGATGGCAACAGACCCCATTGCCTATAGCCTCCTTGCGCTTGACAAGATGCAGAAGCGGGCTGCCAACGACGTGGAGAAACACCCTGCGCTTTTCACAGCCCGTTATCTCAACCCTGCCAAGACCCTCGTGGGCAAACTTCTGAATCGTCAGGGTAAAGTGACCGATGCTGAAGTTTGCCAAGTGGCACACATCAGCGAGGCTGACCTCAAGCGTGCCCACCACATCGACTCCATCATCACTGCACCACAGGACATGATGAGCATGATGATGAGCATGGCGAACGAGATGCCTGGAGCCAAGAAAGCAGTCACTGCAAACAAGACAACCAGCAAGGGGAAGAAAGAGAAAAGCGGTCCATCACCTTCTGGCATGAGCAAAGAAAAAATGCGTGAGATGGGCAAGGGAATGGATCCCAAGAAAGCCCTTGCCATCGCCAAGATGATGGGAGCATCGCCCGAACAGTTGAAGAAGATGAAAGCAGCCATGAATAAAGGTAAGAGCGGTGATGCTGAAGACAAACACACCGACAGTAAAATGGCGAATATGCCACCAGCCATGCAAGCCATCATGGACAAAGTGGCAGAAGCAGGTATGTTGACCAAAGAAGAAAAGGATTTTTCACGTGTTGTCTTGGAAGTGGAACGCACCATCCGCAACGTGCAGAACTACAAGCATGCACTACAAGATTCTCCTTCGCTCGAAATGGAAAGCATGCTTAACGCGCTCAATGGGGGCTACACCGCCCCATCCCCTGGCGGCGATGTCATCAGTAATCCGAACGCAGTGCCAACAGGGCGCAACCTTTACGGTGTCAACACAGAGGCATGCCCTTCCGAACAGGCTTGGGAGAAGGGTAAGGAGTTGGCAGAAAACACCATCCGGCTCTATCGTGAGCGTCATCATGACAGCATTCCACGGAAGGTAAGTTACACGTTGTGGTCGAGCGAGTTCATTGAAACGAGCGGTGCCACCATTGCCCAATGTCTCTATATGTTGGGCGTTGAACCTATCCGCGATGCTTTCGGCAGAGTGACAGACATCCGTCTGATTCCTTCGAAAGAGTTAGGGCGTCCACGTATTGATGTCGTGGTACAAACCTCTGGACAATTGCGTGATTTGGCGGCTTCACGGCTTTTCCTCATCAGCAGGGCTGTGGAGATGGCTGCTAATGCCAAGGATGAGGAACATCCCAACTTGGTGGCAGAAGGTGTGAAAGAAGCGGAACGCGTGCTGGTGGACAAAGGTTTGTCACCCAAAGAGGCAAGGGAGGTGAGCACCTTCCGTGTGTTTGGCGGTGTGAATGGCAACTACGGCACAGGCATTCAGGAAATGACCATGGCAAGTGACCGCTGGGACAAGGAGTCGGAATTGGCTGAGGTCTATCTAAACAATATGGGTGCATTCTACGGTAAGGAAGACCAATGGGAGAATGTGCGCCAATACGCATTTGAAGCAGCCTTGTCGCGTACGGACGCTGTGATTCAGCCTCGCCAGTCAAACACGTGGGGAGCCTTGTCGCTCGACCATGTCTATGAATTCATGGGAGGCTTGAACATGGCTGTGCGCAATGTGACAGGCAAGGAACCTGACGCATACCTCAGCGACTATCGAAACCGTAACCGCATGAGGATGCAGGAAGTGAAGGAAGCAATCGGAGTGGAAAGCCGCACGACCCTCTTCAACCCCACCTATATCAAAGAGAAGATGCAGGGGGGAGCAAGCGATGCCAACACATTCGCCGAACTGGTGCAGAACACCTACGGATGGAACGTGATGAAACCAGAAGCGATTGACAAAGAGATGTGGGACGGTATCTATGACACTTATGTGAAAGACCAATATGAATTAGGCACCCGCGCATTCTTTGAAGAGAAGAATCCTGCCGCCTTGCAAGAGATGACGGCCGTGATGATGGAATCGGCGAGAAAAGGCTATTGGAAGGCTTCGCCCGCCCAGCTGAAGGAGATTGCGAAACTTCATACGGAACTGGTGAACAAACATGGTGCCAGCGGTTCGCGTATGGTGAGTGACAACCAGAAGTTGCAAGATTTCATTGCTCAGCGTGTGGATAACGCTACCGCCAAGGAGTACAAGCAACAAATCAGCGAGGTACGCGAAGAGACGGTCAACAGCCAAGACGGCAAGGTGCTGAAAAAAGAAGAGTTGAACAAGACGGAAGAGAATACCACCATGGTCAGCAACCTCGTCGTTGCTGCCATCGTCATCGTCTTCATCGTGCTGATTATTGTACTGATACGCCGTCGCAGAAGATCTAACGGATAAATCATAAAGACAAAGTGGAAACAGTTGTTTTAGTTATCATACTGCTGGTTTGTTTCAATTTTGTGTTGAAGCAGACTTACCGCAAGTTGTGGATGGTGGGAGCCATCTCCCTGCTCTGTGCCCTATTCGTTGCCTTTGCATGGCCTTGGGCGATTGAGCAGAGCAAGTCACAGATACAGGACTGGCTCAACAATCCTCAACTGATGCTCGACACGGCTGTGGTACTCTTCATCGAAGTGGTGATCCAGATGGCATATTGCCTCATGGCTGTCCACCTGATGAACACGGGCAAGGTGCGACGACGCACATTGTTCATTTACAAGTTGCTGCGCTGGTTTCCAGGACTGCTCATCTTCCCAGTCCTCTTCCACATCGAAACCCAGTGTATGTTCTGGTTGACAGGCATGGAGTTCAGCACCGTTGCATACGGACTGGCAGCCATCGTGTTTGTTGCCATTCCCCTATTCACATGGGCTATCAAATGGCTCATCCCAGAAAAAGAATTGCGGTTGGAGATTTTCTTCCTCTCCAATGCCCTCATCGCCATTCTCGGCATCATCGCCACTGTAAACGGACGTACCGCCGTGGCTGGCATCAGCGAAGTGAACTGGGCAGCCCTTGCTTGCATGGCAGGACTCACACTCCTCTGTGCCATAGTAGGCTTCATTCTCTACCGAATGAAAAAAATGAAATAATTGAAGTTTCGGATGCTTTCTTCAACAACGAATATTTCGAATATGACGAATTTATACAATGCACAATGCACCTAAAGGTGCAACGAATAAAAACGAAT
>ONFA01000083.1 GCA_900316975.1 uncultured Prevotellaceae bacterium | reverse complement strand
ATCCAGTTGTCATCGAAGAAATCGTTAAACAATGAAGGGATCCATCCCTGATTACGTGTTGAATAAACTGTAGGCATCATAGTTTTGTCCTCCTTAGTTATTTTAGTTAAACATATTTTATTTCATTTTGACTGTCAACTATCAATTGTCAATTGTCAACTGTCAACTATCCTCAAGGGCAACTTTCATGCCTAACTGCCACTTTGTCAAGGGTTTTAAACTCCGCTAAACCTTGGATGGGGGCATTTAAACTCCCTTAAACATTCCCCCTGCCATCCACTGACTTTTTGTCTTTTATCTTCTCAATACTTTTCGATAGGTTGCCTGTCCGTTTTTATTCTTTCGTTCTAAGTATATGCCCTTAGCCGATGTGGCTGGACGTCCGTTCAGGTCGTAGGAAGAAACGTTGGAGGATGTCGGTATAGAAGATTGGGGGGCTTTAATGGCTGAACCGACAGGTGCCACCTGATAGTCCTTTCCTGCTTCGGTGGTGATGTCGTATTCATAGACCGTCTTGACGGTGAGTTTCGGTGCTGCGGTCAACGACTTTGCCAACAGCGGTGTCTTGATTTCGGCAGGTGCATAGAGCGGATTGGGGCAATCGCCTTTGGCTTCCGTCAGTCCCTCCCCTTCGAGAGGGACATACGAACGCAGACGAAGCACGCCGCCAATGGTGGAATGGATGTTTGCCACTTGCAACGTGCCCTCATCCCATGCCATGTCAATCTCGAACCCGCCACGGGCACGTAAGCCGGAGACAGCCCCCTTTGTCCATTTTGCAGGCAGAGAAGGGAGCAGATGGATGGCACCGTCGTGGCTTTGCAGGAGCATCTCGGCAATGCCAGCCGTGGCACCAAAGTTTCCGTCAATCTGGAATGGGGGATGTGCGTCAAACAGATTGGGGAAGGTGCGTCCGTCGGGGTATTTCTTTGTGTCGGCATCAGATTCAGAGGGCAGTAACTTGAGCATATTGCTCAGAATGGTCAATGCATGGTCGCCATCCAACATACGAGCCCAGAAACAGATTTTCCATCCCAAACTCCAGCCCGTTGCCTCGTCACCACGGTCTTTGAGGGTCTGCTTGGCAGCAGCGAAGAGTTCGTTGTGGGAGTAGGGGCTAATCTGATTGGAAGGGAAGAGTCCATACAGGTGCGAGATATGTCTGTGGTGGTATTCGCTGCCATCGGCATCTACAAGCCATTCGAGCAGTTGCTTGCGGCTGCCTATCTGCATGGGTGGCAACTGGGCAAGAGCATCCTTGAGAGTCTGCTGGTATGCGGCATCCTCGTTCAAGATTTCTGCAGCCTTCAGTGTGCTTGACAAAGCATCAAATGCAATTTGATTGTCCATTGTGCATCCTGCTGTGATGGGGGTTGACTTGCCGGCAGGTCCCTGCTCGGGACTTACGGAAGGAACCACCACGAGCCAGTTGTTGTAACCAGGATGAGGCTGCATGTAGTCGAGGTAGAAGTCAGCGGTACCCTTGATGACAGGATACCATTTGCGAAGGAACTCCTTGTCGCCCGTGTAGAGATAGTGTTGCCACAGGTGGGTGGCAAGCCATGCACCTCCATTGGGATACATGCCCCAGAACGCACCATCGACAGGACCGGCAATGCGCCAGATGTCGGTATTGTGATGTGCCATCCATCCGTTGCACCCATACATTTGCTTGGCGGTCACAGCCCCTGTTTCGCTCAGGTCTTTTATCATCGAGAAGAGGGGTTCAGAAGTCTCTGACAGATTGCAGACCTCTGCGGGCCAATAGTTCATCTCAGCATTGATGTTGATGGTGTATTTAGAGTCCCAAGGTGCATCACGCTTGTCGTTCCACACCCCTTGCAGGTTGGCAGGTTGCCCCCCTGGTTGCGAAGAGGAGATGAGCAGGTATCTGCCATAGTTGAAGAGCAAAGCCACCATTCCCCAGTCGTTACTGCCAGTGAAGGCATCCAGTCTTTTGTCTGTGGGAAGGTCACCATTGGAGGTGGAAGGCAAAGAGAGGTGCACACGTTTGTATTGTTCTTGGTAAGCCTTGATGTGGCGTGAAAGCAAAGACTCATAATCGTATGAAGATGCTCCCTCCAGATACTTTTGGTTCTTCGCCATCGCATCACCGGTCACATCGTTGTAATGGACGAAATTGGTGGCAGCAGAGATGTATAGCGTTGCAGTCTTGGCGCCCGACACACGGATGATTCCTCTGGAACCATTATTCGTCACCTTGCCATCGCTTTCCACTTTATATACACATTGTGCCTGCAATTTACTGTCTATATTCTCATGTCCCACGCCTTGAATGGTGGCAACAATACCATCCAAGTCCTTCTTGTAGGTCGTATTGAAGGTGCACGAATGCTGAATCATGAAGTTCAGTTCCCTGTCTGACTCCATCCGCATGACAATCACTCCATCTTCCATCGAGGCGAAGGTGGTTCTCGAACAATTGTATGATTCGTCCCCGTCTTTCACCTTAAATGTGACCTTCGAAAGCGCTGTTTGCAAATCCAGTTCCCGATGATAATCCGTCACATTGCTTGCAGAAACGTTCATGTGGGATATTTTCAAACTGCCCAATGTGAGGTACTTCATTCCGTGAGGACCTTTGACAAAATGGCTGTTAATGAGACTTTCAGCCTGTGACTCCTTGCCGCTGAAAATAAGGTCTCTGACTTGCTCCAAATAGTTCAGTGAGGTCTTGCTGTTGTTATCGTGAGGTCCACCCGACCAGAATGTTTCCTCATTCAGTTGTATCTCATCAGTTTGAGTGCCGCCATAAAGCATTGCCCCCAGATGGGAATTGCCAATTGGAAGAGCCTCCAACCAGATGTTGGCAGGGGTGTCATACCATAACTTCTCAGTGTTGTCAGATTGTGCCATCGCAATGGCTGCTGGCATCATCATTGCCAGGAAAAAGATTAGTTTCTTCATTGGAAAAGAGTTTTGATTCATTTAAGTGCTACAAAGTTACGAATAAGTGAGGACAATACAAAAAGAAAAACTTCTTTTTCATCCTTAATTCCGCAAAACCATTATAAACTATACTTTTTAAGCGCCTGAGCAACAAAAAGTTGCTCAGGATTTTGTCATGTCAGAAATTTCACCTATCTTAGTGTTGCAAATCAAAAACAAGCAAAACTCTGATATGACATGGCAAAGGTAGCAATAAAATCCGAGAAACTCACTCCTTTTGGAGGAATA
>ONFA01000053.1 GCA_900316975.1 uncultured Prevotellaceae bacterium | reverse complement strand
CATCAACGGGCATATTGACCAAGTCATGGAAGATGCGCCAACAAAGTTGAAGGTGTCGGTGAATGTCTCAGATGCTGACTGGCAGAAGATGCACGAACTTCATGACCAATGGATGGAGCAAGAGAAACAGACACTTGACGACCATCACAGGCAGCAGGAAGAGAGTTGGCAGAAGCATAGCCAACGACTCACAGACATTGTGAAGAACAACGAGGGTGTATGGATTTCCACGAAACTGTTCTACATCATCGGTTCACTATCCCTTCTTTCAATCATAACGCTTGCGATAGAGATAGCTTTCTATGTGTATTTCCACTGGATCCAATGACATAAACGCCAAGCACACCCTTCTATAACTGAGCAACCCCACCGCATCATCACGACGCAGTGGGGCTTTGATGCCAATAAGACTTGAACAAAAAATTACTTTGTTAATCTCGCTCGTTATGGGCTAATTATTTGGCTACTCAAACCACTTCTGCTTGTAGTGCGGGATGCAGATGCTGCCTGGCTCCTCACCATCGGCCCGCTCGATGATGAGTTGGTGAGTGGCTATCATATAGTAAATGATATAGGTATGAAGCCGGCCGTAGTCATCAGTCCAACTGAGGAAGATTCGTCGGTCTTCATCGGTGTCATCGTCTGTCCATGCCTGATAATTCACTATATTGTCGATGGATTTGCGAATGCGTTGGTGAAGTGAAGCAAAATCTTTCTCAGATGATGGCGCGCGAACAAGACTGGCTCGGGTTGGACAGCGACTGTCTATGCCCGTCCACCAAATATGCCCTTCGTGGTCGTTGCTGAGGAAGAGTGTGTCGATAACCTCCGCACCAGCCTGTGACTGTAAGTTCGAAATTTCTTTCTCCATCAGTTGGACGAGTTTGGTGGGATGGCCTGTTGCGTTATGAATGGTTCTTTCTGCCCCTGTCAGATGGTCAATAAGTCTTGCGAAACCAGGCACAACCTCACCAGGCTGGTCGGAGCGTGCTACCACGCGGACAAGGCAAAAATGCCCGTGATAAAGACCTGCCAAGTATAGGTGGAAAGCTCCGCCTACGATGAACGTGCAGGTGCTGCTCGCCAGATAGACATCGCCTCGAATCACACGGTTACTCTGGAGCAGGGTCACATCGGGGTGCTTGCCGTATCGGTTCACTATGTTCAACCATTCTTGCATGTCCTTTTCTGTCGGCGACGGCAGCAAGACAATCTGGGCTTTGGTGCGGCTGCGCTCACCAGTAGCCCCCAGCCACCACTCATAGTCTTTTTCGCCATCATACACGAACACGGTATCAACTACGCGAGCATCTTTGCGATGAGTGAACTTTTCGTAAATCTGTGTGACAGGAGCAGCCTCTTCTGCTGACAGTCCCTTTGGGCTAAAGCCTACGCCCAGCCCTTTTGCAGAACTCTTGGTCAGGCTGATGCTGCCAGGACTATTCACGCCGTACTTGAATGTCAGTTTAGAGCGGTTATAGGTCATTAGGAAGTAGGCCGATGTGTCGCCAGGTTCTGGCTGTAACCGCATGGCAATGCGACCTTCGAACACCTCACCAGCCCTTTCATCGGTCATTTTTCGCAGGTGGGGCAGCTGATCTATATAGGGTCGGATGCCATTGATGAGCTTTCTCGTAGCCGCCATTGGCCCGTTGTCGATAGCGATTTCGCCACGTGTTGCATGGTTGCGCCCATTGCTCTCAATAACAAAAGAACCGTCAAGGCAATTCAAGGCCAGATAGTTCATAATGCTGTCAATGGCCTGCTCGGTGGCAGATTGTGCACACAAGCCCATTGGGCAGAGCAGTAATAGATATAAAACAAAGTGCTTCATATAGCTTCTTATTGATTTTCAAATTCGTTAATCATGGCTGTCAATTCACAATCCATAGCGGCCATTTCGCAGTCAATACACACATCGGCTTCGGCCTCTGCAAGGGGAACATCCTCTACGCTTGCAACGACATTTGTCTTAGTCTTGGGCGTTGGTTTCTTCCTTTGAGTGGGACGCAGATTCACCTCTGCTATTTTAGGCTGTTCCTTTTCTAGTTCTGCTTCTGGCTCCACAGGCTTGGGGACTTCTACTTTTGCTACAACATTCGATGGTTCTTCCTTCTCTTCTGGAATCATCGTTTCCACAAGAAAGAAGATGCATGCAATAGCGGCGGCTGCACTCATAGCACGAAGAATCCATAACTGCACTGCTTTGACCCTTGGGGCAGAGACCTTCTCCATTGTAGAAATCCGCTCCATCACCCGGTCCTCTACCTCCTTGGGGAGTTCAATCATAGGGCGGCGTTCCTTCCTTCGGTGCATGAGCTGACGGAGTGCATCGTCTTTGGGTTTTATGTCATTTGATGTTTTCATCTGTTCTTTTGTAATTCTTTTCTCAGTCTGTTTCTGATTCGTCGCAGTCGGCTTGCCAGTATGCTGGCCTCGCTGTCGAGTATGTAGGCTATCTCTTTCAGAGGCATATCGTCTTCGTAGTAGAGCCGTAGGAGCATCTGGTCGTACTCTGGCAACAGGTCGATGGCTTTGTCAAGTCTCTGCATCTGCTCTTCGGTCATGTCAGTCAGCCAATCGTCTGTATCAGCCTCTTCGGCATATTTCAACAGGCTTTCGTCCTCATCCCATGAAAGCGTGGGAAGCCGTCGTCGCTTCATTCGTCGAAGAGCCTCATGGTATGCTATGCGGTGGAGCCAGGTTGCAAACGATGCCTTGCTATCATCATACTGACGGAGTGAACGGAATGCATTGATAAAAGTTTCTTGCACTATGTCCTCTGCTTCTTCACGACTGCCTATGACACTCTCAATGCAGGCAAGCAATGTGCCTCCATGACGGCGCATCAGGTGGCGGAACTCTTTGGTCTCGCCAGCCAGTATTTGCGCTATGATTGTTGCGTCGTCGGTCTTCATTGTCAGGGCGTTCTACCTACATATAGTCACAAAAGTAAGAAATATGTCGCACCGAGCATACTTTTTTATCTTTCGTCCGACATTTCTCTTTTATATTCTCTCACCGACTTGCCGCCCATGAAGCGATAAACGAGAGTAAACTGAAGGGCACCACGGTTGTTGCTCTCCCAAGAATTGAAATAGTTGGTGCTCTGGATGGCTGGCGACACGACGGTAGTCTTGCTGATGCCATCGCCCCACTTGAGAGGAGAAATCGCCAAGAAACTGAGACTGAGACGGTCGTGGAAAAAAGTCTTGTCGATGGAGATATAGAGCAAATCATCTTTGTCGTTGATTGAATAAGTCTGTGGAGTAACCATCTTATTGTGGTTCATCTCGTAGGCCATAAAGGCTGTCAGGTGATACTTATGGTTGTAGTATTGCAGCGAGGTCTTAAAGCGTAACTCATGGCCGTGCTGGCGGAAGTCCCCATACTTGGCACTGGGCAGGGCAGCCAGCGCGTCAGCTTTATAGACGAAGTCCTTGGCGAAACGCTTGGTGAACGACACACTGACCCACGGCGAGAGGTAACGCGAGTTGACGTATGTGCTGGCAACGTAGTCGCCCTCCGCTCCACTGGGCAGACTTCCGTGCCGCAGTTCGCTGATGGCAGTAATGGTGTTGGGCGCGTAGGTCACACCTGCCTGAGCATTGAAGCACCACCAGGCATCGAACCATACCTTCCACTGATGGCTGACGCTGGGGCGCAAAAACGGATTGCCACCGCTCCATGTAAGCGAGTCGGTGAAGTAACCGTAGGCCGATGTCTGGTTTTGGTTGGGATGACCGATGCCGTAGTCGTAGTTAAAGCGTATCCAGTTCTTCTCAGTCAGTTTGTGCCAATACATTGCGCTGATTGACCACACCAACTGGTTATCTCCGATGCCGTTACTCCATACATGTACCTGTTCTATCCTGCCGCCAACAGATGCTGTGTTGTGGCCAATGCTGTCGAGCCGCCCCCAGAGGTTAAACCATCCATTGTTGCGAAGAAATCCGTTATTGTTCAGTTGTTGCTGACTATCGAAATCCTTGCGTTCGTAATCTTTCCATGTGTTGTGATAGCCAAATTGTAGTTGCAGACAGTTGTCATACCAACTGCGCCTTGCTCCAGATCGGAAGCAGGTATAGTGCATGTGGTCGTTATAGTGGTTGCGCAGAGTAAAGGTCGGGCCACGCTGAAAGGTATTATCAGGCGTGTTTCGATTATACACATAGTTGATGTCTGCTTCATAACTCCACGCTCCTGACCGTCCCCGATAGAACAGGGCAGTGCTATGGTTGTGGTTATAGGTATTGTTGATGCTATGCACGTCCAATGTATCAATAGTACCAATATTCATGTGTCGCTGCTCCAACAGATAGTTTAGCTGGTTCTCGTCCCGGTTGTAGTCATATACGTAAGCCCACGACAAGGAGTGGTTCTTATTGAGCTGATAGTCCACTGAAAGATTCACTTGATAGTCCACATTGTCTAACAGTTTCTCGTTCGTCTCGTCATTGTGCAGTACTCGCTCCGTCAGCTCTTGCATGGGGTAAGTGCGTTCATACCACTCCTGAAGTACATTCTTGTTATCAGACATTCTCGTCACGTTGGCAACAAAATTCCATTTGTTTCTCGTGTAAGTGAAAGCACCACTATTGACAAACCAAAGGAACTTGCCTGCATTCGGTCCGGCAGGCATTAGTCTTGTACTGGCACGCAGATAGCCCTCATAGCCTTCATAGTTTTTCTTTGTCACCAGATTGATGAGTGCATCATATCCCTCGTATTTCCCTTTCGGTTGATCAATGATTTCAACTTTCTCAAACCTTACATGATGTAGGTTCATCACGTAGCTGTAACCTTTCTCCAGACTATCCACCAGCACAATGATGTTTCGCTTTCCGTTATACTCCACGCTGTTATCCACCGCATTCCAAGTCAGGCCTCGAATGTTCCCCAGCATCTGTGCCGTGTTCCGTGCCCCACGTCGCATTTCCTTCGTAATAAATGCCGTGGTCCTGTCACCCTCCGTGCGAATGCTCGAAGCCACCACGCTCACCTCTTTTAGCGACTCGTTCCATACCACAGAATCACTTTGTACCTTCAACGTATCCATCTCCTGCGCCCGAGTTGTCAATGACATTGTTGTCAGCAGGGCCACAAGTTTAAATCTAATAATCTTTCTCATGTCAGTAAAATGTTTGATGTTTCTACTGACATATAGTTCATGTTCTCAAAAATATGTCGCCGAAAAAGAAATAATGCTCCATTAAGAATGTACCCAGCAGGCTCATCCACTTTTCCCAACGAAGAACCTCTCCAAATCAATTAAAAAGTTCATCTAATGTCACTTCATTGTTTACAATGCTCTTGTGCATTCCGTCTGCCACACCGAATGTCGTAACAAACGTATTCACCAGTGCTTTTGTACATTTCGTGACCTCACGGAAGATTGTCATCCGCTGGCGTAGCTTCTTTTCGTATGCATCCTTTAATTCGTATGGACCGACACTGAACTTCATCTCACAGAGATGCACTATGCGGTCTGCACGGTCGATGATAAGGTCAATCTGTGCGCCTTCCCTCTTGGCAGGGTCTTGATTGGCTTTGTCAGCCAACCAGCGCCATGAGGAAACGCTGGTTGCCATTCCAGAGATACCAAGCGCTCTCTTTATCTGCCCTACGTGGCAGAGGCAAAGCAATTCGAACGCCCTGCCCATCCAGGCTTCTACACTGTGCGACTGGAAATTATGGCTCCACCACTGTTCATCCCCCGACATATCATCGGCAAGGAACTTATAATAAAATAAGGTATAAAAGTCAACCAGCCTGTAAATGGCATCAGTTGACTTGTTGGGAAAACGAGCCATTTTGGCGATGAAGTCGCAGCGTTCCAGATTACGCAGTACAGCAGTGAGATTGCGTCCCTCTACTTTCAGAACTTTCATCATGTCGTTCCGCGTCATACCTTCTTTATGTTGACTGAGAGCTTTCACCACAGAGATATACTGGTCTGCATGTTTGAAAAGTGCCGTATATAGTTCCTCAAACTCTATGCGGAGTGGGGCATTCGGGGCAAAGCACAGTCGGTCAACATTTTGGACAAGACTCTGATTCGTCTTCAGAAGACTTAGGTAGAAAGGTATCCCGCCAAAGAGCATGTAACACTGCGCTATCTGGTATCGATCCCATTTGCAGTGATGAGAGCATAGGTATTCTTCCGTCTCTTTAAGGTTGAAGGGACGTAGATAGATGTTTGCAGTGATGCGAGCATGAAGCCCACCTTGGTTTTCAATCAGTTTGTCAACCATCCATGATGTTGCCGAACCAGACCCCACAAAGACAATATCGTTTCGACGGTTTGCCCACCCGTTCCAGAAGTTCTCCAAGGCTTCAACAAAGTCTGACTTTTGTGTGTCTATCCAGGGCATTTCATCGAAAAACACTACTTTTTTTCTGTTAGCTGGAAAATTACCAAGATGTTCCTCCAGCGCATCAAAGGCATCAAACCAGTCGGCATACTTTGGTACAGTCTTCAACCCTGCATACTGTTTCATTGCCTTCCCAAAGTTACGTAGTTGAACTCTTTGCGTGGAACGATGCGAGCCCACGAAGCTGAAATCATAATTCATCTTGAAGTACTGATCTATGAGGAAGGTCTTTCCCACGCGCCTTCTTCCATAAACGATAACAAATTCTGAACGGTCTGACTCAATGCAGTCCCGTAGCATGGAGCACTCTCTGTCTCTCGCAATAAGTTTCTGTTCCATATTGATGATCTTTTATTTGCTGGCAAAGGTACGAATAATTATTGAGAATACTCCATTGTTCGACATATTTTTGCCCCAAAACATAAAAATTTATTCATTATTGGGGCAAAATGGAGTTGAAAAAATGAAGTCTGGGAGTGACATATCGATGAAGCCAGATGCTGATATGGTTATGAGAAAACTTGCACAAATAACACGTTTTTGAGGTTTACAAAGGTTAAATACGTTAAATCTTCATCATTTTCAATCTCTTTAGAATCTACGTCATCACTTTTCTACCGTTTAACACACAAATCGTTGATATAAAAGCATTTGCAAATACTGATTTGTTCTGGTCTGGCTACGGTCACTGTTTATGCCCCCTCTTGCACTTTAGGTTTTAATGCCTTTTCCGCATGCGGCAATTTGAAAAACATCTACGTGTTCAGCGACAAAGTAGCATCCTATCAGGCTGCTTGGAGTGACTATGCAAACAAAATCACGGCAATGACACCCGTGGCAAGCGGCACATGCGGAAAAGACACTCCAGAGGACGTGACATGGCGGTTGGAAGGCGAAGCAGGCCACTACAGACTCATCATCACCGGCACGGGCGAGATGGCGGATTATATCTATCTTAACACACGACCGTGGCATAATTATTCGGAAAATATCAAAACTATCGTCATTGAGAATGGCGTGACGAGCATCGGTGAGTGTGCCTTCTGTGAATGCAATGGCTTGACGTCAATTAGTATCCCTTCCAGCGTGACAAGCATCGGCAATTATGCCTTCGATGGTTGTTCAAATCTGACAACAGTCACCATCCCTTCCAGCGTGACGAGCATCGGCGAAGGTGCCTTCAATGACTGCGAAAAGCTGACGACAGTCTCTATCCCTGCCAGCGTGACGAGCATCGGCAATTATGCCTTCGGATATTGCTCTGCTCTGACATCGATTGAAATCCCCGCCAGCGTGACGACCATCGGTGAGGAAGCATTCAATAACACTGCTCTGACATCGATTGAAATCCCCGCCAGCGTGACGAGCATCGGGAATGGCGTCTTCAATGGCTGTGAAAAGCTGACGTCAATTACTGTGGCTGAAGGGAACGCCAATTATTCTAACGACACAAATGGTGCGCTGTTCAACAAGGACAAGACTACACTAATAAAGTATCCTAAAGGAAACAATGCTGATTCATACAAAATTCCCGACAGCGTGACGAGCATCGGCGAGAAAGCTTTCGCAGGTTGCGAAGATTTGGAGACTGTCACCCTCCCTGACAATGTGACGAGCATCGGTGATGATGCCTTCAATAACACTGCTCTGACATCAATTGGAATCCCCGCCAGCGTGACGAGCATCGGTAAGGGTGCCTTCCATCTTTGCTCAAGCCTGGCATCCGTCACACTTAACGGCAACCCGACAATTGGTGAAGAGGCATTCTTCTATAACACTACGGTGACGATGAACCTCGCAGCAGCAGAGGTGGGCGGTGCACATTGGACGACATTCTATAACAACTACGGTAACTTCCAGGCAGATGAGAATACCGAGGTTTACAAGGGTACTGTTTCTGGCTCGGAATTAGTACTGACACCAATCAGCGACAAGATTGTGAATGCCGGCAATGCTGTCATACTGAAATCGACGGACAAACCAGTGATGACACTCACCACAACTAACAGCTCCGGCGACTTCACGGACAACGCACTGAAAGGTCTGAGCAAGAGAACAGAAATTGCCACCTCTGCCTACAGCGCCAACACCATCTATGTGATGGGAAACACGACAAAGAATGGCTTCGGATTCCATAAGTACACAGGAGAGTACATGCCTGCCAACAAGGCATTCCTGGCACTTGGTTCCGGTTCGTCTGCCCCACTGAGAATGGTGATTGATGATGACGAGGAGACAACAGGCATAGCCTCAATGGCTGATGGCATAGATAACATGTCTGATGAGTGGTACACGCTGGATGGTTGCAAGCTGAACGGAAAGCCAACCACAAAGGGCTTGTATATCGTGAACGGAAAGAAGGTAATGATTAAGTAAGGAGAACACGACAATGAAGAAAAAAGAATACAGCAAACCGGAGATGCAGGTAATCGAGCTTCACCAACAGCTTCTCCTGCAAGTGACCAGCCCACTTCCATTCACCATCTACGATGACGATGATGATGCCATCGTAGATGAGGGTGATATCATGTAGCACGCACCAAGCTATCATAATAATAAATGAAGAAGGACTTGCAACATGCAGGTCCTTCTTCTGTTAACAAAACCACGGATTTAGCCGATTAAACGGATTTCTTTTGACTTGCGAATCTTTAGCTCGACGAAGTCAAAGTCGAGTTATTAACTCAAGTTTCTGAAGTAGTTAAGTAGTCAGTAGTTAAGTAGTTAAGCCGATACTCAGGCTGGCGGGAATCTCATTTGCAAGGTAACGCTTAACTCCTAAGCGTAGCGATAACTCCTTTAACTCCTTAACTCCTAAAGAAGTTAAGGTAGTTATTGACGTTTGCTTATTTGACCAATTTCAAATTGCCAAATAAATTGTACATTGTACATCGTCAAATTGTAAATACCTTAACTCCTTTAAATGATACTTGCTTATTGTTCGGGAGACATCAAGAGTTCCCACTCTTCACTGTTCATGGGCATCAGTCGCATCATACGATAGACGAGCTGCATTTCCACGTCGAGGGTGCGTGTCAAGAACGATGTTGACTTCTCGTACATCTTTTCGAAACGTTGGTCGGTCTCGTCTGTGACGAGTGTTTTGAGAGGAACATACTCTTGTTTGTCGGGAAACTGAACGGCAGGCGTAAGAATGTACTGGGCATCTTTTTGCTGCGCTTGCAGTTTCTGAGGCAAGGGCTTCGCATTGGTCGGACAAGCGAGCGAGAAATCGCTTGCCTCATTCAGTTCCTTTACGTAGCTGTCATATTCCTCAGACGACACTTTGCCGACTTCCTTGTTTTGGGAAAGGTTGTTAAGAGCTTTGAAAAGCTGCTCACTATTTTCGATGGAGCCAGAGAGCGTCAGGTCGTCAACGAACTTCAAGACAATATCGGCTCTGCCTTCTTTGAAGATGGTTCCCAAATGGGCATAAGCGTCTGCATCCTGCCAATTGGAAGAGGATGTGTTGATGTTATCAATAATATTGTCAATGAAGGCTTTCTGTTCAGGAAGGGTAACCACTGCCACACCATTGAGCATCTCCATTCCTTTCTGGGTGAACGAAGTGAGAATGTTCAGCAGAGTGCCTGCGGAGGAGTCGGTGGTGCCCCAAGAGAGAACGATAGCGCTGTCATCGTCAGGCAGCCCATAGGTGTTTCCCTTCATAGCAGAACGGATATCGACACCCATCTGGAACTCGTTGGTCTGGAAACTCACATATTGTGATTCGGGAGTCTTTTCCAACATCGTAGATATCACTCCATTGCACAGGGTGACTTCCTCGTCGTTGAAGAGTCCTGTCATTCGCAGACTCATTTTTCGAGGAATGCGATTGACACATGCCATCCCTGTGGCGCCATTCATTTTGGCTGGTGACACGGATTCATACCACTCCCCTTCGTTGCGGAGCGCAATCTTGTAGAGTGTCTGTCCGTAGCCCTCAACGGTAGCGGGGAAGACAAATTCAAGCCCTTCTGCTGGTCTCATGGTGTATTTGCCATTTTCATCGAAGATGACACGAACTCCGAAAGACATGATATCAACGGGAATGTATGCCTGATAGCCCATCGCTGCCAATTCGCTTCCGCTCTCCACAGGACGTGCTTTTTGGATGGCATACCTTACGGCTAAAAGTGCACACACCTTCTTCAGATTGGTGCTGAAATGTGGGTCTTTCCCTATGTATGTCAGCAGCTGTGATTGAATTTGCGTCATCATGTCGAACAGTTGAAAATCGAGGTTTTCATCCAAGATTCGAACATCATTTTCGACATGTGTAACCAATTCATCACGCTCCTTTCGAGCCTCCTCGTTGATGGGGTCGTCATCATCGTTGGAGGAGCACGACATCTGCATGGTCAGCCCCAAGAAAAGTGAGGCGAACAGCACCCAATTGATGATTCTTTTCATACGTTTCCTCCTTTCTTAACGAGCCAACAACTTCTTACCATTCATAATAAAGACGCCTTTGGCTGGCTTGCTCTCAAGCAGGCGACCCTGAAGGTCGAAGATTTGTTGAGTGCCATCGCTATCCACTGTGCGGATGGATGAAATGCCAGTTGCATCATTGAAGCGAGTCTTGATGTCAGCATCGAAGAGCAGGTCTGGATTTTCTTCCACAACATTCTCGCCAGGCACACGGAACATCGTACGATAGCCTTGCTGATTAGATTTGCCAGCTACACGACGGTGAGCAGGATCCATTTCATAAGAATCACCCATAGCGTCGTTTGCAAAGAAGAAGGCACGGAACGCATTGACACGAAGGGGTTCACCACCTTCTGGCGTCATGAATCGTGTCCAAGAACCGTCTTCACCAAGAGCATAGACTTGTTTCTCGTCAGCCTCTGTAGATGACATTGCGAAGAACTGTCCTGTCCATGAACCCAACTCTACCTGCTCCTGATTGAAGAACGCCTTCTCATAGTCATAAACAGGATCCGACACAATCACATCCATAGCTTTAGCGTTCAAGGCTACACCATAGGCATTCAGGCTCACGCTACCCTGCTCCACTACGGCAAGATATGCCTCACCTGCCTTAGCGCAAGGTTCCACATCAGTAAAGATGAACTGCTTGTAGTAGTTGTCGATATAAGAGAGCTTGTAAAGCTTGATGTTGTCAGCTGGTTGGTGGTCGCTGAATTTCATGTCAAAAGGCAGACAAAGGGTGTAAGCCTTAGGTGTCCATGTGCCATCGCCATTGTCAACAGCAGAGAGCACACGGTCATAGAACACATTGACCACTTGTTTGTCATACTTCTCAAGCATGTCGTTATTGCTTTCATTGTTGTCTTCCGTCAAAGCCACTCCTTGAATTGGAGCATGGAAGCCTTGGAAATCGTCAAGGCAAACGGCTTGTCCTTTGAACATCAACTGGTACACACCAGAATATGGCGCCTTGAAGAAGACTGTGCCGGACTGAGTGTAAATGTCATAGAGTGTCCAATCCTCGTCAAGTTCACGACGATAATAAACATAGAGCAAACCGCTTCCACTGCTTTCACCGCCTCCTCCGAACATCGCCATCATATCCATGCCACCGCCAGTCATCTCAGCCAAGAAATGCATCACATCGCCTTTCTGAGCCTGCAAACGAGGAGTGACCAGTTCGTATTCTTCTGATTCTGTGGTTGCCATCCATGTCTTAGGTGCACCTCCGCCACCCATGCCAAACATCGCCATCATGCCACCGCCACCGGTAGGTTTCGTGATAGCCCAACCTGTTGTTTCCCAACCTGCAGGAAGTTCTTGTGGTATGGACTCGTCATCCACCACATATTCGGGTTCGAAATTCTCAGACCATACATCTGCAGCAATCTTATAGGCCTGCATGCTAATGGTTTGCGGAGACAGGAATTCATCAGTAGGAGCAAATGTGATGAAGACGTTGTTCTCACCAAGGATGGCTTCATCCACATTGAAAGTGACATCCACCTTCACCGCTTCGCCAGAGGCAACTGTGAAGGTTGTCTGACTAAGGCTGAACACGTTCTCATCTGAAGAGATGGCGTTGACGTGAAGTGTGCCAGTACCTGTGTTCATCACCTTAAAGGTCTTGGTCACATTTTCACTTTGAGCTCCAAGGCCAATATGCTTGACAACAGCGCTGTCAAGTGTCACGTAGAGGTCGGGAGCCTCGTTGTCTATTTGGAAACCTGCCACACTGTCGATAAGGATGCTGTCAGAAGCGGTGAAGCGGAAACGATATTCACCTGGTTGCATGTAGCCAACCCATAAAGCCTTATAAAGAGAATCCACATCATTGGAGAAATCCTGGACTTTTTCCCACTTGTTGCTTCCGTACACCGACTTCTCCACGGTGAAGACAGAACCGCCGCCACCCATACCGAACATGCCACCGCCACCGCTGTTACCATTCTTTGCGGAGAACGTCAACACTTCGTCAGCACCAGAGAATGTCAATGGAGGTGTCACAAGCGAGAATGTGGGTGCGCCACCGCCCATCATGCCAGCCATACCGTCATCTGCTTTCACAACAGTTGCAGCTCCTTCTTCCACCTTCCAACCTTCTGCATACCAGCCTTTAGGCAATGCATTTGCATTGAATGTTTCCACCCAAACATCTGGGTTTGAAATAACGGCATCTGCAATGAAACTCACTCCGTAAACACGTTCGTCAACTGGTAAAAAACCAATCTGAGCACCATTCTTTCCCATGTGTCCTCCCTGATAGAGGAACGTAATGTCAACATCTAAGGTATCCCCACCTGCAATAGCAAGTTCCTTGGGGGAAACAGTAAAGACAGACTCATCATCTGAGGAAACATTGATGTTGAGAGTGCCCGTAGCGGTATTGATGACTTTGCATTTTGTTGTGCTATCTATTGCACATACACCAAAATTGATGTATTTGACAGCTTTATCGCCATAAATCACATGAATGTCAGGAGCTTCCATATCAATCTGGAAACCTGCCACGCTGTCAATTTTCACATTGCCAGCTGCTCTGAAACGGAAACGATATTCACCAGCAGGAGTGTCTGACACGGTGAACGTCTTATAAATAGTGTCGAGTTCAGTAGTGAAATCAGCCACCTTCACCCATTTGTGTTCACCATACACAGAACGTTCCACAACAAAGGTGGAGTCGCTGCTGCCACCCATCATGGCTCCCATACCAGAAGCCTTGCCCTTTATGGCTGAGAACACCAGCGTCTCGTTCTCCTTCACTGTCAGCGGAGGAGTCATCAGATAGTTGAATTCATTGTCGCCACCCATCATTTGCTTCATGTCGAAACCTGCCGATGCAGAAGCAGAACCCTTCTTGGCAACGCCAGTACTGTCAACCATCCAACCTTCTGCAAACCAGCCGTATGGCAACTTGTTACCGTTAAACCTTTCGTCCATTGAAGACGAAGACTCTTGTGCTTTCACCTGCCCCACACCCATCAAGATGAGAAGTCCAAGCACCAATCTGAATTGAAATAACACGTTTTTCATTTGTATTTAACGTGAGTTCGACGAAATAATTATAAAAATAATTGTCTAAATATTAGGTAATTAGCGGCATTTTTAGTAAATTTGTAGTCACTACACAACAAGT
>ONFA01000059.1 GCA_900316975.1 uncultured Prevotellaceae bacterium | reverse complement strand
GGCATTAGGAAAATACATCTTCTCGCCGCATGGTAAATTAGAATGATTCGTTTTATTCGTTGTTGAAAATGAAGCGTTTGGAACTTCCGAAACTTAAATGAAATAAACTTTACAAAAAAATGAAAACAGCTAAATTGTAAATATCAACATGAATTACATTTCTGACATTCTCTATTGGATTTCTACAGGACTTCTCGTACCTGTCATCATCCTGCTCATCGTCCTCTTCGGACGTGCCCTGTTGCTCATTGGCAGTTTCTTTGGTCAGTATCTTTCTGTCCGCAAGACAGAAGCCCTGCTGAAAACCGAGTTTGACCAACTCACAGCCGACAATGTGGCGACACTCGCCGACCGTCTGCCTTCCACGCTCAACAAGTCGCTGGTCGTCCAGTATATCCAACAGATGCTACAGCACAAGGACAGCGAACCGCATCTTCAGAAACTCCTTGCCGATTTCGACATTGCAGCCGCTAAAGACCTCGCCACCAGCAAAACTCTCTCCAAGATGGGACCTATGTTGGGACTGATGGGCACACTCATCCCGATGGGGCCAGCCCTCGTGGGACTTGCCGCTGGCGACATCGGTTCGATGGCATACAACATGCAGGTAGCCTTCGCCACCACCGTCGTAGGGCTTTTCTCCGCCGCCATCGGTTTCATCACAGGACAAGTCAAATCACGCTGGTATCAGCATTACAGTGTCAACCTCCAATTCCTCGCAGACCTCCTATGCTAAAAAGAAGAAACAAATCCTTACAAAAAAGTGTCGAAGAGGATGACCCGATGTCAGTTGTTTCCAACCTCTTCGATGTGGCAATGGTCTTTGCCGTTGCCCTTATGGTTGCCCTCGTCACCCGTTACAACATGACTGAAATGTTCTCGCAAGAGGACTTCACCATGGTGAAGAATCCAGGCAAGGACAACATGGAAATCATCACGAAGGAAGGACAAGAAATCAACCGCTACACCCCGAGTGAAGACCAGTCTCATACGGACGGAGCAAAGGGAAAACGAGTGGGGGTTGCTTATGAACTTGAGGACGGAAAAATCATTTATGTACCTGAATAATAAAAATTTTTTGTCTTTTCTTTTTTCTTTTTTCAACTTATTTTATTACCTTTGCAAATCTTTTGAATTATTCAGACACTAATATTCATTCATAATTAAGTTTTTGTATGACGTGGATTATCATTATCGTTATTGTTGTGGGACTGGGAATTCTAATGGCCAGCATCTACAATAATCTTGTAAAACTCCGTAACAATCGTGAGAATGCTTTTGCAGACATCGATGTGCAACTGAAGCAGCGTTTTGACCTCGTCCCTCAATTAGTGGCGACCGTACAGGGCTATGCCACACACGAGAAGGAACTGCTGGAAAACATCACCGCTGCCCGCACTGCAGGTGTAAATGCTTCGAGCATTGACGACAAGATCAAGGCTGACCAGCAACTGACTTCGGCTCTGGCAGGTCTGAAGATTCAAGTGGAGGCTTATCCCGACCTGAAGGCAAACCAAAACTTCATGCAGTTGCAAGGTGAACTTGCCGACATCGAGAACAAGTTGGCTGCCGTCCGCCGTTTCTTCAATTCAGCCACACGTGAACTGAACAACGCTGTGCAGACCTTCCCCAGCAACATCTTTGCCGGCATGTTTGGCTTCCACAAGGAGGCCATGTACGAAATCGAGGCTTCTCAGCGCGCAGCAGTGGAGAAAGCACCCGAGATTAAGTTTTAGTTTAGAGACACCTATTGAGCAGATTTGAGGATTTTCTTTTAGAATAAGAATCTCCACAATCTGTCCAATCCGCAGTTCTCATTCAATCATGCAGTACGTCGGCATACATACTCAGATAGCACGGAACAATTGGAACAGCATGGTGCTGCTTCTGATGTTCCCGTGCATCATCCTCGGTATGCTGTGGGTGTTCTGCTGCATCTTTGGCATTAGGGAAACCTACGACCACTACGGCAACTCGCTGTTTAGCCTTGACTATGACACCATCAATGAGGTGTGGCTTGGTTGGGCTCCGTGGGCTGCCGGCATCGTAGGTATCTGGCTGTTGATTGCCTATGCATTCAACGTCCAAATGATTCAACACGCCACAGGTGCCCAGCCACTGGAACGCAAGGAGAATCCACGTGTTTATAACTTGGTGGAGAACCTCTGCATGAGTTGCGGCATGCCAATGCCAAAGGTGAACATCGTTGAAGACCCTCAACTGAACGCCTTTGCTTCGGGCATCAACCAAAAGAGTTACACTGTAACCCTAACACGAGGTATCATCGACTACCTCAGCAATGAGGAACTGGAAGGGGTGATAGCCCACGAACTGACCCACATCCGCAATCGCGACACCCGCGTGCTCATCGTCAGCATCGTGTTTGTAGGCATCCTCTCTACGGTACTTATGGTGCTGACCCGTGGCGTGCTCCGTGTGTTTCTGTGGAGCGGAGGGTCATCCCGCCGTTCGAACGGGAAAAATGGAGGAGGCGTCGCCATCATTGTGGTCATCATAGCCGCTATCGTGTGTGCTGCCATCGCCTACTTCCTCACCACCCTCACCCGTTTTGCCATCTCGCGCAAACGTGAATTCATGGCTGATGCTGGAAGTGCCGAACTGACACACAATCCTCGTGCCCTTGCCTCTGCCCTGCGCAAGATTTCCGCCCACCCCGGATTAGGGCACATCAACCGCGAGGATATTGCCCAACTCTACATCATTCATCCAAAGAAAACGACACAGAGTTTTTTCGACAAACTACAATCGCTTTTCAGCACCCATCCGAGCACTGCAGAGCGAATCAGAATCCTTGAGCAATTTTAACAACAATTATTTATATTAATGTCAAACCTAAAAATCAAAAACAAATGAAAACAAACAAATTTTTTCTTTCTTTGGCAACCTTAATGGTATGTGCAACAAGTGTATTCATCTCATGCAGCAATGATGACGATGACAATAACAACAGTAAGGAATTGGGCGACAAGGCTGTAACGGAATTGAAGACCCGACTGATTGATGAGGACGGCGCTGTCGTGTTCGGTGAACTCAACGAGCAGGGCTGCTACGAGATTGGCTTGGAGACTCAGACTGATGCTCAGAAGTTAGTTGGCCAATATGCAAAGAACTATGATGGCAACGCAGCCACTTACACTTATACGTTGCCGGACGCACGTGGAACAGTGCGTGTGGATAAAGGCGACGTAGCCGGTGTTTACTACAACGTGAAATTTGCTGTGACGGGCATTCCTCAAATGACACTGCAGGTGGTCGAGCCCAACTACATGGAAGGCGAGAACAAAATCAAGATTCTGTCCACTTACGTATGTAACGATTGCGGCGCCTCTTTCAAACTCCCTAATAAAGCGGCAAAAGTTTGTCCAAGTTGTGGCAAAACTAACATAGAAAAGCCATAATAATAAAGAAACTGTAACCATAAATAGAATAACCACAAAAAATAGAGAGACCATGAAAAAATTACTCATTTACAGTTGTCTGACACTGACATCCCTGATGGGGTATGCCCAACTGGACGTGGATGTGGACGCGGGGAACACTCGCCAAGAGGCGCAAACGCAGCCTGTTGAGAGTACAAACAAGAACAAGATCTTCAACAAGGCCAAAGATTTTGTTGATAAAAAGTGGGTAAAGAATGTAGATACGCTCTATATCCAGAACCCAAAACAAGTCTGGCGTATTAGTTTGGACAGTTACCTCAGCCAGTCTGACCTGCAGATGAAATCGACCATCGATGGTGCAAACTTCGGTGCTGAGGGTAATGTGAAATGCCAGCCGCGTATCCGCACCGATGTATCCACCTCTGTAGGTGTACGTGTAGGATACAAGGGACTTGCAGCACACTATGCATTCAACGTCGCAGGTGACAAAGGCCGAGATTTCTCGTTGAGCAGTTCGGGCACGTGGTACTGCGTGCACTTTCGCCTACACGAGTTTAAGACGAAAGAGCCTCAAGTGAAATTAGAGGGAAATTTTTATCCTGAAGATGGTGGTGACCCTGAATGGGAGAGCCAAACCCACAAATGGATTCTCGCCTCCCCCATCAAAGCCAAGACGATGGTGCTGGACGGTTACTACATCTTCAACAAACGACGTTTTTCCTATAAAGCTGCCTATCGCCAAAGTGTGATTCAGAAACGGTCGGCTGGTTCCTGGCTGGCTGGTGCCATGTTCTACTATTCGGACTTCCGCTTCGATGACAACACTAATGCAGACATGATTCTATTCATGAATGATGTAGGACGCATCAAGCAGTGGGAAGCGAATGTAGGAGCCGGATACGGCTACAACTATGTGCCTGCCAAAGGTTGGCTCATCAGCGCAATGGCAATGCCAATGGTCACGCTTTACAACCGAGTGAAGACATATAACTTTGACTCAAATTTGCGTCAGTTGGCAATAGATGAAGAGGAACATGATGCAGACGAATTGCATCCTGAGGATTACCGTATTCAGGCAATGGGTACCGATGCACACAACAACCGCATCAGACTGAATTTCAATGCACGCCTGTCGCTCACCTATAGTTGGAACCGCTACTTTGTGAACCTGAACGGTCAGTTCTACAACTTCGGTTATCATCACAAAGGTAATAGCGGACGACTGAATGACTGGTTCGCAAATGCAGCATTCGGAGTTAGACTATAACAATCATACAACATGAAGACAAGCAATATCCTCACCCATCTGTCAGTAGCAGTCATGCTGCTGACGATGGGTTATTGCGCAATATCCTGCAACAAAGACGACGACACTTCCAACGCTGAAACACCGGCTGTGCAATCCGAAGTGCTCGTGCTGTTCTCTATTGCAGGATTGGGGGACGGCAGTTACAACGACCAGATTCTACGTGGCATCAAACTAATGGAGAATGAGCACAGTCAGGGCATGACAATCAGATTCATCACCCCCGCCAATCTGGAGGAAGTGGAGTCTGTCTGCACATCGTGGTGGGAGAATGTTGACAAGACTGACGAGAAAGGTCGCCTTCCCCGACGGCTTCTGGTGCTTGCTTCTTCCGACTATGTTGACATTGCCCGACGAGTATTTGCCAACGCCGAAATGAATATCAACCGCTGTGTGCTGGCTTTCGAGGCAGAAGACAACGGAGACGAGACGGAACAGATTCGCACTTTCGGCATCAGCATGTATGGTGCCTCGTGGTTGGCAGGTCGGACAGCCCGCGAATTGGGCTGCAAACATCCACTTGTTTTGCTCGGCAACGGCCAGGACAATACAATCTACGATGCCCGAGACGGTTTCGTAGAAGGATTTGGCCAGTCAGAAGACGGTTTATCGGCTGTCACCGAAGCACTTGCCGATAACTTTTCAGGCTATGGCTTGCCAACAGAACTGTATAAAAAGATGTATGATTACGATGGTCAGTATGATTTCATCTATGCCGTGGCAGGAGGTTCGAACATGGGCGCCTATCGCTATCTGCGTGAGAACCCTGAATGCGGCATCTACACAGCAGGAATGGATACCGACCAGAGTGCCTATTCAACACTGATTGTTGGTTCGATGGTGAAACGTATCGACCTTGTGCTCTACGACCATCTTACCAATTGGTATCATCAAAAAGACTTGCCTCGCTATCAGTTCTATGGGCTGGAAAGTGGCTATATCAACTGGCAGATTGCGGACCGCTACCCACAACTGAAGGCTGGTGTGGAAGCCAACTGGCAGACTGCCATCAAGAAGGAGAAAGAATATGGAGAGAAATAAATGGCTGATGGGATTGCTGGCGTTGCTGCTAATGGCTTGCAACGACCATAACGACGTTGCATCTGACGAGCATATTGACTGGCAAGTTCGAAAAGTTGCCGTGGTGCTTCCAATGCAGCATGAGCAGCAGAAGCATTGGGAACAAACCATCGAAATGGCGATCAATGGTGTAAACGAGATTCAGAAACAGAACATTCTCAACACACCCAATGAGAAAAAAGGACAGAGGGTGAAGATGGAATTTGAGTGGTATGACGAAGAAGGGGTGAACATGGAGGAACTGGCAGAAGAACTGGCTGGACGCGACGACATCGTGGCTGTGGTGGGCGGTAAGTTCAGTGCTGATGCAGCCATACTCGCCGCAGCGCTTTGTCCTGCCCGCAAACCCTTCCTCACCATTGCCACAACCGAAGAACTGGTACGTGCTTATGCCTCCACTGGCTCTCTGTGGGCTATGGTGGAAAGCGACATTACCCAATGCGAAATTCTGCTAAGCCGCGCGCTGTACTATGGTGCAAAGACGGTGTCATTGCTTGCCAACCGTGAGACCCTCTATGGCAAGACATTCGTGGAGTGGTTCGGTTTCCAAGCAGAAGAATTGGGGTTGGAGGTGAAGGGCATTCATGACTTCCGTCCAGAGACGCTGGCTGAGGAGAGCCGAAAGGCAGCCGAGGAAAATGCCGATGTGGTGATATGTGTGTCAAAAGAAATTGAAACCATCGAAGAAGCCTTCAAGCAGAATAGCAGCCATTCGCGCCGACTCTACAGCGACACAGCCTACGGGGTTGACGTACTGAACCGTTTCGGCACCAAGGCTGAAGGTATTGAGGGCATAACATTCGGAGCCTCGCCAGAGTCCGGCTTCGACATTCTCTACGAAATCAAATATGGTCAACAGCCGACATTGGGTGCCGCACAGGTCTATGATGCGGTCATCATGCTCTATTGGGCACTCATCGACCAATTCGCCTCATCCGACAATCAGTCGCTGAACAGCTGCATGAGGAAAGTGGCAGATGCGCACATTGCCGGTGCCTGCGGACCCATCGCATTCGACCACAATGTTTACACCTCAGTGCTTTCCACCACATATTATCATTATCTGCTCTACCAGGGACGGTACATCATCCTTGACTACATTTCCTCTACAGGCTCCCACCGTACCGATGCAACATTAGGTGCCTGGAACTGGAAAGCGGAACAGATGCAAGAATTCAAAAATGAGGATGACTCGGGTGTCACCTATCCCGACCTTGACCAGAAGTGGGCATTGTTGGTGGCTGGCAGCCACGAATGGATCAACTACCGCCATCAGGCTGATGTGCTGCAGATGTATCAAATCCTGCGACATCAGGGGTATGACGATGACCACATCGTGCTCATCATGGAGGATGACATTGCAAACAATGCCAGCAACCCCCAAAAGGGAATCGTGCAGGTGCGCCCGAATGGTGATAACCTCTACCAGAATGTGAACATTGACTACCATACAAGCCAGTTGGAGCCTTCCGACATCAAGCACATCCTTTGCGGAGAACAAAGTGAGAAACTGCCAGAAGTCCTTCATGCCGACAAAGATGACAACGTGCTTATCTTCTGGAGTGGTCATGGTTCACCAGGTCAAATGTTGTGGCTCGACCGTACGGAGGGTTTCACCACTCAACTTGCCAGAGAAACATTCGAAGCCATGCATCAGGGAGAGAAATACCGCAAACTTCTCTGTCTCACCGAGGCTTGCTACTCTGGTAGCGTGATGAGTGCTACAGAAGGAATCCCCGGCATTCTCGCCATCACGGCAGCCGACCCTAACGAGACCTCAAAGGCAGACATCTACAATACCGACCTTCACGTATGGATGTCCAACCGTTACACTGCCACCTTGCACGACTGCATCATCAATTCACCTGAAATCCCACTGCGCGACCTCTACTACCGTCTCTTCATCAACACGGTTGGTAGCCACGTGACGCTCTATAATGTAGCAGGCTATGGCAACATCTATCACGAATCAATGAAAGAATTCCTGAAGTAAGCGATTTACTCAACTCTCGCAAGTGTTTTTCCACAACGGATTGCACGGATTATACGGCTTTTTTGAGCCTCGGCGGCTCCTGCCATTCGGATTTTCTGCACCCGGCCATCGTCGCCCCTGCGACGAAAAATCCGTGAAATCAGTGTAATCCGTTGTGAAAAATATCCGAAACTTGAAGCGATTTTACTTCATGAGATACTTTTTGTACGCCTCAACCATTTGCTGGCGGCGTTCTGGCGTGACGGTGATGAGACGTACCGTGGTGTTTTCTGCCTTCACGATGGCAGTATTTTGTCCGTCCCAACTGAAGTTGAACTGCATGGCGCCATGCAGATTGTCATACACTTTCAGATTCTCGTCAACGAACACCACCTTATTGTCAGGCTTGTCCACAGACCATCCCATGAAGGGCTGCTCCACATTCCAATCACCCATTGCAATCAACACATAAGGTTTCCCCTCGATGGTGACTTCCATCAATTTGTCTGCCACCCATTCACGATACTCACTATACGTCTGGTCATAGAAGAACGCCAGCATCGCATCGGTGTTCTCCACACCATTGTAGTTTCGTTCTTCCATAATTTTGCGCAACTCCAGCAGTTTGTCTAAGCCACCAGCCGAACGCTCAAGCATAATCATGATGGGAGCCATGAGGGCATTAGCACCAATATAGAATGAGTTTTGCATGTCATTCTTCAGCTTGGCATGGCGAATGAGTTCTTCTGCATAGAAAACCGTTTTTTCTATGTCACTCTTATTCATGGCATTCAGCATCAGAATGTAACAACCCTCATTGTACACAGAATCGGGCACAACATCGTTGATATCACTCACCAAATGATAGATGCGTTCATAGAACTTATTTGCCTTCTCCTGATCATGCAGTTCGCTGTCCTTCTGTATCAGCATTTGCGCCACTGCATACTGTTTCTGCCAATCAGTCGGGTTGGCATCAGCATCTTTTTCCAAACGCTCATACTTCTGGCGTAAAGTCTCATTTGCATTCTGTCCACTCATCTGGAGGGTTACGGCACACAACAACAGCAACGTCACCCCAAAGAAATTCCTTGTATTCATATATCTACTATTTATAGTTCATTTTTTGCGCGTCAAAGGTACGAAAAAATTCGAACACCCATCTTAATATCTAATAAAAGTCTTTGAAAATCTAACAAAAAAAGTTAAACTTCTCGTTCCGTGTGCATTTTTCCAGCTTTTTATTTGGTAATATCTAAAAGTTTAGATTACCTTTGCCACAGAAAATCTAAAAACTTAAATAAAAATATCTAAAACATTAAATAAACATGAAACGAAACGAGGAAGAAAGACAACTGACCAAAGCCGAGATGGAAATCATGAACGTGCTTTGGGAGAGAGGTGAAGGGATGACCACCCACGAAATCATCGAAGAGTACCCAGAACCCAAGCCAGCCTACTCCACCATCGCCACATTCCTGAAGATTCTGACCAACAAGAACTTCATCCACTCGCGCAAACAGGAGGGAGGCGGCAAGACCTTCGTGTTCACACCCACCATCAGCAGGGAGGCATACACCAACCGCGTGATGAAAGAAGTGAAGAGCACCTTCTTCGGAAACTCTCTCAAATCCATGCTCTCCTTCTTCGCCAAACAGGAAGAAGTGTCGGAAAAGGATTTGCAGGAAATTATGGAAATGATTAAAAGCAAATAGAACATTATAAATCGTTAAATTGTCAATCCCATGATGTTGTACGTTATCAAAGCAGCCATCACACTGGCACTCCTATACAGTTGTTTCTTTATCTTTCTAAGCAAAGAAACATTCCACAGGTTCAACCGCTGCATGCTGGTGGGCATCATGCTCGTTTCGCTGGTCATGCCGATGTTCCACTTCACCACCTCCCACCCCACTACCCTGAACGAAGAGGTGTACATCGTGCAGAACTACATTGAGCACGACACGCCCCCCATTATCGTCACAGCACAGCAAGCACAAGGCATCACGTGGATTCAAGCACTCACATGGATCTACTTGGCTGGAGTCGTCCTCATGCTCATCCTCACATTGGTGCAAGCTATCTCACTCATCCGCTTCATGAGCAGTGGTGTGCGACACACCGACACAAAAGGCAACACCGTCATCCTGCACAACAACGACGTACCTCCCTTCAGCATTTTCCGCTACATCGTCATGAGCGTGAAGGACTATGAGAGCAGTCGTCAGTATATCCTCACCCACGAGCAGGAGCATATCCGCTTGGGACACACCTACGACCTCCTGCTGCTCCAAGGCATGAAGACCCTCATGTGGTTCAACCCTTTCATCTGGTTCCTCAGTCGCGACCTCAAGGCGGTGCATGAATATGAGGCAGACCAGGCAGTCATCAACCAAGGCAGCCTTTCACCAACAATCTGAATCACGGCTCACTCAAAAAACGTATCGTTATGATGTACCAGAAACCCTCCAACCGATGGCTCATGCTCAAAGCCTTATGTGCCATCCCCGTGGCGGCATTGACCATCAATGCCTTTGCCACACCCATTGAGACCGACCCCGTGGAAGACATGGTGAAGACGTTGGAAACAACGAATGTGCCAGCCTTCAACGAAGTGAAAGAAACCCTTCTCCCCCCAACGGAAGAAACCGCCGAGGCTGTAATTGACGACAATGCTCCTTTTGCCATTCATCCCGTCAAAGACCAACATGGCAGAATCATCGGCTTCTCGCACGAAGGGGAACCTGCTGCCGGCGACTTCGCATGCACTGCTGAATATGTGTTTATCAACGGACGCCAAGCCACTGAAGCCGAATTGAGAAACTACAAGAACTACTCTGCCTTCCAAATCATCAAGAATGCTGACGGAACTCCCCAGTACAACTACAAGGACAAGCACGGCATCATCTGCTTCACAAGTACAAGTATTGAAGACGACCCTCTCCTTCTGCTGGACGGCAAGGTGGTGGAACTTCCCGCAGAGTTTCTCAACAAGAAAAAGAACCTTGGAGACGAGGAAGTGCTCGCCCAACTGCTCCACATCAACAAAGAAGACATCGCATCCGTCACCGTCTTCAGAAATGGTGCCGCCACAGCCATCTATGGCGATAAAGGCAAGAACGGAGTCATCAGCATCGAGACCAAGGCTTTCCAAGCGCAGCCAAAAGACACGGTCGTGGTCAAGAATAAAGTCTCCAATGTATTGAATATCGATGAGTTAACAGAAAAACTGCCTGGTGCAGAGAAACACGAAAATGGCAGTATCACCGTCAACGGCAAGAAGATTCAGAAAATCCTTGTGAACGGCAGGGAATACTACAAAGCAGTAGGAGATGATCAGGAGAAACTTGCCATTGAGGATGCCGAAATACCCACCATCCAGAACGCCATCCACGATGATCCTATCTTCGAAGTCGTTGAAGAGCCAGCGCAGTATCCCGGCGGTCAGGCAGCCCTCATGCAGTACATTGCCCAGAACATCCGCTATCCTAAGATTTCCGCAGAGAATGGTGTTCAGGGACGTGTCCTCGTGCAGTTCGTCATCGAGAAAGATGGCTCACTCAGCAACTTCGCTGTTGTCAAAAAGTCAGGAGACATCATCACAAAAAATGCACAAAATGGCATCACTGTCAATGCCCAGGGCTCAGCGACTGAGGAGAACAAGATTCCAAAGGAAGCCTATGGTGCGCTGAACATAGAAGCCCTCAGAGTCCTTCGCGGAATGCCCAACTGGACACCTGCCAAGCAGCGAGGGCAGACCGTCAGAATGAAGTACACCCTCCCCGTCACCTTCCGCCTCGAATAGCATACACGTGTTAGTAATTTATCAAAGATTAGTTAAACTTTAAGTGTACACACCCCTCGATCTGTCAGTGATGATGGAGCGAGGGGATCACACATCACCCATAAATCATCCAAGTCGTACCCCTCGGGTACGGTGGGGTGTACCCGAGGGGTACGCTGCACCGTAGTCGAGGGGTATGACATACAAGAACATGGTCATTTCAGGCGTTTGAGCAGTTCTAACAGCACCTGCCAGATGTCGTCAATCGTTTTCAGTTCCACCCGTTCGCTGGCAGAGTGAGGTTCCACGATGCGCGGTCCGATACTGGCTATCTGAATGCCAGGATAATGCTGAACGAAGAATCCTGCCTCAAGCACGAAGTGCATTGCCACCATGCGAGGTCGCCAGCCCAACACGTCGAGGAAAGTGTCGCTGGTCAGTTTCAAGAAAGATGACTGCTGATCTTCTTGCCATGCCGGAGCAGACATGACGGTTTCGGAGGTGGCACCACAAGACGCAAATGTAGCGGCAATTTCATGACTGAGTTTTGCCATTTCTTCGTCGATAAAACTGCGAGTATGCGTGCTGACAAAAATATGGTCGCCTTCCGTCACGACACGCCCGATATTGTTTGAGGTTTCCACGGTGTCTTTCATGGTGTCGCTCATCCTGACCACTCCTTGAGGAATCTGACGCAGACAAGCCATCAGCACCTGAACATCATTAGGAGTGATGACTACTTCTTGGGGCTCACAGGCTCCGATGGAGCACGTCATGCCGGCATCCTGAGGATATTCATGGTGCAGCCACTCGTTTATTTCCTGCAAAGAATCAAGAATGGAGAATGAAGCATGGTCCTTCGGCAAAGCTATGACCATCTCACCTTTTGACGCTATCGAAGCATTCGCCTCTCCAATAAGGATGGATGCCACGCTGAAATCGTATTTCTTCTGAAGACAAGCTAACACGGTTTCTGCTGCCACGACAGCCGAGCAACGCCCCTTGTTGATGTCAACACCTGAATGCCCACCCAATCCGCCTTCCAGACGGATGCTATACCATCCGCAATCCGCCTTGGGAGCAACCATGCGGTGAATGGGAATATGATGGAACTGCAAGCAGGCACCTGCCGCTCCCGTGGTGATAGTATCATAATCCTCCGAATCGAGATTGATAACTTTACGCCCCCTCAGAAAGTCTTTTGACAATTGGGCAGCCCCAGACATTCCATCCTCCTCGTTGGTTGTCGTGATGACTTCCAAAGCAGGATGCTCTATGCTGTCGCTTTCCAGCACTGCCAGTGCCATGGAGAGTCCGATGCCATTGTCGGCACCCAATGAAGTGCCCCGCGCTTTCATCCACCCATCGTCCACATATGCCTCCACGGGGTCATTGAGCGGGTCAGCCATCCCCACACAAACCATATCCATGTGGTTCAGCAACACGACAGGTTCGGACATCTCATAGCCAGAAGTGGCAGGTTTACGAATGACAACACAATTCTCCGCATCACGCTCAAAGTCCAAATGCAGACGTTGGGCAAACTGACAGAGATAGTCCGCCACCCGCTCCTCATGATGAGAGGGACGTGGTATCCGATTGAGTTCACTGAAGATACTCAAAACACGTTCAAAAGAGGGTCTTTCCATATTCATTTATATTTATGTATTACAGTACATTCACCATTTCCTCCAAATATCTCTTATCTATTTCATCAAAGGTGGCAAGTTCCTTGCTGTCGATATCAAGGACGGCAATCACGCGACCATCACGCCACACGGGCACGACGATTTCACTACGGCTGAGGCTGGAACAGGCAATGTGACCAGGGAAGGCTTCGACATCGGGCACGATGACGGTTTCGCCCCGCTCCCATGCTGTGCCACACACACCTTCGCCTTTCTTGATGCGTGTACAAGCAAGGGGACCTTGGAAGGGACCGAGAATCAAAAAGTTTCCCTCCTGTTCCCCCAAGGGGGGATGAACCCTATAAAAGCCTGTCCACCAGAAGCCAAAGGTTTCGTGGAGCATGCTGGCGATGTTTGCCATGTTGGCGATGAGGTCAGTTTCGTCCTCCACCACCGCCTCAATTTGCGGAAGCAGTTCGCGGTACTTCTCTTCCTTCGAACCTGCCGAGATGATGAGTTCTTCTGCCATCGGATATGGGGCTTATAGTGTTTTATAGAAGTCAATGTATTGCTGCGCCACCTTGATGTAATCATGGTGCTTCTTCACATAGGCGATGCTTTGCTCTTGGAGCAGAGGGATGCGCTCAGAATGAAGCACAAGCTTCTCAATTTCTTCGTAACAACTTTCATAGGTGGGCAACACGTTGATAATGGGGCGAAGTTCCTTCTCGCCCAAGATGTCATAGTTTTCAGGTTCTCCACCTCCGATGTTGATGATTCCTTTTGACATGGCAAGCAACGAATTCATGGCTGGGGTGTAACTGTAGAGTTGGTCAAGGATGGCATCCGATCCGTTCAGCATCTCCTGATATTGAGCAAAGGGCACACCTTCTGCTACTTGGAGAGAGAGCCGTTCGGGGTATTTCGCCTGCACCGCTCGCGCTGCCTTCAGCATAATGTCCGTACCCTTGTAAGCACTTCGATTTTTACTGATGCCCACAAATATCCTCACCACCCCATTCTTCCTGTAAGAACCTTCAGCCGTCGTCTCAGGCATCTTGATGGGTGCCGGGATGAATCTCATCTTATCCTTGAACTGCCGGTAGGTCACCCAATATTCGTAGAGTTCTGCCGCGATGCCATCGCAGTCGGCAGCAATCATACGGTTGAGTTTTTCCTTCGGAGTACCTATCCATTCACGGCGATACCGTTCCGCTTCCTCATCCGTTCGGATGGTATTGCCAAAGTTGAAATCACCATATCGGAGAGGGCGCTGATAAGTGTTCACATACACCCAATAATAATCCATGCCAAAGGAGCCCAACACCACTTTCTTGTTGTGACGGCGCAAATACTTGTAAATAGGGAAGATGCGTTCGCTTTTCAATTCCAAAAACATAGGGTTGATGAGTTGCACCACATCATACCCCTTCATTCTCGGCAGCGCTTTCATCAATCGCCACAAGTAACTGACATTGCCCTTCAAACCATATTCACGCTTCAAATCAATATCACGCGGATAATTCTTCCATCCATCCCCATCACTTGCCACCACGCACTCATGTCCCAAGACCTTGAAGCCTTCGGCAAGTGTGGCATGCACATTGGAGTAGTCGCCTAAGAGAAGAATCCTCATCTTTTTTCCCATATTTTTTGCAAAGGTAGGAAAACTAAAAACCAAAAACCAAAAACTAAAAGTAAAAGTATGTTTTCACCTACAAAAAAGACCAGTTATTAAAACTTTTAGTTTTTAGTTTTTAGTTTTTAGATTAAAATACTTATCTTTGCAACCAAAATAATTCTATTGACATGGACATCACAGTTATCATCCCTGTAAAAGACAGGCGCGACCACATCGGGAAAACGCTGGACAGCATTCTCAAATCGGGCATTGCACCGAAGGAAGTCATCATTGTGGACAATGAAAGCACCGATGGCACTTATCAGTTCTGCGAACAATACATCAAGAACAGACCTCACACCACCCTGCTCAGAGAGACGTTCCCAGGTGCCGCAGCTGCACGCAACAAGGGACTCAAGTCATGCAAAACCGAATGGGTCTATTTCTTCGACAGCGATGATACGTTCGACTATAACTTCATGTCCACTTTCCACAATGCTAATGTTGAGGGATATGACATGATTGCAATCCCCACACGACGAGTGACCAAAGGAAAGACCTCTGTTCGTACTTACATTCCTTCGGAAGACCCACGCGTGCAGATTTTAGGTGATGTGCTGGGCACTCAGAACATGTTGTTCCGCACAGATTTCCTGAAATCCATCGGTGCATGGAACATTGCCTGTCGCACATGGGACGATTGGGAATTGGGACTGCGTGTGATGTTGCATCAGCCAAAGATCCTGTGGTTCAAGGAGAAGGCGTTCCACGAGATTATCACGCATGAAAACAGCGTGATGGGGGACAACTTCTCGCAGAACTACAAACAACTTATCCGCACACTGACAGCAGCCATCAACGACTTGCAGTCATCCATTCTGCAACCGTTATCCCATTACCATGCACAGCACCTGGCTTGCCTCTATCCGCACCTCAACCTGCTCATGTATCCGCTCTATCTGCGCACCTGCATCCTGTTGGGACACATGCAGAACGAAAAGATGACAGGAAAGTGCCTGAAGTTCAAGATGGCATCGAAAGCACTGACTATCTTCCGCAACGACAACTTCACGCCCACGTTCAGCCAAAAAGTTGTGGGCAACAGCCTCAGAATCTACACGATGTTGGGAGGCAAAAATGCTTGGAAAATTGCGTTGAAGATTTCGCAAGACAAATCATCCCGGCGGCCATAAAAACATACTTTCATAATGAAGATGAGGGTTTGTCAAAATTGACCACAACGGATTTCACGGATTAAACGGATTTTGTAAGTCTCCGACTATCAGTCATGGCTTCAATCCGTTTAATCCGCATTCTATGTTAAATTCCTAATATTTTTCTCGTTTTAACTATATTTTAACACTCCCGACTTCATGCAGCCTCAAATACTGCATGATAGTCGT
>ONFA01000088.1 GCA_900316975.1 uncultured Prevotellaceae bacterium | reverse complement strand
GGTGAAGGGCAATCCTGACTTGCATAAGTCCTACGACTTCGTGACTTACCTATATTATATGCAGCAGTTCAGTAAGAAGTGGACACTATCAGCCATATCTCAATATAACTTCAGCCACAACTACGTCACCACTGATTATACCAGGCGTGGCGAACGCATCATCCGCTCATTCAGCAACGATGGCGATACTCATCACTTCTCTGAGATAGTCGGTCTGTCCTTCCGTCTTTCGCCAAAGGCCAGTATCGGTGGTGACATCCGCTATGCCCATTTCTGGCTTGATGGCCGTGAGAGCATTCACACCAACAACCTGACGGGAAATCTCAATGCAGCCTACTATTGGCGCGAGTTCTCCATTCAGCCCACAGTCACCTTCCGTCAAAAGACGCTCGACTTCGCCACGATGACCATTGCGGAGATTCCCGTTAACTACTCAATGAAACTGTCTTACTCCCATAAGAACCTCTACCTTGCCGCTCTTGTTTCGTCACCTTTCACCAAGCGTCGCACTAAAAACACAATGGGGGCTATGTCCTATAGCCAGTTCAGTGACATGTTCGACCGCACGCAGAGCCAATACTTCAACCTCTCTCTCACATACACCTTTGATTTTGGCCGAAAGACCAAGCAAGTGGAATCAAATATAGACAAGTCTGGTAATAGCTCACTGCTGAGAATATAACAGGCCTCAAAATCTCTCTCGACAGGCGGGCAGCCGTCGGCCACAGTACCAAAGCTGCCTGCTTCAAATGCGAAATAACACATAAAGAACATTTAACGCCCAGCGATACAGGATTTCTCGCTTCACAGCGTTTATAATAGTAGAAACATTAAAAATAGAATAGAGAACAACAGAAATGAAAACTATGAAAATCTGGAGAAATATCTTTGTGATGTGCGCTGCCTTGCTCTCCTTCGCCTCTTGCAGCAGCGACGATGATGACAAAGACATAACCAAGGTCCCATTGAGTGTATGCAAGTGATGACGGAAGACGAACCGGGACAATGGCAGAACCTGTATTTCAGTGCTGTCAAAGGTTTCACTTACGAAAGAGGTCATGAATACGAGCTGCGCGTGAAGCGGACTATTTTGGCCAATCCGCCACAGGATGCCAGCAACCGTACATACGAGCTTGTGCGCATCCTCGCAGACAAGAAAGTGGAGGATGTGGCAGAGCCTGTGGAGAAAGAAGTAAAGAGTGAAGCCGACATCGAGTATGAGCAGCAGTACCCGGTAGAGAAGTATGCCATAGCCAAAGGTGGTGAATATATGGTGGATGCCGATGGCAAGGTGACATACGCCGACGGCACGCCTACTCCAGAGTTTGACAAGCATGCACAAATCTACTTGGAGAACATTCTCGACAAGAGCCATCCGCTATGGCAGGCTGGTGCCCGTTATATGGCAACATACGCCTACGTCCTTTCGCCGCTTACCGATGAGATACGCCTTGTGCCGAGCACTCATTCAAGTTTTCTTTTTAAGAACATACTTACCGAGAACGAGATGGCATACGTCAAGCAATCGATGAAACAGGGCGAGACGCTACATTACTCCCTCGTCCTTGCCAACGTCTATAAGCGCGGAATACAGAAAGTGGAGTTCTCCATCACGAAAAAATAACCACTACACAGATGATTCGGAACAAGCCATGTTCCACTGAGGGAACATCGGTTTCCAAGATTAAAAGTAAAAATATGAAAGCAACAAGAGTGTTTTTCCTTTCCATCGTCGTCTTACTTTCGTCATCAACATACACGATGGCGCAGGAACTATTTACCAAACAAAAGATTGACCACCGTGTCTCGGACTTTCACCATATCGGCATTGACCAGTCCACACCGCTGAACTACTACCTATCCCGTGCTTATGTCATGGCAGAGGGGAAGATGGGGATGATGGCGAAGATGTCAACAGCAAAGTTTGAACTGGACACGTTGGTTGCTGATGAAGTGGTTGATGCATTGCTAAAACAGCGTATCTTAAACGAGAATATTGTCTGTATTGTGGCCTACAAGGATTCGGTGGCCGCAGTCATCACCGAGGATGCAGACGGCTGGCTATTGCTCAACCACACATGGATTGAGAACGGCAAATGGGTGAACGGCGGTCAAGGCCTGGCCGAGGACATGATGGATGCTGAAAGGCAACTTGCAGAGAGATTGCCCTCCCTGTGTCGTGACATACCGCGTATCGAAAATGTCACCATCCAGCCGACCGACACACAGCCCTTTGTGGATTTTCTGAAGTTGCAAACACTCTCACCTGAAGAATTCATCTTGCAGCAACTGGCATCGCATCAACTTGTCATAAACGGCGAGTACCACCGCCGAAAAGTGTCATGGGATATGCTTCGACGTTTGATTGCCCAGCCAAATTTCCCCGCAGTCTGTGGCACCATCTTCATGGAATTGCCGTCGGGTGATCAGAACACAATGGATAAGTTCATGGCCGCAGACACGTTGGATGGTGAATTAGTACTGAATATCTTTCGTAACGAGCAGCCCAATGGTTGGTGGGATAAAGGCGAATATGATTTCATCTGCGACGTTTGGCAACTCAACCAACGGTTACCTTTGGAGAACCGCATCAAGATTAGGCTTGTTGATTACCAAATACCTTATTCTCAAATCCATACTGCCGACGAGTTCCGTACCGCAGAAGCGCAATCTCCAAACCGCAACACCCACATGGCCGATGTCGTCGAGCGATATATCAGTACCAAAAACGACACACGCGGCAGTTTGTTCCTTGTCGGATGCGCCCATGCCTACAAGTCAGGCATGAATGGTATAGCTTCGGCTGGTGGAGACGGCAAAGAGCAGATGACCGCAGGGGCACAGTTGGCACGGCGACTTGGCATAAAGAATGTGTTCACTATATTCCAGCACGTCATGCCACGCGACAATAGCGGCAAACATCAGTCGGCAATCCGTGGTGGTGTGTTCGACCTCGCTTTTGCAGCCATCGGCAACCACCCCGTGGGCTTCTCTCTACAAGGTTCACCATTCGGCAAAGAGCCTTTCGACGGCATCTATGAGATTAAGTATAAGGCTGACACTGGTACATACCAAGACAACTTCGATGGCTATCTGTTCTTGCATCCGCTAATAGATGAGCCACGCAACGAACCTTTATTGGCGGTTTTCAGCGACCAGTTCATTGCCGAGATGAAGCGACGTTCCACCTACTTGGGTTGGGACGATAGTAAGAACGTATGGTTTGGCCATAACGTTTCGGAATTGACAATAGACTTGATACGGGATGCCTTATGTGAATAGTTAGATCAATTAAACGAAAAACAAGTAACATGAAGTATATGAATTTCTTGAGATTCATCCTCATGATGTGCGCTGC
>ONFA01000056.1 GCA_900316975.1 uncultured Prevotellaceae bacterium | reverse complement strand
CCTTCAGAACAGACCAACTCAGCAGAGAGAGAACAGACACCGCCCTGTCACGCCAGAGCAGGTTGCCGAGTACACCAACATTCCCCTTGCGACCATCTACCAGAAACTTGCAAACAGGGAAATCCCCGGCTCCAAGCCAGGCAAGCGATGGGTCATCTACCTTGACGAGATAGACAAGTGGCTGGAAGCGAATCGTAAGAATCCCATTCCTTTGACGGATGAGGAGCAAAATGCTGCAATTCTTGCATCGCACAAGCGCAAGCCGAAAAAAGCGGACAGGCAAACTGACCCTATTGTTGAATCTTCAAGAAAAGTGAATGTAGCAAACGCAACCACTTCAAAGCCAAAAGCGATTGCTGAAACTGACATAACACCGCCAACCGCTGATGCAGCTAATGATACCGATATTTCTAATGAATATAAGGATTCTAACGAAAGCACCCATTCAACGGCATCCAACAGTACAGTTGCTTTCGGTGATTTCAACGCTAACGATGCTACCTCTTCCTTTGACCGATTGAAGGTCATATACAAGAAGGTTGGTAACAACGAATCGCAAGCCTTTGGCGTATGGCAGCAACTGAGCGAAAGTGAGCGAACGGCTGCATTCGCACATACCCAGCGATTGCAAGGTGATCTGTGTTTACGTTCCTATCTATATGTCTATCTGCGGGACAAGGAGTGGATGAAGGCAATGTAGCTTGAAGTAGAGGGCTTGCCCGATGCTTGCCACATAAAACAAGCATCGGGAAGTTCATTACCCGTTCCGATTATCATCGGGCGGTGGACTGACCACATAAATCTGCAAGCAGAGGTCACAGTATCTGGCATTAAGCTATTCTCACACATGGCAGGCCATGAATATCGGAGCCGATGCCAGAGGATAATATCAAGCGTGTAAAATCGACTTGCCGATGCCACATTTTTCAAGTAGTGGGTAGCCTAATGCCCCTATCTACTATCGATGTCGGGGAAACTAGCCAGATAAAACAGCAAGCTTGTAGGGTTACTATGACTTTGATGGTTCTTCGAATAACAATATTCAAAATGAAAGAGATCTGGCGACTTCACGCAAAGAAGGATATGCAGAAGAGGCTTGCCTCTGTCCACTCAAAAGTAAGGAGGGGCAGCCTAATACCCCATCTCCACTTCGTTTGAATGGAGTCTGCCAGTTCAAAGCAAGCCCTTGGGGAATTTTCCCGAGCAAGCACGAAGTGTTTGAGTGTAGAACATGTCATAGATAATCTGTGATAACTGTCTAATCATGTAAAGGAAAGATAGAATAAACTTACCAATAAAGCAAATTAGACGTTGGGGACCAGAAGCGTCTTTGTTGAGACAATCACTCCCAATTTAATATATTATTGTTTATTTTACTCATACTATATGATTAAAAAGGTAAATCATTGTCAATATCTTGTCGCCGAACCGTTTGGATATACTTATATCCCTTTTTTATATCATAGACTTCGTAATCTGCTAAATTCCCCAGATTTCCTGTTTTTATAATATCTGCAGTTCTATCTTCTACTTCAAGACATTCTCCTGTTGATGATAGTATTGCAAGTATAGTTCCTTGATAGTCGATAAAAGTTATGTCGCTTTTTTTTGATTCCAAGAAGATGGGAAGGCTTCTTGTCTTACATACATTATAGGGTGGAAATAGCGCCTCAAATATAATCTTATTCTTTGATTGATACTCATATAGCACATCAATATCAGGAATTTCATCACAAATTAAATCGTATGTGGATAATATTCCATTCTTTATTGCCTCGTCGAATTGTTGTTTCGAGAATCTTTCTTGATGCCCTGTTCTCCTAAATAAATATCCAGTTATGAAATTACTCCATCTGTCATAATCAAGAGTGGGCTCCGTTATTATATTAACGTTTTCTGGAAGAAAACCTTCAAAATAGGATTTATCGTAATTTTTTATTGTTTCCATACAAAGATGTATATGTGAGCTTATCAACCCTATCGGTTCAATTCTTTTTAAGCCATTATACCATTCGCTTATAGTCGCCTTACTTTCTCTTATTCTATCCTTTTTCTTTATTATGCTTTCAATGGGAAATAACTTTGAATAGGCCGCCTTTTCTGAATTTGCAACCACAAATATTTTATACGGTAACACATAAAACAGATATAACATTGGCTGACGTGTATTTTTAGTCCAACCTATATCTGTACCACTATAATATAATGGACCTTCCGATGTGCCAGATATGCGTATTCTGTTTTTTTCAGATTCATATAAAATGTTTGCACCGTCTGGTATCTCATAATAGTCAATCTTCTCAAATTTCTTTAGAGAATAGTAGGTGTCTGAAGCTGAACCATAGCCACTATCATCTATTAGAAAAGACAGCATTTCTAACGCTGCATCTCGACAATTAGCTGTCACATATTTATAAAGCTTTCCGTTAGGCTCTATATATCTATAATACTCTTCCATTTTATTAGAACAACAATATATTATTTGTTATAAGATGATGTCTCAATTCTCTAATTGAATGCTACAACGTTCTATTTCAAACTTATGTATACAAAATCTCAACTGAGTTCTTGATTCATTAATTCCTTAACCTTTTCTGCGTACATCTCGCCAGTAAACGATGGGTCTAAACAATGTTCCTTTATTAGCATATCCAGTATTTTTTGATATTTTCTACAAACCTCAATATCAAAATATTTTTTCCACGAGTCACTATGAGACTTTATAATTTTAAGATTGTGTTCTGTACATTCTTTTAACTCTAAAATCTCGTCTTTTTTCATACCATCATAGTGAGAATAATAGAATGCAGACTTGTCGCTATCTTTTGCATTTATAATATCCAAAATAGATTCAAATAATTCCACAGCCTTATCTTCGATGGCTGGAATTAGAATGGATAGCCGACTGCGAAGTGGACGGCAAAGGCATCCTTGAACTTGGAGATGTTGTAGTAGGAGGATTTGCCTGTGTCGTAGGGATAATGGATACCCACACCGAAGTCGAGACGGAGAACGAGGAAGTCGAGGTCGTAGCGAAGTCCGAAACCTGTGCCGACGGCGAGAGATTGGAAGAAACCACCCTCACCGAACTTGCCATGTGGGTGCATATCGTCGCCATGCATGAGCCAGACGTTGCCCGCATCGAGGAAGAGAGCGCCTTGGAAAGCATTGATGATCGGGAAACGATACTCGGCATTGAGTTCGAGTTTCATGTCACCAGCCTGGTCAAGATAGGTGCCTCGTCCTTCGGTATCATAGTAACGTCCAGGACCGATGCTTCGCACGGTGAAAGCGCGAACACTGTTGGCTCCACCCACATAGAAGAGTTCGCTGTAAGGTGCCCAATTTGAGTTTCCATAAGTCCAGATGGCTCCCAATTGCACACGGGTGGCAATGGAGGTCTTTTCGGTGATGTGGAAGATGTTCTTCAACTGGAAATTGAACTTGAGGAACTGGCTGTAGGGAGTGGAGAGCAGTTTCTTGTCTTTCTGATAATAGTCAAACCCAAGAAGGGCATTAGTGAGGTTGAGAAAGTTTGCAGATTCCTTGACCGTACCCTCGAAGTGCATCGTGTGACGGATGCGGTTGTTCCATGTATTGTCGTAGGTGATGGAATACTGCATGGCAGGAATGAACTGGTCGCGCAGGGACACATAAAGTGCCGAGTTGCGACGGGCTATGGAGTCGAAACGCTCAGTCGTGTTCTGCATCTTGTTGTAGGTGATGATGAGCGGAGAGAGTTGATGACTCCATGAACGGGAAGTCTGGAAGCCATAGGTTGCCTCAGCAGTGAAAGTCATGAGCCTATAGTAGTAGGCACGTTTGAGTTGCTCCACACTCATCTTAAAGAGGGTCGATGTGGGGTATTTGTAGAAACGTTTGTTGAGCCAAGGAAACGCTATCCAGGGATAAGCCAAGGAAAGGTCGAGCGCTGCATCGTAAGAGTTGATGCGCTCTGTCTCGCCATGCAGTTTGCGTGTTTGCCATTCATAACTGCCACGAAGTCCAATGGAAAGCGTCTCGCCATGATGGAAGGCATTGCGCTTGGAGAGGGTGACACCAAAGCCTGGACCTATCTGGTAGTTGGACTTATGGGTGAAATTGAAGTCGAACTCTGCATCAATCAGTTGGTCGAGGGTGAGGTCAAGACGCACGTCAATGGTGTCGTTGGGAGAGTTGAGGGTTGAGAGTTGAGAGTTGAGGGTTGAGAGTTGGGGGGTGAAAGCTGTGCTGTCAACCGTTAACTGCAAACTGTCTGCATTCCTCGGAGTGAAGGTGAATCGCACATTGGAAAAGATGTCCATGCTGCGGAGATTGGCGAGCGTTTGGTCAACCAGCGACTGATTGAAGAGTTGCTTCGGACGGAACTTGAAGTTTTTCATCATCACACGTGGTGCGATGGGAATGCGGTTGCCCTGCCACACAATCTTGAGGTTGTTGCGACGGTTGAGTGAATCATCAAAAAGAACGGTTCGTCCTTCCCTCCTTCCCTCTCCACGTCTCTGACGGGAGTACTCGCTTGTGCGACTTTGCCGGATATAGGCACTGATACGTCCAAAGTGGTACTGTCGATTCGCCTCTTCGGGCATGGAGATGTCGGGCACCACGACCAGACGCACCTTGTAGGGGGTGTTGGTGGAGTCGGCAAGGTATTTGATGTAATCAGCACGATAATTGTAGAAACCGTTGTTGCGGAACTCACGGACAAGACGATCCTTCTCACTGGTGAGGTCGAACGTGGAGAACTGAGAGCCTTTGCGGATGTATGCCTCCTTCTCCGTGGCACGGAGGATGCTGTCCTGAATGCTGTCACGGAAAGCATATCGGATGCTGTCGAAGAGGTAAGGTTCTCCCAAATGGATGTCGTAGGCAATACGCTGTTTCTTGGGGTCACGCTGGGTGAGGAGTTCATAATCCACATGTCCACGGAAATAGCCGTAGTTCTGCAAGAGGTTGGTCGTGACCTTGGTACGGGTGTCAGGTGACACTTGCGAAATGGTGACCGGAGTGCCTGCAAAGGAGTTGAACATCCACTTGTTGAACCCTTTGCGAGGCTTGTCCACATAGGCATTGTAGAGCCAAAGTCCTATTTGGAAAGGACTCCGCTTGGATGAACTGCCCAGCAAGGAACCGTTAGGCTTATAGGCAAGGGCAGCATTAACTTCTTCGAGCGCAACACCCTCGGCAACCGTGCCCTTCTTGTCATGCACACGGGTGCGTTCTATACCCGTATAGAGCACTTCCCCCTCTGGCAAATGGGAGGTGGTGGAGCAAGCAGCAAAGAGTATTGCTATATATAATATAAATATGTACAGGACCTGTCTTTTCATTCTTCTTTCTTTTCTTCGAGGACCTTCATCCCCGTTTTCTGTTGTCCATTGCCTGTTGTTTCTTGTCCGTTGTCTCTTGTCCGCTGTCCATCCTCCTCTTTCTTCTTCCAAATGAGCAGGTCGGAAAGCCTGTCGACTTTCTTGCGGAGCATCACACTCATACCATTCTTGTCGATTTCTCCTTCCAACAGGTTGGAGAAGTCCTTCTCGTGGAAGAGGCGGATGTATTGTGTGCCACCATTGTCGAGTCGCCATTCGAGCGACACGTCATCGATGTAGGCACCCGACTCCTTATAGACGGTATTGTTGTTGTCGGAACTCACCTTACCGCCAATGACCACATTGAGTCGGTCGGAGAAGAAGCGGCGTGAGAACTTGAAGGAGTAGTCGGTGCGCTTTGACCCGTCGTCACGCACAGTCTGGTCAAGTCCTACGCTGACATTGACCATCGTGGAGAGAGCGTTGCCAGCAATCTTGTTGATTTCTTCTTCGAGGAAGCCATTCAACGCATTACCAGCAGCAAAGCCCTTGCTGTTGGTGCTGGAGAGATACATGCCCGTTGCCAACATGCCGACAGCAAGTTTGTTGCGGTCTTCGGCTGAAAGGCTTGCCAGTTCGTTCTGCACAGTCATGTCCTCAGGAGCATCAATGATGAACTCCATGCCCATATTATCGAGTGTGTTGGTGAGTTTCAATCCCACATCGAATGCCACATTGCGACTACCGCGCTCGCCCTGGCTCACAGCCGAACGGACACGTTCGGTGGCAGTCAAATGGAGGACAGGATTGCTGACAGGACCAATAAATTCGACGTAAGAGCCCGGATGGATGCTAAAGGTCTTGAGCGGAATGACCGGAAGGGTGTATTTCATCTCACCCTCATTGATGGTGTAGCGTCCCGACATGTTGAGCACGCCTGCTGGAGAATACGTCATGGTCATGTTACCACCTCCCTGCACATAGACATAACTCTGTTTGTCGGCAGAGAATTCACCTCGCAGCATGGCGCCATCCTCAATGCTGAGTGTCAGGTTCATGTCGATGCCTGTGAAGGAAGTCCTTGGAATTTCATCGCGCGGTGGTGGCGGTGCACTGAAATCCACGAAGGTGACAATATCTTCGAGTCGGTCTGTCTGATAGAGTACCGTTTCAGACATGACATAAGTGATGTCGGTCGTTGGCAACACGCGCACCAGACCACGAATGGTCAAGTCCTTGGTGGAGCCGATGACACGGGCGAAGAAGTCACCATACATGTCACCATAGAGCAACGACCTGTTGCTTGGCTTTGCTTCTACCAGTTTGAAGTTACGTCCGTTGAGCGAAAGCGACATGAAAATTTCGTCGAGGTTGGAGAAATCCACATGACCATTCAGCGTGAGCGGATTGGTGTCTGCCCCATAGAACTTGAAGTCATCGAAGTCAATGCGGCTGTTGTTGAGAATGATACTATCGTTTGCCAAGGCAAGGTCGATGTTATAAGGCTTGGAGAGGAGGTGAACATCCTTTGGCAACAAAGCACCATTGAAGAGAAGGCCACTCATAGGTCCCGTCACCTTGATGTCGCCAGCCATTGCCCCCTTGAAGCCCATCAGTTGGGCAGGCAGGATGAAGGGTGAAAGCATCTCCATCGGCACATCCAAGAAAGCGAGGTTGGCATCCAATGCCCCTTCTCCCTCTGCATCATAGTTACCATCCAACTGCAAGACATCCCTTTCGTTATAGGCGACTGTCGCATCAATCACATGGCGCGTCTCCCCTTGCGGCATGTAGGTGAACCGAGAAGAGAGGTCTCCCATCCTCATTCCCTCATAAGCAAAATGTTTGGCATCCAAGGAACCCTCCACCATGAAGTTCTCTCCTTGGTCAATATAGGTGGCATCTACATTCAGCATACCGTCCATCGCTGGAAGTCCGGGCATTGGCACCACTTTCAAGATTTCACCGATATTGAGGTCATTGGCAATCACATTGGCAATCTGTTTTCCGATGTTGCTTTCGTCGGCATAAACAGCCACATAGGTACTGTCCGACATGCTGGACAAGCGCACATCGGCAAGAATAGGCTTATCAGGACGAGTGGTGATATAGTTGTCGCTGTTGAGGGCAAACTCACGATAGGCGATGATGGGGTGTTGCGGATAAAGACTGTAATTCACACAAGTGTCGGTAGCCAATCCCCTCACACCCAAGTCTATACCCTTGCGGTCTTGCTTGTCGAAGTAGGTCAGATGGGCATCCACCTCGTCGGCTTTCAGGTAGCCATCCAGATAGGCACGGAAGGCGGGCAACATGGGTTGGTCACTGCACTGCATTCCCACATGGTAGTCAAACTTCGTGGAGTCTTGTGCCAATTCGAAGAAGGCGGTATCGACCCTCACGCTATCTTTCTTGAAGGCATACACATGACCGTTGCCCCTCAAACCGCTTTGTGGCGACGACTCTATGTCAGCAGAAAGTTCATTGAAACGGATGCCATACATCTTGAGCAGGTCGGAAAGCGGATTCTCATTCCTTGCCGTGACATGGAGGGTCAGTTCGGGCAAATACGACTTGAGCACATCCAAATCCACATCACGGTTCTTGAACTGTTTCATCGTTTCCTTCTGCAGTTTCTCCACCTTAGGCAGGAGATTGAACAGATTGCTTGGAGCAAAGAAAGTGAAATCGAGGTCACCCGTCTGAAGAGTGGCTGAAGTCGTGTCTTTCCGTGCCTCCGCAAAGAGGTTGAAAGCATCGGTTGCGATGCTGTCTTTGCCCATCTTTAAATTCATCACGTCAATGTGAGACTCCACAAGGAAGAATTTATCCATGTTGTAGGAGAACTGCATGGTGCCTGTTGCACTTGCCGTCAGCACATCTTCGCTGAAGCCCATGCTCTGCACATCGGCATAGGGAAGGTTGAGGTTCATCACCCCTTCAATCAGATGTTTCTTCAATTCTCCATCAAAGGTGAGATTGGTCTGCACTTGGTCGTTGTCGGCTGTCAACGCCAATTGCAGTTTGCTTCCCTTCAGCGTGGCATCTGCATCGATGTTGCTGAGATTGAGTTTGCCCATATAGGCATTGGTCAAACTGGCTGTGGCATCGAGTGTGGTGGAGGGAGAGAGGAAGTCAAAGCCACGTCCGTTGGCTTTCACCTTACCCGAAAGCACCGTATGGTCGTCCATCGGCACATAGTGGTTCACCACCAGATTGCTGAAAGCCAAGTCGGCTCTGTAAGCATCGGACGCCATCACATAGCCGCCATCCAAATCGACGGTCGCGCCATGCGCATCTTTGGCTTTCAGTTTGGTTTGCAAGGAAAGGTCATCTGCCACATCCCACAAGGTGGCACTGCCGTCCACCACTGCCATGCCTGGCACTTTCAGATGCAGTTGGCTCACATCGAGTGTTTGAAGATTGCCATCAGCCTTCAGTTGCATTTCAAGCGGACGCACGGGCAACTGCCTGTTCAGCATCGTACAGACATCCTTCGTGTCGGGACCTCCCATACGGGTGAAATAGATGACATCGCCCTTCCCTATCTGTCCTTCACCCACCAAGGAGAAAGTGCCCGGGTTCACATCATCGAAGGCATTCATGTCCATGCGATATGCCACGACAAGGTCACTGTCACCCGTCTTCATGTGGAGGTTGGGAACTGTCAGGGAAAGCGAATCCATCTCCACCCTACCCTGCGTTTCTGCAATCGTCAATCCCGACTGCTCCACTGCCGCCAACTGACGAAGATTCAGTTGCATCTCGCCCGTTGTTCCTTTATATTCGAATGAATCCACCGCCATGTCCAGTTCGCTGAAAAGCATGTGGGAAGGGTCGAACTGGTCGCGGTAACGGGGCTCTTTCATCAAATCGAAACTGGCGGTTGCCCCTTTCACCTCCAGTTGATGTACTTGATAGATTTCCTTGCCCAAATCAAGGAAAGCCTTTGCGCGGGCATCGGCAAAATGGGCTGCCACATACGTGCTGTCGGCTTGCGGAGTGAGCAAAACCGTTGCCTTCACGTTCTGGAATGCCAAGTCATCCACTTGTATCCTCCACTTTACCTCGCTGGTGGTCGTGTCTTCAGGCACAGAATCGTTCAGCAGCACCATCAGGTCTGCATCGCGCAAGAGTGCCTTGTTAAGCACAGCATACTCATTTTTGATGTCTGCGCTGTGAGAATTGAGACTCAATTCTGCCAAGTTTCCCTTCACTACAGCCGCATCAATCAGCCCCTTCGTGTTCAACTTGGCGTCATACAGATGGATGCCGTCCACCTCTGCCTTCCACTGAAACAAGGGCATCGCCTTCACGCTGATGTCCAATTCGCGGGCAGCCAGCACCGTATCACCCTCCTGAATCGCTAACATTCCCCCCATCGAGAGGTCGAGCGGAAACTTCAGATGGACACTCTCCACCGAAACCTCCATGCCCATCTCCTCGCTCAGCCATTCCGCAGCCTTGTCCACCGCGAATTTCTGCACAGGAGGCGTGTAAATCAGCACGAAAAGCAACAGAAATAAGAAGATTGGAGTTAGCGCAATTCCCAAAAGGACGCGCCAACTCCAACCATAGAGCGTATGCTTTCCGTACTTTTTCATTGGAATGAGAAATGAGGAATGAAGAATGAGGAATGGGCATCCAATATCGATGCTGCAATCAATTCCTCATTCCTAATTCCTCATTCCTAATTAAATCACAAGTTAGGATTGATCTTGCTCCACTCAGAAATTGGTGGAACAATGTTGAGCGTTACGAGTTCGTCACGCATCTTGCAGAGGTGCTCGTAAGAAGCATCCAACTTCGCCATCTCCTCAGCAGTGCCGGTTGGCATCTTGTAGGTGCAACCGTTCGTGTCGAGTGTCGTGTCCATTGCCATCATGATGTGGTTGTACTTCTCGTTGTTCACGTAAGTACCTGCTGGCCAACGGAACTTCTCGCCACCCATCACAGAGCGAATCATCTCTACAGAGCAGAATGCAGGGCTCTGCCAAGAAGAACGTCCACGAAGTTCGATGATCTTCGCACCACCCTTCGTCACATCCACCTTCAACTGCTCCCACTCTTCCTGAGTGCATGCAGGAGTGCCGATGAGTTCGTTCAGAGGCTTGCCAGCCACCTTCACAGCGCTGCCAAATACAGCCATCTGCTCACCGTGACCACCGTAAGTAGCACAACCTGTCACCTCATACTGCTTCACACCAAACTTCTTAGCCAAAGCAGACTGCAAACGAGTAGAGTCGAGGGCTGCCAATGTAGTCACCTGACCTGGTTTCAAACCAGAATACAGCAATGTCACCAAACCTGTCAAGTCTGCTGGGTTGAAAATCACTGTCACGTGCTTCACATCAGGGCAGTAAGTCTTGATGTTCTGACCCAGTTCCTCTGCAATCTTGCAGTTGCCGGCGAGCAGATCCTCACGAGTCATGCCAGCCTTACGAGGAGCACCACCAGAAGAGATGATGTACTTGGCATCCTTGAACGCCTCAGCCACATCAGTGGTGGCAGTCAGGTTCACGCCATCATAGCCGCAATGGAACATCTCTTCCATCACACCCTCCATACCAGGAGCATACACATCATACAGACACACATTAGGAGTCAGCTTCATAGTCAGAGCCAACTGCACCATAGTAGAGCCGATAGCGCCACCAGCACCTACAATCACGAGTTTGTCGTTAGTTAAAAATCCCATAATTCAATATGTTTAGTTAAGTGTTTTTACATTATATGTGCAAAGTTACCTCTTTTCACGATATAAAACAAAAAAAACACGTTTATTTCTTAAAAAGGAGGGAACTTTCTTTTTTTTCAAGCATAAAAAGCAGAAAGATTGTCACGTTCAAGGGGCAATATCACAGAAAAGACGTATCTTTGTTCGCAATTAAAAACCCAACAATCATGAAACGAATCCTATTAGCCTCAGCAATTGCCCTGATGGCAGTTGTGAGCATCTTTGCCCAGAAACCCGACAAGAACTTCCACATCTTCCTCTGCTTCGGGCAGTCGAACATGGAAGCAGGGGCACGTCCTGCCGAACAGGACAAAGACTTCAACGACCCACGGTTCCAATTCCTTGCAGCGGTCAACATGCCACGCATGCAACGCGAGATGGGCAAATGGTACACAGCCACTCCCCCCATCTGTCGCGAAGGCAACAACTTAGGACCTGTCGATTTCTTTGGACGCAAGATGATTGAGTGCATTGATGAGAAATACCGCATCGGCGTCATCAACGTTTCTGTGGCAGGTGCCAAGATTGAACTATGGGACAAAGACGACTACAAGGAGTATATCGACAATGAGCGCGACTGGATGAAAAACATTGTCAACCAATACGATGGCAATCCCTACAAGCGACTCGTTGATATGGCACGCATTGCCCAGAAGGACGGGGTCATCAAGGGCATTCTCATCCATCAAGGAGAATCCAATTCCGACGACCCCAAGTGGCCAGAACGTGTGAAGAAGATTTACGACAACCTTTGCAAGGATTTGAACCTCAATCCCAAAGATGTTCCCCTCCTGGCTGGGGAGCTGAAGCATCAGGAGCAAGGCGGTGTATGCTGGAAGTTCAACGTGGACATCCTGCCCAACTTGCCCAAGACACTCCCGAACTCCTACATCATCTCAGCAAAAGACTGCGAGAGCACAGGCGACCAGTTCCATTTCAGCACCGAAGGCATGCGCACCCTCGGTTACCGCTATGCGGAGCAGATGCTGAAACTGCACAAGTATAAGCGTCGCTGACCTTTCCTGCTGCAAAGGTCAATGCCACTCAACCCACTTTGAAGCCGAGAAATTTGCCACGAAGAAGAAAAATACATGATGGTCAGACAAAAGAAGACAACGAAATACCATACAATGTGCATAGGCTATAAGAAAAAAGAGAGTTCGATACAACAATCCATTCAATTTGTCTTATACTGAAATAGGTTGACACATTTAAGAACTAAATAAATGTGTTTAATTTATGAGAAAAAGGTATCAAACAACTCCCAAGGAGAAACGTGAA
>ONFA01000090.1 GCA_900316975.1 uncultured Prevotellaceae bacterium | reverse complement strand
TTTTTGTTGTACCTTTGCCATGTCATTGATGATTTTGCTTGTTTTGATTTGCAGCACTAAGGTAAGTGAAAAATCTGACATGGCAAAATCCTGAGCAACAAAAAGTTGCTCAGGTACTTATAAAGAATGTTAAACTAAAGTGCTGCGGATTTTAGGGAAAAGAAAACAAGATGAGAACATTTTTAACTTTCGTGCTGGCCATGCTCCTATTTCCTCTCGGCATGGAGGCGAAGAAGAAGGAGAAGAAGGAGGATGTGCCGCAGTTGCTGAATTATCCGAGTGCCGACTGGGGTGAGTATCGAATGCATGGTGGCGAGGTGGTCATCAAGGGAAATGTGATAGTGGATGACCCGGCGAAGTTGAAGCAGCTGAACAACAACGTCGATGTCATCATGCGTGACTACATTGTGCGAAAGGAGGAAACCATCCCCATCAAATTCGAGGAAGACGGTACGTTCTCGCTCAATCTCCATGTGCCATACCCCATGTTTGTACTCGTCTATCCGATGGCAGGAGTGTATGCCTGTCCGGGCGATACTGTGGAACTGACGTTTGACGCCATGAAACCCATGCAAAAAATGGGAGACAATGTTACATTGAGTGGTAAGGGAGTCAGTGCTGAGGCGAGTAAGTTGTTCTTTCCTGTCATGTACAAGTACCTCATGCCCCTGCAAAGCGAAACCCATGTGGCACATCCCGACTCGCTGTTGAACTGGAGAGATGTACAAGTCGCAAAGTTGGATGATTTGGTGCGCCAGATGAATGCTGGGCTGCCCGAACTTGAAGGCTGCTCACCCAGGACTTCTGACATCCTCCGCACATACATGGTTTCGCAATACTTGTATGAAATATGCCACCGCTACTACTTGTTCATGGACTTCGTGAAAGAGAATGACAGCGTTTACGACATTGACAAGGAAGCTTACTGGCAACAATATTTCAGTTTCTTGGCACCTCGTGAGAAGTACCTGCTCGACAACCCGCTGCTGATGGTTGCCGGCGAGGAGTTCTTCTTCAACAGGATGGAGTACACACTGATGGAGCCCATAAATCAATCCAGCCTCAAGGGCAGCACATACCCCGTTGACTTTTATCCAGAGGCGGCAGAAATCTGGGCAAAAGATAGCATCATCAGCCTACGCGAGGCGAGAAGAAATGCCATGAACAAGCTGCACGAAAAACTGAATCTCAGCCCCACGAACTTCTGCGCTCAGGTTTGTATGGTTCGTGATCTGTTCTACAAATTGGAATGGGGTACCGACTATGATTCTGCTGCCGAGGAGGTGGCCAGCACATTGCCCTATATCACCAACCCCGAGCTGATGCGTCGTGCCGTGCTGCAATACCGCGAGTTCGTGAAGGTGAAAGAGTCGGAAAAGCAATTTGTCGATGCCAACAGCCTGCGTCCATCTACTGATGTGGAGGGCATGAGCGATGGCGAGAAGATACTCCGCAAACTCATCGAACCCTATCAAGGCAAGATTATCTATCTCGATGTTTGGGGAACGTGGTGCGCTCCTTGCCGAGAGAACTTGAAGGACTCGTGGAGGGTGAGGGAAGCCCTGAAAGACTACGACATCGTCTATCTCTTCTTGGCCAACAACAGCAGCGACGAGGCGTGGAAGAGCGTCATTAGCGAGTACAACCTGACGGGACCGAACTGCGTCCACTACAACCTGCCCGAAGACCAGCAAAGCGCCATCGAACGTTATATCGGCGTCAACGGCTATCCCACCTACAAGCTCATCGACAAGCAGGGCGTCATCCATCCGCTGTATTGGCAGCATTCCGACGACATCAACAGCCTCATTGAAACCATCGACAAGCTAAGCAAATAGCATGCTCAAAAACCAGCAAGAAAAAGGCTGGCCAAATTGCTATTCCCTAAAATCCGCAGATAATTTTTCAACGGTCTAGTCTTGCCGTCATTTGAGACATGCCTGTCTGTTTTTTTTGCCATACAAGCGCGTAATCCGACGGGACATGAACTAGTTCCCCCTTACCCCGTAAGGTCGAGAGGCTTAGACCAAAGCATCAGCGAAGGATGTTGTTTTATCCATGTTCCCAAATAAGTTTGTATGGCTTGTTGGAGTAGATGTTGAGTTTGTACTGCCTTGCCGTTCTGACCCACTTGGCAGGTACGGCGATGAATCTGAAAGGGAAGCTCTTGACCCTGTCCGTGGCCTTGATTCCAAAGAGAACAGCCATGAGCGGCAATGCCACGATGTATCGGTAGAAGTTTGCAGCCATGGCGGTGATAAGCA
>ONFA01000057.1 GCA_900316975.1 uncultured Prevotellaceae bacterium | reverse complement strand
ACAAGTAATGTCAAGCGTTTCTAAGCCCAGAGTCAGACAGAATCGTCACAAGCAAGGGCTAAATCAGACACTCGAAAAAATATCTGCGGATTTTAGGATTTACTATTTACAATTTTGTTGAAGAAAAGACGCCCTGCACATGGGGGAGTTACAGTTCGTGGTCGATGAAACGTCTTCCGTTGATTTTCTCCAGATTTCGAAGTTTAGGTTTGAAATTGTTCTGCTTCAGTCCTGGGTCGGTCAGTGCCATGCCGATGCAACACTTTGAAAAGCCTGTCGGGTGTACATGGATGTCACGCAACAGGTTGCATACAGGCGAAAACACGTTGCCATCCCGCTTCAGTTCGATGATGACCAGTTGGTCGGTTCCGTGGTCATGGTCTGTCTCGAAATTGTGAAAGCCGATGTTAAAGTCGATGGTCAGACGTTCGGTCTTCCCCCTGTTCACCAGCGTCACTCGGTCGAACTGATTTCTGACCACAGCCTTCAGCCTGTCCAAATCCAGCCCTGTTTTCCGCTGCACCAGCTCATGCGCGCCCTCCGTTTCACGGAAATTGTCCTGTGAGGGCACTTCTATCCTCTTCTTCTTCGTCCGTGCGTGGTTGTTCTTGTTCTTCACTTCCAGGAATGTCAGGTGGCTCGCCACATACGTTCTCACCCTCACCTTCATGCGCCGAGCCCGTTTGTTGTGGTGCATCATGTACATGAAGTGATCCTGTGTGTCGTAATACGTTGTCAGATAGGGGATAATGCGCCTTTCCAGTGTCTCCTGCACAAAGTACTTGTCCTGCACGAGTTCGAGCAATTGCACCAATTGCGTCTTCGACGCCACATATTTGGTGTCGAGGCGATTCATCAGACGGATGTCTGACATTTCTTCCAATGTGATAGGAGCCATCGAGTCAAGAAGTTCTTTGATGGCAGTGTCAGCATTGCCCATTATTTCACTTATGCTTTGATTTTGGTTTGTAAGAGGTTAGTTTAGTCTTTTTTTGTGAAAAGGCATGGCAAAGGTAACATAATTTTTTCTTCCTTCCGATATGATTCCTCGAAAAAAATGCATTTCGGAAGAAAAAGCGCGCGTGAAAAGGAAAAAGTTCCCCTTCTTGTGGCACAACACACTAAAAAAAGCAACCGCGGCATTCTCGAAAGAATGACGCGGTTGTTTGTCCTTGAGTGTCCAATTATTTACGGAGACCAAGTTTCTTGATGATTGCACGATAGCGCTCGATGTCCTTCTTCTTGAGGTAAGAGAGGAAGCGGCGGCGCTGACCTACAAGTTGCACAAGGGCACGGTTGGTGACAAAATCCTTGTGATTAGCCTTCACGTGCTCCGTGAGGTGCTGAATGCGGTAGGTGAGAAGTGCAATCTGGCTCTCGCAAGAGCCTGTGTCAGTGGCAGAAGCACCATACTCGGCGAAAATCTCTGCCTTCTTTGCTGAATCTAAGTACATAATTTTTGTATAATATAATTAATAATGTGTTGTTCAACGCGCCAAGATTCTTTCAGCCGAATACGTGGCTCGCTGAAAATCGGGTACAAAGGTAAGAAATAATTAGGAGTTAGGAGTTAGGAATTAGGAATTATTTCTCATGTTGAGTGTTTTTTTATGAGGAAACACCTCCTTTTGTCATCTCATGAGTGCATTCCTCGTTTTGCGAACTCCTCATTCCTAACTTCTCATTTCTCACTTTTCACAGTCTCATTCCCACAAAAGCACGGGCACGCCATTTCACCTGCCGCGTGTAGTGGTCAAGGTCACCAAACAGCGTGGAGTTGACCACATAGGTGGTGCCGACAAAGTATTTGGTGTTGATGTTGTAGATGATGGCAGCACGGCTGTTCACAATCATTTCTGGGAAATGAAGCGACTCCGATCTCTTTTCGCCGTTCATCTTGACGCTGTTGCTGTTGAAGATGATGACGTTAGGCTGTGCAGAGAGATGAAAGAGCCATTTCTTCGCCACAAGGTTGTAGCCATAACCACCACCGATGGCGAAATTGCCCACATAGATGCGTGCATTGCCCAGTTCGTCAGGTGCATCGTCGGTTGTCTTGATGCTGCCTCCTTGATAAGAGAAGCCCACCAGCCATGAGCCTGCTGACCGTTTTTGAATGTAGGATTGTGTGAAAGCGGCAGGGTAGGAAAAATGACGATGATTGAACGCATAGTAGCCTGTGACAGACACTGTAGCCATGCGCAAGAAACCTTTGTCGAGGTGATATGTCCCATCGTTGTCGGAAATGTCGCCCGACAATGTTTTGGATAACTGGTAACTTGCCTCAACGCCGAAGCGGTTGCCATAGGCATTGAGATTGAATTCCATGTCCTTGTTCTTGCCGCCCAGTTTGGCAGGATTGATGGCAAAGCCCGCTGTCACCCCATAGTAGGTGGCTGCCGCACTGAGCGTGGCACGTGTATCAGTGTTCAGTTTGGCGCGGATGTCGTCCCCGTCCACTGTGTTCTTCGCATGGATGTAGTTGCCTGACAAGTTGCCCCTCACCTTCAAGGTTAACTTACTGTCAGGGCGTTTGATGTACAGTGTGTCGTATGAACCTTTCTCGTAATTCTTGCGCAGCACACTGTCAACACGTTCGCGCATCACTTCGCGTTTGCTTTGGGCAAAAGTTACACTCCCAGCCAACAGCATCAGTAAAAACACCGCAGTCTTTTTCATCTTTTCATTTCTTTTTATGTTTGACACTTACCGAAGAAAAAATCCTTCATACTCTTGTTTTGTGCAAAGTTACTGAAAAACGAGTGAAAAGCCAAACTTATTTGCGCTTTTCCGAGTGCCAGTAACTTCGGCGGAGCCAACGTGATGAAAAAAACGAGTGAAAAGCCAAATTGATTTGGACTTTTCCGAGTTCCAGTAACTTCGGCAAAGCCAACGTGATGAAAATATCTTGTTAGATACAAAGTTTCCATATTTTTCCACTTTTTCCAAAAACACGATGGCTCAATGGTAATGGGTTCTAAAGGATAAATTCTAAATAACAAATGGTAAATAGTTGAAAGATAAATGCAAAAAACTCCGAACTCCTAATTCCTAACTCCTAACTTTTTCGTACCTTTGCACCCGATTTTACAGGATAAGACTTTATGCAGGACATTAGAAACATTGCGATTATTGCGCACGTGGACCACGGAAAGACGACGTTGGTCGATAAGATGTTGCTCGCCGGAAATCTCTTTCGTGAGAATCAGCAGACTGGCGACTTGATTTTGGATAACAATGAATTGGAGCGTGAACGAGGTATCACGATTCTCTCCAAGAACGTCTCCATCAATTATAAAGGTACAAAGATTAATGTCATCGACACGCCGGGACACTCCGACTTCGGCGGCGAGGTGGAACGTGTGCTGAATATGGCAGACGGTTGCATCCTTTTGGTCGATGCTTTTGAAGGTCCCATGCCCCAGACACGTTTCGTGCTGCAGAAGGCACTGGAAATCGGATTGAAACCTGTAGTGGTGGTCAACAAGGTGGACAAGCCAAACTGTCGCCCCGAAGAGGTGTACGAAATGGTGTTCGACCTGATGTTCTCACTCAATGCCACCGAAGACCAATTGGATTTCCCCGTGGTGTACGGCTCTGCCAAGCAGGGTTGGATGGGACCTGACTACAAGACACCCACCAATGACATCACCTACCTCTTGGACGTGATTCTCGACACGATTCCTGCTCCTGAACAGTTGGAGGGAACACCTCAAATGCTGATTACATCGCTGGACTACTCCACTTACACGGGTCGCATTGCGGTAGGACGTGTACATCGCGGCACACTGAAAGCCGGACAGAACATCACGATCGTACATCGCAATGGCAGTACGGAAAAAACGAAGATCAAGGAATTGCATACATTTGAAGGTATGGGACACCGTGCCACCGATTCTGTTAGTTCAGGCGACATCTGCGCGGTGATTGGTTTGTCAAACTTCGAGATTGGCGACACCATCTGCGACTTTGAGGAACCAGAGGCACTGCCTACCATCTCCATCGATGAACCGACCATGTCGATGCTCTTCACCATCAACAACTCGCCTTTCTTTGGCAAGGAGGGAAAATTCTGCACCAGCCGCCACATTGGTGACCGTCTCTATAAAGAACTGGAGAAGAATTTGGCATTGCGTGTGGAAATGAAAGAAGGTACCACCGACCAGTGGATTGTAAGCGGACGTGGTGTGCTCCACCTCTCAGTGCTTATCGAGACCATGCGTCGAGAGGGGTACGAATTGCAAGTGGGTCAACCACAGGTGATTTTCAAAGAAGTCAATGGCGTGAAGTGTGAGCCGATTGAGGAACTGACCATTAATGTGCCCGAGGAATCAGCCAGCAAGATGATTGATATGGTGACACGCCGTAAGGGAGAAATGGTGAGCATGGAAGCCCAGGGCGATCGTGTGAACATTGAATTCGAGATACCATCACGTGGCATCATCGGATTACGTACCAATGTGCTTACTGCCAGTCAGGGCGAAGCCATCATGGCACATCGCTTTAAGAGTTACCAGCCTTTCAAGGGCGAACTGACACGCCGCACCAACGGCTCGCTCATCGCCATGGAATCAGGCACTGCTTATGCCTATGCCATTGACCACCTGCAAGATCGTGGTAAGTTCTTCATCAATCCGCAAGACACTGTATATGCAGGTCAGGTGGTGGGCGAACATGTCCATGAGATAGACCTTGTCATCAATGTGACCAAGGCAAAGCAATTAACTAATGTACGCGCGAGCGGCACCGACGAGAAGGCGCACATCATACCGCCAGTAGTGCTCTCGTTGGAGGAGGCACTGGAATACATCAAGGCCGATGAGTATGTGGAGGTGACCCCCAAGAGCATGCGCATTCGCAAAATCATTCTCGACCATCTGGAGAGAAAACGTGCCAATAGGGAAGAGTAGGAACAAGACTCCCGATTGTAAAGCCGAGAGATAAAAAAGGTGTGTTTTCGCGCGATTTATGCACAAAAATGACCCTTCCGTGCAATAAAAGTGCTTTTTGTAGGAATATTTTTGCAGAAATCAAAGAATTATTCCTACCTTTGCACCGCAAAACGTATAAAAGAGAGAAATAGAAAATAATCAATTAACATTTTAAACATTTAAGATTATGTCTGAAATTGAATCAAGAGTAAAATCAATCATCGTTGAGAAACTCAACGTTGACGAAGCAGAAGTAAAGCCTGAAGCAAGTTTCACTAACGACCTCGGTGCTGACTCATTGGACACTGTAGAACTCATCATGGAGTTTGAGAAGGCTTTCGGTATCAATATTCCTGACGATCAGGCTGAAAAGATCGCTACTGTTGGCGACGCTATTGCTTACATCGAGCAGAACGCTAAGTAATTATGGAATTAAAGAGAGTTGTTGTAACAGGTCTTGGCGCATTGACTCCCCTTGGCAATACTGTTGAGGAGTCTTGGGAAAACCTCAAGGCTGGTAAGAGCGGTGCTGGTCCTATTACACATTTCGACGCTTCACAGTTCAAGACTCAGTTTGCATGCGAAGTGAAGGGATTCAATTCTGCTGACTTCATCGACCGTAAGGAAGCCCGCAAGATGGATCTCTACACGCAGTATGCTCTTGCCGCAGCCAAGATGGCTATCGAGGATTCAGGTATGGATCTCGAAACGATTGACAAGAACGAAATCGGAGTTGTGCTCGGTGTAGGTATCGGAGGTATCAAAACTTTCGAGGAAGAGGCTGGCAACTATGCCATCAACGGCCCTCAACTCGGCCCTAAGTTCAATCCGTTCTTCATCCCGAAGATGATTGCTGATATCGCTTCTGGCCATATCTCCATTCAGTACGGATTCCGTGGACCCAACTACACAACAACTTCCGCATGTGCATCTTCTTCAAACGCTGTCGCTGATGCATTCAACCTCATCCGTCTGGGCAAGGCTAACGCCATGGTTACAGGTGGAGCAGAGGCAGCCATTTTCGCATCAGGCGTAGGTGGCTTCAATGCGATGAAGGCACTCTCTACTCGCAATGAAGAGCCAGAGAAGGCAAGCCGCCCATTCAGCGCAAGTCGTGACGGTTTCGTCATGGGCGAAGGTGCTGGCATTCTGATTCTTGAAGAACTGGAGCATGCAAAGGCTCGTGGTGCCAAGATTTACGCTGAGATGATTGGCGCAGGCATGTCTGCCGACGCTTATCACATCACAGCCACTCACCCTGAGGGTCTCGGTGCAAAACTCGTGATGGAGCGCGCACTGAAAGACGCTGGAATCAAGCCTGAGGATGTTGACTACATCAATGTTCACGGCACTTCCACTCATGTAGGTGACATTTCCGAGGCTAAGGCCATCAAGGAAGTGTTTGGCGACGCTGCTTACAAACTGAACATCAGCTCAACTAAGTCCATGACAGGCCACCTTCTCGGTGCTGCTGGTGCAGTTGAAGCGATGATTAGCATTCTCGCTGTCAAGAACGACATTGTTCCTCCAACAATCAACCATGCTGACGATGACCAAGATCCTGAAATTGACTATAACCTCAATTTCACTTTCAACAAGGCTCAGCAGCGTACCGTTCGTGTAGCGCTCAGCAACACCTTCGGTTTCGGTGGACACAATGCGAGTGTCATATTCAAGAAATATCAGTAATCTTGGAACTATTCCAAGAACTTTCTTTTAAGTTCAAGTGATTTCGGATATTATAGATAAAATGAGGCTTCTTTTCATTCGTGAGAAGAAGCCTTTTTTGCGGCTTAAGTCCATTATGGGTTTCTATCCGCGCAACATCAGGCTGTACGAATTGGCGCTGATGCACAAGTCGTTGGCATACCATGAACAGCAGGACCATCATTACATTAACAATGAGCGTCTTGAGTTCTTGGGCGACGCCATGCTGGGTGCCATTGTCGCCGACATTCTCTACAAGCACTATGGTAACAAGCAGGAGGGATTTCTCACCACCTTGCGCAGCAAGATTGTGTGCCGAAGTTCGCTCAACGGGCTTTCTCACGACTTGGGGCTGGACAGGCTCATCCGTCATGCGGGGGCTGTCACGACGGGACATAACAGTTTCATGAGCGGCAATGCCTTCGAGGCATTTGTGGGTGCCATCTACCTCGACAGAGGCTATAGGTATTGCTATCGCTTCATGGAAGAGCAAGTCTTTCAGAAACACATCATTATCGAAGAGATTGCCAAGCAGGAGCAGAACTTCAAGAGTTCGCTGATCGAATGGTGCCAGAAGCATCGGTACAAGTTCGAGTTCAAGCAGAAAGAGGGGAGGGACGAGAAAAACACCCCCGTTTTCCATTCCAGCGTGTTGGTGGAAGGAATCTCCTGCGGAACGGGCGATGGCTACAGCAAGAAGGAGAGTGACCAGCATGCAGCCCAACAGGCACTAATACGCATTAAACGGGATAAGGAGTTGCAAAACGGCATTAAGTGCGCGAAGGGACAGAAATCAATTCCCAAGAACCCCTGAAAAAGCATTTTTTTATTTTTTTATAAGCCACATCTCACTTTATTTCCGTACCTTTGCAACATAATTTGTATTGCAATGAACACAACAGGATTCCTAAATAAGATTTACTTTTCCAGGCGACAGAAACAACTGGAAAAATATGCCACTCGTGCCAAGGAGTTGCAACTCAAGATTTTCCGTCATCTCATTCGGCAAGGAAAGAAAACAGAGTGGGGTGCGCAGCATCAGTATGACCTCATTGACTCCTATGAGCAATTCTGCCAGCGGGTGCCGGTGAACACTTATGAAGAGTTAAAAGGATACATCCATAAGATGCGTGAAGGGAAAGCCGACATCTTGTGGCCCGGTGTGGTGCGTTGGTACGCCAAATCTTCGGGAACCACCAACGACAAAAGTAAATTCATTCCTGTCAGTGGCGAGGGACTCAAAAACATTCACTATCGTGGCGGCACGGATTGTGTGGTGAGTTATCTGCACATCAATCCCAAGAGTAAATTATTCTCGGGCAAAAGCCTCATTCTTGGTGGCAGCCATGCCCCCAACCTCAACACACCCAATAGTCTTGTGGGCGATTTGAGTGCCATCCTGATAGAGAACATCCCGTCGGCTGCCAAAGTGATACGCGTTCCCAAGAAGAAGATAGCCCTTCTGAGCGATTTCGAGGAGAAGCGCGACAAGATTGCCCGTGCAGCGATGGACATGAACATCACTAACATCAGCGGCGTCCCTTCGTGGATGCTCAGTGTGCTGAACCGTGTGATGGAACTGAAGGGGGTGGACCGACTTGACGGAGTGTGGCCCAATCTGGAAGTCTTTTTCCATGGAGGTGTGGCATTCACCCCTTATCGTGAGCAATACAAGAGCATCATTCAGTTGCCCAATATGCACTATATGGAAACCTACAATGCCAGCGAAGGTTTCTTTGGGTTGCAGAATGACCTCTCCGACCCCAATATGCTTCTGATGATAGACTACGGTGTCTTTTATGAGTTCTGCCCGATGGACAATCTTGGCAATGACGGCTATCCTGTTGACAAGAGTAAGATTGTACCCCTTTGGGAAGTGGAGCCAGGCATCAATTATGCCATGATCATCAGCACCAGTTGTGGACTATGGCGCTACCTCATTGGTGACACAGTCCAGTTCTCACAGAAAGACCCCTACAAGTTCCGCATCACAGGTCGTACCAAGCACTTCATCAACGCCTTTGGCGAGGAACTGATTGTGGACAATGCAGAGAAAGGACTTCTGCAAGCCTGTGTTGCCACAGGTGCGCAAGTGAAAGACTTCACTGCAGCCCCCATCTTCATGGACAGCAATGCCAAGTGCCGTCATCAATGGATCATCGATTTTGCGAAAGCACCAGCCTCGGTTGATGAGTTTGCAGTCATCCTCGACCGTTCGCTTCAAGCCATCAACTCCGACTATGAAGCCAAGCGCCATAAGGACATCACCCTTCAGCCGCTCGAAATCATCGTTGCCAAACCAGGACTCTTCGATGAATGGCTCAAGAGCAAAGGCAAACTGGGCGGTCAGCACAAGATTCCTCGTCTTAGCAACTCTCGTCAGTATATAGAGGAACTTCTTGCCATGAATTCCTCCATGAATTCCTGATTCAGGGTTCACTCCATTCGTCAATGTATCATGTGTCATAGCCATGCGGTCGGTACCCAAACATAGGCATCCATTATTATACTTCTTTTATGCATTGTGCATTGTGCATTGTGCATTCTTCTTGGCATGTGCCCGTATGGGTTCTCCCGATGGCGGTCCTTACGATGAGACACCCCCCAAGGTGATTCACACCTCGCCGAAGTTCGGTGCAGTCAACGAGAAAAATGTGAAGAAGGTCACGATAGAGTTTGATGAAATCGTGAAGATTGACAACCCTTCTGAAAGGGTGGTCATTTCGCCTCCACAAATCCAGCAACCGGAGATTGAGGCAGATGGCAGGAGAATCACCATTGCCCTGTTCGATACCCTCAAGCCCGGCATGACCTACACCATCGACTTTGCCGATGCCATCGTTGACAACAACGAGGGCAATCCTTATGGCGACTATGCTTTCACCTTCTCGACAGGGGAAAGCGTTGACACCTTCCAAATGTCGGGACATGTGTTGAATGCAGAGGACCTCGAACCCATCAAGGGAATGCTGGTGGGATTGTATAAGTTAGACCCCCTCCAGACTCTTCCCGATTCCATCTTCCGCACCAAGCCCTTCGAACGCATCTCGCGTACCGACAGCCGAGGGCACTTCGTCGTCAAAGGGCTTTCTCCCGGCCAGTATCGCGCCTTCGCACTGAAAGACCTCAATCAGAACTACATTTACGACCAGCGTGCCGAGATGATTGCTTTCTCCGACCGTGTTCTTGCCACCTCCAGCCGTCCCGACATCCGTCCCGACACCGTTTGGCACGACAGCATCCACTACGATTCCATCGTCTATACCCCCTATACTCATTATTACCCCGACGACATCATCCTGACAGCCTTCGAGTCGGGACTGCAAGACCGGCATCTGCTCAAGAGTGAACGTCCCATTCTTCAGAAGTTCTCTCTCTATTTCACGGCAGGCAGCGACACTTTGCCACGTTTGACAGGACTCAATTTCGATGCCACCGATGCCTTTGTCATCGATGCCAGTCAGCATAACGACTCCATCGACTACTGGGTGAAAGACTCCCTCGTCTATAACCTCGACACCCTTTGCATCCAGTTGGATTTCTTCGAGACCGACACCACAGGGAATCTTGCCATCACCACCGACACGTTGAGGCTCGTCTCCAAACTCACCAAAGAACGCATGGCGCGTGAACGGCAGGAGCAGATGGAAGAATGGGCGAAAGAATACAAACAGCAGCTGAAGGCAGAACGTCGTGCCGTGCAGAGGGCAGAGAAAGAAGGGACGGAAGAGCCTGGAGATGCCGTGATGGCAGACGGGCAGCAGGTGAGGGATGAGGACGGGCAGCCCCAGACTGACGACAAACCCAACAGCAAGAAAAAGAAGAAGAAAAAGAAAGACGACGATGACATTGAAATACCCCCATTGCCAGAGGAGTTCTTGACCTATAAGATCAACAATGCGCAATCGATGGACCCCGATAAAAATATCGATTTCATTTTTGAAGAGCCTCTGGAGACCGTGGATTTGTCCAAGATTCATTTCAGTGTGAAGGTGGACACCCTTTTCCAACCAGCCAAATTCCTCTTCCGTCAGGTGCCGGGCAAGATAAAGACCTACCGCCTCTATGCCGAATGGGAGGCAGACTCAACCTATCAGATAGAAATCGACACCGCCGCATTTGTCAATATCTATGGCAAACGCAGTGAGGCGACGAAGCGCACCATCCGTATGCGTACACTCGATTCCTATTCCACACTCTTCGTGGCGTTGCAGGGCGACTGGAACGATGCCATCGTGGAGTTGCTTTCAGGTAGCGATAAAGCCGTCAAGAGCCTCAAGGTTAAGAATGGACATGCCGACTTCTATTTCATCACCCCAAGCACCTACTACCTCCGTTTGTTCCGCGATCTCAACGGCAATGGTGTTTGGGACACGGGCGACTACGACCAACAACTGCAGCCCGAGCCAGTCTATTATTACCCCGATGCCCTCACGCTCAAGGCACAGTGGGAAATTACCCAAGATTGGAACCCGACCGCCCTTCCTCTGGCAAAGCAGAAACCGCAGAAAATCACCAAACAGAAGCCAGACAAGGAACGAACGGTTAAAAACCGCAATGCCGAAAGGGCATTGAAAAATGGCAAGTAACTTTCCCGTAACTCGTTGAACCCCAATCACCGCCTTCCAGCACGAAATATTACGCGCTGGAAGAACGAAATATTTCGCGCTGACAGCGTGAAATGTCA
>ONFA01000064.1 GCA_900316975.1 uncultured Prevotellaceae bacterium | reverse complement strand
GCCATTCGATTCCATTCGTTGCCGCTTGCGGCATTAGGAAAATACATCTTCTCGCCGCATGGTAAATTAGAATTATTCGCTTTATTCGTTGTTGAAAATGAAGTGTTTGGAACTTCCGAAACTTAAATTACCAATAATTGGTTCCAATAATAATTATCGGTAATTATTGGAAATTATTGTCCCAAAAAACAAGCCGCTTGCGGCGAAAAGAAGAGACTTCATTGTATAAGATAATTTGACACAGGATCAAGATATTGCAAGTTGCCGAAGGGCTTTAATGCCGAACCTACGGAAACCGTCAGAAAGGAAAGTGCAAATGAGGCGCACAGATTACAGATGGAGGATGCCGAACTGACCAGAAACGTTCATTTCAAAATCGGCAAGTACGAATTTACACATGATTTCTTTGACAGCCAACATGACGACGGGTATCTGAATGCCTATTCATTCGGAGGGTACGCTATTATATTGAATTACAAGCGTCAAACTTTGGAATTCAATGGCGATTGATCATTCAAAGTCAAGTTGAAAGATGAAAACGGATGGTCAATCGTACCAATATTTATGTGAGTTCGGTATAAGAAGAAAGCATTTGGCTTCCTAATTTTCTTATACCGAACTCACGTTATGAAGGAACTGAAGAAGTATGGAATAGGACAAGGGGAAAAGGCTGTTTTATGGAATATCCTTTTGAAAGCACATGCGTTTATTTTGGTTGACTTTTTCTTTCATTTTATATTTTTTTATTTCAAAATGAAATTATTTTCAAAATTATTGCGTTAAAAAGAAATATTATTCTTACCTTTGCTGCCGAAATCACAAACACGAACAACTAAACACTTTATATAACACGATTATTATGGCAAAGAACAGGTATGATGGTTTGTACAGTGCCGACTACGAGCACGACGCTTGTGGCGTCGGCATGGTGGTGAACATTCACGGAGGCAAGAGCCACGAACTCGTCGATAACGCCCTGAAGGTGCTGGAAAATATGGAGCACCGAGGAGCCGAAACGCGCGACAAGACGGGCGACGGGGCTGGCATCTTGGTGCAGATTCCGCATGAGTTTATTCTGCTGCAGGGCATCCCTGTACCCGAAAAGGGACGGTATGGAACGGGCATCGTCTTTCTTCCCAAAGGCGAAAAGCGACAGCAGGAGATTCTTTCAGTCATGATTGAAGAGATTGAACGTGAAGGACTGAATCTGACGCATTTAAGAAGTGTTCCTGTGAACAGCGAGGTGCTGGGTGCGGGTGCCCGCGAGGTGGAACCTGACATCAAGCAACTCATCGTGACGGGTGTGAGCGAGGAGCAAGTGGAGGTGTTTGAGCGCATATTATATAAGGTACGCAAAAGGATTGAGAACCGCATCGACGATGAGGATTTCTACATCTGCTCGCTGTCGAGCAAGAACATTATTTATAAGGGCATGCTGACGAGCGGTCAGTTGAGACGTTATTTTCCCGACCTCTCAAGCCCTTACTTCACCAGCGGATTGGCATTGGTGCATTCGCGTTTCAGCACCAACACCTTTCCGAAGTGGAAGTTGGCACAACCGTTCCGCCTGTTGGCTCACAACGGCGAAATCAACACGATTCGTGGCAACCGAGGCTGGATGAAGGCACGTGAGAGTGTGTTGAGCAGCGAGGCTTTAGGCGACATCAAGGACTTGCGCCCCATTGTGCAGGAGGGCATGAGCGACTCGGCGAGCCTTGACAATGTATTTGAGTTCCTCACCATGAGCGGGCTCTCGTTGCCGCAGGCAATGGCGATTTTAGTGCCAGAGAGTTTCAACGACAAGAATCCCATCAGCGAGGACCTGAAGGCGTTCTACGAATATCATTCCATCCTGATGGAGCCGTGGGATGGTCCTGCGGCACTGCTCTTCAGCGACGGCCGCTATGCTGGCGGTATGCTGGACAGGAACGGCTTGCGCCCCAGCCGCTACACCATCACGAAGAGTGGCATGATGGTGGTGGCAAGCGAAGTGGGCGTGATGGACTTTGAGCCAGGCGATGTGGTGAGCAAGGGACGTTTGCAACCAGGAAAGATTCTGCTCATCGACACGCAGGAGGGACACATCTACTACGATGGTGAAATCAAGGAGAAACTGGCAAAGGAACATCCATATCGCGAGTGGCTCTCGACCAACCGCATTCAGTTGGAAAAACTGAAGAGCGGACGGCATGTGGAGAACTCGGTGGAGAACTATGAGAGGAAACTGCTCAATTTCGGCTTCGGACAGGAGGACATCGACAAGACCGTGGTGCCTATGGCTACGGCAGGGCAAGAGCCTGTGGCTGCGATGGGCAACGACACACCATTGGCTGTCATCAGCGACCGTCCGCAGATTTTCTTCAACTATTTTCGTCAGCAGTTTGCACAGGTGACCAATCCTGCCATCGACCCGATACGCGAGGAGTTGGTGATGAGCCTGACGGAGTATATCGGTGCGGTAGGCACGAACATACTCACGCCCGATGCGTCGAACTGCAAGATGGTGCGGCTGCCTCAGCCTGTATTGACCAACACACAACTGGACATTCTCTGCAACATCCGTTACAAGGGGTTCAAGACGAAGAAACTCGCCATGCTGTTCGACATTGAGAAGGGTGCCAGCGGATTGCGTCAAGCCATAGAAGACTTGTGTCATGAGGCTGAGGCATCGGTGGATGAGGGAGTGAATTATATCATCTTGTCAGACCGCGACATCGACGAAAAGCGTGCAGCCATTCCAAGTTTGTTGGCGGTAAGTGCGGTGCATCATTATCTCATCTCGGTACAGAAACGAGTACAAACCGCCCTCATCGTGGAGAGCGGCGAGATTCGTGAGGTGATGCATGCGGCACTGCTGCTGGGCTATGGTGCGAGTGCCATCTGCCCCTACATGACTTTTGCGGTGCTGGACGACTTGGTGAAGAAGCATAAGATTCAGGAGGAATATGCCACGGCTGAGAGCAACTATATCAAGGCGGTAGATAAGGGCCTGAAGAAAATCATGAGTAAGATGGGCATCTCAACCATCCGCTCTTATCGTGGAGCGAAGATTTTCGAGAGTGTGGGCCTGAGCGAAGATTTGCTGAGGCGGTATTTCGGCACAGAGGTGAGCACCATCGGAGGCATCGGTGTGAGGGATATTGCAAGAGATGCCATCCGTCTGCACGATGAAGCCTTCAAGCCAGTCGAAATCAATGAGTTCTTGCCCAACAATGGGCAGTTTGCATGGCGGAAGGATGGTATTGCCCACGCATGGAACCCTGAGACTATCGCAAACCTTCAGATAGCCACACGACTGGGCAGTTACAAGAAGTTTCAGGAGTGGGAACGGATGGTGGATGAGAAGGAAAAGGCAATCTTCTTGCGCGACTTCATGGGCTGGAAGAAGGCGGCTGTGCCTACTCCACTGGAGGAAGTGGAACCTGTGGAGAGCATCGTGAAACATTTCGTGACAGGTGCTATGTCGTTTGGTGCGCTGAGCATTGAGGCACATGAGGCATTGGCTTTGGCGATGAACAAACTCGGTACACGAAGCAACACGGGTGAGGGCGGCGAAGACAATGCTCGCTATCACTCGGAAGTGGATGGCGTGAGCCTGAGCAGCAAGACCAAGCAGATTGCCTCCGGACGTTTCGGCGTGACGGCTGAATATCTGGTGAATGCGGAGGAAATTCAGATTAAGGTGGCTCAAGGAGCCAAGCCCGGTGAAGGCGGTCAGTTGCCAGGTTTCAAGGTGAACAAGATTATCGCCAAAACCCGCAACGCCATTCCTGGCATCTCGCTCATCTCTCCCCCACCTCACCATGACATCTACTCGATTGAAGACCTCGCTCAACTCATTTTCGACCTGAAGAATATCAACCCGACGGCTGCCGTCAGCGTGAAACTGGTGGCAGAAAGCGGCGTGGGCACCATTGCCGCTGGTGTGGCGAAAGCAAAGGCTGACCTCATCGTGATTAGCGGTGCTGAAGGTGGAACCGGTGCCAGCCCTGCCTCGTCCATGCGCTTTGCGGGCATCAGTCCTGAGATTGGCTTGGCAGAGACGCAGCAGACATTGGTGATGAATGGACTCCGTAACCAAGTGCGGTTGCAAACCGATGGACAACTGAAAACCGCTAAGGACATGGTCATCATGGCAATGTTGGGTGCTGACGAGTTCAGTTTCGGCACATTGCCGCTCATCGTGCTGGGATGTGTGATGATGCGCAAGTGCAACACCAACACCTGCCCTGTCGGTGTGGCTACACAAGACGAGACACTTCGCAAGCGTTTCATGGGCAGAGCCGACTATGTGGTCAATTTCTTCACGTTCCTGGCAGAACAGGTGCGTGAGTATCTTGCAGAAATCGGAGTGAAGAGCCTCAAGGATATTATCGGTCGCACAGACCTCATCGAGGTGCATACGGAGCATGCCACCGACAAGCAGAAAACCATCGACTTTGCCCGTCTGCTCCATCGTCCCGACACCGACAAGCCTCTCTACTGGGATCGTGGCGAGTTCACGAAGGTGAACGGCGTGAAAGATGAGGAAATCATCAAGGCGGCTCAGAATGCCATCGAGAATCAGGAGGAGGTGAGTCTCGACTACACCATCAAGAACACTGACAGAGCCGCATGCACAATGCTCTCTGGCGTGATTGCGAAGAAATATGGAGAAGCGGGATTGCCCGACGGCACCATCCGTCTGAAGTTCAAGGGTTCGGCAGGTCAGTCGTTTGGAGCCTTTGCCGTGAAGGGGCTCGACATTCGTCTGGAAGGCGAAACCAACGACTACTTCGGCAAGGGACTTAGTGGCGGTCGCATCAGCATCCTGCCTCCAGCACGACGGAGTACAGACTTTGTAGCAGAGGACAACATCATCGCCGGCAACACGGGCTTGTATGGTGCCACCAGTGGAGAACTCTACGTGAACGGTCGTGTGGGTGAACGCTTTGCCGTGCGCAATAGTGGTGCCATCGCCGTTGTGGAAGGTGCAGGCGACCACTGCTGCGAGTACATGACTGGCGGACGTGTGGTGGTGCTCGGCAAGACAGGCAGAAACTTTGCCGCCGGCATGAGCGGAGGCGTGGCATACGTGTATGACCGTGACCATACTTTCGACTACTTCTGCAACATGGACATGGTGGAACTGGGACTGGTGGAGGAAGCCTCTCACCGCAAGGAACTCCTGGAACTCATCCGTCAGCACTATCTGCATACAGGCAGTGCCCTTGCGGGACGAATGCTCGACGACTGGAACCGCTATGTGGAAGACTTCATTCAGGTGGTGCCCATCGAATATAAGCGTGTGCTGCAAGAAGAGCAGATGGCAAAACTGCAACAGAAGATTGCCGACATGCAGCGTGACTATTGATATTTACAATTTGACAATTTACAATGTACAATCTATATAGTCATTGAAGGAAATTTATAAATCACAGTAAATTGTCAAATTGTTGAATCATCAAATAAATGGTAAATTGTAAATTGTCAAATTGTACATAAAATGGGAAATCCAAAAGCATTTCTGACCGTGCCTCGCAAGGAGGCTGGCTATCGCCCCATCAACGACCGTGTGCATGACTTTGGTGAGGTGGAACAGACACTCAACACAAAAGACCGACAGGAACAGGCAAGCCGCTGTATGGACTGCGGTGTGCCTTTCTGCCACTGGGCTTGTCCGTTGGGCAATAAAGACCCCGAATGGAACGATGCCCTCTATCGTGGCGAATGGGAAACTGCCTACAAGATTCTGAAAAAGACCAATCCCTTCCCCGAATTTACAGGACGCATCTGCCCCGCCCTCTGCGAGAAAGCTTGTGTGCTCTATCACACCACGGGCGAGGCAGTGACCAACCGCGAGAATGAATGTGCCATTGCCGAAAGGGCTTTCCTTGAAGGCTATGTGACCATCGAGCACCCTCAGCGAAACGGTAAGACAGTGGCTGTCATCGGCAGTGGACCTGCAGGACTCTCCGCTGCCACCCACCTCAACTATATGGGCTACGAAGTGACCGTGCTCGAGAAGAACGAAGCGGCTGGAGGACTGCTGAGATATGGCATCCCCAACTTCAAACTGAACAAGAAAATCATCGACCGAAGAATCCGTGTGATGGAGCAGGAAGGGGTCATCTTCAAATACGGTGAAGCCGTTGACTTAGAAAATCTAGGGAATCTTAGGGAATACTATGATGCCATCGTCATCGCCACAGGCACCCCCACCGCACGTGACCTCAAAGCACCAGGACGTGAACTGAAAGGCATCCACCTCGCCCTCGAACTGCTCAGTCAGCAGAACCGCGTATTGGCTGGCATGGAGTTCACGAAGGAGGAACGCATCACCGCCAAGGACAAGGACGTGCTCGTCATCGGAGGTGGTGACACGGGCAGCGACTGCATCGGCACAGCCCATCGTCAGGGTTGCAAGAGCGTCACTCAGATTGAAATCATGCCCAAGCCTCCTGTAGGTCACAATCCCAACACCCCTTGGCCCAACTGGCCTGTCATCCTCAAGACCACCTCTTCACATGAAGAAGGATGTACTCGCCGCTGGAACATCAACACCCTCGAGTTCCTTGGAGAGAACGGCAAGGTGACTGGTGTGCGAGTGCAGCCCATCGACTGGAAACCCAATCCCGAAGGCGGCAGACCTATCATGGTGGAAGCAGGAGAACCCGAAATCATCAAGGCAGACCTCGTCCTCCTCGCCATGGGATTCCTCAAGCCCGAACATCCACAGTATTCAGAGGACGTATTCATCTGTGGCGATGCCGCCAGCGGTGCAAGCCTCGTGGTGAGAGCCATCGCTTCGGGCAAGAAGACAGCCGAAGACGTGGATGCCTACCTCAAAAAATTGTAAGCCATCAATTGTAAATTGTAACGTCAGTTCGATGAATCTTAAGTAACCACACAAAATTATCTTATACAATGATGTCTCTTCTCTTCGCCGCAAGCGGCTTGTTTTCTCGGACAATAATTTCCATTATTATTGGAACCAATTTTTGGAAATTATTGGTAATTATTGTCCGAGAAACATGCGGCCCCGCCGCATCATATAAACTATTTTTGTTCACCTACTTAACAAAATAATTTATGGAAAATTCATGGTTAATTCATGATAATTTATGTTCAAACTAAAACATGAACCTTTAGCTCGGCGTAGCCAATTTTTCATGAATTTAATTATTTGTGGTTTTCGTCGAATCCACGTTAAATTGTAAATTGTCAAATTGTAAATGATTTCATGATACGCACAAACACAAACTACGCAAAACTTTCTCACCGCTATCTTTTCGCCGAGATAGCACAGCAAGTGAACACTTATAAGGCCGAACATCCCGATGCCGACATCATCCGTCTGGGCATCGGCGATGTCACCCGTCCTCTGCCCGATGCTGCCATCCAAGCCATGCACCGCGCTGTGGATGAATGTGCCGACGGAAGAACTTTTCGAGGCTATGGCCCAGAACATGGTTATGACTTCCTCATCGACACCATCATCCAGCACGATTTCCTTCCCCGAGGCATTCAACTCGACCGCGAAGAGGTGTTCATCAGCGATGGTGCCAAGAGCGACACGGGCAACATCGGCGACATTCTCTCGACCGACAACATCGTGGGCATCACTGACCCTGTCTATCCTGTCTATGTCGATACCAACATCATGGCTGGACGCACCATCAAGTACATCCCCTGCCATGTGGGGAACGGCTTTACGGGCGATATTCCATCGGAGCATCTCGACATCATCTATCTCTGCTATCCCAACAACCCCACGGGGGCTGTCATCACGAAGGAGAAACTGACTGAGTGGGTCAATTATGCCCTCCGGGAGAAGGCACTCATTCTTTATGATTCTGCCTACGAAGCCTTCATCCAAGACGACTCGCTGCCCCACTCCATCTATGAGATAGAAGGGGCGAAGGAATGTGCCATCGAGTTCCGCAGTTTCTCCAAAACAGCAGGATTTACGGGCATTCGGTGTGGCTACACGGTCATCCCGAAAGAACTGAAAGGGGCAGATGGCACGAGTCTCAACGCCCTCTGGAACCGTCGCCAATGCAGCAAGTTCAACGGTGCCTCCTACATTTCTCAACGCGGAGCCGAAGCCATTTACACGCCAGAAGGTCAGCAACAGGTACGTGCCACCATTCAGCACTACATGAAGAATGCCCAACTCATTCGCGAAAGCCTCGCCTTCCTCGGACTCACTGTCTATGGCGGCGAACACTCCCCCTACATCTGGGTTTCCACTCCCGATGGCGAAGACTCTTGGGGCTTCTTCCACCGACTGCTCACCGATGCCAACGTGGTCGTCACCCCTGGCGAAGGATTTGGACAACATGGCGAAGGCTACATCCGCATCACCGCTTTCGGCACATGGGAAAACAGCCTTGCAGCAATGGAAAGAATCAAGAAGATGATTTAGTTAGGAGTTAGAAGTTGCCATGCGGCTTGCTCTCAATAAGAAAACCAACAGGATAGCCAACTCCTAACTAAAAAAACTCCTAACTTCTAACTCCTCACTAAAAAAACCCCTAACTCAGACATTACATGGAACCTCTCAAACATGAATGTGGCGTGGCGATGATTCGCCTGCTCAAGCCCATCAGTTATTATCAGGAGAAATACGGCACCTCCACCTACGGACTCAACAAACTCTATCTCCTCATGGAGAAGCAGCACAATCGGGGGCAGGAGGGGGCAGGTATTGCCTGCACCAACCTCAGCGCACAACCAGGCGAGGAATATATGTTCCGCGAACGTGCCCTTGGAAGCGGTGCCATCAACGAAATTTTCAAGACCATCGCCTCCTCCCACTCCAGCCAAAGCCCCCAAGGGGAGTCGGAGGGGGCTGGAGGCTGGGAGGATGCTCAAATCTTGATGGGACATCTCCGCTACTCCACCACAGGCAAGAGCGGACTCTCGCATGTCCACCCCTTCATGCGCCGCAACAACTGGAGAGCCAAGAACCTGTGTCTTTGTGGCAACTTCAATCTCACCAATGTGGATGAGGTGTTCAATGAAATCACCGCCAATGGGCAGCATCCCCGCATCTACAACGACACCTACATCATGCTCGAACTGATGGGTCACCGTCTTGACCGCGAGAGTGAGCGCATCTACAACATCGCCCACATGCAGGGACTGACAGGCACTGACCTGACACGATACATCGAAGACAACATCGACATCACCAACATCCTGCGCACCTCCACTCCCCTTTTCGATGGCGGCTATGTGCTGTGCGGCTTCACGGGCAGCGGCGAGATGTTCTCCATGCGAGACCCTTGGGGCATCCGTCCCGCTTTCTGGTATCGTGACGAAGAGGTGCTAGTGGTGGCATCCGAACGTCCTGTCATTCAGACCACATTCGATGTGTCCACCGATAGCATTCACGAACTCCTGCCCGGACAGGCACTCACCATCCACAAGAATGGCAATGTCGCCCTCACCCAGATTCTAGCCCCTCAAGGCAACCATGCCTGCTCCTTCGAACGCATCTACTTCAGTCGAGGCAGCGACCGCGACATCTACCGCGAACGCAAGGCATTGGGCGAACAACTCACCCCACAAATCAACAAAGCCATCGAAGGCGATCTTGAGCATACCGTGTTCAGCTATGTGCCCAACACGGCAGAAGTGGCTTTCTATGGCATGCTCGACGGCTTCAAGAAGCAGCTCAATGAGCAGAAGGTGGAACAACTCTTCCGACTCACCCAGCAGCACCGTCCCACCCGTGAGGAACTGCGCGCCATCCTCCACAACTACATCCGCAGCGAGAAAGTCGCCATCAAGGACATCAAGCTCCGCACCTTCATCACCGAAGGAAACAAGCGCAACGACCTCGCCGCCCACGTCTATGACATCACTTACGGCTCATTGGAACCACAGGTTGACAACCTCGTCATCATCGACGACTCCATCGTGCGGGGCACCACCCTCCGCGAAAGCATCATCCGCATCCTCGACCGACTGCACCCCAAGAAGATGGTGCTCGTCAGTTCCTGTCCGCAAGTGCGCTATCCCGACTACTACGGCATCGACATGTCGCACCTCGACGAATTCATCGCCTTCCGTGCAGCAGTGCAGCTCCACGTCGAACATGGCAGTTGGCAGACACTCCACGACATCTACCTGAAATGTGTGGAACAGCAGTCGCTTCCTGCCGAAAAGATGCACAACTATGTAAAGGACATCTACCAGCCTTTCACCACCGACGAAATATCCACCAAGATGCTCGACATCCTCCGTCCCGACGGCATGACCACCCCCATACAACTCGTCTTCCAGTCGCTCGAAGGACTCCATCAAGCCTGCCCCCACCACCCTGGCGACTGGTACTTCAGCGGCAACTACCCCACAGCAGGAGGAGTACGGCTGGTCAATCAAGCATACATCAACTGGTACGAACAAAACTATAAATGACATGAACACAAAATACATCTTCGTCACTGGAGGAGTGGTTTCCTCACTCGGCAAAGGCATCATCTCTGCCAGCATCGGCAAACTTCTCCAGGCACGTGGCTTCAAAGTCACCATCCAGAAGTTTGACCCCTACATCAACATCGACCCCGGCACGCTCAACCCCTATGAGCACGGAGAGTGCTACGTCACCGTAGATGGTATGGAGACAGACCTCGACCTCGGACACTACGAGCGGTTCACCGACATACAGACAACCCGCCACAACTCCATCACGACAGGGCGCATCTACAAGACCGTCATCGACCGCGAACGTCATGGCGACTATCTCGGAAAGACCATTCAGGTGGTTCCCCACATCACCGACGAAATCAAAAGGAGGATGCTGAGAGAGGAACAGACCCTCCCCTCACCCTCCCTACAGGGAGGGAGTAATATCTCTGCTAATGAGGAAACTAATGGAGAAATAAGCGAACAAGGTAACCACTCCCTCCCTATAGGGAGGGTGAGGGGAGGGTCTTGGAGAGAAGGGTTGGGGAGAGGGTCCTCCCTCGACTTCGTCATCACCGAAGTGGGCGGCACCATCGGCGACATCGAGAGTGCCCCCTTCATGGAAGCCATCCGACAACTGCGCTGGCAACTCGGACGTGATGCCGTGTGTGTGCATCTCACCTATGTGCCCTATCTGAAAGCGGCAGACGAACTGAAGACCAAACCCACCCAACACTCTGTCAAAGAGCTGCAAGGCATGGGCATACAGCCCGACATCCTCGTTCTTCGCACCGAGCGCCATCTTGATGATACCCTGCGCATGAAGGTGGCATCCTTCTGCAACGTGGACCTTGAATGTGTGGTGCAGAGCGAAGACATGCCCAGCATCTACGAAGTGCCCGTCAGCATGCAGCGGCAAGGACTCGATGCCGCCATCATGCGCAAAATCGGCATTCCCGTAGGAGAGACACCTGCCATGAAATCATGGCACGACTTCCTTGACAAACAACGTCAGGCCACCCATGAAGTACACGTGGCACTCGTCGGCAAGTACGACCTGCAAGATGCCTACAAGTCCATCCGCGAAAGCCTCAACCTGGCTGGCATCTACTGCGATGTGAAGGTGAAACTCCACTTCATCAACAGCGAAGACATCACGCCCGAAAACGTGGCAGCTCAACTCGAAGGCATGGCAGGAGCCATCATCTGCCCCGGTTTCGGCAGGCGAGGCATCGAAGGCAAAATCACAGCCATTCAACACACCCGCACCCACGACATCCCCACCTTCGGCATCTGCCTCGGCATGCAGATGATGGTCATCGAATTTGCCCGCAACGTCCTCGGACTTGCCGATGCCAACAGCACGGAAATGAACCCAGAAACCCAGCATCCCGTCATCGACCTCATGGAAGAGCAGAAGAACATCACAGGCATGGGCGGAACGATGCGTCTCGGAGCCTACCCCTGCCAACTGCGTCAAGGCAGCAAGGCACTTGGCATCTACGGCAAGCCCGACATCCAAGAGCGCCATCGCCACCGCTACGAATTCAACAACCACTACCTCGCCTCCTTCGAGCAGCACGGCATGCAATGCGTCGGCACCAACCCCGAAAGCAACTTGGTAGAAGTTGTCGAGCTCCCCGAAAAAAAATGGTTCATCGGCACCCAGTTCCATCCCGAGTATGCCTCCACCGTTCTCCATCCCCACCCCCTCTTCATGGACTTCATCAAAGCCATCAAGTAACATTCAACCAAATCATCCTCTGACTCATTCGTCACATTTTTTCATTTTCTCATTTCTCCATGTCCACCATTCCATTCACAAAAATGCACGGAGCGGGCAACGACTACATCTATGTCAACACCCTCTTGTATCACATTCCAAACCCCTCAGCTGCAGCCATCAAATGGAGCCGTCCCCACTTCGGCATAGGAAGTGACGGACTCATCCTCATCGGAGCAGCCACATGCCCTGATGCAGACTTCTCCATGCGCATCTTCAACAATGACGGTTCCGAAGCAATGATGTGCGGAAACGGCACCCGATGCGTGGCTAAGTATCTGCACGACAAAGGCGTGACACACAAGAACCCCATACGTCTCCAAACCCTTTCAGGCATCAAGGTTCTCCAACTGCATCTCGATGCAGACAACAAGGTGGAGAGCGTTACGGTGGATATGGGCACACCCATCCTGCAACAACCACAGCAATTTGCCGTGAATAGTGGCAGTGCACTTGATTATGCTGTCACTGTTGATGATCGCACCTTCCAAGGCACCTTCGTCTCCATGGGCAACCCTCATTTCGTCATCTTCCTTAATGAAGACGTGGAACAATTTCCACTCTCACACTACGGTCCCCTTTTGGAGCACCACTCCCTCTTTCCCCAACGCTGCAACATAGAATTTGTTCAAGTCATCGACGATGACACTTTCCGTATGCGTGTGTGGGAACGCGGTTCTGGCATTACTCTCGCTTGTGGCACTGGAGCCTGCGCCACTGCTGTAGCCGCCCATCTCACAGGCAGGGCAAGTCGTCAAAGCAACATTCAAATGGATGGTGGCACCCTCCACATCGAATGGAACGCCACCAACAACCACATCCTCATGACTGGTCCCGCAGCCATCTCCTTCGAAGGAGAAATCGAATTGGATGAATAAGAGCAATCTCAGATTTTTCATTTTTCAACAACATACATCTTTTTCACATTCTCTCTAACTCATTCCCAAACATCTTTTTCAGTTGTACCTATATTATAAATAAGTACAACTCTTTTTTTTCATAGGGGCTACGACGTAGCCTCTAATGACTCTACGCCTTAGAATGTGGAGACTCTCTGACGTATCCCTCCTTGTCGCTTACCCATACTCATAGAAGACAATCAGGAATCTACCCTTTGTGGAGTCAGTCGTCTTCTCCCATGAGATGACGAGCAACAGAGCTTGGAGATGACGAGCGTGAGGAAGAGGAGATGACGAAAGGGGCAAAGAGGAGAATACGAGCGAGAGTGAGTGGTGAATACGGATGAGAGTGAGTGGAGAATACCGGTGAGAGTTCTGTGAGATCACGTGAGTTCCCAAGAAGTGAGAATGGAGTTTTACCCTGTTTTGTACCCCTTCAAAGTCGTACGTCGTTGCCACTTTGAGCCCTACAACGGAAAGCTCATGAGGGTAGCGCCGTTATGCTCATGAGCCCCACGACGGTCAGGAATAGGGAGGGCATCAAGATGTGAAAAAATGATTGTTGATAGCGCAAATTGACAGCACTTTCTTGATTTATGTCAAAATAATGCCACAAATGCAAACATAAATTACATTTTGCTTTATAAAACAAGTATTTTGCTTTAACTTTGCACCGTAAATCAAAACAAACACCGACATTATGGTAGGTAATTCAAGACAAATCGCTAACATTCTGTCAAATAATCAGCAGCAGAATAATCAGCAGCAGAACCAGGAGCAGAATCAGGGTCCTACTTCGCTTGCGGTGTGAATCTACCAGTCGGATAACACACAGACAACAAACACAAGCAATAATACAAAAACAACACAAACACAACATTGAGGCTGGTTCAAACTGATGAATCAGCCTCTATTTTTTGAGACAAATTCTACTTATTATTAACAACACAAAACACAAACACAACATGAAAAGAATTGAAGCAATCATCCGCAAGACAAAGTTCGAGGATGTGAAAGAAGCATTGTTGCATTCGGACATTGATTGGTTTGAGTATCACAACGTGCATGGCATCGGGCAAAGCCGTGAGGAGCGCATCTATCGCGGTGTGCAATACTCGACCGACGTGATTGAACGTGTGGCACTGACCATCGTGTGCCGCGACCAGTTCGTGGAGCCGACGGTGAAGGTCATCCTGAAGGTGGCACACACGGGCGAAATCGGTGATGGGCGCATCTTCGTGAGCGACATGATCGACACGTGGAGCATCCGCACAGGCGAGAACGGCGACACAGTTCTGAGAGACAAGAAATAATTCCATTTACAAGTTTCGGATATTTTTTACAACGGATTTCACTGATTTCACGGATTTTTCGTCGCAGGGCGACGATGGCCGGGTGCAGAACAATCCGAATGGCAAGAGCCGCCGAGGCTCCCCAAATCCGTATAATCCGTGCAATCCGTTGTGGAAAAACACTTCCGAAAGGTAAATAAATTGTAAATTGTAAATTGAAAAATTGTAAATAAAGTTATGAACGAAGTAGGATTATCACTCGATACAGTATGGATGCTGTTGGCAGCCATGTTGGTTTTCTGGATGCAACCAGGTTTTGCCCTGTGTGAGGCAGGTTTCACACGTAGTAAGAACTGTGCAAACATTCTGATGAAGAACTTTGTCGATTTCATGTTCGGCTCTCTGCTCTTCTTCTTCATCGGTTTCGGCATCATGTTTGGAAGCGACATTCTCGGAGGTTTCATGGGATTGCCAAACTGGGGCGACCTCTCTTTCTATAAGGGCGACCTCCCCGTGGAGGGCTTTCTGATTTTCGAGACCGTCTTCTGTGCCACGTCTGCCACCATCGTGAGCGGCGCAATGGCTGAACGCACGAAATTCTCCATGTACTTGGTGTATAGTGCTTTCATCTCTCTCATCATCTATCCTGTCGAGGGTCACTGGACATGGGGAGGCGGCTGGCTTTGCAACGATGCTGCCGACAGCTTCATGATGACCACTTTCGGTGATGTGTTCCACGACTTTGCAGGTTCTGCCATTGTACACAGTGTAGGTGGTGTGCTCGCATTCATCGGTGCCATCGCATTGGGTCCCCGTCTTGGCAAGTACAGCAAGGAGGGTAAGAGTCACGCCATTCCTGGCCACAACCTCACATTGGCAGCCCTTGGCGTGTTCATCCTCTGGCTCGGATGGTTCGGTTTCAACCCTGGTAGCCAATTGGCTGCATCTGGTGAAGTGAACCGTATCGCCATCTCTCACGTGTTCCTGACCACCAACCTCGCTGCAGTGGCAGGCGGTGTGGCTACCATGTTCCTCACCTGGATCAAGTATGGCAAGCCCTCTCTCTCACTCACTCTCAACGGCATCTTGGCTGGTCTCGTAGGTATCACAGCAGGTTGTGACCTCGTTTCACCCGTCGGAGCTGTCATCATCGGTCTCATTTGCGGCACAGTACTCGTGTTCGCCATCGAGTTCATCGACCACAAACTGCACATCGACGACCCCGTAGGTGCATCCTCAGTACATGGTGTCTGCGGTATCCTTGGCACCCTGTTGACAGGCTTGCTCTCTACAAGCAACGGCGTCTTCTACGGAGGCGGTTGGGGTTTCTTCGGTGCTGAATGCTTTGGCATCCTCGTCATCGACCTCTGGGCAGCCGTATGCGGATTCATCCTCTTCTACAGCATCAAGAAACTGCATGGTCTGCGTGTAGAACCTCGCATCGAGGAAGAAGGTCTCGACATCTACGAGCATGGAGAGAGCTGCTACAACTGATGAATACAAGTATTTAGTTAAGTAGGTGAACAAAAATAGTTTATATGATGCGGCAAGCCGCATTTCTCTCGGACAATAATTACCAATAATTTCCAAAAATTGGTTCCAATAATAATTATTGGATAAAATTATCGTCAATTATTGGAAATTATTGTCCGAGAAAAC
>ONFA01000065.1 GCA_900316975.1 uncultured Prevotellaceae bacterium | reverse complement strand
GGCCGGATGCAGAACAATCCGAATGGCAGGAGCCGCCGAGGCTCAAAAATCCGTATAATCCGTGCAATCCGTTGTGGAAAAACACTTCCGAAACTTAAAAGAATGAATAAAGTAGATTAGTTAAAAGATGCACATCTCTCCCCATCCGTAGTGATACGTGTGGGGAGATTTTTTAGTCGTTCTCGTCTTCGAACAAGTCACGATAGAAATATCCCTCATCGGGGCGTTTGTGAGTATAGACATACTGGTTCTTGCGGAGGTATAGGCCCGCTATCTCCAGCAGTTTCAGGAATTTCTCGATGCGTTCGGGCTTGAATTTCCCTTGGCTGAGCCGTTTCCTCTGGTACTTCATCCAGTTGAGCATCTGGTGCTCTTCCTTTCGATGTTTGGAAGGGAGTTTTTTTTCGTTCATCATGAAGGTCATGATGCTGCTGTAGTTCTGTTCCCAAAGTTCGTCTTGTGTCATAGGTTCTTCAGTTTTTTAGTTTTTATGAAGTATGTGAGTGCGAGCAGGGCAGTGTAGCAGAGGAGGGTGGTGGCGAGGTTGGGATGCCATTCTATCGTAGAGAAAGGAATGGAGGCTATCGTTTCGGAAATGGTGTTCATGGTGGTGGCTGTCCAGTTGAGCAAGGTGGTGAGGAGGTCGCTGATGGGAGGGCACCAGAGGAAGGCCCACCAGAGGATGCTGGCGAACATGAGAAGATAGACGAAGGGGAAGAGCAGGAGATTGGACAGCAGGGCGAGGGTGGAGACGTGTCCGAAGTGGTAGGCAACGAGTGGGGCGGTGAAGAGGGTGCTAATCAGCGATATGGCGATGATGGTGATGAGCCAGGCGTAATGCGCCAAGTTGTTATGGAATGAGGCAAGGGTGATCAGTTTCTTCCCGAGAATTCCAATGCTGCCCACTGCTATAAAGGAGAGTTGAAAACCTATGTCGTGCAGATAGAAGGGGTTGATGCACAGCATGATGAAGAAAGCCAGGGCGCAGGAATTGAGCGAGAGGTCGTTGCGGAAGGTCGATTGGCTGAGCAGCAGAATGGTGAACATGAGGGTGGCGCGCACCAAGGAGGGCGACAGACCCGTGAGGAGGGCGTAGCACCAGAGGGCGACGGCGATGACGAGATTGCTGATCCATCGCCAACGGAGGGAAAGCATGTGCTTGAGGGAGAAGAACTGGAGCATCAGAACGATGATGCCGACATGGAAGCCAGACAGCGCCAACACGTGGCTGACTCCTGCATGGGCGTAGGCGGTGCGCGTTTCTTTGGGTATGTCGGTTTTTCGTCCGATGGTCATGGCTTCGATGATGTGGATGGCTTCTTGGTCGAGTCCGTTGTCTTCGTAGATGTGGTGGAGATGATTCTGATTCTCTTTGGCAAAAAGGATGAGGCTCTGGCGACTTTGGCAGGGCTTGGAGGTCCAATGTCCGTGGGGCGTGTAGGCGGTGGCGCAGATGTCGTGGTGGAACAAGTAACGTCTGTAGAAATAAAATTTACCCCCCCCATTTTCGGTTTCTTCAAGATGTTTGATGTGGGCAAGAATGGTGTCGCCCAACTGCAGCGTGGCGAAGGTGCAGGAGTCGTGTTGCGGTTCTTCCCAGTCTTTTCCTATATATAATAAGATGTGTGTGCCGTCTTCCTGCTGGAGGTTGAGTGCCCACGAGCGGTCTTTCTCCGTGGGCATTTCGGCGAGGATGCCTTGGCAGAAAGTCGTGTCCTGTGGAACGCTGTTGGCGATGCGGTGGTGCTTGCCTGTGTAGAGCGTCATGCCGAGGAGGAAGAAGAACGTCATGGCTACCACGCCAAACATGCTGTCTCTGTAGGTGTGGCTGCTCTTGATGAGGAAGAAGGAGAAGGCGAGGACGATGCAGCAGAGGATGAACAGAACCGACTCGTCCATGTGGACGATAAACAGATTCGCCCCAATCATGCCCAGTGTGAAGGGAATGATGAGGCGAATGAGAGAGTGGTTCTGCCAGTTCATCAGAGATTCTTCAGTTCTTTGATGCGTGCTTCGGGGTTTTCTGCGCCAAACACATAACTGCCCGCAACGAGGACATCAACTCCTGCCTCCACCAACCGAGGGGCTGTCTCGCCGTTCACGCCGCCATCCACTTCGATGAGGGCATGGCTGCCTGTCTTTAGAATGAGTTCTTTAAGTCGGCGCACTTTGTCGATGGAGTGTTCGATGAACTTCTGTCCGCCGAAGCCGGGGTTGACGGTCATGAGCAGCACCATATCGACGTCCTGTATGATGTCGTCGAGCACACAGACGGGGGTGTGGGGATTGAGCGTCACGCCTGCTTTCATGCCTGCATCGTGGATTTGCTGGATGGTGCGGTGCAGGTGGGGGCATGCCTCGTAGTGTACGTTCATCATGTAGGCTCCGAGGGCTTTGACCTGCCCGGTGAACTTGCCCGGGTCAACAATCATCAGGTGTACGTCGAGAGGCTTTTGGCAAATCTTGGCCACGGCCTCCAGCACGGGGAATCCGAAACTGATGTTGGGCACGAAGACGCCGTCCATCACGTCGAGGTGGAGCCAGTCGGCTTCACTGCGGTTAATCATGTCGATGTCCTTGCTCAGATTGGCAAAGTCGGCAGCAAGGAGAGAGGGAGAGAGAGTTATCATTTTATTTAGTTAGGAGTTAGGAATTAGGAGTTAGGAGTTACCATGCGGGGTGCAAGCATCGCGTTAGCCTAACTGTCACTTGAGAGTGAAACTGGTTTGTCCAATCATTTGTTTATCGCAGAAGACGAAGAGTTTGTAGGTGCCGGCTTCGAGAAACTCGGTCACGTCGCTATACATGGTCACCTTCTCTTCCTCTCCTGTGTAGTCGATGTACTTCTTCTCGGTATATTCGAGTTGGGTGTTTTCGTAGGCAAACGTGCCCTTCTGCCCCATCACCGAGTTGTCGGGCTTGAGGATGCGGGCATAGATGATGCGCTGTCCGTTCTGTGCCGTCACGTTCTTCACGATGGTGAAGCCGAAGGCGAGTTTCTTCACGTCCTTCACCTTCTGCGTGTCCTTGCTCTTCTTGTTCTTAGGTATGACCCAGAAGCCCGTGGCATCCAGTTGGGCGGCGATGTTCACCTTGTCTTTCAGTTGGTTGCGCTCGGTGGAGAGGGTGGAGATTTGTGTGCTCTGCTCCGCCACTTGCGCCTTGATTTGGGTGTTCTCCTCGCTGAGCGACTGGTTCAGCCGGTTGAGCGAATCGACCTGCACGATGTAACTCTTCAGCACCTCTCTGAGCGAGGCAATCTCAGCCTTCAGCCTTTTGATTTCGGCGGCATCGGTGGCTTTGGTGCGTTCCAGTTCTTCGAGCAGTTGCTGCGTGTGGCGGCGCTCGTTCTCAATCTGTGCGATGAGGCTGTCGTTACTCAGTTGGCTTTGTAGCATCTCGTACTGCACGTCAAAGTCCCTGTACTGGCTCTCCATCTCCTGCTTCTCCAGTTCTGCCAGTTCCTTCAACTCTTCATTTTCCTCCAAGAGAGGTTTCGTGTAGAAGTAATGATACCCCAACACGGCTGCAGCAATGGCAATGAGTGCCACCAAAATGCCCAAGATGATGAGTCTTGTCGCATTCTTTTTCGAGTCTATTTCAGATGATTGTTCGATGTCTGTATGGCTTGTTTCTTCCATGTCTTTTGACGGATTTTTCTTATTCTTTGCAAAGATAGTAAAGAATTAGGAATTTGGAATTAGGAATTAGAAATTATTTTTCATACCTTTGCAAAAAATAACAGAAAAGTCTACATGTTGAAACGAATTATTACGCCGCAGGAGGTGGCGACAGCGAAGAAAGACTTTGGAGATTGCAAGAACGTGGTGGTGGTGTGCCACACCTCACCCGATGGCGATGCGATTGGCTCGTCGCTGGGATTGTATGAGTACCTGAGGCGGAAGGGAAAGCAGGTGACGGTCATCGTTCCTAACTACTTTCCCGACTTCCTGCATTGGATGAAGGATGCGGATAAGATTGTGCGTTTCGACCGTCAGAAGACGGCTTCGTACACGGCGCTGAAGATGGCAGACCTGATTTGCTGTCTGGACTTCAACGACATGAAACGGATTGATGAACTTGGCATGGCTGTGCAACGGATGCGCTGCAAGCGGTTGCTCATCGACCACCATCTCGACCCCAACCGTCAGCAGTTCAACCATATCATCTCCCATCCCGAACTGAGCAGCACAAGTGAGTTGCTTTTCCGATTGCTGGATGCAATGGACGAAGCGAAGAATTTGACTTTTGCCGCTGCCGAGGACCTCTATGCAGGCATGGCGACCGACACAGGCTTCTTCTCCTTCAACAGCAACGACCCAGACATCTTCGTCATCATCAGCGAATTGCTCCGCAAAGGCATAGACAAAGATCGTATCAACCGCAACATCCAGAACAACTATTCGCCCGATCGACTGAAACTGATTGGCTATGTGCTGTATGAGAAATTGCAGGTGTTTCCAGATCTCCATGCCTCGCTCTTCGCCATCAAGAAGGAGGAACTCACCCAGTTTCACTACCTGAAGGGTGATATGGAGGGCATTGTGAACATGCCGCTGCAAATGAAGGGGCATAAATTGAGCATAGCCTTGAGGGAGGACACGGAACGCCCGCTCATTCGAGTTTCGACACGTTCGGTTGATGATTTGCCTTGCAACGAGTTCTGCGCCGAGTTCTTCAATGGTGGTGGTCACAAGAATGCAGCTGGCGGTACGTTGGAGTGTACGATGGAAGAGGCGATAGACATTGTTATGAAGGGATTGGAGGCTTGGAGAGAAAGGTTAGAGAGTGAGAGTTAGGAGTTGCCATGCGGGGTGTAACTTTCAACTGACTAAAACTTTATATTTTAACGGAATAAAGAACTATATGATAATGATATGAAGAAAAAAGTTTTGTTTTTAATGACAATGCTCGCTGCGGTGGGCATGAGTGCTCAGGTGGCGAGTGTATCAAGTCCTGATGGTAAACTGAAAGTGAATGTAGATGTAAAAGGTGGAAAACCTGTGTATGAAGTGACGTATGACGGCAAGCAGATGTTGGACGAGAGCCCGCTGGGCTTTGTGGCTGACAATGGCGACTTCACGCAGGGCATCAGTTTCAGTGGTAAGAAAGAGGAACATCTGGTGTTTGATTATGAGATGTCGCGCTCGAAGTTTAGCAAGGTGCATGTGGATGCGAACCAATTGGTGGTGACACTGAAGAATGCACAGGGCAATCCTTATGACGTGGATTTTCGAGTGTCGAACAATGACGTGGCGTTCCGTTACGTTCTGCCCAACTATCCAAGTCGTCGGAATGAGAAGAAATTCTCCATCCGCATCATGAAAGAGGCGACGGGTTTTGATTTCCCGAGTCAGACAACGACCTTCCTCACTCCGCAGTCGGATGCGATGATTGGTTGGAAGGGTACGAAACCCAGTTATGAGGAAGGGTATGGTTATGACGAACCGATGGACAAACAAAGCCAGTATGGACATGGCTACACCTTCCCTTGCCTGTTCCACATTGGGGATGCTTGGGCATTGGTGTCGGAGACGGGTGTGGATTCCCGTTATTGTGCTTCGCGCCTGTCTGACATGAAGGGTGACGGACTCTATACAGTGGAGTTCCCGATGGCAGAAGAGAACAACGGCAATGGTACGGTGGAACCAGCCTTTGCTCTGCCTGGTGCAACCCCTTGGCGCACCATCACGCTAGGAACATCGTTGAAGCCTATTGTGGAAACCACGGTGCCTTGGGACTATGTGGAGGCACGTTATGATACGCCTCATCATTATGAATATGGAAAGGGTACGTGGAGTTGGATTGTGTGGCAGGACAACTCCATCAATTACGAAGATCAGGTGAAGTACATCCAACTGTCAAAGGCGATGGGGTTCAAGTATGTGCTGATTGATAACTGGTGGGACACGAACATCGGTGAGGAGAAGATGGCGGAATTGGTAAAGTATGCACAGAGTCAGGGAGTGGATGTGTTCCTTTGGTACAGTTCCAGCGGTTGGTGGAACGACATAGAGCAGGGACCTATTAACGTGATGAGCGACCCGATCAAGCGTAAGCAGTATATGCGTTGGATGAACCTGATTGGTGTGAAGGGCATCAAGGTGGATTTCTTCGGAGGTGACAAACAGGAGACGATGCGCCACTATGAGCAGATTCTCTCTGACGCTGACGATAACCACATCATGGTCATTTTCCACGGATGCACGATTCCTCGTGGATGGGAAAGGATGTATCCCAACTATGTGGGCAGTGAAGCGGTGCTGGCTTCGGAAAACATCTATTTCAGTCAAGGTGCAGCCGACAAGGAGGCTAAAGATGCCGCTACGCATCCTTTCATCCGTAATACCATTGGTTGCATGGAGTTTGGTGGCTGCTTCATGAACCGCCATATCCGTAAGGGTAACAGAGGTGGTAACACTCGCAAGACTTCGGACTGTCACGAACTGGCTACTTGCATCCTCTTCCAGAATCCTATCCAGAACTTTGCCATCACGCCCGAAAACCTTCCAGCCCAAGCATTGGAGGACAGTAAGAATACAGCCTCCATCGACTACAACGCACCTGGTGCTCCTGCACCTGCCATCAGCATGGATTTCCTCAGGGATGTGCCCACCACATGGGATGAGACCGTCTTCATTGATGGCTACCCGGGCAAGTTCTGCGTCCTTGCACGTCGTCATGGCGACACATGGTACATTGCCGGCAACAATGCCACAGGTGCTCCGCTCACCCTTAAACTCAACCTCACGATGCTTCAAAAAGGTGACAAGGTGCAACTCTATTCAGACAATCTCAAAGACCGTGAACCTCAGTTGTCGGAATTGAAGGTGAATAATCCTAAGGCTGTCAGTGTCACGATGGCGGATCAGGGAGGATTTGTGATTGTGAAGAAAAATTAGGAGTAAGAAAAGTGAAGAGTGAAAAGTGAAAAATCTAAGTTACCTGCCATTCAGATTGTTGGTGTACCGTTTACAAAGGTAACTTAGATTTTTCACTTTTCACTCTTCACTTTTCACTCTTCAGCCTTCTCTGAAAAAATCCAGCATTTCGAAGATTTCCTCTTTGGTGGCGGTTTGGTTGATGCGTATGTCACCGATGTTGCCTAAGAGGGTGAAATTGATGATGCCTGCTGTGTTCTTTTTGTCGTGGGTCATATAGGTGTAGAGTTCCTCGTAGTCATCGCAGGTGATGGGTAGATCACCGTAGTTCTCCTTGATGAAGCGGACACTCTGGCGCAGCTTGTCGGTGGGGAATCCTGTCTTGGTGCAGGAGAGATACAGTTCGCAGATAAGCCCCCACGCTACTGCATAGCCATGTAGGTAGGGTTTGCGGCTGAGCGCCCAACTCTCAAAAGCGTGTCCTGCCGTGTGTCCGAGGTTCAGTGCCTTGCGGATGCCATGCTCCAATGGGTCTTCTTCTACAATGCGTTCTTTGATGGCGACCGATGTGCCCACCATCTTGCCTAAATGCAGGTAATCCACTTCATTCAGGTCGAAGTTGAGCAGTTCGGCAAAGTTCTCGTTATTTGAAATCAACCCATGTTTCAACATCTCTGCATAACCCGAACAGATGTTTTCATGGTCAAGGGTCTTTAGAAACTCTGTGTCGAGAATGACGGTTTCGGGTGCATTGAACACTCCTATTTCGTTCTTTAAGCCGTTGAAGTTGATGCCAGTTTTTCCACCCACACTGGCATCTACCATGCTCAGTAGGGTTGTGGGTACATTGATGTATTTGATGCCACGTTTGAAGGTGCTGGCTGCAAACCCTCCGAGGTCTGTCACCATGCCGCCTCCGAGGTTCACCATCAGCGAGTGGCGAGTGCCGCCTCCGTTGCCCAATTCTGTCCACACCTTAGCCAGCGTCTCCAGGTTCTTGTGGGTGTCGGTGGCACCAATGATGATATGTATTGCCCTGCTGAGGCAAGGAATGTCCTTTACTATGGGAAGGCACAATTCGTGAGTGGTCTCATCGGTCAGGAGAAAAAGTTTGTCGTGCTTCGCCTCCTCGACAGCTTCGGTCAGTGCTTGTACTATATTTGTCGAAATAACTACTTTGTTTGCCATGTTGTTGTGAAAATTTCTGCAAAGGTAAGGATTTAAGTGAAAAAGTGACCAAAGAAAGTAGAAAATGTTTTTTCAAGTGTGCTTGAAAAGTGAAAAATCTATGTATCCCTCATCTGGAAGGTTTGTAAAATGGATTTTTCACTTTTCACTTTTCACTTTTCACAAAAATGTCTTACCTTTGTACCATATTTAATAAGGAATAGTTATGATTAACGTGATTGACACCGAGATTGATGGTGTAAAGATTATTGAGCCCAAACTCTTTGGCGATGCCCGGGGATACTTCTTTGAGTCGTTCTCTCAGCGTGAGTTTGACGAGAAAGTTCTTAAGACTGTGTTCGTGCAAGATAACGAAAGTCAGTCTGTGGCAGGTGTTGTGAGAGGTTTGCATTTCCAGAAGCCTCCTTTCACACAGGCAAAGTTGGTGCGTGTGGTGAAAGGTGCTGTGCTCGATGTGGCTGTCGATATCCGCAAGGGCAGCCCTACGTTTGGCAAGCATGTGGCATGTCTGCTTTCAGCGGAGAATCATCGCCAGTTCTTTGTGCCACGTGGTTTTGCACATGGATTTGCAGTGTTGAGCGATGATGCCGTTTTTCAGTACAAGTGCGACAACTACTATGCACCACAGAGCGAAGGCGCTATTGCATGGGATGACCCAGACCTTGGCATTGATTGGCAAGTGCCCACCGAGAACCGTATTCTTTCGGAGAAGGATGCGCACCATCCGAGATTGAAAGATGCTGAATTGGTGTTTGACATTCATGTTCCGCTTTACTGAAACAGCAAAACGACTATAATGAAGATGAGGGTGTGTCAAAATACAGAGATTGTATAATAGTCAACGGATTTCACTCTAAGTTTGCAGTGTCTAAGAAAAAGATAGAACAAATCTTGCTTGGATAGGTTCGATTCCCTACCTTTGTTGTAAGAAGGAGGAACCGGCCTGCT
>ONFA01000069.1 GCA_900316975.1 uncultured Prevotellaceae bacterium | reverse complement strand
AATAAACACGAATTACCATGAACCTTTAGCTCGGCGTAGCCAATTAATCACGAACTTTTCATGAATTTAATTATTTGTGGTTTTCGTCGAATCCACGTTAATTTATGAAAAATTGGCTACGCCGAGCTGAAGGTTCGTGGTTAATTTAACCCAAATGGGTCATTAAGAAACAAATTACCATAATTAAAATAATTTTATCCACAAATTATCATAATTATAGAAATTAGTGGGTGAAATGATGATAATTATTCAAATTTGTTTTACGACAGAGCCACGAAGTGGCCTAATGACCGATTCGGGTTTAAGGTCAAGGTAGGGTTTAGAGTAAAAAGGAGGTGTGCCACAAACAGCACACCTCCCTCATTTTAACAAATTATTAACCAAAAACCTTTTTACTTAACGAAAACTTTCTTCACTTCGCCATTCTGGTACTTCACGATGTTGATACCCTTCTGGAGACCATTCTGCTTAGCACCGCTAACAGAGTAGTATTCAACAGCAGCACCCTGAGCAGCATTGTCAGCCACAGCGTCGATAGCCGTTGGAGCCTCCTTGCCGAGGTAGTAGAGTTCGAAGTCATCCATGATGACCCAGTCGTTAGCGATAGCTGCATCCTTACGGATACCCAGTTCCACGTTACCAGCCTCTGAGAGATAGAAAGTCACAGAGTTAACGTATGCAGTAGGATCCTTCTTGCAAGCAGCATAGAAGCCCTGCATAGAAGATGGGTAGTAGTAAGTCACCGCTTCCTTGGTCTCATCGTTGGTGAACGTAATCTTTGTGTCAAGAGGATATGAACCTTCGTCATGACCAGTGTATTTGAGCTCTTCCTTCTGATCCGACTCATCAAGAGTTCCATTCATGAAGTGGAATTCAATTGGGTAGTTAGTACCGTCAAGTTCGTTAGTCTCCCAAGCAGTAGCACACTGAGTGAAGGAGTTCTCCGTAGCCTTGAGCGACTCGATAGCCTTGACATAAGAATTCCACTCATTGTCGCTGCTCTTGGCAAAGAGCACCGCATTGTGCTTTTCCCAATTCTCTTCGCCACCGGCAGCGTTGTAAGCGTCAACCATATTCTTGTCCACGCCACCACCATCACGATAGCATGCACGTACACGGAATTCGTAAGTACCTGCTGGCAGACCAGACACCTTCTGAGAGAAAGTGAATTCAGGACGGTTCCAGAGTTCAGCGTTCGTTCTCTTGCCAGTGTCATCGTAAGAATACTCATTGTTAGTTGCAGCACCCGTGCCAACAACAGTCCAACCCTTTTCAGGACCCTCATCGAAGCTTGGGTTGATGAGCAGGAAGGTGACAGACTTAGGATCAGTCAAAGTAGCCTTGTCGATACCATCGGCAGCATACTTCACCTCATTATATTTCACACCGATAGCCAGTTTGAACTCATCCAGTTTCTCAACAGTAGCAAAAGTCTGCGTCAGATAAGCATTCTGCTCTTCAATGACAGTAGCCACCTTGGGGTCAGAGAGGAAGTCAGCGATAGTCTCGCGGTACTCCAGATAAGAAGCGTATGCGTTGTAACGTGCAGTGTTGTCTTCTGCGTCAGTGTAAACATCATCCGCACTCTCACCCAGGTCTAACGTCTCGTCCAAAGCAGTTTGGATGATAGACGCCTCAACGCTGCTGTCATCATACTTAGCAAGCAATGTGGAGAAGTTCTCGATGCTGTGCCAGTTGTTGAGAGCATCATTAGCCTTCTTGATGTAATCATTAGCCTGAGCAATAGTTTCTGCAGCAGCCTGGTAAGTAGCCTTGTCATCAATAGAAGCAGGAATCTTAGCAAGGATTTCGTTAGCAGCAGCCCGGTCACCAGCCCATGCCAATGCTACAACAGCCTCCTTCACCTTGTCAAGGCTTGGCTTAATCAGTGCGTTGAAGTCAGGAGTTTCACCATAGTAGAAGAGTTGGAAGCCTGTGATAGAATAGAAACCATTTGTAGATGCTTCTACCCAAAGGTCGCCATCAGTCACCTCAATCATGTCAGTAGAAAGAGTATTCCAAGAATCTCTTGTGTTACCGTTCCACCATGCACGTGGTTCTGCACGCTCAGAACGTGAAGACTGTTCGCCACTTCTGATGATGAAGTGAGTGTCAATAACATCAGCACCTTCGTTTGTCCAAGACTCAGCCATACCTGTGAGAGAGTAGAAGCCGTTTGGCAGACCACTCAAGTACTGACCAATCACAGAAACACCGTTCGTTGGAGTTGGAGCCCATGCCTTACAAGAAGTCATGTGGTGGTCGTAGTAAACTTCCCAACCTGGACCGCCACTACCAGTCTTGTACCACTTGAATGGAACGGTGTCGTCAGAGCCAGAAAGTACAACGTCGCCAGAATAAGCAGTCATTGCATCCTTCTGCTCCTGATTTTGACTGTTATACTCCATGTCACCCCATACCTCTGGCCAGTTCTGATACTCCCAGTAGTTTCCCTCTGCATTCCAAGTAGGATTGTTTTCCTCGTTGGTGAAGAAACGGTTAGTAATGAATGGAGAGAAGTCCCATGCACCATTTGCATTCTTTGGAGAAGACTTCAGATAGTCAATACGTGCAGCATACAAAGCGGTTGCCAAAGTAGCGTAGGTATCCCACTCTTCTTCACCTTGATATTCATAATTTTCAGAGACACTTGCCTTAGCAGCATCAAGTGCCTTGTTCAGCGCATCCTTGCCTGGATAGTCGGTAGTGGTAGCCAAAACATCCACAGCCTTAATGGCAGCATTCAAAGCAACCAAGTCGTTCTTGGCACCCTTTGCCTCATCCAAGAGAGCAAACAATACTTCCTTTGCAGTTGCACAATCTTCTTTGTCCATATCAGCAGAAGCACCATATTCCATATCAAAAAGTATCAACTCATCGCCAAGTTTGCGCTGCAAGAAACCAGGATTCTGGTCTCTCAAATCTTCCAACTGAGCATAGAGGTCATCCACCTCTTCCTGCAAAGCCATCAGTTCAGCAGCTTCGCCTGCCTCACCAGCATAGAAGAGTTTGAAGTTGGTTACCATGAAAGAGTCTGCTTTTCTTGCAGCAGCCTTTGTGACACCAATCTTCACATAACCATCCTCTGTCAAGAAGAAAGTAACGGTGTTGTATTTCACACCATCCTCATCATATGGCTGATACTTGCCTGCAGCAAACCACTTAAGAGAACCTGGGACAGAAGTTGGTCCCCAACCTTTTTCACCATAGTCACCATCAGTCATATCCCAACCACTCTCGTCGCCAGCTTCTTTCATGTCATAGATTTTTGAATCTTGATAATCGAACAGACGTGGCATGAGAGGAGTCTTGAAAGTACGTCCTGGTGTAAACTCATTGCTGTCCTCATTGTACTGACCATTCTGTACAGTCAAGAAAGCTTCGTCTACCCAGTCATCTGTGCCATAAGTGTTGGGGTCAACATCCCATGACTGACCGATACGGTAGTAACCTTGGCACTCCAACTTGTACATACCAGCGGGCAACTCGATGTACTGGTAGAGGTCAGCTTCAGCGCCATCATACAATTCGAAGAGACCACCAGTTTCAGTAGTGTTACCACCTTGATGGTCAAAAACCCAAGGAGCTTTGTCTGCTTCAGTAAATGAAGGATTACCAATTTTTCCAGTAATCTCATCACCCACCGCCCAGTTTTGGGCAAAGGTTGCAACAACACCCATCATGAGCATTGATGCCGTAAGTAGAAATTTCTTCATAACGGAAAAAATTTAATAATTAATAAAAGATTTATTTATCAAAGATTTATTTATCACGTTTTACTTTCTTGCCGAAAAGTTGCTGCAAAAGTAGAGAATTTTCAAATATGAAACAAGAGCTGTTTTCTTTTTAGATAAAACTTGTTACATTTCTTATAATAATAATGTCGCAATGTTTCAAAAGTGAAAATTTATGTTTCATGACACTACTATGAAAAAAAAAGAGTTTTTTTTGTTCCCATGTTACAAAAATATCGTATCTTTGCCTCAAAAATAACATTTTAGCACTAACTAAAGACAATTAAGCCATGAAGTATCGTTTCATTGGTTTCTTATTATCAGCCTATTTATGTGTGTTTTCACCACAGAGGCTCACTGCACAAGTCATTCGACTTTACACAACACAACACGGACTCAAGACGAACAACTGCTCCAGTGTGGACCTTGACTCACGGGGATTTGCGTGGGTGTCGGGGACAAACACATTGGGTCTCTTCGATGGTACAAAATTCCAATATCTTCCCACGACCACCAAAAGTGGCAGACAACTCTTTCAGGTGTCGCACGGCGTGAGCGAAGCAGGAGACAGCAAATTTTGGGTCTATACCACACATGGACTCTTCCTGCTTGATGCACGCTCGATGCACTTTGAGCATATCTTCCTTGCTCAACGCGAAGACAGCATCTATGGCTTCTCCAGCAACGCTATCATTGACTACCCCAAAGAGAACTACAAACTGGTGACAACCGATGGTTTTGACTCATATCTGCTGAACACGAAAACCATGAAAGTGGACGAAACGCTCTCCGAAAAACTCAACAAGGCACTTCAAGAGTCTTTCATCACCCAACCCATCATCGACAAACAGCAACGCCTGTGGGCGATTGGACACAACACCAGACTGATATGCATCAATCTGAAGGACTTCAAACAACACACTTTCAACTACACTCCACAAGCCACTGCCATTGCTGAAAACAGCAACATCACCCGTCTGCTGGAGACTGAAGAAGGCATGCTCATCGGCACCAACCACGGATTGCTCATCTACAACAAGGCAGAAAACCTTGTGCATGAGTCGGACGCCTATACTGGCGATTTGTTCATCAGCGCCATCTTGCGTACACACGACAACCGCATCCTCATCGGTACTGACGGTCGTGGCATTTGGGAGTACAAAAAGACTGGGGAAGTCTATTCCATTGATGCACTCTACGACAAAACTGCCGACTTCAACATCTCCTATGGCAAGGTGATGGATATGAAAGAAGACCGCAAAGGCAATATCATCGCAGCCTTCTTGCACAAGGGACTGGTGGTCATTCCTCCTCAGAATGACTGTTTCCACTACCATCCCATCTCGCCTGTTGACAACCGAAACAATGCCACTTGCATCACTTCGATGACCATCGACCAACAGGAAAACTATTGGGTGGGAACGGACGGATGTGGTGTGTTCACCACCGACGGCATGCGCTTGGCAACCGCCCACCCCGTCAACAATGGATTGCATTCCCTGCTGGTACAGGATGTGAAGATTGACCAGCACGGCACTGTGTGGGTCGGCACGTATGGCGGTGGTGTGCAGTGGCTGGAGAATGGGGAATGGACAAACCGAGGATTGGAAGAAATCAGCCAAGAACTCGTAATGACCATGTCATACAATGCAAAAGAAGACAAATTGCTCATTGGAACGAACGGACACGGCATCATTTGCATCAATACGAACGACCACACATTCAATCGCCTCACTTTCCCTTTTGCCTACAACCAATGGATTAGTAGCCTGCTGCAAGACTCTCACGGCACCCTTTGGGTCGGCTCCAGCACTGGTGTCTTCTCTTACAATGCCTCCAATGGCAAGCATGAGGAAATCAGCCTCAACGGCAACCGCATCAGCAACTCGAACGCCATCCAGCAGGATGGGGAAGACATCTTGATTGCCAGCGAAGATGGTTTGGTCATATATCATCTGAAGACAGGAAAGCAGGATTTCATTGGAAAGGAGCAGGGCTTGTCATGCCCATCCATCAGCACCATCACAACGACCGACACCCACATCTGGCTTGCCACAAGCATCAACATTGCATCGGTCAACAAGAAAACACACGAGGTGCGCAATTACTCGTCGTTCAGCGGCTACGAGGTGGGCGAATTTCACCGCAATTCATTCGTAAAACCTGGGCATGGCTACATTCTCTTCGGTGGTGACAACGGCATCATCTGCTTCACCCCCAAACTCATCACAGAACGTCCCACCAAGGTGGAGCCAGTCTATTTCACCAACTTCACCACTACACTGAACACGGAAGAAATGGATGCCAGCATCTTCTATGCCAAAGAAATCTGGCTGAAACATGACAACGCCACTTTCAGCATCGAGTTCTCATCGGTGGAACTGGGCGACCCCGAACGCATCCACTACGAATATATTCTGGAGGGACTGGAGAAGCAATGGCACACAGACGTGACTGCACCACAAGCACGATATTCAGCACTACCACCAGGTACCTACACCTTCCGTGTGAAGGCCTATATGGAAGACAACCCGACCGAGTTCACGGAAAATTCCATTACCATCCATGTGGCAGCCCCATGGTACGCCACCATCTGGGCATTCCTCGTCTATGCCCTCATCGTGCTCGCCATCGCCTACTTCATCTACCACCAAATCAGATTGCGTAAGTTGCAGAAGGAACAACTCCGCCGCACAGATGAACAAAACCGCATCAAGGAAGAGAAACTGAACCTCTTCACATCCATCACGCACGAACTACGTTCACCGCTGACCATGATTGAATCGCCACTTAAACAACTGATGACGGAAGACACTAACCCCGAACACCAGTCGCTTTATGGCGTGATGCAACACAACTGCGGCCGGCTACTGGACATCGTAAAACAAATTACAGACATCCGAAAGATTGACTCCGGGCAGTTAGTGCTACACTTGGAAGAACACGACTACGTGCAGTACGCCAGTCCTGTGTTCGAACAATTCGAAGGAGTTGCCCAAGTGAAGGACATTTCCTTCAACATCGAGCATGGCGAGGAAGAACTGCCTATGATGATGGATGCGACACACTTCGAAAAAATCATCACCAACCTGCTGAGCAACGCCTTCAAGTTCACCCCTCAAGGTGGCAAGGTCATCGCCCGAAGCGGCATCGAAGACAACCAAGTGACCTTGCGTTTCTACAACAGCGGTCCACAGTTCACAAAAGAAGACCTGAAACACATGTGGGAACGCTTCTATCAAGGCAGCGCTGGTGCCGATTCCAACGGTTCAGGTATCGGACTGAACTTGGTACACGAACTGGTGAAACTCCATCACGGCACCATCGAGGCAAAAAACATGGAACCTGTAGGTGTGGAGTTTGTGCTGCATTTCCCCTACTTCAACGGAATGCAAAACACTCACATCAACCATACACGCCCCACCCTCCTGTTGGTGGATGATGACCTGGAACTCTCCAATTTCATGGCTGAACAACTTGGCAAGGATTACAACATCATCAATGCCTACTCAGGCAACAGCGCCTGGAAGAAGGTGCTGACACATCGTCCCGATGTGGTGGTGACAGACTACCATATGCCCGACGGAAACGGCATTGATCTTTGTTTGAAAATCAAGTCAAACCCCGAAACAAACAACATCCCCGTCATCCTGCTGACAGGTGAGGGTGATGAGTCACTACAGATGCAGAGTCTCACCATGCAGGTGGACCACTACATGGAGAAACCTGTGAATATGGTCATGCTGCGCTCTGCCATCAGTCAGGTGTTGCGTGTGCGCCAAACGCTGCTCAACAAGATGAACCGTGCTGAAATTGCCAACGACATGCCACAGATTGAAGTTGAGGATGCACAAGAGAAGTTCTTCACACGTGTGACTGAGGTCATCAAGAGTCACCTTGACGAGTCCGACTTCTCTGTACAGCAACTGAGCGAGGAGGTGGGTATCAGCCGTGTACACCTGAACCGAAAAATCAAGAACCGTTATGGCGTTTCGCCTAACATCTTCATCCGCACTTTCCGTTTGAAACAGGCTGCCGCTCTGCTGGCATACAACAAGGTAAACGTCAGCGAGGTGGTCTATGCCGTGGGGTTCTCTAGCCACTCTTATTTCACCACTTCGTTCCGCGAAACTTTTGGCATGTCACCTAAGGACTTTGCGGCTTTCTATTCGAAGGAGGAAAATCGGGAGGCTCTAAGGAAGTTGCTGGAGTGACACACCCATGTCTCTCCCCACCTTGTTTTCACGCCTACTTGGGGTGGTGAGAGTCTGACCGCTCAAGGGGTGAGAGTCTGACCACTCAAGGGGGTGAGAGTCTGACCACTTTTGAGGCTCTGAATGCACCTTTATGGAACAAACGTTAAAACAAAACAAGGGGCTGCGTCGATTTGGACGCAGTCCCTTGCTGTTTCTGGTTAGGTCTGTATCTTTTACCCTAACCTTAACGTCAGTTCGATGAATCTTAACAAAAATAATTTATGGAAAATTGGCTACGCCGAGCTGAAGGTTCGTGGTTAAGTAGGTGAACAAAAATAGTTTATATGATGCGGCAAGCCGCATTTTTCTCGGACAATAATTACCAATAATTTATTGGTAATTATTGTCCGAGAAAACAAGCCGCTTGCGGCGAAAAGAAGAGACATCATTGTATAAGATAATTTTGTGTGGTTACTTAATTTATGTCCCCAATAAACACGAATTACCATGAATTAACCACGAATTTTTCATGAATTTAATTATTTGTGGTTTTCGTCGAATTCACGTTAACCTTAACTTCTCTCCCCTAAACAGGGAGCCGGAGGGGTCTTTAACTCTAAACCCGTCGCTTAATTGCTTACCTGACAAGCACTTTCTTGCCATTGCGGATGTAGATGCCACGAACAGGATTCTCCACGGGTCTGCCTTGCAGGTCGTAGAGGATTCCATCGGCATCTTCGTCCGCCATCGGCACTGACTGAATGCCTGTGGGTGTCTCGCCGTCGTCGCTCAGATAGAGGCTTGAGAGGTAGAGCGAATTGTTTGCGTCTGTCTCAAATCCTACCATGTAGATGTGGGATGGGTCTATCTTTGTGCCGTCCTCTGCCGTCATAGCTGTCAGGTCGATGGCTTCTTTCTTGGATGTGGCAGGGATGGAATAGGTGAAGCAGGGGTTGAGGTAGTCGTCGGTGTCGTAGATTCTGACTACTGGCTTGCATGATGGCTTTCGCTTCAACTCCACCACCAGATACTTGTGAGCAGAGAAGTCTGCTCCTTTGGTGTAGCGCCATCCTCCGAATCCTCTTGCCCCGTTGTAGGTTTCTGTTGTGGTGAAGTAGGTGACGGTGCTGGCTCCAACGAATTTGCCTTCGAGATAGAGTGAGGGGTTGAAGGCTTCTGCCGTCAATGGGAAGTAAGTCTCTGAAGTGTCAAAGTCAATTTCTTTCTTCGGACCTGAATAATCTGGTCCCAATAACTCCAGCATCTTTTCAGCATAACGCTTGCCAATCATGCGGTAGCCTTCGGCAGTGAAGTGCAGGCCGTCGGAGGCTCCGGGGCAGTCTTTGGAGGAGATGACGTAGGAGTTGGGGATGACGGGATGGGTCTTGGCTATGACGTTGTTGTGTCCCCAGCAGATGCCTCCTTGCTCTTGTGAAAGAAGTTCGCCGATGAGCAGGGGTGTTTCTTCCTCATTGAGTCCGAGGTCGTGGAGCAGGCGCACGTAGATGCGCTTGACTCTGACGGGCCAGTCTTTCTGTCCGTTGTTGGTGCAGCCCTGATGGAGGAGGATACCTTTGATGACGCCTTTCTGTTGGGCTTTCTTTGCCATCGTGACGAGCACTTTGTAGGGGTCGTTGTTGTATTCCTTGCAGTAGTTCTTGAACCAGTCGGCTTCTTTCTTGATGTAGTCGGCGCATTTGTCTTGGTCGAAGAGGTCGATGGATGCACCTCCCACTGCCACGTTGATGACTCCGACTTTGATGCTCTCGGGGAGGTTCTCGACCATTGTTCGTCCGAAGTAGTCGGCGGGGGTGAGACCTGTGTAGTCACGGCACAGGGGTGGATAGGCGGTGTACCATTCGCCTTTCTTGCGCTTGGAGGAGGGCATATCGACGGCTGCCATCATCATGAATCGCGGATCGACTCCCACGCGATCTTTACCTTCGATGGCTGCATTGCCTTCCATGTTGGACTGCCCGAAGCAGAGGTAGATGTGGAAGTTGGGGTCGAATCCCTCCGGCTGTTTGATTTCGCCTCCGTTGACGATTTTTGTTTTGCTGGCTGCAACGTTTTCGAAGAGTTCAATGCGCTGTGTCAACTTTTCGATGGCTTTCTGCCTGTCGGCGTCTGTTGCCATCTTCTCTTCGGCATAGGTGTCGAGTGCTTTCTGCAGGTTGGTATAATAGGTAGTGGACGCCATGTCGGGGGTGTCTTTCCATTCGAAGATGAGGTTTTGTGCCTTTCCATAGACAGCCTGATACTCCTCTTCTATGGTCTGAAGGCTATACTGCTTGCAGAAGTTCCAAATCTCCTGCGAGTTGCCTGTGGAGGGGTTGTGCCAGTTGGCGTTGTAGGAGAAGAGTTCCACAGTGGTTCCGTTCTCTCCGTTGCTCCACACTTCCTTGTCGCCTGTGTTTCCACCTGGTGTCCTGTAGTTGGCGGTCTTCTTGTAGTCTTTGCATTTGTCCAAGTCTTTTGCCAGCGACTGCACATAGCCGTGTATGTCCCAGTCGTTGTATTTGAACACGTCGTCGCCATAGGCATGGCAATGAATCACGTTGACGGGCTTGGGGCATCTTTGCCACTCTTTGCCACCAAAGGCGATGCCGCTGGTGGGCGCAAAGGCTGCAATCTTATCGACTGCGTCTGCCATGCAGTGGTAGATGAGTGCTGATCCCATGGAGAATCCTGACCAATAGACTCGGTTTTTGTTGATGTTGTACTTTGTGTACAGTTCATCTATGGTCTGGAACACGAAGTCGCGGTCTTTGGTGCCCCCAGTGTCCCATGTTTTGTTGATGCCCTGAAGATAGGCAATGATGAATTTTTCCTTATCAATCAGTTCATACATGTGGTCACAACTTGCCTGATAGCCGGCATCCTGGTTCATGCCATGCGTGACAATCATCAAGGGCAGGTTGGAAGATACGGTGTTAGGCGTATAGACCTGCATTTCCCGATTCTCCCCATTCACTTTGATGGTCACCTTCTGCTGCTTGTAGGCATGGATGGAAAGTGCACATGCCAAGGCACAGAGGAGAAAAATTGATAAACGTTTCATTTTAGAGGTTAGAAGTTAGAGCCCCCTCCCACTCCCCCAAGGGGGAGAGGGGAGTTAGGGGTTTAAGATAAAGATGTTATTTGAAAAATACTTTTTTGCCATTGCGGATGTAGATGCCGTTTGCAGGGTTCGTGACTTTTCTGCCCATGAGGTCGAAGAAGTCTCCTTCGTTTTCAACTGCTTCTGCTTCCAGTGCTGTGATGGCAGTCTCGTCTGTCGAGAGATACACTTTCTCCAGATAGAGGCTGGCATCGTTCAACTTTGGGGTGAAACCTACGAAACGTATGTGGGAGGGGTCGAGTTGTTCACCAGATTCTTTCTTCAACTCGCTCAGAGGAATGGTAATTTCCTTTTCTCCTCCCAAATCCAACTGACAGTAATCGCCAAAGAGACTTCCCGAATCATAAATACGAAGGCAGATGTTCTTGGCTGGTGTTCGCTTGAACTTCACCACCAAGCTCTTGTAGGCTGTCAGGTCGATGCAGTCCTCGAAAGACCAGCCTGCCAAACCACCCTTCTTGATGGTCAGATTCGAGTATGATGCCACATGCAGGGCAGTACCCTTCTTAATGATTGATGGATTGAACCAATCATTACTCAATTCAAACGGATTCTCGGGGTATTCCTGCACGGGCTGATAACGGGTGAGTGAGGGATAGTTCACCTGTGCATATTCTGCATACCACTTGAAACAAGCCACACCGCATCCTTCGTAAGGGTCAAGTCCGTCTGCCTCCATGGCTTTCTTGTAGGCAGGGGTGGCACGTCCTGTCAACGTGTAGGTCTTTCTGTCGTTTCCGGAAATCTTGATGCAGTCGTTGAAGTCGATGTAGCAATGTGTGCCCGAAAGCGTCATGGAGATATTGCCATAGTGGTCATGCACTCCCTTGGTGATTTCACCCCATACGGACGAGCGACCTGTTGCCCAACTGCCATAATTAGATTCCACCCAGTCGCCATGCTCATTATAGTGACCGGTGCCCGGTTTCTTCGGACTCCAGTCAATCTCTGTGATGACGATTGGATTTGTGTCAACAACTGGCACCTGATTGTGGAACTGCTGTATCTTTTTCTGAGTGGCAGATGCCACATCCTTAGCCGACAGATTCTTGTCGTCACAACCATACCAACCATTATAGTCATGCACGGCATAACCAATATTCTCCCCCGTGATAGGGTACTTCTCATAATCGGCATAACTGCCCTGCCACCCTTTGCCGGGCACCCAGATGACACCCTTGAAACCGTTGGCGCGGATCTTGTCCACGATGGGCTGGAAGAAGTCATGCAGTGCTTTCTCTGATTCTGAACCATCAGCAAGTTTCACTCCCACTGGCTCGTTGGCAAGTTCCAGACCAATCTGCCCGCAATACTTCTGAATGAGGCGGTGCTTGCTCACGCGATCCCACACATCCAGCAGATATTTCTGATAACTGCCGCCGACATAAATATTGCCAGGACATACGCCTGGTGGGCGCATGATGACATACATCTTATGTTTAATGGCCTTTTGGGCGATAGGAATATATACTGAAGTGAGATACTTGTCAAGCCGGGCACTTTCATAGTGGCTGATGTCGGCCTCACCAGTGCCCGTCTCTCTGCTGTCCACCTCCCACGAACCTGCTTTCCCATTTGTCCATGCAGGGTCTAAGTGCAGACGGAACAGATTGCAGTAGGCACCTTTTTCATTGTCGGTGATGACATCGAAAATGGCATCGAAATAGTCGATACAGTTGTCCACATTGTTGTCAGTGGCAGAACCTCCCCATCTCCATTCGTTGAAATAAGGGCTTGGAGTGTCCATCAAACCATGCAACACAAGTTTGTTACCCTGTTCGTCTTTCAGGAATTTGCCATCCACATGCATGGGAGGCAAACCTGCCACAGTCTGTTGCGCCATGGTTGGCAAAGCCATCCAACCTGTAGCGCCAACCATACAGATTTGAATCAGTTTTTTGAATTTCATATACGGAAAAGATTTTAGATTGTTACTATAAGCATCAAAAACAGACACTTCACGTCTGTGCCGCAAAGTTACAAACATTTGCGCACATCCATTGTCAATCATGGAACATCTTTTTACACTCATGTAACCTCAATAGGCACAAAGTCCCACTTTTAACACTTACGGAACCCAAACCTGCTTACCCTCATGGATATAAATGCCATGAGCAGGATGCGCCACCGGTCTGCCTTGTATGTCATACCATTGAGACTTAGAGGCAGGGGTAGTGTTAAGGTCAAAGTCTGGGTCAGCAACCATCAGCGCTGAAATGCCCGTCGGATTCTCACCATCGTTGCTCAAGAACAATTCCTTGACATAAACCGTCGAATTCTGAGGCAGCTGGAAACCTGCCAGATAAATGTGAGACAAGTCGAGCGCCTTGCCATTCGTCTTCTTCAACCCCTGCAAGTCAATGACCACCTCCTTCTCTCGCGCCATCTCATAAGAGCAAGGAGTGCCCTGTGTCGTGCTCTCGTCATAGAAAAGGAAAGTAGGCATCACTGTAGGAGAACGACGGAACCGAACCACCAAATATTTGGCTGCCGACATGTCGATACCCGAAGCATATTGCCATCCTGCCAGACCATTCTTCCCTGTGCCGATACTTCCTATCGATGGCATAAAAGAGCCTGTGGAGATGAGAGAAGGATTGAAGAGCCCCTCTTTCAGAGGAAACGCTGCTGCCGTCACGTGAAAAGTGACACTTTGTGTGTTCCCCTTCTCGTCAGCATAGGTGGCTGTCACGTCTGTTTCGCCATCCCGCAGCGCAAGAATGCGCCCACCTGACACCTCCACGACATCAGGCTGACTGAAGGTGTAAGTGCAGGCAGAAGCCACATCCCGCTCCATGCCCGACTGTGCAGTCATCATCACATCCAGACTCTGCACACCACCCACCAAAAGCGTCATGGCAGTTTCCGAAACGGCTAATGAGGTCATGGTCTTGTCCGCCTCCGTATAAGCAGCCGTCGGATCTTCAATGCCAAATGCCTCCTCGCTGAAATTCCGCTCCGTCGTGAACCAATCATAATCCACAAAACCGCCCAAATGCTGAGTGGCATAGTTGAAAAGATAGAAACGCTGTCCCACAAAGTAGTCAAGCGTGTAGCCCATGTTCATGGTCACGCCCCATTTTGCCCACTTCACATTATCATAACTATAATAGTACTTGCATTCGTTCGTGCCAAAGTTGACATAAGCCAGCAGATAAATCACATCCGATGTCACCTCCGCACCCTTCAACGATTGCGCCTTGTTCAGTTTCTGATTATTAAACGTGCATCGCTCGCTATACAGATACTTCTTGCCGCCTTCCATCTTCACGCTGATAAATGAATAAGGGTTCTGGAACACAGCCAGACCTGCCACATCACCCTCCTGCATACCAGACAGATCCATCTTTACGGTGCCGTAAGTCGTCTTGTAGTTGCTGGACGATGTGCCATTGGGCGAATAACCCAGAATGCGCTGCGTAAGCGAGTTGCGTGCATAGTGCAGTTCATTGGTCACATTGGCGGTGTATAATCGCAGATGACCTGGACGCTCCGTCAGCGACCATGCCGATGGGTCAGGGTTGTGGTTCCATTGCCATTGCATGCCCAGTTTCGTGTCAATGAAAGCATCATTCGTAGGCAGATACTTCTTCTCATACGTCTTGCCTACATTGGGTTTCTTATACGATGCCCCGTTTTCCGACACATCCTTCCCGTTCTTGCCGATGACAGGCCATCCGTCCACCCACTTCACAGGCTCCAGATAGGGGATGCGTCCAATTGCACCGGCATCCCTGAATATCATGGTCCACCATTCGCCCGTCTGGGTCTGAATCAGTGCTCCTTGGTGGATGCGACCATAACTGAAGACACGGTGATCACACTCCTCATAAGGTCCCATCGGGTTCTTCGAACGGAAGATGGTCTGCGAAGCCTCCGTGTTATAAGTGGCATAGATGTAGTAGTAGTCACCGATATGGTACATGTGGCTGCCTTCACAACCTCCCTGCACACTGATGACCTTGGCACTTGATATTTTCTGCAACGTCTTGGCATTGAACTTGTTCACCCAAATGTCATTGATACCACATGCCACATACAAAAAGCCGTCCCCTTTCTCACCATCGTCGAAAAGCCACCCCGGGTCATGATACCCCTCAGGCAATCGGGTCAGTTTCCATTTCCCCTCAGGGTCTTCGGCAGTGAGGAGGATGCTCTGCGAGTCTTCCGACCATGTAGAACAAGGGAAATAGAGGTAGAACTTCCCATCGTGATAGGTGAGCGACGAAGCCCACATACCTTGTGCATAGTGATGCTTACCGTTCAGCAAGTTATAGGCATCGTTGTCCAGCACCTGCTCCAAGGGATTCGCACAATACTCCCAATTCACCAAGTCCTTCGACTTCAAGATAGTGGCACCTGGGAAGTGATACATCGTGGTACTCACCATGTAATAGATGCCATCCACAAACACGACATCAATGTCAGGGAAGTCACCATTGATGACAGGATTCACATACGTTCCATCGCCCTTGTCAGCACACCAAACATTCTGATACTCACTGGTTTGTGCCCACAAAGAACCACAAAACGAAAAACCATAAACTAACAAAAATAATATCTTCTTCATTTCCTTAAATTTAACTCTAATTTAAGTTTCGGAAGTTCCAAACGCTTCATTTTCAACAACGAATAAAACGAATCATTCTAATTTACCATGCGGCGAGAAGATGTATTTCCCTAATGCCGCAAGCGGCTACGAA
>ONFA01000071.1 GCA_900316975.1 uncultured Prevotellaceae bacterium | reverse complement strand
CTTGCGACGAAAAATCCGTATAATCCGTGCAATCCGTTGTAAAAATATATCCGAAATTTGAGTCATAAATTATTTTTGTTGGAATTCATCGAACTGACGCTAATATCATTATTCATGAGGATTGACGTCAGATGAATCACTGACAGTTTTTGTTTTTACACGCCAATCTTCATCAATAGTTCTGGGAATTGGGGGATGAAATAGAAAGAGTGGGAGTCCGCTAAAACAATCTCCCTTTTGCTATTTAACATAACGTGCATTCGAGGTCACGCAAGTTTAACTTTCGGGAGTGTTTTTTCGCCCCACAGATTGCACAGATTACTCTGATTTTATCCGCTGGAGGGTTGGCTATTACACAGATTGGCTACGCCGAAGGTTCTTTCTTGATTTGGCTGCGCCGAGCTAAAGGTTCACAGATTAGAGTCGTGCCGACTCTTGAGACCATCCGGATGGGCTTTCGCCAAGAAAGTAACAATCTGTGCAATCCGAAAAAAATCTGTCTGAGAAAGAATTTGTGTCCATCTGTGTAATCTGTGGGCAAGAAAACGCATCCGGAACTTCATCAAATTAGTTTCAGAAAAAGCAAGTTGAAGTTCCTTCACTGAATAGTTACACTTGTGTTCCCGAAAGTCAAGTGAACTACACAATATTGTTCTTGATCACCTGTTCGATGACAAGTGGGTAGTGTTTCATTTCCAGTTCGTGCACCTTGGCGGCAATGTCGTCAGGTGTGTCTTTGGGGTCGAGATCCACCGAGAACTGGGCGATGTGTTCGCCAGCGTCAAGTTCGGGATTGACGAAGTGGATGGTGATGCCCGACACCGTTTCGCCAGCCGCCTTCACCGCTTCGTGTACGTGGTGTCCCCACATGCCCTTGCCGCCAAACTTGGGCAGGAGGGCTGGATGAATGTTGATGATGCGGTTGGGGAACTGGTCGATGAGGTATGTTGGAATCTTGGGGAGAAAACCTGCGAGGATGATGTAGTCGCAGCCGCGCACAGTCTGAATCACGCGCCGTGGTTCGTCGAGCAGTTGCTGACGGGTGATGACGGTGGTGGGCACTCCGAGTTTCTCGGCGCGCACAAGGGCGTAGGCGTCGCTGCGGCTGCTCACGACGATGGGTATCTCCACTTCGGGCTTTCCCTCGAAGTAGCGGATGATATTTTCACAGTTTGTACCACCTCCTGTGACGAAGATGGCGAGCCTGATAGGTTTCTCCATTATGTTATGTATTTATTTTTCTTTTGGGAGTTAAAGGAGTTAGAGGGAGTTAAAGCCGATACTCTGTTAACTACTTTGTTTCTCGCGTTCGGTGTCGTGTGCTATCCTATCTGACCAGGAGGAATCTCCTCAAAGTCGATGTCTTCGATCTCGAGTGCCTTCTCAGCAGCAGCCTTTTCCTCCTCCTCGCGTTTGCGTCTGCCGAGGAAGAAACGGTAGCGGTCCAGTTCGTCGGCAAACTCATGGGTTGCCCACACCAGGATGGCTGCATCGTCGATGAGTCCGATGGCTGGCATGAAGTCGGGCATGATGTCGGCAGGAGTGACCACATAGACAAGGGCGCCTACGATGACCGTGAGGTTGAGGAAGTTGTATTCTTTATATTTGCCGGTGAAGACATCACGGATGTACTGGCAGATGAAGAGAAACTCGTCCTTCACCGCCTTCAGCCCCTCTTTAGTGGCATATTTCTTTGCCGAGGTGAAAAGTTCCTTGAGCTTGTTGGGGTGCATGGCGTAGTATCTACCTGCTGCTGCCCATCCGCCCTTCTTGAAGTACTTCGTGTAATCCATACCAGCGTGTCTTTTGTTGTCTGAGCGTTTGCATTCGCAAATGTGATGCAAAGATAATGCAAATCGGGCACAATTCAAAACACTTTTAACTTTATTTATATGCGCAGGAAGGGATTTCCGCAGCTCGTGCTGCATTTTGGTGGATGATTTGGAAAAAAATCGCTACCTTTGCCCCCATGAAAGTGATCTACAACCGATTCATTCCCTTCGGGAGTTACCACGGGCTCAACCTCTTCGGCATCATCTTCGTGCAGCAGAGGTGGGGACGCATGGCACTTCACGAACTGAACCACGAACTCATCCACACCCGCCAGCAGTTGGAGATGGGCTTTGTACTGTTCTTTCTGTGGTATGGAGTGGAGTTTCTGGTGCGGCTGGTGCAGTGCCGTTTCAAGATGGAAAGGGCTTATTACAGCATCAGTTTCGAGCGTGAGGCGTATGCCCACGAGCACGACAGAAACTACTTGCGCCACCGCCCTTTGATGGCATGGACACGCTACTTGCGGCGGCATTGAACTACAGTTTTTACCCTCCCCTCGCCCGAAATCAAAAAAAATATGTCGAAAATCAAAAAAAAGTCTTTCTATCTTTTTGTTTATTAGACTATTTGTCTTAACTTTGCATTCGTTTTAGAGGTTCACCCGACCTTCACGACGTTTACACATTATTATATATATAGGGCAAGACTAACAATAAAAATCGATAAAATTATGACAAAAGCAGAAATGGTTGCTGAAATCAGCAACGTGACCGGAGTGGAGAAAGAAAAGGCGCTCAAGGTGATTGAGGCCATGATGGTTGTTGTGAAAGAGAAGACTGCCGACGGCGAGGACATCTTCCTCCGTGGTTTCGGCACTTTCACCACCAAGACCCGTGCGGCAAAGATTGGCCGTCTCATCAAGGAAAACAAGTCGGTTGTTGTGCCTGAGCACAAGATTCCTTACTTCAAGCCTTGCGAGGACTACAAGAACCTCTTGGCAAAGTAACAAGCGGCATGGATGCAGAAGGAGGGTTGCACCAGACGGTGCAACCCTCCTTCTGCATTCCTGCATCGCACATCACATGAAGGTGTTTTCCCCCACACAGATTATGCGAATCTCAAAATCCGTTCAGTCCGTGTGAGAAAATCAAATTCGTGTTCAGTTAATGTGGAGCTGAAATGAAGGCGCCCCTGCATCACGCAGAGGCGCCTCCTGATTTGTTAGATTAGCTATATTAATGAAAAACTTACAAGTCCGCGGCAATCTGGCGCATGGCGCACAAATCACCTAAGACATTGCAAAGGTACAACTTTTCTCGCAATATTGTCTAAAAAAAAGAGAAAATTTTCTATTTCACAAATAAAAAAGCAAAGAAATTTGGGTGTGAAACAAGAAAAGGGGAACTTTGCAGTGGCATCGCAAACAGAAGCATGCCACACCCGAAAGATGCACACATCTAACTAACAAATTAATTAAAGTTTCGGAAGTCATAAAAACCACAGATTGCTCAGATCACACGGATTTTTTGCTGAGAGAAATTTTGACAAATTTGTAATCCGTGTAATCTGTGGTGAAAGAAGAACGCCCGGAACTTAAACAGATTAACTATAACATGAAAAAGTTTTTACTGACCCTCGTGGCGGCTGGCATGACACTCGCCGCCGCTGCACAAAAGCAACTCTACATTCCTGCCGAGTGGAAAAACCCCTGGAAACCTGACTCGCTCCTCTACAAGGAGTCAGACCCCGACGGCAAATACACCTGGTCGAAAACCCGTTCGCGCGAAAGCGAGAACTTCATCTGCTATTGGGACAAGGGCTACGGCTCGAAGGCGCCCGATGAACTCTCGAAGAGCAACTTCTACTATGTCGATATCGACGACCTGCTGAAGAAGGCAGAGAGTTTCTATGCCCTCAACATCGGCAGACTGGCGTTCTGCAACGAAGCACACTCCAACGTGAGCAAGTACAAGATGATGATCCTGATGAACCACAGCGAGGAGTGGATCTGCTACGGAGGCGGCTACGACGACCTGATCGGCGCCCTGTGGCTCAACCCCTCCACCTGCAAGCCCGTGGGGCACTCGGTGGCACATGAGGTGGGACACTCCTTTCAGTATCAGTGCTTTGCCGACCTGAAAGGACACGCAGGCTTCCGCGATGCCGTGGGAGCAGGCTCCGCCTTCTGGGAACAGACGGCACAGTGGCAGGCGGCACAGGCTTACCCCGAGGAGAAGTGGAACCAGTCGTGGAGCATCTTCCACAACACCGCCAACTACGCCATGACACACGAGTGGATGCGCTACCAGTCCTACTGGTGGCACTACTTCCTCGTGGAACGCTACGGCATCGACATCATCGGACGCCTCTGGCGCAACGACACGGGCAAGACGAGCCAAGACCCCAACCAGTCGCTCATGAACCTGCTGGGCATCAGCGTCAGGGAACTCTACAAACTCTACTTCGACTATGCCATGAAGATGGCGACACTCGACATCGACGTGGACAACATCCGCAACGAGGCTGCACCCTACATCGGCACCTACACCTACAAGTCCGTTCCGCTGGGTGGCACGAAGTACCAGGTGGCTTATGCCAGTTGCCCCCAAAGCACCGGATTCAACGTCATACCCCTCTCGGTGCCCACTGCCGGAACCACCATCAGCACCGACTTCACCTCCCTCCAGTCGAGAGCCAACCTTGCTGCCGACGACCCGAAGGAATACTTCAACGGTGAAAGCCGTTTTGTCACAAAATCAGGTGCTTACTACAACACCACCGAATCCTACAACTCTGCCAGAGGCTTCCGTCTGGGCTATGTAGCCCTGCTCAGCGACGGCTCACGACGCTACCTCTACGAGGACTCGCTCTACTGTGCCGACGACACGAAGGCTGGCGAAAAGACCGTCACGCTCACTGCCACCGTGCCCGAGCAGACCGAACGGCTCTTCCTCGTCGTGGTGCCTGCACCGCGCCGCTACTATCAGCACCAGTGGGACGATGCCGGAAGGATGAACGAGGCACAAATCATCGCCAACGATGACCAGTGGCCCTACACCGTCGAATTCCACAACACCAACCTGCTCGGACAACCCGTCATCAGCGACCAACTCGGTGTGACCGACGCCACCCTGACCTTCGACGTCAATCTGCCACGCCATGCCACCGACCACAGTTTCGTGCCCGTCACCCTCAACGACGCCCGTGCCCTCGCGGCTCTCGGCACCGCCTTCCAGATGCCTGCCGCCGAACTTCCCCGACACCTCGCCGCATGGAGCAGCGCTGCACCCGCCGAGGACGAAATGAAGTTCTATGCCGTCAACCCCACCACGGGTTCCTACGTCAATGCCGGTGCCACCGCCTACGAACCCGGACACTGGTTCAACGCCAATGGCGCACGGTGCGACTACGGCAGCGGCTACGTCTTCAGCGAATTCCAGCCCAACGAACTCGCCTTCAAGGTCGGGCAGTTCCCCGGACGCCTCACGGTGGGCAAGACTTACACCATCTCGCAGGCACTCCGCTATCGCAAAGGCGGCACCACCGCCACCGTCCGCTTCATCTTCCGCGTGCATTGCGTGGCTGCCGACGCACAAGCCTCCTGTGTGCTTGCCGACGTGAAACAGGATGACCGTGTGATTGACTACATCACGGGCATCTCCTCCCCCATCGGCACTGCCATCGGCACACCGAACAAGAAGGTGGCAGACGATACAACACGTTGGGAGTGGGGACGGAACTTGATTTCTGAACCACGAATCAATCTTTCCAACAACGAAACTTCAACAACTTAATAGTTCGGGAACCATATAGACCACAGATTGCACAGATTACACGGATTTTTGCTGAGAGAATTTTTGACATATGTCACAGATTCTTGCTTTCTTGGCGAAAGCCCATCGAAAGCCCATCCAGATGACTTCAAGAGTCGGCACGACTCGCATCTGTGAACCTTTAGCTCGGCGCAGCCAATTTCTCATAAATTTAAGTTTCGGAAGTGTTTTTCCACAACGGATTGCACGGATTATACGGATTTTTGAGCCTCGGCGGCTCCTGCCATTCGGA
>ONFA01000073.1 GCA_900316975.1 uncultured Prevotellaceae bacterium | reverse complement strand
TACCTGCTGGGCCAGGAGGCGCCCATGGTGAAAGTGTGCCCCCACTAGGTGTATGGTGGTCAGGTGGAATGACCTATAATCACTATGCTATTCGTTGGATTGTTGATAATGGAGAATCTCAATGCCAGGGTCTATACACCTATACTAATCTCGCTTCGGGAGATTTGTTTTTCCCCATGTTCATGAGTGATATAAAAAGTTTGTACATTGTTCCGGCGGATCCTCGTGATGTTGAGAATGTTTCACGAATATATCTCTATACCCATCGCAAATATTCCACCGAGAGCAACAAAGGACTCCGCCGCACCTACTTTCAGGGCTTCAACCAGGCCTCCACGTTCAAGACGGAGGACTACAGCGTGATACCTCCCATGGCGGACTTCCGCCGCACCATCTGGTGGCAGCCCGATGTCACCACCGATGCCGAGGGCAAAGCCAAGGTGGAGTTTTTCAACAACTCCACGTGCGAGGAGATGTACATCAGTGTGGAGGGAATGACACCAGACGGGAGGGTGTTGGTGAATGAATAAGAAAGAAAACTTGAAAAATGAAGAAATAATTGATTTTTTGTTTAACTTTGCCCCTCTTATTCGTTATATAAGTAGTAACAACCCATGAAGCGTCTGATATACATATTATTCCTTGTGTTTCTCGCCTTGCCCCTCCATGCGCAGAGCGAGAAACACTACACAGAGCGTCTTGACAGCATCATTACCAGTGTCAACATGGCAGGAGAGGTGAAGTCCGTTTTCACCTATGACAAAACGGGCTTGCTCATTGAAAAGATTGAATACCGCGAGAAAAAAGAAGGGAAATGGATTAATCCGGAACAGACACTTTACACCTATGATGGCAATGGCAGAATAGTTTCTCTCACCAGTAAGCCCAATGGCACAGGCCTGCAGGGAGAATGGTTTCGTGAGAGGCGTGAATATGATTCTTCCGGAAATCTCATCTCTGTGACATTTGAAGGTTCTCAAATAAATGACGATAAATGGAAAAAGAAAGGCTCGGTTGATTATGTGTATGACAACAAAGGACATCAAATGGAAAGGACGGATTATTATTACAAAGATGGCGAGCGCAAAGAAAAGTTGAAGATTGAAATGGATTATGACAAGAAGGGGCAACAGACAACTAAACGGGAATACGAGTTCATTAACGACGAGATGCAACTTTGGCGGACTTATCGGTATTACTATGACAAAAGGGGAAATCTTTGTACGACAAAGAAATTCTTTTCTGAGCATTACGACAAAACGTATTATCCTACCACAACGACAGAAACAGTCTATAATCGTCATGGTGAAATAGCCTCCACCTTAACCCAAACCGAGCTTGGCACAGATAAGCATGTAAAGAAAGAAAAATACTCTTATGATCATCATGGAAACCTGATTCAGATAGTTAGTTTCTATCCAGGTGAAGGGGGCATGAAACACAAGAAAAGCATGTCGCTCACCTACGATGTGAACACAAATATGGCATCTGTGATGGGGCTTTCCTGTCAGGAAGTGCTTGTCGCAGACGAGGTTCTGGGACAGGGAATGAAAATGGAGTGTAAACCTCTTAGCGTACAGGTAAGTGAGGTGGACAATCCCCACTTTCATGAAAAGACCACTTATTATTATTCTCCAATTAATGAAATGACAGAAGACGGAAAGATATTGATTAATGAGTGATACCGATGAAAACTTCAATGCCCTATCAATTCCTTGCCGAATGAGATGTTAAAAACTCATTGGTCTCGAAAAAAGCATGTGTGTTCATTATACATTTCCCTAAAAAGGGGTAATATATGAATAGAAAACAATAACAATCAAAAAAATCTCTCTTTTTTTGTATAACTTTGCCTCTCTTATTCGTTATATAAATAGAAACAACCCATGAAGCGTCTGATATACATAGTATTTCTTGTGCTTCTCGCCCTGCCTCTCCATGCGCAGAGCGAGGAGACGGCGCGCATCCTGTCGTACATCCAGAAGGCGATGAACTTCAACAAGGTGGTGCCGCAGGAGAAGGTCTATCTGCACTTCGACAACATGGGCTATTTCGAGAACGAGACATTGTGGTTCAAGGCGTATGTGACAAGGACGTATGATGGACACGCTTCTGATTTGAGCAAGGTGTTGTACGTGGAGTTGCTCAACCCCAGCGGCGACATCATCAAGACGCGCAAATATGCCATTGATTCTTTGGGCGTTTCACATGGGGAGCTACAATTGGATTCTCTGCTTGGATCGGGCTTCTATGAAGTGCGTGCCTACACGCGCTACATGACGAACTGGGGCACTAACGCCGTCTTCTCACGGGTATTCCCTGTGTTCAAGAAGCCCAAGACCGAGGGTGATTACTCCGATTTAAACATCAATAACGGACTTTACAAATTTAGGGAACCGAACAACCGAGACCGTGGGGATTCGCTCTACGTGAACACAATGGACAATGGAATAGACATCCGCAACCTGATGAAGACCATCAGTGTGCAGTTCTATCCAGAAGGCGGTGACATGATTGCAGGGAAACGATGTCGGGTGGCGATGATGGCGGTGGATGACAACGGAAGACCTTATGAGAGCGACGGCTTCGTGATGAACGGGAAGGGAGACATTCTTGCAACCGTTGAAACGGACTCACTCGGGAGGGGGGTGTTTGAGATTGTGCCCGATACGAGCGGATTGACTTTTCAAATGCAGAATCTCAGACCTGCGAACAGAAAGGGAATTCCAAAACGAAAAGGGGTGCAGTTCTTTCCGATGCCACAAGTGAAGAAAGAAGGATGTGCCCTACATGTGGATGTCGTGAGTGAGCAGATGCTTGCCACCCTCCAATGCAGCGACGGCATCTGTGGCAGTATGCTTGGATACGTCATCATGAACAACGGCAACATCCTTCGTTGCGACACACTTACAGCCGCTCCTCTGATAGAGATGGAACTGGACAGGCAAGCGATGCCTGAAGGGGTGAACCAGATGACAGTGTTTGACAGCAGGGGTGCCATCATGGCGGAGAGGCTGTTTTTCTTGTGCCCGAAACCTGACAAATCAGACAGCATACGTGTCACAGCCATCACACAGAAACTGAAACCTTGCGGCAAGGTGGAGTTGGAACTGCAAACGAAACCCAATGCCAACCTGTCCTTCTCTGCGATGGATGCTCATACGATGACCAACGGGAAGCAGGGAAACATGAAGACATGGATGCTGCTGTCTTCAGAAGTGAAAGGATTTATCCCAAACATCAGTTATTATTTCGAGGCAGACGATGCGGAACACCGAAAGAACGCCGACCTGCTGATGATGACACAAGGATGGCGCAGATATGACTGGCGGCTGATGTCGGAGAGATATATCTTCCGAAAGGCACAACCGATTGAGGACCAGTTCTATCTGAACGGGCAACTGAGAGCGTATAGAAAACGCAATCCCATTGGTGATGTTCACTTGCAGATTATTCTTTACAACAAAGAGGGACAAAGTTTAATTGGTGATACCAGAACGGACTCCTTAGGTAACTATGCCTTTAAGATGCCTTTTTTGGAAGGAGAATGGAGAATGTGCATTTATACAGCACGTGACACGGAGAAAAAGAAGGATCAACTGAAGACCTACTATGTGGGCATTGACCGCCAGTTTTCGCCCACAGCGAGGTTCATCACACCAATAGAAGCGGACATCCTGCACCCGCTCAAACCCAACACCTTCGTGAAGAAGCCTTTCGAGGAACTGGAGGAAGAGGATGTGTTCATCCCCATTACACAGAAAGAGCATGTGCTACAGAACGTGACGGTGAAAGCGAAGAGACGCTACTTCACCAATGATGACTGGAGATGGAAGAACGAGGCGTATGGTCGTCAATATGCGACATTGTATTATGATGCTGACAGGGAATTGGATCATATCCTCGATAAGGGGGAAGACACTCCCTATCTGTTCAGTTTCATCAAACAGAAGAACTCTCTTTTTCAGTATGATGAGAATAAAACAGAACTACCTCGATATGATGGAAGGCATATTTTATGGGTTGTGTCCAATGGAGAACGAAATGCATCTCCCGATCCGTCAGAGATGTGGTTGGATGACGTGAAATCCATCTACATTGTTCCTTCTGACCCTCGCGATATGGATAATAACGTACTTATCTACCTCTATGAACACATTAAGTTCTATGCTGATGGCAACAAAGGCATCCGCCGCACCTATTTCCAGGGCTTTAACCAAGCCTCCACATTCAAGACGGAGGACTACAGCGTGATACCTCCCATGGCGGACTTCCGCCGCACCATTTGGTGGCAGCCCGACATCACCACCGATGCTGAGGGCAAAGCCAAGGTGGAGTTCTTCAACAACTCCACGTGCGAGGAGATGTACATCAGCGTGGAAGGGATGACGCCTGACGGAAAGGTGCTGGTGAATGAATAAGAAAGAAAACTTGAAAAATGAAGAAATAATGACTTTTTTTGTTTAACTTCTAATAACCATAATTTCCTCATAACAAAGTAATACAAGAGACTACTAAGTTACGGAAAATCAGTTACTTGACCAAATTTTATTAGTTATGTATTGTTAATGAAACTCATTGA
>ONFA01000074.1 GCA_900316975.1 uncultured Prevotellaceae bacterium | reverse complement strand
CTCTGCAGTTCCTCGCTTGTTGTAGTGTTGTATGATCTCCTCGTCTGTCATGTCCCAGTCGTTGGTCAATATACAGCGGTATGTGTACTCGCCGTCGAAGATGTCAAGTTGCTCTCCCTTCTGCTTGCGCTGCCGCTGCACGACGAGGCGGCAATGCTTCACGTCCCCGAAACTCTCGAAGGGGAACGACTGCGCGTCGTACTGCTGGAATCCTATCTCCACCGTAGTCCAGCCTGTCTGCCGCTTCACCTTCTCATACAGACCTGCATGCCGCTCGGCACGGATGTAGAACTTTTCCGTATGCTCCATGACCATCTTCACAATGTCCTCGCTATAGGAGCCGCAGTCAGCACGGAAGCTCCTGACATGAATGCCGAATGACCTCATCATCTCGAAGAATTTTTGTTGTACCTTTGCCATGTCATTGATGATTTTGCTTGTTTTGATTTGCAGCACTAAGGTAAGTGAAAAATCTGACATGGCAAAATCCTGAGCAACTCGGCTTTGCCGCTTCGCGCGTCGAAGAACTTTTTGTTGCTCAGGAACTTAGAAAAGCCATTAAACTAAAGTGCTGCGGAATTAAGGAAATATACAGAATTATGAAACAACTAAAGAATTTGAGCATCTTTATGCTCGTGGCATTGAAACTTAAATAAGGAATTTGCACTTTCGTTTACTTTCGAAAGACTTTCGGGAAATAGCCATGTACCGATTAAATTCACTGAACGCTGATATTCAATTGATTGTCGATGGTGCGTGTGATGTGCTGAAGATGTACCCTGGAGGATTTCGTGTGGTTGATTAGTTAGGAGTTAGGAATTGTTTTTGAAAAGATAATCTGAACTCTCAAAAGAAAAACTGCATGAATATTGAAGACTATCGTGAGTATTGCCTGTCATTGGGCGATGACATTGAAGAAAAACTGCCATTCCAGAAGTTTAAGAACGGAGAAGGAGTATTGGTGTTCTACGTTTCAGGACACATGTTTTCATTCTTCGACTGCAATAAATTCTCTGTCATCTCGCTGAAATGCCAGCCAGAGTGCATTGAAGACCTGAAGGTACAGCATGAATGTATCGGAAATCCGTATAACGAATCGCCCAAACACTGGATTGGCATCAATCCCCGGACTGCACCAGACACCCTATTACAGGAACTGACTCGGAACTCTTATGAGATTGTCAAAGCCAAATACAAAAAGAAATGATGAAAAACGAAAGATTAAAAATATGGCTGCTGATAGCCGTCCTCGCCATCTGCGGAACGGTCTCATTTGCCTCATGCTCTTCAGATGAGTCCACTTCCTCCATCCGTTCCACCATTGAACGGATTGAGCAGCGTGGCACAATCCTCATTGGCACGACAGGAGATTATAGACCGCTGTCTTTCTGTGAATCCGACGGGACATACTGGGGTTTTGGCATTGAGGTGGCGAAAGCAATTGCAACGAGATTAGGTGTAAGCACAGAGTTTGTCAAAACCTCATGGCCTACCCTAACCGCTGATGTACTGGCAGAACCACAGATGTTTGACTTTGCCATTGGCGGCATTACCATCACCGATGCCCGATGCGAGACGATGCTAATGAGTGAGGGATACCTGGCAAACGGAAAAACAATCCTCTGCAGAGCATCGGAGGCAGACCGCTACAAGTCGTTGACAGACATCGACAAGCCCGAAGTGCATGTGATGGTGAACCCTGGCGGGCTGAACGAGAAATTTGCACGACAAAACCTCACTCATGCCACCATTATTGTTCATCAGAGGAATGAGGAAATCCCGTCGCTGATTGCCAAGGGAGAAGCCGATGTGATGATTACTGAGATAACAGAGGCTCCTTATTATGCCCAAACAGACACACGACTTGCTGCCCCATTGCTAAACACTCCTTTTACTCATGGTGAGATTGGCGTGCTGATGCGAAAGGGGCAAGAAGACTTGCTACAAGTAGTAAACGCAACCATCCAGCAAATGAAATCCGACGGCACCCTTCGCCGTCTGCATGAGAAATATGGACTTGTATATGCTTATGATGAAACTCTAAAGACCAACTAAAAAATTATTATTGAAGTTTCGGATGTTATATTTCTTTGGAGTTAAAGGAGTTATAAGGAGTTATCGCTCCGCTCAGGAGTTAAAAGCCGATACTCTGACACCAGCATCACATTTGGCTTTAACTACTTTAACTCCTCTAACTTCTTTAACTCCAAAGAAGTTGAGCAACTTGCGAAACTTGAGTTATTATAAATCGAATCCACATGAAAAAAGTAATTGTCATTTCCACGAGCCTTCGTCATGGCTCAAACAGTGATATGCTCGCAGACCAGTTTGCGGAAGGTGCCAAAGCAGCTTCTCCCATCCTCATGCACCATTCTTCTCGACATAAAAATACTGTAAAGACAGAACTTTTTCACCAATTCTATCTTTTTTCTTGAATATTATCGCTAACTTTGTAACGCAATATTTTATTCATAACCGTTTTTATCCTATTCCGAAACTCAACAGCATGAAAGATTTCTTAGAACTTGTGAAGAACAGATACAGTTGCAGGGCTTATCAGCCACGCAATATAGAAAAGGAAAAACTGGACTATCTCATGGAATGTGTGCGCATGGCACCTTCGGCAGTGAATAAACAACCATGGCGATTCCACATCGTCTGCAATGATGAGGATAAATCTAAATTGCAACAGTGCTACAACCGTGAATGGTTCACTACGGCTCCCCTTTACATCATCGCATCCGTGCTTCATGACGAAGAATGGGTGAGAGCGGACGGGAAACATCATGGAGACATTGACATTGCCATTGCCGTGGAACATCTGTGTCTGGCAGCCACAGAGCAAGAACTGGGTACATGCTGGGTATGCAACTTCGATGCCTCCCTATGCAAAGAGTTGTTTGCCATGCCTGAGAATGAAGAACCATGCGTCATCATCCCCATTGGTTATCCTGCCGATGAAAGGAAGGAGAAGAAACGTAAGGAGATGGATGATATCTTCTGTTAAGAGAAACAAAAATTCAAACTTTATTACTAATTCAACTTTCGGAAGTAGTTTCTCACCACAGATTACACTGATTTCACAGATTTTTCAATAGATTCACGTATGAGACTTTTAGCAAATTTCACAGATTTGAGAGCCGTGAGCGGCTCTTTGATGCCATCCGGATGGGGCTTTCAGAAGGAAAGCCGTCTGTGTAATCTGCAAAAATCTATCTAAAAATCAGTGTAATTAGTGTAATCTGTGGTGAAATGATATATGCGAAACTTCAATTACTAATATTTACTATCCTATTCAAAACTACACATCAATGAAAAAAATCCTCAATGCCCTACTCTTGTGGGTTATCGCCCTATCAACATGGGCACAAGGCGTTTCAGCCCTCGAACAAGTCAAGGCTGACCCGAGAAAAGCCTATGGACAGGACTATCCTTACCCCATGAAGCCTGTTGCACTGACGAAGTCGCCCAAAGGCTACAAAGCGTTCTACATCAGCCACTATGGCCGTCATGGCTCACGCTACTATTGGAATGACATGCTCTATCGCAATCTGGACTCCCTCCTCAGAAAGGCACACGAAAAGAATCAACTTACCCCCGTTGGAGAAGCCTTCCGCACAAAGTTTATGGATGCCAAGACTGAACTCGCTACCAGTGTGAGCGAATTGAGCGATTTAGGATGGGAACAACACCAGTACATTGCTCGGACGATGTATAACAACTTCGAAGACATGTTCAAGCAGGGCGGTGACATCTATGCCATTTCATCGCTCACCGGTCGTTGTGTGCTCAGCATGGCTTCCTTCTGCCAAGAACTCGCACAATGCAACCCCAAGTTGGAAATCCGCGAGGAATCCGCACGCAAGGTTCTTGACGGTGTGAAGCCCGATGACCGACAGAATCCTAACTACAAGAGATTCCCAAGGTCAAGACCCCGATTCGAGGCGAACCGTCAGAAGTTTCAAAACAATGACAACCTGAGAGAGAAAATTATCGCACGGGTATTCACCAGCACCGAAGGACTGCCAGGCAACCCTAACAGCATTGCTGGCGATCTCATCAATCTCTACACCTCACTGCCCAGCATCGGACATGATGGCATGATGGAAGGCATCATCACAGACGAAGAGATTGCCGCCCGTTGGGAGAACGAGAACCTTGGTTCCTATACATGGGTGTTCGAGCCTCGTTATGATATGATTCCTATTTTGCGTGACATCATCAAAAAGGCTGACGATGTGCTGAGCGGAAAAACAAAACGCTTGGCAGACCTCCGATTCGGGCACGACACCTGCTTAGGTCCTCTCACTGTACTCATGGGCATCAACGGTGCCGACATTGACCCCGAAGATCCTTACGAGGTGAAGAACTGCTACCAGAACTGGACAATGGGTAAGGCATCAAATTTACAAATTGTTTTCTATCACAGCAAGAAAGCAGGACAACCCATCCTCATCAAGTGCATCCTCAATGGTGAAGAGGCATCCCTTCCTTTGCCTAATGACCTCTATCCCTACTACCGTTGGGAGGATTTCAAGAAGTTCTACACTGACAGATGCGACAGCGTGCAATAATCGTCAATCACACATAAACCCAAATTGGTCATTAAGAAACAAATTACCATAATTAAAATAATTTTATCCACAAATTATCATAATTATAGAAATTAGTGGGTGAAATGATGATAAGTAGGTGAACA
>ONFA01000076.1 GCA_900316975.1 uncultured Prevotellaceae bacterium | reverse complement strand
CTTCACGTTTCTCCTTGGGAGTTGTTTGATACCTTTTTCTCATAAATTAAACACATTTATTTAGTTCTTAAATGTGTCAACCTATTTCAGTATAAGACAGATTATTCTCTCTGTCATCTCTGTCATCAATTTCTTAATATCATTTTTTTGTGATGATGTCGAATTTCGGGTGTATGCTGTATCAGAAAGGAAAAGACGTCAAGATGCTTTCGAAATCGGAAACAAGAAACGTAACAATGAATTTATATGGAAAATGAAGAAAAAATGCATTGGTACACAACTTTGTGGTCCACAAACTTGTGTACCAATGTTTTTATTTGTCATTTTGTCATTTTGTCATTTTTGTTGCGAAGGGAGTTGAGGGGAATGCCTACCTTTTAGAGTTTTAAATCCTTAGCGCAGCGATAACTTCTGAAAGTTGAGATAATTTTTGTCACTAAGTTTGGAATATCGTGGATAAAAGTGTAACTTTGCAAGGGAAATAAGAGTAAGTGACCAACAAGGATAGAGCGGAACAGCTGATTGGTGTCTCCGTACTTGAGGATGACATCCGCTACGACCTGTTAGCTTCGAACAGCGACATGTATTATTGAGCCTTCTCCCTCTATTTCTACGAATAGATGTTAAATCTGCCCCAATCTCGTCATTTTTCGATTTCTAAAGTTTGCGAGATTGGGGCAGATGCTGTTACTTTGCCGTCGAAAACATACAGTAACACCTAATCAAACAATGAAGAAAAAAGAGAACACGCTCACGAAAGTGGAGTTTCAGGTGATGAGTATCCTGTGGGACATCAACCACTCTGCTTGTGCTTGGGACATCATAGAGCGGTGGGAGGAACCCAAGCCTGCCTACACCACCATTGCCACCTATCTGAAGATGCTCTACGAGAGGGGCTATGTGGATTTTTTCAAGAACAAAGGCGAGGGCAAAACCCATATGTATGTGGCAAAGATAGGTCGTGCCGAATATACGCGCAAGACAATGCAGGAAGTGAAGAAGAATTTCTTCGATGGCAGCGTCAAGTCGATGTTGAGTTTCTTTGTGAAGGAGGAAAACCTCACGGCAAAGGACATTCAGGAGCTGCTGCAACTCATCGAAGAGGAAGAGGGAAGTGGAGGGTTTAGAGTTAAGGGTTTAGAGTTAAGGGTTTAGAGTTTAGGGTTTAGAGTTTAGGGTTTAGAGTTTAGGGTTTAGAGTTTAGGGTTTAGAGTTTAGGGTTTTAGGGTTTAGAGATAATATGATGACCACTTTATTCTTGTATTCCATCAAATCGGCTTTTGTGCTGGCATTGCTATATGTGCCATACACGCTGATGCTGCGCAAGGAGAGTTTCTTCCGTCTCAACCGCTTCACGTTGCTGACGATCCTGGGGCTGTCGTTACTCTTGCCCTTGTGCAATTTCCCTTCGCTGGCAGAAGAGGAGCAACCCGTCACCCATGCTGTGAATCAGCAAGTGGTAGCGTGGGAGAAACCTGTGGAACAGCAGACGAGAACAACAACACCGGTGCCTCCTTCAGTACGTGAAAAGGTGACGCCTGCCGCTTCTCATCATTTCGCCTGGTCTTGGTATTCTGTGCTATGCATTCTCTGCATCGTCGGCATGTTTTCGGCTCTTTTGTTCCGCTTGTGGCAGTTCGTCCGTATGGACTTTCTGATGCGTCGGGGCTGTCTGTGGAAAGACCGCGTGGACGGCTTCATCATCTACTGCCACTCCGATGAAATCGCTCCATGCAGTTGGATGAATCGCATTGTCATCAGCCAGAAGGATTACAGCGAACATCGCCATGAGATTCTCCTGCACGAAAAGGGTCACATTCTCCATCACCATTCCCTCGACATTCTCTTACTCACCTTTGTTCAGGTGGTGCAATGGTGGAATCCCTTTGTCTATCTGCTGGGGACAAGCCTTCGCGATGTCCACGAATATGAGGCAGACCATCATGTGCTGCAACAGGGAGTGAGGCTTTCTCAATATCAGAACCTGCTCATCCGCAAGGCCATCGACACTAGTTCCATCTCCCTTGCCAACGGCTTCAGCCACAGCCTTGTGAGACGTCGCATTGCGATGATGCACAAGACTTCCAATCCCTGGATGCAGATGAAAGTGCTCTACATCCTTCCCCTGATCATTGTCGCGCTGAGCGCCTTTGCCACACCAGCGATGAAGAAGCCAGTGGAGGAAAACATTTCCTCCCTCGAATATCGCTTCATCAATATGGAAGCCGTCCAATCGCTCCATCAAAACAATAAACAATCACTTCATTATAATAACGAAGAATTATGAAAAGAACTTCTTTGAAGGCAACACTCGCCTTACTTGTCGTGGCAACTGCTACCTCGTGCTATAACCTTGTTCCAGAAAACACGGGAGCACTCACCTCTGCCGGCATCTACAGGGGCGAGGGGAATGTGCTGAAGATAGACAGCTTAGTGGAATACATCAACTCGCTCGTGAAGGAGAAGGAAAACCTTTTGGGCGTACATCCATCCACATCTCAGAACTTTGTGACAACAACCTACAGCTATGGAGGAAAACACACCAAGGAAGTAACCATATCGTGCGACCTCACCCAGATACCCGATCGTCCCATGGAATTGACGGGAGACACCAAGAAAGATTCTACCAACTTCTTTTGGACACACTACTACAGAGAGCAGGGTTTGCTGCATCAGCAGGTGTATGACGTGATTTCGAACACCTGCAAGCTGCTAGCAGATAATGTGAAGGAGCAGAACAAGAGCCTGTGGGAGAGACACAATGAGGGGGCAGACAGTGTGTTTTATTCCCTTGCCCTGAGAGAATATCCGCAGGGAGACACGTTGAGAAGATGGAATAGTCGGCATGGCTCGGAATACAGCAGTGCTCCAGAGCTGGTGTCATTCTCTTATCGCTCCACTCCCGACCTCGACGCGCCGTCGCTCGCAGGAGGACAGGCTCTGGGGCGTCACAAGGGATTTGGAAGTTTCACTTATACATACACTCCTGACAGCGTGTATGACCATACCCACGAATTGCTCGACAAAAAGGAATTCGGCAAGCTCGTCAAATCGGCCCTCAAGCAGAAGGGAATAGAGAGCCGTCCCTTCTATCTCAGCCACGACAAGGACTGCCCCAAAGTGTCCATGTGGGCTTTCTCTCAGGAGACGACGCCGATGGAGATGATTTACATGAAGGAGGTGCAACCTTATTCAGAGTCGTTGGGCAGACACATTGAACCAGCGTTTTCGGAAACCAAAGGCACCATCTACACCATCAAGTCGAAAGAACAGATGGATGCCGTGCTTCATCAGCTGGAGCAGTGCATCTGGCAATATCTCGACAGGCATCCGCATCTGTATTACAGATTCACCCCTGACACACCGATTACAGGTGACATGTATTACACCAAAATGGATACTTATTTCACTGCCAACCAATGGACGCCTGTCTATGAAGAATCCTCCATCATCCTGCACCGTACCCGCGACGAGTTCCACATTCTGGTGCTCGACACCACCGGCGATTTCTGGCTGCCGGCCGAATGGCCCGTCGTCAAGAGTTGGAAGAACGGCAAGGTCACATACGCCCGGAAGCCCAAACTCACCAAGAAGGAGTTGAGGAACTACATATCCAGCACCATGCATCATCAGGGTAGCTATACGGCATGGGAAGAATTTAAGGATTCCTTAACATCTTATTAAAGAAATTCTCAAACTGGTATTAGAATTGCAGGGGTGACCACAAAGTCTTCCCGAGACCCTCGGCAAGAGTGTCCATTTCCGAACAGCAGAGTGTGGACTCATTTTCAGATGGTTATGTGTCTGGCACAATTTTTGTAAGAAAAAAATTGTGTTTTTTGCAATAAAAGTGAGTTTATCCTCGTATATAATATATAGAAGGTCACTAGTGTCTCTTAATATATGTTAATCAAATTTGAAGTCAAAATAGAGTTGCCCATCATCCAGCTTGGCAGTCTCTTTGAGAGGCTTGAACAGG
>ONFA01000077.1 GCA_900316975.1 uncultured Prevotellaceae bacterium | reverse complement strand
CTCATAGTATTCGTCGGTCACATCGGTGAACTTGGGCGCATTGAAGAGGTCTGGCACTTCGTCCTCATTTTTGAGGTCTCTGGCATACCGCTCGTTCAGCTGGAAGCGGTGACGGAACACCTTGGGCTTCTTGTAACTGTGGTAGTAATGCACCGTGTCGGCAGGGGCGCAACCCATGTAGAAGGGAGTCGCCTTGCCGTCGGGCAGGACGACGACGCTCCATGCGTGGGAATTGCTGCGGTTGCCCCAATGAGGCGTGAAATCGACAGCGGCGGGGATGCCGAGGCTCCGGCAGAGATACACGGTGTAGTCCGCCTCGTCGCGGCAGTTACCCGTCTTGCCGCTGAGCAGAGAGGTGGCACGGGGCGGCAGAGGGCTCTCGTAGCCTATCCATTCATACTGCCCTGTGATGTCGAACAGTCGCAGCGCTTCGGAGAGGGCGCTCCCTTTCCGGAAGAGAGTGTTGACGGCAGGGTTCTTTCCTTTCCGCTCAATCTTCCACAATTGGTTGTCCTTGCCCGTATAAGGATTCTGGGCAAGGGTGTCGGCGGCACCACAGGGCTTGGCTTCGAGGAAGAGTCCGCTGTCCTTGTTCATGAGGCGGTAATACCCGTCGCCCGCTGGAAGGAACGCCCACTTCTGGTTACTGCCATTGAGGGTGTGGTACAGTCCGACGGACGCATTGTGCTCGATACTGCAATACTCTGTTTCCACGCAGAAGTCAGAGTCTGGCTCGAACACGGAGATGCCCCAGCAGGCATAGCCTTTATAGTCGAGGCGCAGGAGTTGGCTGCTGTCACCTTGAATCTGACGTTTGAGGGCGGCGACACAGGGAAGGGTGTCGGGGTGAAGCCCGATGGTCAGGTAACGTCCCGTATGCTTGTTGCTGATCTGGCAATAGTCATTGGAATAGTCTTCTGCCTGCGTCGGGTCAAAGGGTTCGCTTGCCGTCACCTGCAGGTAGTCAAGTCCGATGGTGTCGCCAGCATAGGCGAAGGTAAGGGTGTTGACTCCCTTGCGCAACGTGACGAGGGTGGCACTGCGGCTGGTCAGGAAATTCTTGAGCGAGTTGGCAGGATGCAGGGGTGCAGTCGTGACAGGCTTGCCGTTGAGGGTCAGGGCAATGCGTGCCCGACGAGCAGTAGCCGTGTAGCGAAGATAAAGTACCTTCCGGGTTACGGTGGGGACGGTGTAGGTGTAGGTGACCTTCGCGCCCTCATGGTCGAGCATGACCATCTTACCCTCCGATGCGCTTTCTGTTTCGGTAATATCACCTGTAGCATCGGCATCTTCCGCCTCCAATTGCTCCCCCCGCTTGCTCCACACGACAGGCTCGGTCAGGTAGGGATGCTCCTTGGCGATGGCTGCGCGCCAGTCGCTGAGGGGTTCATTGAGGATGCGGTAAGGAAGGACGTAATTGAAGAAAAGGTCTTCATCGTAGTCGTCCTGCCACGAGGAGCGTCGCCACGTGTCACACGCCTCGTCAATGGCGCGAATCAGGTAATCAGCCTTGACGGACTGGATGTCGATGGCGAAACGCTTGTCGGTGAAGCGGATGCTGTCTGTCCGCTCCTTAAAGAACTGATTGCGGTCGGGCAGCGGCTCGTCCGCCATCTGAAGATAAGCACTGTCGTATGCCTCGACTGCATCGCCCTCATAAGTGTAGTGGTAGGGCATGTTCTCAATCAGGAACTTGGCGGCACGATACTTCAAGGGGTCAGGGTCGTCCTTGAAGTGCGCCAAGACCTCCTCCAGTTCTGCACGGTTGTCGCCTGCCTGCTGGAGGGCACGTTCGGGGATACGGTCACAAGACAACAGGCATCCTGTCCAAAGAAGGGCACCTATCATCATGATATGAATTGCGCATTTCTTCATGGCTTTTCTTTTTTAGAGGTCAAAGACTCCGTAATAGGTGTCGCTACCCAAGGTGACAAATATTTGATAATATTCACTTGTGGGGTAGTCTAAGAGTGAGAAGTCAATAGAGGACTCTGACGAAACTGCCACTGTTGCAGAACTCATCAAATAGCCACTTTCAACAGTCAGGATGGAAATTTGGGCATTACCATTATAATTGCTGATTGAAATGGTTAGAGTTTCCGTATCGTATTCACCATATAAGACAGATTCCGTTTTTGAGGGAAGACTTTTGGGATCTGTATGGTTTGTAGGGACAGGTTTGAGCACAATTTTCCTCTTTTTTTTGCCACTACCTGGATCGCCCTTTCCTACTAATCTTGTTCCCATTTCAGCCAATGTGTACATGTCAGCATTGTCATAGCCATCATCCTCCTGGCTGCATCCACAAAGGATGCCAAATAAGGCAGTAATCACCACCAACAACATTCCATTAATTGTTTTCATAAATCATGTGTGAGTATCGTTAAACTTTTGCCTCCAAGGGCATTATTTGAATTTTGGGGGCAAAGGTAGGGGGAATCAAGGAGGTAAAAAAGAAAAAGGGGTGGAAAAGTTACAATGCCATGTAACATTATCTAAATCATTGAAATAGAATAAATTGAAAAACGAAATGTTACATGAGTGAAAGAAATGGGGGTGGAAAATGTTAATTTTACTACCCTGTTTTTAAGAAATGTTAACACAAAAAGCATTTTGTGCTATAAATTCTCTATCACTTGTTCCAAAGAAATATTGGGGTCAGTTATTTGAAATCCTGTTTTCTTGAGAACGGATTTCCTTTTCTTGACAGCAGACTCACCAATATAAAAAACATTGGCGATAATGGCATTCGTCATTTTCAGACGAACAAGCATACAAAGCCGGACATCCTCTTCTTTAAGTCCCTTGTATTGCTGGCGAAGTTTCTGTACAAAATTGTTATCCGTATCATCTATCAGTTGTTCCATTTCCTTCCAGTCCTCTCCTCCCATATGAGCCTTCTCACCATCTGCAATAAGTTTTCTGGAATACGCCAATTTCTCCATAAAATGTTTTTGAAGTACAGCATGGGTCATGGATTTCTGATGGAGCAACTCTTGTTGGTGCTGAATCTCTTTTTCATGTTCTGCAACAAGACGCTGCTTATTCTTCCATACATTATATATAATAAAGGCTGCTATCAGTGACAGGAACAAGATGATGACACACCCAATCCACCAACTCATCTCTTTTTCATGCTGTAACTGTTCTTTCTCCAGTTCCTTCGCAAGATTGGCTTGATAATATTCGTCTTTCACGCTTTGGGAATGCAAAAATCTGTCTTCCAAATAATCATAGGCAGAATCCATATAAGCCGACAAGGAATCAAGACCTTGTTGCTGAATAGCAACCTTCGACAAGTCACGATAGATAAAGTACTTATTCATGGGATCTGCGTCACGGCAAATGCTTTCAATTATCTCTTTCGCTTTTTCTAAAGAATCACATGCCTGATAAGATTGTGCCAGTGTCATCTGTTTCAAGAAAAATGCTGTGCTGTCATTCATGTCGGCTCCCTCTTTTGCATATCTTAAGGCTTTCTCATATTCTTCCTTTTCTATATAAACATGTGCTATTCCCATGCACATTTCATTTTTTGATTTTGTTAAATGGTTCTTCTCTGCCAATGTATAGCCCTTCATATAGTATTTCAGGGCACTATCTAGTTCTATAAGAGTGAGGTAATTTGCAGCAATATGTGCCAATATCAGCACTTCATTATTAACATCATCGTTAATCTTATGGTAGATATCCAATGCCTCTGTTACCAAGTTGCGTATATGCCAGATAGCAGGTGTGCCAGTCCTCACACTTCTCACTGCCTTTGATAGCTTGATTCAACAAATCCTCACATTGCTTGGTGCTGTCGCAAGAAGAATAGAAGAGTGCCATATAGTAGCAACTTTGGGCATAATGGCGTAAAAGCTTCTTGTCAAAAGTCTGACCTGCATGGGAGGCTTCACGGTAATATTCATAACTGTCCCGAATCAGCGAGTCGCTTTCCACTCCCTTGCCCTGCCGATTGTCCACATAGGTGCGCAGCAAACCGTACCATGCCTTTTGAGCATCGTTCAGTCTTTGGGGCTGCCCTATGCTGTCCAGACATACCTCGGCACTGTCGGGCTGTGACGGC
>ONFA01000078.1 GCA_900316975.1 uncultured Prevotellaceae bacterium | reverse complement strand
GGCATTAGGGAAATACATCTTCTCGCCGCATGGTAAATTAGAATGATTCGTTTTATTCGTTGTTGAAAATGAAGCGTTTGGAACATCCGAAACTTAAATAATTAACAATTAACAATTAGCCATGCGGCTTGTTTTTCAACGGCCAACATCGCGCCAGCCAATTGTTAATTGTTAATTGTTAATTATCAACTGTCAACTATCTCAATTGTGTACCAGCGTACCAATCTCCTCGCCTTCCATCACTTTCTTCAGGTTGCCCACCACATCCATATTAAACACATAGATGGGGAGATTGTTCTCCATGCACATGGCTGTGGCTGAAATATCCATCACCTTCAGGCCCTGTGCAATCACATCGGCATAGGTGATGTCGTGATACTTCTTGGCGGTCGGGTCTTTCTCTGGGTCTGCCGTATAGACACCATCCACACGGGTGCCTTTCAGCATCACATCAGCCTCTATCTCGACACCACGCAATGATGAGCCTGTGTCAGTGGTGAAGTAAGGAGAACCTGTACCAGCACCCATGATGACCACTTCGCCATTCTCCATTGCCTCAATGGCTTTCCACTTATTATAAAACTCCCCTATCGGCTCCATGCGAATAGCCGTCAGCACACGGTTCTTCTGACCGATGGCACCCAGTGCACTCGACAATGCCAGCGAGTTGATGACCGTGGCACACATGCCCATCTGGTCGCCCTTCACACGGTCGAAGCCCTTCCCTGCCCCGCTCAGTCCGCGGAAGATGTTGCCGCCACCGATGACGATGCCAATCTGCACCCCCATCTCTGCTATCTCTTTAATTTGCTGGGCATACTGGTTCAGTCGCTCCACATTGATGCCCTGCTTCTGTTCCCCTGCCAAACTCTCACCCGAAAGTTTGAGCAGAATACGTTTGAATTTTGCCATAGATATTTTTGCTTTTTGTTAATTACACCTTTTATTTATTGCTGCAAAATTACCACTTTATTTTGAACAGACCAAGAAAACGCCCCAAGATTTTGGGACAGCACAAGAATCGTACCCGAGGGGTACACCATGCCGTACCCCTCGGGTACGCCCTGCCGTAGTCGAGGGGTGCGGTTCGCTATCGGGGGACTTCGCCACGGGCAAAGGAGCCAAACAGCCATGCCTTCAAGACGGGTTGGGTCTTGAAGTAGTCGGCGATTATTTTTATCATTGCTTGGGTTGTCATAGGCTTGAAGGGATGGTTGCTGGTGGCAAAGGCAATGATAATAAACGAGAAGTGAAGAAGGTTTTGTGCGAAAAATGAGGGGAAAAGCATTTTTCTCATTTTTTTTCTTTATCTTTGCAACCGACTATACAACGTATTATACGTGTCGAGCATGAATTCACTTATAGAAATATCAAAAACGCAGGTTGTGATGGCTTTTGTGGCGACATGCATAGAAGCCACAGCCCGATTGCTGAATACCCCTTATCAAGAGGTGTATCAGCGAATGAAGAAGGTGGGGCTGATAGAGAATTACATTGTTCCTCACTATGAGACCTTGCACAGCGAAAGCCGAGAGAATGTGGCGGCGGGAATTGCTGAATGCCTAAAAGAATGGGAGGGGAAAAGATGAATGAGGTGATTGTTTATCATGGCGGTACAGAAATCATAGAACACCCTATATGCCAATTGGGTCGCCCAAACTTAGACTTCGGGAGGGGATTCTATGTCACAGATCTCTGCCAGCAAGCCACAAACTGGGCTGCTCAGGTGGCAGACCGAAGAAAAATGGCTCCCGTCCTGAACAGATACCGCTTAAACCGCGAAGCAATTCTTGCTGAGGGACGTTGCAAAATCTTTAAGGCATACAATCGGGACTGGCTGGAATTCATTGTTAACAGTAGGCAGGGGAAGCCTGTGGCCGATGCATACGACTATATTGAAGGAGGTGCGGCGAACGACCGAGTTGTGGACACCGTGAATCTATACATGGTAGGTCTGATGGACATCAACACCGCATTGACACGATTGGCTCAACACCAGCCCAACAATCAGATGTGTTTACTCAACCAAGCAATAACAGACAAGTATTTGATTTTCGATGGAATCCAGAAATTATGATGACCCTGTCAAGTCACCAGTGATTCAAGAGATTATTCTCAGTAATCGCATCGGTGCCATCTCGGTAGAACTGGCCAAACGACTTAACATAGAGCCAGTCAAGGCTCTGCAGTTGTTCTACGAGAGTCATACTTGTGCTGATTTGCACGATAAGGCCACAGGACTTTATCTGTATGGCGACCTTTATGTGGCTGACGAGTTCATGAGAGAAAAAGCATATAATTAACAAAAAAATAATGACAAATATGAAGACATTGGAGAAAATCTTTGCAGGGAAACTGCTGAACATCAAGGCTATCAAGTTGCAGCCAGAGAACCCCTTCACATGGGCAAGCGGCTGGAAGTCACCCTTCTATTGCGACAACCGCAAGACGCTGAGTTATCCCGACTTGCGCAACTTCGTGAAGTTGGAGATTTGCCGCGTCATCGAGGAGAACTTTCAGGAGGTGGATGCCATGGCCGGTGTGGCCACGGGTGCCATTCCGCAGGGTGCGTTGGTGGCTGACGCGCTGCACAAGCCTTTCGTGTATGTGCGCAGCAAACCGAAGGACCACGGACTGGAGAACCTCATCGAGGGTGAGTTGAAGCCCGGCATGAAGGTGGTGGTGATTGAAGACCTCATCTCCACTGGCGGCTCATCGCTGAAGGCTGTGGAGGCCATCCGCAACAACGGTTGCGAGGTCATCGGCATGGTGGCAAGTTACACCTACGGTTTCGACGTGGCGAAGAAGGCTTTCGACGAGGCAAAGGTGAAACTCATCACGCTGACCAACTACGAGGCCGTGCTGGAGGTGGCCCTGAAGACAGGTTACATCACCGAAGACCAGATTCCAGTGCTGAACGAGTGGAGAGCCAACCCAAGCGAGTGGAAACAACGAATGTGACAAATAATTCGAATGACATTCGTTTGTATTCGTTGCCGTCTGCGGCATTCAAAATAAATTCGTAAAATTCGTAAAATTCGTTGTTTTAGTTCTTATGGCAAAATACGAAAGTCAAATCAAGCAGGTTCCCTTCAGTCAGAGCGCAGTGTATGCCAAACTGTCCGACTTGACGAACTTGGCTGTCATCAAGGAACGGATTGACGACCCCAACGTGCAGGCCAAGATACCCGCCGACAAGATAGAGGAGGTGCGCAACGCCGTGAACCAGATGGAGTTCACCACCGACACAGTGAGTGCGCCCGCTGGTCCTATCGGCACCATCGCCGTGCAGATAGTGGATAGAGAACCAGAGAAGTGTGTGAAGTTCACCTCGACCAACTCACCCGTCAGTTTCAAACTGTGGGTGCAGATGCTGCCGACAGGCGACACGACCAGCAAACTGAAGGTGACGATTGACGCCGACCTCAACTTCTTCATGAAGCAAATGGTGGGCAGCCATCTGGAAAAAGGAGTGGACAAATTTGCCGACATGCTGGCAATGATACCGTATGAATAAAATCATTTACAATTTGACAATTTACAATGTACAATTTTTCCATGCAGACAGAAAGAACTGTACAATCGCCAAATTGCTCCATGAATTGTAAATTGTAACTATTCAGCGAAAGAACTCCAACTTTGTTGTTTCTGAAACTAATTTGAATAATTAAAATAATTTAGTTCACTAATTTCTATAATTATTAACTCAACTTTCGGAAGTTGTTTTTCACCACAGATTGCACTGATTTCACAGATTTTTCAATAGATTTACGTATGAAATCTTTAGAAAATTTCACAGATTT
>ONFA01000079.1 GCA_900316975.1 uncultured Prevotellaceae bacterium | reverse complement strand
TAAAGCCAAATGTCATGCTGCTGGCAGAGTATCGGCTTTTAACTCCTGAGCGGAGCGATAACTCCTTTTAACTCCTTTAACTCCAATAAACTAAAACTTCCGAAAGTTAAGTTAATTGATTATCAGGCTCCCGACTTGATATACCAGCATGGAGGTGAGCCAAGCGAGGAGGGTGGTGTAGAGGATGGTGAATCCTGCCCATTTCCATTTGCCTGATTCGTTCTTGATGCCGATGCAGGCAGGGATGCAAGGCATGTAAAGGAGAACGAAAAGCAGGAAGGTGAAGGCTGTGAGGGTCGTCATGCCACTGGTGGTGATGTCGCCATGATAGAGCACCGCCATTGTGCTGGCAACAATTTCCTTGGCTCCCACGCCTGCAATGAGGGCTACACCTTCTTTCCATGCCAATCCGCAAGGACGGATGACTGGCTCGACGAATTTCCCGATTTGTCCAATATAACTGAGTTCCATCTGCTGTTCCTCTGTGGCTTCGGCATGATGGGGGAAGTAACTAAGTGCCCACACCACGATACTGGCAACCAAAATGGTGGTACCCATCTTCTTCAAATATTGCTTGCCTTTCTCCCATGTGTGACGGCTGACACTCTTCATGGATGGCATACGATAAGGAGGCAGTTCCATGACGAAAGGACTGCTTTCGCCTTTGACAATGAAACGGCTGAACACTTTTGCCATCAACACACTGAAGGCAATGCCAATCAGATAGATGCAGAAGAGAATCAGGGCTGAATTCTTAGGGAAGAATGCACCGATGATGATGATATAGACAGGCAGTCGGGCAGAGCATGACATGAGGGGAATGATGAGCATGGTGATGAGTCGCGACTTGCGGTCTTCAATGGTGCGGGTTGCCATAATGGCAGGAATGTTGCAACCGAACCCCATAATCATAGGAATGAACGATTTACCGTGCAAACCCATACGGTGCATGATTTTATCCATGATGAAGGCTGCACGTGCCATATACCCAGAATCCTCCATCCATGAGATGAAGGCATAAAGAATCATGATGTTGGGCAGGAAGACGATGACACCACCCACACCGCTGATGATACCATCTACAATAAGGTCCTTGAGCGGTCCATCTGGCATCCATGCGCCAACGATTTCACCGAGCCATTCAACGCCTGCATCGATCCAGTCCATCGGATACTGTCCAATATTGAAAGTACAGAAGAACATAAAATACATGAGCAACAAGAAGATGGGGTAACCCCACACTTGATGAGTCACCACCGCATCAATGCGTTTGGTGGTGGCACGATTGTAACGGTGCACTTTCTGGTAGGTTTCTTTCAAGGCTCCCTGCACATAACCATACTTGGCATCGGTGATGGCAGATTCGCTGTCCTCTCCAATTTCTTCTTGTATTTCACGTTGACACGTGTCCCGTTCAGAAAGAATTTGTACATGGTTGTCCAGTTGACGAATGATGCCCTCCACCTGTCGGTCATTCTCCAACAATTTGATGGAGAGGAAACGTGCTGAATAGTTGTGATGGGGCTCTGGATTCATGCGAACCAGTGTTTCCACTCGTTCGATTTTCTCTTCAATCAACACTCCATGATTGATGTGTATATGTCTGGCTGTCTTTTGTTTACCTTCTGCTATTTCAATAATCTGATGAAAGAGTTCTTTCACACCTTCACCTGTCTTTCCAACGGTTGGTACGATAGGTGCGCCCAACAAGATTCCGAGTTGTTCGATGTCGAGTTTGTTGCCGCTCTCACGAAGTTCATCATACATGTTGAGGGCAATAATCATTGGCACGTCCATGTCTATCAGTTGGGTGGTCAGATAGAGGTTGCGTTCCAAATTGCTGGCATCAATCACGTTGATGATGAGGTCGGGATGTTGTTCGATGATGTACTTGCGCACATAGAGTTCTTCCGGTGTATAGGCTGTGAGGGAATATGTGCCAGGAAGGTCCACGATGTTAAAGTGGTAACCTTCGAAATCAAAATGTCCCGCCTTGGCATCGACAGTCACGCCAGAGTAGTTTCCCACACGTTCATGAGCACCACTGGCTATATTGAAGAGGGAGGTTTTTCCGCAGTTCGGATTGCCGACAAAAACCACACTCAATTCATGTCCTTTCAGATTTGCCACACGTTGCAAGATGTCCTCTTTTCCCTCAGCAGGGATGCCTCGTTGTTCGGGGTGTTGTTCCATCCATGCCTTCGCCTCTTCCTCATTCACAACCTCTACCAGTTCAGCCTCTGCACGACGCAGGCTAACCTCGTAATCCATGATTTTGTACTTCACGGGATCGTGCAAGGGAGCATTGAGCAAGACCTCCACGCTCTTGCCCTTGATGAATCCCATCTCTACAATTCGTTTACGAAAGCCACCGTGTCCCATGACACGGACAATAATTCCCTTCTCGCCTGTCTTTAATTCTGAAAGTTTCATTCTCCTAAACGCGTTTACGGCAAAAGTACACTCTTGCAAATCGGATGCAAAGTTACAACCTTTCTGAGAACAAAACAATACTCATTAGTCAGTATTTCACCTCTTTGGGGTGAATAAAAAAGAAAAGTTTCTCGTTTTTTACGTTTTTTTCACTACCTTTGTGCCCGATTTAGTATAGGTTTACGTAATTCTGGATGCTCTTTGTCCACGAACTAAAAACATTCAGAATTATGATTATAATGAGGAAAAGCTATATGCCTGGGGTATATAAATCGACAGATAAGTTAGGGTTTGTCATCGCCAATGACTATCGTCTGTTGCAGGTGATGAGCCGTTTTGGCATTTCTTTAGGTTTCGGCGAGAAGACCATCGCTGAGGTGTGTCGCCAATGCGGTGTGGATGCCGACACGTTCTTGACCATCATCAACTACGTGAAGGATGGAGCAGAAAATCGTCCCCAACGTGTGGAGATGGTGAAGGTTGAATCAGTCTTGGGATATTTGAAGCGTACGCACACTTATTTTCTCGGGTATCTGTTTCCAAACATCCGTTTCCATCTGCTGAATGCCATCGATTGTTCTGTACAGAACGAGATTGCCTTTCTGGTGCTGAAGTTTTTTGATGAATATGTGGAGGAGGTTCGCCGCCACATGGAATATGAGGAGACCACTGTATATGCTTATGTGGAGAAATTGTTAGAGGGCGAATTGGTGGCAATTGACAGCAGTCACCTGCTCTCCCGACACCATGAGGCGATTGAAAGCAAACTGAAGGAGTTGAAGAACCTCTTCATGCAGTATTATCCGCAGACGGAAATGAACGAGAAACTGAATGCTGTGATTGTGTCTATTTATCAGGCGGAAGAGGAACTGAGCATCCACAGTCTGGTAGAGGACAACATTTTTGTGCCGGCAGTGAAACTTTTGGAACATCAGACCAAGATGAAGCAGCCTAAAGCGGAGCACACACAAAACACAACTGTTACCCCGAACGAAGAACAACTTTCTGACCGTGAGAAGGAAATTGTGATGTGCGTGGCAAAGGGGCTGTCAAACAAAGAAATTGCCGACCAATTGTGTTTGTCGGTCAACACGGTCACCACTCATCGCCGCAACATCGCACGGAAATTGCAGATTCACTCTGCGGCAGGCATCACCATCTATGCCATCGTGAACAAACTGGTGACATTGAGCGAAGTGAATATTTGAATGCATTTATATGTGAATATAAGTTTCGCAAATGCTCAACTTCTTTGGAGTTAAAGGAGTTAGAGGAGTTAAAGGAGTTAAAGCCAAATGTCATGCTGCTGGCAGAGTATCGGCTTTT
>ONFA01000084.1 GCA_900316975.1 uncultured Prevotellaceae bacterium | reverse complement strand
CCGCACGTAACTGTATTGCTGTCATAATCCTGTCCTTTTTAGTTTCTGCTGCAAAAGTAGGGATTATTTCTGATAAATGAAAGTAATTGCAGGAAAAAAACTTAACTTTGCAACAGAAAACAAAATAAACAATATGAAGAAAACAATTCTCACTTTCGTGCTGGCTGTTGTCGCTTAGCGGCAATGGGACAGGAGAAAGAGCCGTTCTTAATAAACGGTTCTTATTGTGATTTTTTTGTGATGATGTCGAATTTCAGGTGTATGCTGTATCGGAAAGGCATAGATGACGTCAAGATGCTTTCGAAATCGGAAACAAGAAACGTAACAATGAATTTATACGGAAAATGAAGAAAAGTACAATTGGTTTGATGATGTTTGTCGCAGGGCTGCTTTGCTCATGCAATCAACTTCAGCAGAAAGGTCAGGACACGCAGAGTTCTGAATTTGAGAATTGGATAAGTCGCATGACGCAAGGGACGAGTGACCCTGAAGCGGAAGGCGTGGAATATGAACGATGGAATGTGCTGGAGGATTCCATCACCATCTTGAAGAGGCTTCAGAAGTGGGAGACATACGTGGAAGAGCATCCCAAAGACGAGATGGGGTGGAGAAACTTGTATGAGGCGCGTATTTTTTATAGTCACTTTGTTCCTGACTATACTTCAGAAGCGAACGAAAAGGAATTCATGGCACGTGTCAAAAAGGCGATTCCTGACACCTATACTTATTATCTGCTGGCAATGGAGGCCAGCTACGATTGGGCAAAGTGCCGGAAATACGGTGAAGAGGCATTGAAGCGTTTGCCCGAGCGTCCTTTGAAAGAAGACTATGACAAGTGGTGCTGGTTTTTGTATGAGAAAGGAGGCAAGCGTTTGGACGACATGCTGACCCGCTATTATGAAAGTGGCCTGTTTCCGGCTGATGTTCTTTATTATCATTATAACGAGATGCAGGGAATGGAAGAGGGGGGCATCTATTTGGGCGAATCTGAAGGCGAATTGATTCCCAAGAAGATGATTCAGGTGGTGTTTGGTCTGCACAAAGACAAGGTTTTGGTACACAGAAATGGCGATTGGGGCACTATTTGGAACCAATGTAAAGTTCCTTGGCCAGATGATAAGTGGGTGAGTGCCTTGCCAAAGTACGACAAGAGTGATCCTGCGAGAGATTGGTATATTGGGAATTTGATGATATTGGATTGGATAGGGAAGCATAGTAAGCACCCCGTCTATTATGCGGCATATGCCCCATCGCTCCACAGAAAAAATATGCCTCGTGAAATACTGAAAAACTTATATAATGAGGGATTGCTTGTGCGCTACTCGTCAAAACCCTATGACAACATGGCGGTGGCATGCCGTAATGTGGAAGAGCGCTATCTGCTCGACTATCTCTACCTTCCTTTTGTTCCGGCACCCCAAGAGAATGAACATTACCACTCTGACGGCAATTGGGATGTGCGCAACACCGTCGTGCTTTTGCAGGGACTTCTGCCTCATTACAAGAAATACAATCCGGAGCGATGCCATTGGCTGAGCGGTTTGCTGCTCAAGACGATTGAACAAAGGAGCAAGCAGGGCGCGCATACCAAGGATTTTTTCAGCGATTTGGAACCGGACATCCGCTCGTATCATGAAGCCACTAAATTTGTAGAGCCATGAGCATCCTCCTGTTTAAGCCTCATCGGAAAATGACCGATGAAGAATTGATGCAACGCGTGGCACGCGACAGCGAGTCGGCATTTGAAGAACTGTACCGTCGGTATGCCCGACGGTTACAGAGTTTCTTCTTCCGACAACTGGGCGGCGATGATGAAATGGCATCGGATTTCACACATGATGTTTTTATGCGGATGTATGAGGCAAGAGACACTTATGCGGAGGGAAGCAGCGTGGCTACATGGCTCTTCACAATCGCCTACAATCTCTGCAAGAACACCTACCGGCACAATGAGCATGTGACTGCCTTTCTTGCCACGCTTGATGATGAACCTTTCAGCGAGGAAGATGTGGAAGTGAGACTGACGCAGGAGCAACAGATGGATGCCGTTAGAAAAGTGCTCTCATCGCTGCCACCGCCGCTCCATCTGCTCTTCTCCCTCCATTACGAAGAAGGGCTTACCATTCCCCAAATCGCTCAGATTGAGCATTTGACGGAAGGAACCGTGAGAATGAGAATCCATAGAACAATGAATATGATACGCCAAAAACTTGCAAGTATATGACCACACATCCACAACAACCAGAGAATATGAGCAATGAAGACATCATTGCTGTTGCACTTCGTATTCGGGAAGAAGACACACGTCAGGTAAAGGTGCGCCCATGGAAATCGCGCCATCGCACGGCTTGGTACATAGCCATCCCTGCCGCCTGTCTCGTGAGTTTCTTTTTGGGGTACTTTGTCTCTTCAGCCACCACGAAACGGGCATCACAAGGCTTCACCGCCCAAGTCAGCTCCACGACCGACACCGTTGTTGTCCGCGAAGTGGTGCATGACACCATCTATCAAACCACAAACCCTCATCGTCCAGTGCAGCCGCGTCCCATCACGGCATCGACTCAATCTGCTTCGTCAGAGTCAAGGAAGATAGGTGTATCCGTACTTGAGGACGATATCCGCTACGACCTGTTAGCTTCGAACAGCGACATGTATTATTGAGCCTCCTCGGAACACTTGCGAAATCCTATAAATCCGCCCAATCTGCTTAATCATCCCGAAGGGGTATGTCTTTATAAAACAAGTTCCTGCGGAACGATTGAGCGGATTGAACGGAAATCACGTCTCGCGCGGCGTGTGGGGGAGTGCCCTGCGGGCGAAATCGTACAAATCTTTTCAAAATCATTCAAATTTATTTCCAGACAAAATGATTCAAATCCTATAAATCTGCTGAATCAGCTTAATCATCCCAAAGGGGTATGTTTTTATACCCAAAGGGGTATGTTTTTATATAAACAAGTTCCTGCGGAACGATTGAGCGGATTGAGCGGAGATTTTAATTTTTAACCACAGATTGAGCGGATTAAACTCTTAGTGCTTAATACGGTAGGCGACCTATGGCTGCCCAGAGAATGGCCGTTCATGAAGAGTTGGGAAAACGGGCAGATTATCTATGAAAAGAAAGACAAACTCAGCCCCTTTGTTCAGGATGAAGACAAGAAACTTGTCACACCTTTGGATTATGTTGGTTTCGGAGCATCGGATCAATACACCCTTGGACATTGGACAGAGTTTGACAAGCCTCAAAAGAAGGACAAGAAATAGCATGTTTTCTTCATGGCAAATAGTGAATTAATAAAAGATTTAGAAAGGAAGAATATTCCATCATTAGGTATGCAGGGCTGGGAAGTCCTGCATCGCCACAGTTTTGAACAAAATAGACAATATGAAGAAATGATACAACTCCAGAAGAATACGGAATAGTACTGATTATACAAAAATGCGTAACGCAAATTTGTATAATTAAATCATTCTTTTTATCTTTGCACCCGTAAACGTAAAAAAGTTGCCAAATGAAAATAAATCCTTTTTTAACATACGGCTACAACGGGCCAGAGTTTTTTTGTGACAGAATAGAAGAAACCAAACGTTTGACATCACTACTTGTCAATGGTAATCATGTTGCGTTAATGTCGCCAAGAAGGATGGGCAAGACAGGTCTTATTCGACATTGTTTTGCCCAGCAAGAACTACAACAGGATTATTACCTGTTTATCGTGGATATCTATGCGACGAAATCATTGGCTGAGTTCACATACGAATTGGGACGAGCTATACTCTCTGTGTTGAAATCGAAGGGACGAAAGGCATGGGAGCGTTTCATCCAGATAGCCAGCTCATTACGAACTGGGATTACTCTCGATGCAATGGGTCAACCAAGTTGGAATCTTGAAATTGGTGATATCCGATCACCCCAAATGTCTCTTGATGAGATTTTCCAGTACTTGAAGTCTGCCGACAAGCCTTGCCTTGTTGCCATTGATGAATTTCAAGCCATCATGGATTATCCAGAACAAAAAGTGGAAGCATTGCTTAGAACCTATATTCAAGAATGTAATAATGCTTGGTTTATATTTTCTGGCTCCAAACGACACATGATGGGTGAAATATTCTCTTCGCCGGCAAGGCCCTTCTATCAGAGTGCATCAACAATATCGCTGAAACCGATATCAATCGATGCTTATTCTGCATTTATCGTTGGACATTTTGAAGAAGGAGGAAAACAGATTACGTCAGAGGCCATTCGCTATATCTATGAGAAATTTGAAGGAACCACATGGTACATTCAAAAGATTTGTAATGAGCTGTACGCAATGGCAGAACCACATCATGCCTGCGACACCAAAGATGTAGATGCTGCCATTAGTTACGCAGTGGAAGAAAAAAATGACACTTATCAAGATATGATGGCAAGGCTATCATCCAGACAAAAAGCTTTACTATTGGCTTTAGCTCATTCAGGAAAGAACGTACAACCAACCAGTGGAGACTTTATTAAAAAATATCATCTTACCTCTGCCAGTGCTGTACAAAGAAGTATGTCTGCCTTGCTGGAAAAGGACATTGTGACAAACAATAATGGACAATACTTTATCTATGACTATTTCTTATATTATTGGCTGAATCATAATTAGACAATCCTGTAACATTTGATTGTCTTTTCCTGATTTTGGTTGACAGTTTTTTGTATTTTTCCTGATGTGGTTGACAGGCAATTTACTGAATAGGTTGACAGTCTTCCTAACATGGTT
>ONFA01000091.1 GCA_900316975.1 uncultured Prevotellaceae bacterium | reverse complement strand
TTGGAGAACACTTTCAAAACCGTCAAGAACGTACAATTCTCAAAGCAAACCATCAAGACATATCTTGACATTCTTGAAGAAGTTTTTCTGATAGAGAAGTCAATACGGTATGACATCAAGGGCAAACGTTACATCTCTACACCTGCAAAATACTATTTCACAGACTTGGGGCTTCGCAATGCACGCATTGATTTCCGACAACTTGAAATGACACATCTGATAGAGAATCTGATTTACAACGAACTGCGTCTTCGCGGTATGAGCGTTGATGTAGGTGTAGTCGTGAAAAACGAAAAAGATGACAATGGCGTTAGTGTGCGGAAACAATATGAAGTGGATTTTGTATGTAACCAGGGAAGCAAACGATGCTACATACAGTCGGCTTTCCGTCTCCCGTCAGAAGAGAAGCGAGAGCAGGAATTGCGTTCACTAAAGAGTATTGATGACAGTTTCCTTAAATTTGTTATTACAGAAGATACTGTCAGGCGCTATCAGGATGACAATGGCGTTGTATTTATGAATATCCTTGAATTCTTGCTGGATGAAAACAGTCTGCAGATATAATCTCCGATCGGCAAGAGGGCGACATTAAACGCTATATGAATGGCCAGCTCGATAAGGAGGAAGCCGCAGACACTGTACTCAATGCTTCGCTTCCCTTCTTGAAGAGTGATGAACACGAACGAGTGAAGGGACAACTCTCTGATATAGCCAAAGGTATGAAAAATCTGTTTGGTATAGGCAAGATTGTATCGAGATTCAATTCACTGGTGAGATTATTTAAACTTCTTCAGCCATGTCGTGATGATGTCAAGAGCTTCGTGTGCAAATGTTTCTTCGATGTCCTTATATTCACTCGGATCGCCTGTGCCACAGTGCTGGAACATGTGGTTGAGTCCAACTATAGCCTTAATTTCTTTTTCGCCTGCAAGTCCGCTTCGGAGGGCGTTCAGGTTCTCTTCGCTGTTCACTTGACGGTCCTTCGTTCCGTTTAATGCCAGCACGGGGCAAGTGATTTTACCTAATTTGTCGGTTAAATCCAGTCCGAGGAAATAACGCATATAGGGCGTGCTGCTCTGTGCTTTTACCACAGACAGATTCTTGGCCAATTCTGTGGGCAGGCCATTGGTGGCAGGTTCGGGATTCTTCCCTGCTTTCAGTTCGTCGAATAGTCCTTTAAGTACTATGCAATAACAGTCTATCACGTCCTGCGAATATCCTGCCTGTTGTAGTGTCCATCGGTTTTGCTCCAATAATGCTTTTTCTAACGATATGACTCCTCCTGCTAGGCTTACCACAAAGTCCACTTTGCCTTCTGCTGCCAGCATGAGTCCGATGGTGCCCCCCTCGCTATGACCAATGACTCCGACTTTTCGAAATTGCTTGTGCAAGAGTTCCACTCCTGCCAGTGCATCGTTCTTAAGATCTTCGGTGGTGACATTCACCAGGTCGCCTGTTGATTCTCCGAAACCGCGGTCGTCATAGCGGAGTGTAGCAATGCCCTGTCGAGCGAGTGCATCAGCAATGACAGCAAAGGGTTTGTGCTCAAAGATTTCCTCGTCTCTGTTTTGCAGTCCGCTACCTGTCACCATCAGCAACACTGGGGTGTTCTGTGTGTGGTTCTCTGGCAGTACAAGTGTTCCTTTCAGCATTGCATCGCCATTGCTGAAACTCACCTCCTGGGTCTGGTAGGGAAAGGGGGCTACTGGCGTTTGTGGACGGTTGCGTTTCATCGTGCCAGGTTTTAGAGTCAGTGGAAATGTCATCCCACGCTGTTTAAACGTTCCCGTGATGGAATCACCTTTATTTACGCCTTCGTAGCTGGCATTGATTGAGGTAACTGAAACTTTGATACCTGTTTCTGTTCGCTCCAATTTGGCGGGAACGCCCTTGACACCCTGGTCTGGCGAGTCTAATGTGCAGTTTTCATCGTTTAGATGGAACACGAGTGTTAGTTTCTGGCCAAATACATTCAGCTGTCCTGACCACTCACCTTTTGCATCGCCACTTTGTGCTTTAGTGGCAATAGTGGTGATACAAAGTATAAACAATACTACTAGTTTTTTCATAATTTCAAATAACTCTTTAACGATTCAACATACGCCTCGAAAGCTTTCAGACCAACAGGCGTGATGCGGCAGAGGGTGCATGGCTTCTTGCCTTTGAAAGTCTTCTCCACCTCTATGTAGCCCGCTGACGAGAGTTTGTCTATCTGCACACTCAGATTACCCGCTGTAGCTCCCGTCTGCTCTTTGATGTAGCAGCGACATGACGGCCAGTCGCAGTTCGGAGTGCAGCAGTGGGTCTAACGGTTTGAACATATTGGCACCTCCTTATTTCTGGTTTTGCAAGAGAATGGTTACACCTGGCACGATTAGACCAATCAAGGCCACGACAGCCATCACATAGAGTTGTGCATGACCTGGGAAGTGCAAAGCTCCGAAGAATCCGCCGATGCCCGCTACAAGACCGCACACCTGAATGACGCGGTTTCGGATGACGAGGCCTGTGATGGTTGTGCCCATTCCGAAACACAGGGAGATAACGCTGGTGATGCAGCCGAAGGCATACACTTTGGGCAAGATGAGTTCCATTGGCAACATTTCGCAGCCGATAAAACCGAATATCATGCCTACGCCACAGCAAAACACACCAAATGTTGCCCA
>ONFA01000093.1 GCA_900316975.1 uncultured Prevotellaceae bacterium | reverse complement strand
GCATATTGGCAAACAGAGCCTTCGATGGCATGAAATTCGCCCTTGCAACACCGTACGACCCTATAACGCACCGTGTGCATCAGGTCGATAATCTCCGACTCCGTCAGCCCATTAAAAAGCGGGCATCGTCTCAGCCCCTGTAATGTATCAATGTCCATATTCTTTTTTATATGGGGTCAAAGTTAAGGAAAAAGTGTGAATAAAACCAAAAATTAACAATCATTATATGGTTCGGGTAACGGTTGTTACCAACTGATGTCCTCAAAATTGATTACATTTGCCTAATAAATTGAACCATCAACGAATGAGCTGGAAGAAAATATTAGTACTTAAAGACAAATTCTCCTACAGGCAGAAAGTAGGCATGCTGCTCGTGGCGGGTGTAGTCTGTGGACTCAGCGGATTGTTTATGTATCTGCTCAGGGCGCATACTTATTTTGTTGGCGACAATCCGGCGGCATGCGTCAACTGCCACATCATGACACCCTACTATGCCACGTGGAGCCACTCTTCACACGGTCGAGACGCCACGTGCAACGATTGTCATGTGCCCCACCAGAACTTGGCATTGAAGTATGGTTTCAAGGCGATGGACGGACTGAAGCACACGGCCTATTTCGTGATGCACTCAGAACGTCAAGCTCCGATGGCCGAGGCGCTGACAGGGCAGGTGGTGATGGATAACTGCATTCGTTGTCACCAGCAGTTGAACACAGAGTTTGTGAAGACGGGGCGCATGAGCTACATGCAACAGCAGGCTCAGGGCGGTAAGGTGTGCTGGGACTGTCATCGTAACGTGCCCCACGGTGGCATGAACTCGCTGATGGCAACACCTGGAGCCGAGGGGGTGACTCCCTTGCCACCATCGCCAGTGCCGGAATGGCTTCAGAACATGATGAAATGAAAAATTCAACTAACATCGCAAATAAGTAAAAAATGGCAAGGTTGGATACTCTTCGGAGGATCTATGGCAGTAGTCTTTATCCTGGGACTGCTTGTGTCGTCGCTGATGGAGCGCAGGGCCGAGGTGGCCAGCGTTTTCAACAACAAACGCACCGTGTTTGAGGACTCGATTGTGGCCCAGAACGAGAAGTTCAAGGCCGACTATCCGCGTGAGTACGAGACGTGGGCAATGACGGAGGACACCACGTTCAAGTCGAAGTACAACTCGTCGCAAGAGGTTGACGTGCTCGAGCAGCGTCCTGAGATGGTAGTGCTGTGGGCTGGCTATGCCTTCTCGCGCCACTATAACACCCCTCGCGGACACAAGCATGCCTTAGAGGATATGCGCAAGATTCTGCGCACAGGCAATCCTGGCATTCACCCTGACGTGCCAAGAATGATGCGTGAGCTCAGCGCCTCGAAATCGGTCATGGACCCCGCTAACTTCTACGCCAAGAAGTGGAGCGAGCTGGGTGCCGACGAGGTGAACCCCATTGGTTGTAGTGACTGCCACGATGCCCGCACGATGGACTTGCGTCCTGCCCGCCCTGCCCTCTACGAAGCTTTTGCCCGTCGTGGTCTGAATGTGAAAGATGTGTCCCATCAGGAGATGCGCTCGCTGGTGTGTGCCCAATGCCATGTGGAGTACTACTTCATCAAGCCTAACGACGAGAAGAATCCCGGCAAGGCAAACTACCTGGTGTTCCCGCACGACAAGGGGCTGACCTGCGAGGCTGCTGAGGATTATTACGACGAGATTGGTTTCTACGACTATATCCATCCGCTATCGAAGACCAAGATTCTGAAGGCCCAGCATCCTGGTTGGGAGATGTCGCAACAAGGCATACATGCCCAGCGCGGCGTGTCGTGTGCTGACTGCCACATGCCCTATAAGCAGGAGGGCGGCGTGAAGTTCTCTGACCACCAGATACAATCACCGTTGGCCAAGATTGACCGCACCTGCCAGACCTGTCACCGTCAGGATGCAGAGGTGTTGCGCCAAAATGTGTATGAGCGCCAGGAGAAGTGTAACGAGGTGCGCACCCGTGCCGAGCAAGAGCTTGCCCGTGCCCACTTCGAGACAAAGTTTATCATCGACAAGGGTGCTACCGAGGCTGAGCTGACTCCCATTCAGGCATTGCTCCGAAAGAGCCAGTGGCGTTGGGACTATGCCATCGCCTCTCATGGTGCCACATTCCATGCACCACAAGAGGTGGTGCGCCTACTCTCTCATTCGGTTGACTACGCCCAGCAGGCCCGCCTGCTTATTGCCCGCGTTGCAGCCAAGCATGGGCATACTGATGCCATCCCCGTGCCTGACTATAGCACCAAGGCAAAGGCTCAGGCTGCAATCGGCCTCGACATGAAGGCACTGAATGAGAACAAACAGCGCTTCCTACAGGAAATCGAACCCAAGTGGATTGAGGAAGCAAAGAAAAAAGGCAAATTAATTGAAATCTAAGATTTTTGTTGTACCTTTGCAGCAAATATCTTTGGATATGTGGACTAAACCTTGGAATATGAAAGAAGGCTTCCTCATTGGAGGAGG
>ONFA01000094.1 GCA_900316975.1 uncultured Prevotellaceae bacterium | reverse complement strand
AATCTGGTCGCTGTTGGATGTGACAGTCAGGTTCCTGAGCGTATTGTGTGATAACGGCTCTCCACTGGCTGTTACGCATAATGAAGCAAAACGACGCTCGATATAACAGGCGCAATCATCGTTGCTGTAAACCTTGCCTTTACCAAGTCCCAATCTTGTTGCAATGCTCCAGACCATATGTCGGACATCGAAGCTGCTCAGCTTGGTCTTGTATCTCTTCCACTCAACTTCAGGGCGGTAGTTGTGATCCATCGCGAATCTCAACAGATCTGTACAGAACTCGTCCATGTCTTCCTCATATACAAATGGAGACATGATGTATAAAAGGTATTCATGAATGGTGTCCAGTTTCTTCTTCTGGCTTTCTGCCTGACTTTGGTAGAAGTCATCAATACCCTGCTGTCATCAATACCCTGCTGGTAGGTTACGCTGACATGGTTGTCTTTTGCGAGTTCTCCTGTCTCTGCCATATATGCCTCTTCTATAACCTCAGTCTCGCTTATCTCTTCAGCGGTTTCTGCTTCACAAGCGGTATCAATACCCTCTGACTCGTTATAGACAGGTATTGCCTCCAAAAGAAAAACAGGCTTCTGTGCCGTTGATTCATTTGTTGCAGTTTGATTATTGCAAGCATGAGTCTTGTTTTTCCACGTCTGCGCTATTCCCACGAAAGCATACTGTACTGCCATATACATTGACCATAGGACTATTACAATCATCAGGTAGATGATAGATACTGGAATAATGCCATTGGGAAGATTTGAGTCTGCCCATTGGCAAAGTGGAATTGAAAGAAGAAGAACTGCAACTCCCGGCAGTATTCTTGTGGAGATCCATTCGAGTCGGATGGATGCCTCCCGTGAAGTGATTGAAGATGGAGAATCTATTTTCATTGTCTTTACGTATTATTGTTCGTTGTTTCAGAAAATGCGCTGCAAAGTTAAGAAGATTTTTGTACATAGCGTATGGTCTTTTCGCCTGTAGGCCCTGTAGGCCAGTGTTTTATGTTTATTTGTGAATCATACTTGAAGTGAGTATGATTTTCACACTTGGTCTTTTCCTCCTTTTTCTCCGTTGTTTGATTGCATGGCAAAGGTATAACGAAAAATGAGAGCCAATTATGCTTGGTTCTCATTTCCCATATTTTCAACTTAGAAAAAGCATCTTTGGTTTCATTTCTGAACGAAATGGAATCAAGAATGACTTTTGGCGCGAAAGTTTGCAGCTAAACCCCTGTTCCTGTCTTGACCACTCGCAATGTTGGAGCGGGCTTTAATGAAATACGATCCACAGATTCGCGCTTGCTTTCGTCTGCCATCGCAGCATAGATCTGAGTAGTGGAGACATTTTTGTGGCCAAGGATATGCTGGACGGTATAGACACTTGTACCTGCCTCGACTTGAAGCGAACCGAGCGTATGACGACTGCAATGATAGGTTATATGCTTGGTGATACCAGCTGCCTTCAGCCACTTCTTCAACGGGGTTTGGGTAAGGCTGTCATTGAAGCCAACAAACACCTTGTCAGTAGGTTTTCGGTTTTCATCTTCATCATTGAAGCCTATCAGTTCCAATGCCTCGTCACTGATGGGATTGTTCACCAGCTCCTTGGTCTTCTGCATACGTAGCGTGACGTACATGCCACCGTCACCGTAGGGCTGAATCTTGTCCCATGTCAGCTGTTTGATGTCGCTCTTGCGAAGTCCAGTCAGACAAGAGAAGAGGAAAGCCTTTTTCAAGACCTCAGACGAGCATGGCGTATTGGCCAATCTGATAAGTTCGTCCTTGGATAAGTGCTCTTTTTCTGTCGGGATCGTGTCAATACGCTCCAAGAAGCCGTTGGGGTTCTCCATAATCTTGTGTTCCCTGTAGGCGGTATGAAGCACGGCACGGAATGTTGACCAATAGCCAGCTACGCTATTGATGTGCAGTTTGTGCTCTGTGTGGATGGTTTGCGGCAGTTTGTGCTCTGTGTGGATGGTTTGCGGAGCGTTTAGAAGATACTCACGGAACTTGTTGCACAGGTCTACGTTGATTTCATCGAAACGGCACTTGTCGTTACAGAAACGGGCAAAGTGCTTATAGACATGCTGCCACTTGCAGTTCTTTTTGTCAGCTTTCTGCTTAAAGTAAGCAAGAAAGTCACCTTTCATCCTTTCTCTGTCAAAGAAGTCATACCTTTCATTGACAATGCTCTCATAGCGTCGGCAGCGCAGCGCCTCGGCTTTCTCCGTCATGCGCTCGTTGTAGTCCTTCTCGCGCTGGTTCTTGGGCTTGGCAAAGATGTAGATGCCAAGTGACTCATGTCGCTGTACCTTCATGGTTGACTCATCCCTGTAGCCGGGATAGTAGTC